>CACWNY010000006.1 GCA_902762375.1 uncultured Ruminococcus sp. | reverse complement strand
CCAAGAGCAAGGAACTTCATGAAACTGTAATCGGTATATTCATTAATACTTTCTTTTTCGGACGCCAATTTTCTTCTTCAACCTTTTAGGGACACTACCTATTTCCTTTACCAACCTGTGAACAGTCGTACAAGGACACATATGCGATGGCATTGTAAAGCCATTTCTCAAATGTTCATTCAACCGTTTTTCAGCAATTTCAATAGCTGTTTTTTCATTACCGTATTGATTAAGCAAAGCATAAATATTTCGGTCTGATTTTTTATACTTTATTCCTGTTTTACTCTTAAAGGTATGAGTAAAATTTCGGCAACAAGTAACAGAATCCCGATAGGTGTGCATTTGGTTAAAATAAGCGTCAAACCATATTTCTATGCAAGGATTTGACCAACCAACTTCTATGCCGTTATTTATAGCTGAGTTAATAATTCCGTCAAAATTTTTAACTTCATCTCTATCAAACAAAATCCATATTTTACCGTATTGAGGATTTAAAGATTGTAAATTCATTGCTTCGTCTACAAGATTCCTTGTTCTAGTTTCTACAACTTTTATGACAATTTTTCCCTGTAAACTGTTAGGAATAGAATCCCTCAAACCATAAATATAATTTTGCTCAGTTTCTTCGGTATCGGTAACAATAAAATAATAACCTAATTCGGGAACTCTCTGTTTAAAATTTTGGTTTCTGGGTTTTATCTTACCTCTATGTTCTGATTTAGCCATATTTTACTGTTTCCTTTACATATCAAAATTTTTTACTGTAGGAATGGCACCATATTTTCCCAGCATATAATCTTCTTCATGATTTTCTACTGTGTTTTCATCGGAAAAATCGGCTAAGGAATAAAGATTAGAAATACCATTTTGATTTTTTTCTGTAAACCAAATTTCATCTTTACGCAATAAATTACTATTTAACTGCCAAGTGTCGTGTGAAGTGAAAATCAGTTGTGCATTTTTCTTGTTTATTTCGGGGTTTAAAAATGTTGTCACAAATGTTCTGACCAACAACGGGTGTAATCTTGAGTTGAGTTCGTCGACAAACATTACACTTCCATTTTCCAATACATCTTGCAGTACGGGATAAAGAGCAAACATTTTTAATGTTCCCGCCGATTCTTGTCCAAGTGGAAGAACACCTGTTTTGTCTGAATCAATCATTTTATGAACAGCATATACTTGTATATCAGGGTCTTCATCATTCGGGTTTATGATTTCAACATCTAATCTGATAATAGATGGGTCAAAACTGGAGAAATAATCAACAACTTTTTTTCTTACATTTTCATCTGTATCAAACCTGTTAGGCATAAGGCGAGATAATATAAAGTTTTCAGTCGGCTCTCCGAAACTGACACAATAATTATCCACAAACCAGTCGCTCACTGTTTTGAGTACTTCGATGTTCAACGCTGCTCCCAACGATACTACCAAAGTCTTATCAGAAAGAGCAATTTCGATATTTTCCCTTCTTTTCGGTGGTATACCTGATAAATCAAGTTCTTCATTATTTCTGTAAAAAATCAGCTTAAACTCTTCTTCCATTTCAGTCTTGTTATTTAACCATTCTTCGCATACACCGTTTTTATTAATCGTAAAACCGTAATTATAGACAACAACTGTGCCATCTTCTATCGCCGTAAAATACACTTCAAACAATGATTCTGCGTCTTTACTGCTTTCATCAAATAAAAACGGAAATGGTTTTATAAATTTAGATTTTCTGTTATATGAACTGCGAGATGTACTGCCAAAATCTAAAGATTTAAATACATATACACACATATACTTAAATGCTGAATAAACATTTGATTTTCCGCTTGCATTAGCACCGAATATTGCCGAAACAGGTAATACCTTTTCGTTTCCTATCTTAACAATATGGTTGTTATACTTTGTACTTTCTGTTGCGGTTAAATCCAATGTCGTGTCATCTCTGAATGATTTGTAATTCTTAAAATTAAACTGTAACAACATAATTTATTTCTCCTTTTAATTCTATTGTATTCCATTATCAGAAAAAAATCAATCTCAGAATGAAAAATATTTTGCTGAAATCATTCAGAGAGTTCACATTAAATCAACTATCAGGGAGTAGTTTCGGTAAGAATACCGATAACTTCTGCGGGAAGTGGAAGACGAGGTTCTGTATTTTCTGTACCGTACAGAATATCCTCAAGTGTTTTAAGTTTTGTAGCGTCAACTTTCGTTGAATCAATAGTGATGAGCGAAGTGTTCTTATAACCTGGTACGGCAACGGGAGTAGTGGTAAGTTCCCAAGAGAATGTGATAGCTTCTGGACTATCGTTGATAGTAGCATATGCTCTTTCTGTCGGTGCTGCCTGACAACCGTAAAGCAAATGCAGTTTGTAACCGTAATCTGTACCCTCTGTGTCGTTACCATGAGTTGTCACATAAGACAGACCAAACATTTTTCTTTTCTGCTGTCCGATTTTCAATCCTTCTGTAGGTTCTGCTGAACCATCACACTCTGCAAACTCATCAGGATAAGTATACGCTTCGATTGTCGCACCAAGTTCTTCAGCGGAAATCAGGTTAAGGTACTTGATGTCGTCTGCATACAAAGGATTGGATTCCGCACCTGACGGACTTTCAGTCAAAGCAGTGATACCGTTCCACGCAACACCTGTGGAATATACTCTGTTGTTGATAGGGTATAACACGCATTTCTTGATACCTGTTTCATAGTAGCGTTCGCCTATTTCGTCCCAAATAATCTGAGCCATTTTGAAATTCCTCCTAAAAGTAAATTCTGAAAACCCAGTGGTTCAGATTGTTGGCGGTATAATGTCGTTCAAACCGACAAAGTTTCAGTTCTGACAGCTTGTCAACAAATTCTGAATCAGGGTTTTTGTCAATGATAATAACAGAATACGCTCTGTTTTTTGTATACGGTAAATCGTCTGCCTGCCGTGTATCAATCGTTTCTAAACTGTACACAATACACGGATAAACCATCTTTACCGTTTCTGGGGGCTGAAAATACACATACCTTGAACCGAGAATATTCGTAAGTAAGTTATGTAACTCCGTTCGTCTGTTCATTGTATACGCCCCCTATTGTCAGTATCATTCGTGGATACTGCACCTCAATGTTGGTAATTTTCCATTTTGCTCCCTGCCATACAACATAGTGCATTAAATGGAAATTGTTATAGGCGAAAGGGTCGGCTACAATGCTTATTCTGTTGCTGATGTTCAGGTTGTCGTTAAGATTTTCACCCGAATCCCATCGCCTCGAAAACTGGAGTACATCGCCGTAGTAATTCCTTTCGGTAATGACTTCTTCCCACACACCAAGAGAAGTTTCTTTAGTTTCGCCGTAACCGATTACCCCGTAAAATTTCGCCATTTTGAAATTCCTCCAAAGCGATTATTCACCGCCACCTGCGGGAGTGGTAATCGCTGATTCAAATTCAACCGCAATAGCAGAATAAGGTTTAATCAATGCACCTGAACAGCGGGTTTCAATTAGATACTTCTGTGCATTGTAGTCAATGTCGAAATCGTCAAACATATTAACCGCTCCGCCCTTATCTGCACCGACATTGTAGTCTGCAAGATTGACGATAATACCGCCGAGTTCATAGGATTTGTTTGTGGTAGCGTTAGTTCTTGTCAGGTTTTCCATAACAGGAACGGTGATGATTTCTTTCACTCTCAACTTTGTTGCCAGTTTGTCTGCGGAATCATACAAATCTCTGCCTGTTGTATCAGTGAGCAGTAAACAAGCAGTGAGTAAATCTTCGGTTGTATACAAAGTAGGACTGCCTGTACCTTTGTAATTCTTACGGGATTTAATAACCCCTTTGATGAACGCCAATGCTTTTTCGTCTTCCGTAGTGCTTGATGTAACAGGAACAGCGTATTTGATAGTATACAAGTCATCATCTTTCCAGATAGGTCTGATGCTGAGTTCGTTGATTTTATCATCGGATGAAGAAATTCTTCCGTCCCCGACAAGAAAGGCTCTTGCCAGTTCTTCATCAAGCATCATACGCATTTCCGATTTAAGCCACGCTACAACATCGAAATCAGTAATGTCTATAACATCGTCTCTGTCGAGTTTCTGTTTCTTGTAGATGGTTGTCGGTGTAGTAGTTCTTTTCAGCAAACCGAACACTTCGTCCTGCTTCTGGTGACCCTTAATGTAACCTTTTGCTCTTGCTTCTTCTGCTGTGATGTTAGCGAACATAGATTTGATACGGGAAAACGGTGTGTGATGAACGGTAGCCATTACTTTCTTGACCCAACCCATTTCTCTGGAAATCCAGTCGGGGGGCGTGTTGAGAGATTTTGCTTCGGGGAACAGATAATCAATGTTAGTAATGCCGTGCTGTAAGACACTTTCTTTCAATGAACCGTAACGCTTGGCGTCAGCAATAATTTCCATCTGCTCCGAATGACTGAGAACATCGTTATTTTGAATTTCGTCATTGTCAAAGATATTGTGTTTCACTTTTTCATCATCCTCTTCTGTTGAATTTTTGTTATCTTCCAATGCCTGACCAATTAAAGCATAGACAACCGTTTTCTGTTTTTCGCTGAGTGTGTTGAACACATCGGCAACGGTTTCTTCACTTTCGTTTTTACCTTTTGTGTCGGCTGTTGACATATCGTTTTCCTGCCTTTCTTCTTTTTCGTCAGAATGTTGTAAGCTGATAAATTCTCCTGTGTAAATTACCGCTTCTTCATCGGATTCTTCTCCATGTCTGATAATGGAATCTATGTATGCACCGGGATTTGCACCCGCCAGCACCAGACTGACTTCCCTGATTGCTCCATGTAAAACATTACCGCCTTGCTGTCGCAGCTGATTGGCATAGATGGATAAAGCAGTCACATCGCCATGTTCAATCAGTGATTTAGCATTTCTGCCTTGTTCGGTGTCGTTGAGTGTGCAGTACGCATAAACACCGTCTTCACGGTTTTCCAGAAGTGCGTGTCCCAAAACATTATAGGCATCATTGTGCTGATGGTTCCATACAAGCGGAACAGTCTGACCGTCATTCGATTTGAAAGCGTCTTTCATTATCATCCGACCGTCACTGCAACGAAGATTGTTTCGGGTTGCCCAACCGCTGAAGTCAAATTTCTTCATTTTGAATTTCCTCCTCGTTTGGTAATTTTGTTGTTTCTTCAACTTTTTGATTAAGGTTCTTGTTTCTCAATTCATCTGCTTTAGGGTCGCTTGATGGTTTCATTCCTATTATCTGTCTTATCTCATTTGACGACATAATTTCATTTCTTGTAAATTTATCGGCGATTTCTGACATTTCAGATACAGGAACTAACTTGAACGGGTCTCTGAAGAAAGAAACAGACTGCCTTTGTGAACGGGCAGTCTTTGTTAAGAATTTTCTTTTCATTTCATCTACAATAGCGGAAAGAATTGGTTCGATAGTACGGTTATAGTAATTCAACATGGTTTTTTCATCAGCTGTACCGTCTAAAATTCCCTGCGTAATGCCAAGCTGACTGAACAACAAATTTGTCAGGTATTCTATCTGCGACATCAGGTTGTTTTCAACAGGTCTGTTGAGTTGAGTAATTCTCTCTGTACCATCTGTATAAGCAATACCATACTTAGACCCTGCTAACTGTCGCTCAATGTCCTGTCTGCGGTTCTCCGCCTGTTTTCGTCGTGCGTCGGTCTTGATAATATACGGCAACTGTATAATCAAGTCCAGCTTTCCAGCACTGCTTTGTTCGTCAACCACATCGAGCAGACTTAATTTTCGGATAAGTCTTTGCATAGTAGAGTTAGGCTCGTTAATTACCGCATACAAAGGATTTTCGATAATCGCAACGGTTTTCTTTGCCACTAAAATATCTTCTTTTTCTCCGGTGCGTTCATTGTAAACCCTGACTTTGATATGTTGTGGGTGCCATTCCAGAATTTTACCCGTTCTCATTGTGAGAATATCATAAGAATTGGTAATATTCGGGTTCATAGTAGTGTCCACAGGAACAATCGCCACACAACCCTCATCAAGCATTGACATCACAATATCTTGCTTAAAAGCGTCCCCTGTCTGGTCAAGATTTGCCTCAAGTGTCAGACAGTTATTCAGACCTGATTCTATCGTTTCTAAATAACGGTCGTTATCGTCAAGTCTTGTGTGCATTATTGCCATTGCTGATACATCTAATGCGATACGGTTATAAACGGCTGTTACTATCGACTTTTCATTACCTCTCGTCAGTCGTGGTCTGTCAGGACGGTAATAATAGCTTGCTCCTATGTCTTTGTAGTAGTCTGTGGGGTCTTTGTTAAAAAAAGCGTTCCAAGCCTGTTTAAGCCTGGAACCAAATGACATCTCCATTTTGAATTTTCACCTCATTTTAAACATGAAAAAAACACCCTGCTTATACAAAGTGTTTTACAGCATTAATCTTTACTGTCCGTACTGTATTTTTCAACAACAGCTCTTTCCCAAGCTCCTTCTTCAAGCGGTATTAGATTAGGATTTGCATATTTTTGCCACGCACCTTGTAACGATGTCTTTTCAAATTTTTTAGAACTATCTCCAAACAAAGAAGCAAAATTTTCTAATTCTTTCATAGTCATACAATTCCCTCGTCTTTAAATTTGTTTTTTTGTTTTATTTATCACCACACCAGTATTTACAGCTCCAACTATTTTTAATCCGGTTCGTGCTGGTTGTGAAGTGATAGTTCGTTTTATAAAACCAGCTCCCATATTGGTATATCGAAAAACATCTTCAGTTTTAGACCTTGCAATCTTCTGAACAGCTTTATAAGTAAAATCTCTGACCTGCGGAGTTAAACTTACATAAGCCATCGCTACCCCTAAAGCCGAAACTCCACTTATTATAGCTACCTTTTTAACCTCTGGCAACAGAATATCTTTCTTAGCTATATCAAATGCTTTTTTCACTTTGTCTTTTCTTGTTATGTGATGTTTTTCTATCGGGTACGGAGGTCCATTTTTGACTCCCCATCGCTGACCTTTTATACCATGATGTACTATAGCGTTCAAGAAGATTCACCCTTTCAAAGTGTGAATTGCCAAAGCAATACTTGCCGCTGAAGCACCGATTGTTAAAACATCTCCCACAATATCCAAAGCATCGGATAAATAATCCTGACCTCTCGCAACATTTTCAGTAGCCAGACTTCTATAGTTTCTCTCCATATTAAGACGATTAACCAAGGTTCTCAGTTCATCATCAGACATATTAGACAAATCTATTTTGTTTTCAGCTTTTTTTTGCTTGTTTCTTTTTATTGTTTGATTTATTGACGAGCTAGAGTTGGTAACTTTGCTACCACTTTCAAGAATTTTTCCCAAATTGCCATAATCTTTCGCCACATTAGCGTGTATTTCGTGTTTTGCTTTTAACATGGCACGATTTCTTTGCTCAGCA
Source organism: uncultured Ruminococcus sp. (assembly GCA_902762375.1). Taxonomy (GTDB): domain Bacteria; phylum Bacillota; class Clostridia; order Oscillospirales; family Acutalibacteraceae; genus CAG-964. Next base: position 35,454 of record CACWNY010000006.1, on the reverse strand, counting down.
CTATTCATCTTACCATTTTTATTTTTGCCATTCAGTGATATAATTTTTCCATTATCGTCGAAAATCACAGAATCCATTAATCTTCGTTTTCCGGCTTCGGTCAGTGTTCCGTCTTTATTTTGGTATCTTCTTACACCCCACTTTTGACCTAAAATACCGTGATGGTAGAGTTCTTCTCTCCAAGATTCCATTATTAATCACTCCGTTCTTATTTTTCCACTAATCAAGGTAATTTTGAAAGTATCGTTTTGCACATTATTCCCTCCTCATTGAGAGCATAGTCATCTTCTAAGCCGAAACAAACCAGTTGGTCGCCAACTGTATCTTCAATTTCTACATATTCATCGTCCGATAACTTGTTAAAATCGAAGTTTAATCCTATTGATTTCATATAGGTAATCTCTTCTTCATTAAACATAAATATCACTCACTTTTTTAAATATTTCTTTCTCTCTTTACTGCCTGTTTTCCAAACTGTTGTTATAACACCGCTTTTCGGATTTACATTAGCGGTTGCATTTTTACCTATATATCTTATACTGGAACGACCTTTGCTGTCAATCTTTTCTTGACCTATATGGATCGGTTTATTCAAAGCATTTACGATTTCTTTTGCACTGACTTTTCTGTCATCACGATTTTCAATTCTATCTAAAGCGTGTACGGAAACGGAAGTTATTTGAACTCCGTTTGGTGTCTTTACATCTTTTAATCTTCTACTTAAAACCGCTACAATAGAATTTCGATTGTACCGCAATTCTTCTTTACTTCTTCTAATACCCCATTTCATACCTTTTACACCATAATGGTATAATTCAGAAGAATATGTGTATTTCCACATTTTATTAATACCCCTTATTCAAACGCTTCTCTGTTAAGTTTATACGCAACATAAGCGTCCATCATAGCGGCAACAGCATCTATTTTCTGTTCCCGTCTTTTTTTGTAAAGTTTTCTGTTTCCGTTTGTATCTTCCAAAGTAATGCAGTTGCCCATCGCAAAGGACATTAGCTCTTCGTCGAATAGCAGCATTCGTTCTTCTGAAAGTTTCTTTAATTCGCCCAAAGGTACGGATTCTGTTTTGACACCCTGTATCACTTTTTCAATACCAAAAGGACCATTTTCAGATTCCCATCTTGCTACAAAATCTTTGGCGTTATATGGGTCAAATCCGAAACAGCGTACATCATAACAACAGTCTGAAATATGATTGTCCAAATCTTCATAGACCTGCATCATATCTAAAACCGTTCCGTCTAAAACGATGAGACTGCCCTCTTTCATAAATTGGTCATACTTCAACCGCATTGCTGACGGCAATTTCATCAAGGTTAAAGATGAAATATAGTTTCTCGTCTTTATGCCGAAACAACCGTTACGCAAAGGAAACAGAAAAGTAAACGCACAGAAGTCATCACCTTGCGAAAGGTCTGCTCCAAGTGAACAAGCCATTTGCCAGTAGTCACGCTTTTTGTGAGGCAAGGTTTCTTCGTAAGTGAAGTAATAAGTATAGCCCTCCATCGGAATACCAAACCTTTTGGCTAAGATGTCGTTTCTTGTGGCAGGTGCTTTTTCTGCTCTTTCAACATCAAGCTGATAAGTTTCATAGGTTACGGTTTTACCCAAGTTCGGATTGGCTTTTATCCACATTTCAGGATTATTTACCTCGTCAATAGAATCCAGTTTGTACCACCAGATAGACACATGAGGATTGATGTAATCGCCTTTGAGAATGTCCATTAATTCCATTTTGATTGTATCGCCACTACCGTTACGAATTGTTCCCTCTGAACTCATTGCTATGATAAGGTAATCATCGACTTTAGATGCTCCTTGTTCCAATGCTCCTATGACATCTTCCCTTATGTCGCCTGAAAGCCATTCGTCAACAGTAGAGTATTTATTCTGTAATCCCTGTAATTTTGCAATACGCATTGGTCTGACTTCAAGTAATGAATTAGTAAGGAAATTTTCAATTCCCTTTTTGGTAGGCGCTAATTTCATTCTCTTTGCCTTTGAACCGGTCGTATTTTGCAACGAACCCTCTGTTAAGAATTTAAACAATGGTCCTCTTGCTCTGGCGATAGCAGTACGAAATGGTGACAGAATTTCTTCTGCTTGTTTCATTGTCGGAGCGGTTGTTATCTGATGAGTAGTTGAAGTATCGACGGTTAAACCGTAAGCCTGATGACATTCACCGTAAACGGTCTTCGCCGCACCTCTTGCTACTATCAGATACTGTTTGTTGACAAGTCGTTTTTTGATCTTTTTACGAATATAACGACCGCCATGACCATCAGGATTTGGCTTATACACACTTCTTTCCACAAAGTAATACCAACCATAAACCTGTTCGCCCCATAGTTTGAAAGTGTCAAGTAATTGTAAATCCCCACCATCGGTAAGTGTCAATTCATTCTCACAAAATCTAATCCAGCCTTCAACAGCTTGGTCATCGTAATAAACTCCAGGATTGGCTATCAAATCGTCTATACGGTTCATTTCCATTGAGATTTCATTGCAAACAGGTATTTCGCCTCTGATAACAGCGTCACGAAACTGACCGTAGTACTTTGGAGTAGCCGTGTTTGATAAAGACATTTTGAAAAATTACTCCTTTACATAGTAATATCTTTAAATTTTCATGATAGATGTTACAACTTCTCGACCATTACTAACAGCATTACGATATCTTGCAACAACTTTTCCGCTACTATCAACAACTTTCATATCCCACATAGAATCGGCAACTTTTCTACCAAAGTTTAAAATTTTATCTGCTTTACCACTCATTCCTAAGTAAATTATGCCTGTTGTTGCTAATGTCAACGACATAGTTTTAGCTAAATCTATTCCAAATTCTTTAAGTTCTGCTTTTCGTCGGGAATCTCCTCTATTTCTTCGTTCGGCTATTCTTTTAGCTCCTCTTCTACCATATAAAATCACATCTTCTTGTGTCGGCTTGTACCTTTTCTTTCCTGCTTTGGTTAGTGTTCCGTCTTTATTTTGGTATCTCCTTACACCCCATTTCATTCCTAAAACACCATAATGGTATAATTTATCGTCATAAACCATCTTAATCACCTCTTACAAATTTGATTAGAAATTTTTGTATAAAACAAATATTGACATACTCTCACTGATAATATATACTAAAGACAACAAGTATTATCGACCACACTGTGCATAAAATACAAGGAGGTAGGATTATGGGAAAAGCATTACTGAGTGAAGAAGAAGTAAAAAAACAGTTAGGTATTAATGATTTTAGAAGTATCAATAAAAAACAAATCATCGAGTTTGTATCTTCCATTCCTGAAATGAGTAAAGAAGTAGCCATAAAATGTATTGAGCAATTTCCCGATTTTATGAGTAATTCCGTCGCTATTGTAGAACATCTTTCTTCTTTATGTACTGAAGCGATAAAAGATGACGGTAAAGAAACTCTTACTGCCTGTAAAGAAACATTACAGGATTTACGAACGATGCTGAAAAAAGATAAACTTTCCGAAGATATGCAACGTTATGTAATAGAAAAAATCGTAGATGTTACCGACAAAATGGCTGCTGCCGAAAACGATAGCCGAAACTTTAAAATTAATGTTTTACGAATTGCCGCTGGACTTGGAGCAGTCGTTATAACGATTGGGTCAACAATTTTAGGTGTGAAAATATTTAAAGATTAAAATGGGAGGAAGTACATAAATGGCAAATTTAATTAGTCAAGAAGACATCATGAAAACACTCGATGTATTATACGAAAAAACTTTACAAGGTCTCGGGGCTGTTAGTCCACCAGTAAGCGAATTAGCCAAAGACTACTTAAAAGTAAATAGTAATATTGATACTGCCACTCAACTTATGCACGCAGCACAAATCGCTAAATGTACTACATCAGGATTTGTTTCAGGGCTTGGAGGGATTATAGCTTTACCTGTAACTCTTGCGGCTATTCCAGTAAACATAACAAGCGTGCTTTATGTACAGATGAGAATGATTGCTTGTACGGCTCATATGGCAGGCTATGACTTAAAAAGTGACCAGGTACAGACTTTCGTATATGCTTGTCTTGCTGGTATTTCTGTGAATGAACTCACAAAAAAATTCGGCATTAAATTCGGAGAAAAAATGGCAACAGCCAGCATCAATAAAATTCCAGGCAAAGTGCTTACTCAGATTAACCAAAAAGTTGGTTTTCGATTAATAACCAAAAACGGCGAAAAAGGACTTGTCAATCTTGGTAAGATGGTTCCTTTGGTTGGAGCGTTTATTGGCGGAGGCGTAGATTTAGCCGAAACAAAAATTATTGCAGACCGTGCTTATGAAATGTTCACAAAACACAAAATTAAAAAGTAAATTCACACAAAAAAACTAAGAGGCTTTGTTATAAGCCTCTTTCGTTTTGTCAACCGTCTTAAATTTTCAGTTTCTTTTCGTAACCTTATTCAGATAATCCTTAGCATTCTCGTATCCCTGTTTCTTGGCCATCTCATCTACTCCGACTTTCAATACCTTTGCAAATGCCAATGCTCCGATAAACTCGATACCTGTTACTGCTACTGCGATTTTCTCCAATGTTGTCATAAAAATCTCTCCTTAAATTTAGTATTGTTTTCATAAAAGGAGTTGTAAAATTTGCGAATAAGTCACATATAAAAAAGAAACCAACTTAAAAATCTTCTTGTTGGTTTCTGATTACTTTTAATTTTTATCTATATATTCTCTGAAAAAATGAGAAAAATTACTTTTTCGTTTCAGTGAAGTCGTTCCTTTTTTAATAGCTTTCCACGAATCATCGTAACCGCTTTCACCACAGTCGATAGATGGCAAAAATAATATATCTCTCAATTTATTGACATTTTTACCAGCTTCTCTTCGAAACTGTTTTGCCAATCTTTCTTTTTCTTCAGCGGTTGCAACATTTGGTAAGTCGTGTAAAACATGCTCCATGTTACATGACATAAAGTATATTCTATACTTGAAATGGATCTCCCGTGTGTATTTAATTGTGTTCAGTGTCGATAAATAATTCAGTACTGATGATTTCCTTTTATTTCGGTTCTTTATTTCTTCAACATACATCGTTGATATAGAATCATTATTGTATCGCACCTTATCATTTGAATTGTCGTATATAACCTTTGAACCTTCCACATAAGTGCCATCTGTATCGGTTATCTGAATAACACTAAGCACATCTTCAAAATTATACTGCGGATTTTCTGTAAAAAAATATCCTATCCGTTTAGCAATTAAAGATTCCACATTATCTACAGTTGTTGCCATATCCGAAGTAATATCAGTTCTGATAACATGAAACTTTGCTACAGGCTTTAAATTATCAGAAATCGTTTTAGCCAATGCTATTTTATCTGTTTCACCTTCAACAAGAAATATCACTAACTTTTTCATGATAACAAATCACCTTCTTCAAAAAGTTCGTAAGCCTCATCAAAAGCGAATGAAATGTCATACTGGTTTGTTTTATTGTAAATAATGTCTTCCTCATCATCAGATAATTCGATATATCTAAGATACAGTAATCTTTTATTATTGTTTGTCTGTACATTCGGTAATGTGCCATAACAATTATCCGAATTAAACCTTGTTATATAAATAGATTTATTATCGAGTAATTCCAAAACATGCAGATTATGAGAAGTGAAAATCAGTTGTCCTTTTGCATCTTCCTTGAATACGGTTACTATTTGACCTATCAGATATTCAAATACGCCTGAATCCAATTCGTCAACGACAAAACACATATCAGCCTTATTAAAAGACGCTATCAATGAACTTAAAATACACAGGATTTTTTTCACACCTGCTGATTCGTATTTTAACGATATTTCTTTTCCATCTCTGACTGTCATCATTGAAAAAACAGTTTGACTGCTCCCGTCAGGCAAATATTCTTCTTCTATTCCCGTCATACGCAAAGTAATTCCAGGAATAATCGTCGGTAACACCATGTTCATTTGATTGACAAAGTTTTCATATACCTTAAAAAGCCTTGTAGGTATTTTTGTCTGCTGATAAATCTCGATGGGAATTGCTCCTATTACCATTTGAACTTTCTTTTCTGTATGTGTTTCCTGCTTTATAAATACGGGTATTGCGTGTTGGTTTTCGGATATGCCTCCCAATGTTTCATCGTCAATAATCAATAAATTATTTTGACAAAAATTTCTTATTCTATTTAAAATTCGAGAAAGATGGACTATCCTATCACTATTATAACCATCGCTTAACAATGTTTTAAATTCCTGAGAGAATAATAAAGAATGGTTCTTTCTGATACCCGTATCAGGATTAACCCTGACAGCTAAAGATTGTGCTATTCCTAATCCTAATGCTTTTTCGGGTGTACTATTCAATTCAGAAAAAAGATATTTCGGAAGTAAAGTATAGTGATTTCCCTCAAAGTTGTAATGAATGACAGAAATCTGATGTTTCCACTGTTTATCAGCAAATTCTTTTATTTTTATCTCTTCGTCCAGTATCAATACCTCATCATTCTTATCACCAATAGTAAGACTATAATTAATGATAGAAATATTTTCCTTGAATTTAAAATAAAACTGTATGTCTATCTTAAATCTGTCTATACCTTTACGAATATAGTTTTCTATGTCAGAGGGTAACGATTTTCCCATCACAATATGTTTGATAAGCGAAATAGCATTAATCAAAGCCGTTTTTCCTGAACCGTTCTGTCCATAGACAGCGGTAATATTCTTGTCATATATTTCGCTACCTTTCCCGTATTCCGAAAAGGTAATTTGACCTCTTTTAATGTTTTTAAAATTCTCAATAACAATAGATTGTATTCTTGCAAAACTTTCCATTGACACTACCTCCTATTTAATATTATAAATCATTTATATAAAAAGTCAATATATTTTCTGTTTTCAATACATTTTGTATAGAAAACAAAAATTCACCTTTCGGATTATTATACTAAATAGTACTTGTATAGTTTGTAGAATTTTCGCCGTTCACGGGTCAACAGCAACATTCAACCGCCATTCCAGTTCGCTTATCAGACGATTAATAGACTCTATTAAAGAAGAATTTTGTGGTGGGTCAAACAACAATCTGACTTTCAGGTAAATATAGGATTTTACCATTTCCAGTTTTGTCTGGTTTTCGGTAAAGTCGTCCCATGTTTCTTCATAACCCGTTATTGAAAATCCGTCTTGCGAACCTACACCCATTTGGGTAAGAATACCGAAAACAGTGTTGATGTGCATAATAATATCGTTGTCAAAAGCACTGTCTTCTGCTGGTATACCCAGCATTTTCTTGATTGATGTAAGTATGCTGTTCATAAAATCACCCCTTACTTTTTCCACAAGCAAGTATCGTTTTTTGTTCTTGTAATCGGAGCAGTAACCAACAAGGTTTCATCTCCATAGTGTATTGCGTTGTGGGTAATCATTGTAGTAGAAATCAGGTATTCAGGATTGAGTAAAAAATCAGTCTTCAGCGATAAATCTTTTACTGTAATCGGGTTCATATGGTGAATGAGAACTTTACCATAAATCTCATACCCCTCTGTACCCAAATCACAACCGTTATCTCTGACAATTACCAAATCCCTTACCGCTTTCCATTCCTGTGACTTGTAAAATCTTTGGTTTAAATATCGGTCAAAGCCGAAAGTTTCCTGTCCAACAATTCCGTCAAGTTTCAGATAGTCAAACCTTTCTTTGAATGTTTTCAGCTTTGACAGTTCGGAATATGTCTTAATCATAGTCATTATTATCCTGACCGCTGTAACTTCGCATTGCGTCAAGGGCATTGGTATAAAGTTCCTCTATTCGCTTAGCGGTCTGTAAGGCTTGTGTCTTTGCTTCGATAAGTTTCTTCTGTTCTTTGAGAATTTCCTGCTCGATTTTCTCTTTGGTAGACCCTAATTTCAGATAATGTGTAATAACCTGACTGGACGCTGTTCCTTCCATTAACTGTTTCTCTGCCAAATCAACGGCAAGAGATATAAGCTGGTTCTCTCTTGCTTCAGGGGACAATGCCGGACGCATTTTTCGTTTAGTTTCAGAACTTTTCTTCATACCTTTCACCCTCTTTCCTGCCTTACTGTTACGGAATGGATACTTTTATCGACACTTAAAAGAACCTGTAAAGCCAAAAAATCAAGGAGGTTACCGCTTGAAAGGAGAAAAAAGCGAACATGAGAGAAAAAATCCGAAATATGAGGTGTATAAACACTTTACAGGCTCTTTTAAGTGTCAAAATGCTTTTCAAAAAATCACCACCGGAGCTTTTTTAAGGAGGGCGGCGATGACATAGGGGGGTGGTTTTTGCGAGATACCCCCCTACTGTCTGTTCAGCCTCTATAGGTATCCCTTTTTAGGCTGAATTTTTGTTGTTTTCATCTTCATCTTCATCATCTTGGACGGAGATTTTTATTTTTTTGTAGATGTTTCTGAAATCGTACTTGATAATCTCATCAATAGCTCTCTCTATCTCTTTTTTGTTTTCTTCATCGGAAAGACCTTCTGAAGTTCGGGCAATCCTATCTAAATAGCCACAAGAATTGTAGCCTTTTTCTACATCAAAGAGAAACCATTGGAGAAAGTCTGTGTGAGGATTGTAAGGATTATCGAAAGTCGTGAGATAACAGACTTGTGACATAACGATTTACCTCTTTTCCGTTACAGTTTTAAGTAATTGAGTACAGTCGAAGTCGAACAGCCAACAGCTTCTGCGATTTCTGCATTTGAATAGCCTGAATTATTCATCGCTTTAATCTTGCTAATCTTAGCTTCACTCAATGCGGTTTTCGTTCTTGGCATAGAGCGTTCTCTCAGGTTATCAACATCTGTTTTCTGCAGTATCTTCTTTAATGTGTTGTGGCTTACTGCACCAGCTTGAATAGCTTCCCATTCTTTGTCACTGATTTTGATTTCTGTTCGCTTAGCACCAACAATAGTTCTCGCTTCGACCAATGCTCGCTGACTAATCTTCTTCTTTTCTTTCTTGGGCAATTCAGGATTGTCGAGTTCAATCGCTTTCACCTTGACATTAGCCATAATCTGAGCTTTTCTTTCTCTTGGAGCGTTCTTTTCAGCTATGGCTAACTGCGTTTTCAGTGATTCGACTTCTGTTTGATAAGTCTTTTTCGCTGTGGGACTATATTTGAGATTAGGTGTAGCAAGCATTTCTTTTCTTGCTTGATTGGCTAAGGCTTTCATACCATTAGCGTACTCTGCGTAATACTCCTCAACAACTGTACCTGTTGATAAAGTATGGGCATCTTTAGTTTCCGCCATCTGGGTACTCTTTTGTGTAGATACCCTCTTCTTACCTTTTTTGTCTATATACTCCCTGTATGTAATTTTACTTTCAAACTGACCTGTTTTAGGATTAATTCTTTCCCATTCCAGCTCACCCGTTTCAGTATTAACCCATGGTTGACCACGCCTGCTTAAAACTCGTACTTCGCTTTTAGCCCTCGTTATTAAAGTCGATGCTCCTGTTGAAATTTTACCGTCTTCTTTGACATGTTCCTGATACTTTTTCTTTAATCCCTTAATATCGTTTTCTTTTTCGCTTAATTGCCAATCTAATTTATGTTTATGGGCGTCTATAACCACCATCGAATGACGAACCGCTCTTGCAATTTCATCGGTACTTGCACCCTTAATCGTCATATCCGCAATCAGATTTGAAACTTCACCCATCTGTTTTTGAGTGTATTCTTTGGACATGACTTTCATACCCTTACGATAAGGATAACTCATTTTAGGGTCGAAACCTTCCAGACCTTTCAAGGCATGAGTAGAAGTAATTTTTACTTTTCCGCCTGTAGGAATTACCATAACCGTATCGCCGTCAAAATCAGCACCTGATAATCTTTCCGCTACCTTACTGTTGATACCAACGGCATCTAAAGCACCTTTACCAATTACCTGTTTGCCTTGTGCGTTTCGGTTATTGACTGTCAAAATGGGAATTTCAAAAGTACCACCATGAGGATATCTTATTAATGCTACTTGTTCGCCATCTTTATAATTCGGAGCAAAGACTTCAGTATCTTTAATTTTCGTCAGCGGTAATATAACCTGATAACGCTGTCTTGGTAAAGCGGCTGCATCAAGATGAACCGCTGCTGTTTCGCAATCATCAGCAAACGATTGCAATAAATATTGCTTTACAGCGGGATTAGTCAGTTTACAGATTTCATCAAATTCAGCTTTCTTATCCGCTGTCGCTAAACCAAGTTGTTTTTCAATGAGTTCTTTACTTTGCTTACTTAAAAATTGTGCAGAAAGAGTTTTAGACCAATCGTCCCAATCTCCTTCTTCTGCCCTTTTGTTGATAAGTGAAAGTTTTCTTTCTCCGTTTTCATCTATGTAATAGGATTGACCGTTTGCTTTAATGAGTGAACCGAACGGATTTTTAGGGTCTGTCGTGGAAATCTCTTTCAGCACTTCCATTTTCGACTTATCTTTCGTCTTGTTAGTATTGAACACTACATCAACGCCATCAGGCATATCATCAGAATATAAAGCCATACCTTTCAGATAATGCGTTCCGTCAACCAAAATTCTTACTTGTGCATAGTGGGATTTTCCTAAATCCAAATCTTGAACGCCTCTGCGAAGTTCAATAACACCATCTTTGTTAATTCCGCCGTCTTCAGCATAACGAATTTGCAGACGCTTACTGTCCATGCTGGCAGGATATTTCATAGTGTCGAATGTTTCACCACCATCATGGGTAGCATAATCCACAACCGAATGAATATTTTCGTAATTATAAACTTCACTGTGTTTCGTTCCAGGAGGACACAACACTTTAAGTGAGGTTTGTTTTCCAGGATTGGTAACTTGCGGTACACCTATACCATAGGTAGGATAACCCTCTGCCTCAAGAATTTTTAACGCTTCGTCCAGTTTTACTCTTGAAATATCTCCTAATTCTCTCTCAACACCTGCTCCGACATCAAGCATGCCTTTTTCATCTACCATCTTTTTCAGAAAATCAGCAGTATTCCTTGCCACATTTCTTCTTGCCGTAGCTTGTTCGTTGAGTATAGACCTTACAGTACTTTCGCCTTTCAGTCCAAGTTCTTCGGCAATCCGTGTATTAGAATATCCACGATTTTGTAAAATCAAAACCCGTTCACGAATAGAATTTTTTGTATCATTTTTTGCTATCGTATAGGCTTTTCGGCATTCCGTTGTGGATTTAAAACCCATACTCTTTGCAATCTCTATTTCTGAAAGACCAGCCTTTTTGAGTTCACCACATCTCGTATAAAAATCAATACTGTGCTGGTAAGGATTGTCACCACTGCCTAAAGGATATCTTCCTGACCCTCTGCCTGGTGAACCGTCTAAAATACTGACCCCTTCATGCTGTAAAATATCTTCCATTTCTTTTGCAATAGGATTCATTGTGTTTATGCCTCCTGCATTTTGATTTTGTCAATGATTTTGTCAAAAGCGATAATCTTATCCATAATGGACAAAATATCTTCCGCTGTCGGATTGTAAACCTGAATTTCATTGTTCTGATATAACCGCAGTTCCATCTGAATATCCATCGGCTTACATTTATACTCCAAACAAAAAAGAGCAGTGTAGATTTCTAACTGCTCCATGTGTGCGGGGGTTATGCCCGTCTTCAAATCGTGTATTCTGAGTGTGTTATTTCTGAACGCTATAGCGTCCGCAGTACCATAACAATTCTCTGAAAAATATAAAATCTGCTCAGGTATCATTTTGAACCCGATAGCATCGTTGACATACATATTCAGCGTTTTATTCGACTTCGGTAATTTCTGTCCTAACTTGATACATCGTGCCGCAAAGTCGTGTAAAATTGTTCCTTTCTGTACCGCTAAATATTTGGCATAACTTTCGGCTACTTTTTCCTCACTGTAATTTATCCAGTGATACTTACTCGCACCTAGAAAGGCGTGTTGCCCTTCTAGATTGGAATGTCTGTTGAAGTTCACCAATAACTTCCTCCTTGTTTTCAGGACTGATAAATCTTGCAAATGACATTTCATTCATCAGCTCCACATAATATTCCTGATTGGGTTGATGTTTCTCATGACTGCTTTTTTTACATTCCAGACACGCCCACTTGTCACCGTATAATATCAATAAGTCAGGTATACCTTGTATGTAATTTGCGTCATTCTTCATGATAATACAATCAGGAAATATCTTTTTCAAATCTTTAATCAGTCTTGCCTGAAATTGATTTTCTCGCATAGTTTTCCCCTTGTCATTGGACAAAATCAAAAGAAATAGCACATATTTTATCTCTCTTCATAAAAGGGAATGTAATTTCTGCGAACAAAAGAAAAAGAGCCTGTAAAAAGGCTCTTTAAAATATCCATATTCGGTTTAAGTCAGTCGTCTAACCACGGAGTATAATCTCCTAATTCTCCGTAAACCTCTTCGTAATATTCACCGCTGTCTTCTTCGTCGTCATCTTCGTCATAATAATCTTCGTAATCGTTATCTTGTTCCGTTAGAAAAGTTTCATTTTCTCTTTCAAGTTGTGTATAAGGCGTTCTTTCTCTTACACTTTTTCCGCATTTAGGACACACATATTTTCCATCAAGAGCATTGTTTTTTCCGACTTCAAAATTCATATAAGTGTCACATTTCTTACAGAAAACAAATATATTTTGGTCATTACATTTGGTTCCTGAAAAGCCTATTGTATTGACGGTGTCTTCATCGAGATAAGTCGATTTACCTATGCGACCGTTACTATACTCAAACTCAAAACCGTAGTTATTTGAAAATTCCATTGCACAACCTCCTGTTTGAAAAATATCAATGTTCATTCTTTAAATATACATTACCGTCTTTATCAATGTAGTATTCACACGGTTTTGTCAGATTTTCCAGTGCCGAATGAAAAACAGCTTTGAGTTCGGATTTTGCAGTATCTTTGAATAACTCCATTTTTTCATAAATCTGTTCTTCCAATGAAGAAGTATCTTTTCTGAACCATGTACCTTGATTTCTCATAGAAGAATATAATGCCGAAAAATCGCTTACCAACTCGGTATATGCCTTTTCGATATAATCAGAAATAGTTTTGTCCAGATAATTCAAATAGTCCGCGTGGTAATTTTGTGAATATTGTATTTCTAAAATATTACTAATCACATAAAGCTGTAAAGCTGTTTCCAAACTTTCGGCTACTCGCTGAGCATTTTCTCCCTTTTTGATAATATCGCTGCTATCTTTATCAGAGGTAATCCGCTTTAAATCTTCTTTATAAAACTCACAATCTTTCATTGCTATTTTCTGTGCCTGCTGTAACCCTATAATCGTGGCAACAACCTGATTATCATTACCCATTATGGCATTATAATTCTGACAAGCATTTTTGACAAACGATATTTCTGCTGTGAGTTCGGCTTTTTTATCACCGTAAAGAAAATTCAATATCTTGTCCATACCCTGATTGATTTGCCTGAGCTGACTGTTAATCTGTGCCAGAAAATATTGTCCCGAAACAACAGACATTGCCGTAACCGTTCCCAACACCATTGTATGTGTCTGTATGGTGATTGGGTGCATAGACGATGCTCCAACAATTCTACCATTAGCACCAATCAAAGTGGTTGAAAAACCGCCTTGTTTCAATGCCATCAATGTTCCGTCCACACCTGCAGGAAACGACAATTTATACAGCTGTGGTAATTTTGAAATATCCGCCAGTTGTCCTACTGACATTATGGCGGGTAGTTGACTTGCTAAAGAACTGAACTGTATTTTTTGTGACGGCGATAATTTTACCTTTTTGAATATTGGGTTATCGTCAATATTTTTCAGGTCATCACAAACGGTAAGATTAAAGTTAGCTTGATTTTCAAGTTTGTTCAGAATATCATCATTCATTGTATTTACCTCTTTGTTATCTAATACAGTAAATATACCACACCAAATATCTTGATACAAGACAAGCCTTAAATCCTTAACAAAAAGTTAATATTTGCCTGAAAATATTGCTCTGCCCACTTGCCCACTTTTTTTCGCTATTTTATATATTTTTATTATTTTTTTTTATCACATTAAATAAAAGAAAAAAGTGGGCATCTGGGCAGAAAGTCGCAAAAAGTTTCCAAAACAGCAAATTTCAGTGTATTATACTCTTATTTTGTTGAAATATTCAACATTTTTAGCCGCTTTTTACGATTTTTTCTGCCCACTTTTATATGCCAAAAGTGGGCAGAAAGTGGGCAGAACCGGGCTTTTCAGCCAGATTTCACCGAAAAATATCCATCACAATACCCTCGCCCGGTTTAAAAGTGGGCATAAGCCCAGTTTTCAAATAGGAAAGTGGGCATAAATTTTACTCGTCATCGCTCATCGTTTCTACAATTTTCTCGTATTCTTCAACCGTTATTTCTTCGAAATCCTCAACCGACAGCGATTTAGCTATGTAAATATAACTTCTGAACACTTCGCCAGTCTTTGCGTTTCTCAAACACATTCCTTCAGACGGTTCAAGTCTTATCAAGTTTACAGTCGATGTTTTCACAAATCTCACCTCCGTTCACGCAAGTGTCCAGTTTTTTTCAGTCGCAATGGCTATCTGTTCATCAGACAGTTTAGCCAAATTTGTACTACCAAGTGTCAAAGTATATGCCGACATTCCAGTTCTATTAGCAAGAGCGTTTAATATACCCACAAGTGTATCTGTGCTATACAGCGTGCTAACGGACAAATCTAACATATTAGCATTAAACCCGTCCCCGAGAGTGACATTTGTTAGGCTTGTGCAACCACTGAAAGTAGTTGATGCAACTCTTGTTATACTACTCGGTAGAGCAATGTCTGTTAGACTATTACAGTTGATAAAAGTATTGGCCTGTAAGCTCACCATACTATCTGGGATGTTGATGTTTACAAGACTGTTGCAATTACAAAAAGCATACGACCCGATGTTCGTTACACTGTTGGGTATTGTCACTCTCACCAAGTCTCTGCACTGGTTAAAAACCTGACTTCCGATGTTTGTCATACCATCTGGGATATCAATACTTATAATACTCCTGTCAATCAGTGCTTTCAGCGTTTCTTCCGTTTCGGGCGAACCACTACCGCTGTTTTTAGCACGAAGATACAAATATAATTCTCTGTTATTCATCAGCACTCACCTCATACCAAGTTCTATCATGCAGAATATAAAGCTGTCCAGTGTCTACACAAAACGCTGTACTGCCGTCCCCGACATTTTCTGTCACTATCATATCCAGCTTGTCAACATCTTCCGACAACAAAATATATTCCTTTTTGTCCATCTGCTCATAGGCTGTCAGTCTGATACTTCCAAATTCGTTTTCCATAAATATCACTCCTCATCAATTTTCACAATGCAGTCTGTTGCCACGCTGTAATATCGTTCATTATTAATTGTCAGTACGCTATTAGCAGGAACAAGACTACAACTTTTTACACCATTCAAAGTCATTGACAACGATTTAACGGCGTTTTCTTCAGTGGTAGTACCACAAAAAACAAGACTGTTTAAAGTGTCTATACCGTTATTCGGCACGGTATACTGTAATAATCTGGCAGGCTTATATATCTGATTTGTTTCATCACCAAGAATATAAAAATTACTATTTGTCAACAATGAAGCACTAGTTGTATTTTCTTTTTTATATAAAACATAATCTTCGTTATTTACAGCTTTGTCAAAGAAAAACAGCATACAGTAATTAGTTGACGAAGGGTTTTCGGCTGTGCGTATATATAATATATTAGCGTTTGTTATGATTCTAAAATAACTTTGTCTACTTATCACCGTATCAATATCTTTAGTATCATTTTGATATATCAATGATGTTTCGGTAATTTTGCTTCCATCGACACTAATCTTATAAAGTCGAGTTGAGGTATTATTATTTGCTGCTCGTCTAAAACGGAAAGTTAATCCTCTGTATGTAGCCGTAAATTCAACTTTATGTTCTGCGTCTTTTACAAAAAGCGTATTAAGTTGAGTAATTGATGGGTTCATTGTCATTCCGACACTTGTTAATACCGAATATACCCCTGCTATAAAAGTGTATTCATCAGCCACAACATCAATTTGTTCTTCTATCATCATAATTATTCACTTCCTTCTACTGTGTAAGTCGAACTCGTAATATCCAGATTTGTTGCATTAAGTCGTTGCTGATAACTTGTCTGTGTAAAGGCTGAACCACCATTCCCAATCATCTGCAACAAATCCTCGCAATTATAACTGTAGTACTTTACAGCTATTCCCATACTACCAGTTGCCTTGATACCTGCAATAACATCTTGTGCTGTTATTCTGATAGTTGTCATTGTGCTGTCAACAATGTTTCCTGTCAAAATATCCACCAAATCCTCGCCGTCTGTACGAACGATTGTTGAAGTACCAGCTCCACCTTGTACCGTAATATTAACAGGTGATGACGGTGCGATTTTGTTAGATGACAGCTTGTATTCGTCTGTGACACTGATAGTTACTGCTTCCGAAATATAACGCATTGCTCCTGCAACACTGTTT
Source organism: uncultured Ruminococcus sp. (assembly GCA_902762375.1). GTDB lineage: Bacteria > Bacillota > Clostridia > Oscillospirales > Acutalibacteraceae > CAG-964. Next base: position 18,912 of record CACWNY010000006.1, on the reverse strand, counting down.
TCGTTGAGTTTCTGCAACGCACTGTAAATTGCCATACGAATATCTTTGCCGTATACACCCGTCTGTATGGTGGCAAGTTCCTCTGTGATGTTCGCCATAAATATCATTTCCCCTCACATAAACTCAATAATCTTGTGACATCTTTTTCAGTATGTCCGTCCCATTCTTTCGCTACGGGTAATTCCGTGCATTTGAACATATCCCAGTAAGCGTTTTCATAATGGTAAGTGTAAGTGCCTTTCGGTGTGTCTATACCGACTATAAACCAGTTACCGTCAAAACAGTCACTGCCATCAGCGTGCTTATGAGATTTCCATGCCTGTTCCTTGAAAGTGTTGCAAAGTGTTGCAAACAGTACGCAACGCTGAAAATATAAACCATCAAGCGTATGACAACCGTCCGTACTCTTTCCGATGTTCTCTACATCAACTTTCCAGTCTTCAGCATTGACCCCTATCTTCAAAAGCAACTCTGTAATGATACTCATCTCCATCACCTCCTCTCCAGCAATTTGTATTTCGTCAAGACCTGCTTTACTTCGGGATTCAAACTATAAATGAGTAAATTTATTGTTTTTCGTGATTATGCACTTGTCACCCTGAACGCAGTGAAGGGTCTTAAAAAAGATTCCTCACTGCGTTCGGAATGACAAGTATTTGTGCAATTTTCAGATTTGCTCATTTATAGATTCAAATATAATGCAAGTCCTTCCAAGCTACCATATACATCATAGAAATCACAACATACCTGTAATGTGTGAATATCCGCCATCGAAAGATTTTTAACTCTCTTCAGCGTAAACATACTGCGTTCGTTCCAGCCGTCCAGTTTATTCTTGATATCTTTTCTCAAGTTCGCTGTACTCACGGTTATTCTCCTCCCCATTCTTTCCATAATGCGTCCTCTAACTGCTCACCAAGAGGTTGCTTGCTATCAATATCCGTCAATATTTCTTTCATTTCGTGACAGTCTTGCTCTTCACCCTCGAAATATTCTCTGCCAACAATTTTCCAGCCTTCAATGATGTATGTACCGTTATCGCCGTTATCAGTGTCCAGCTTGTCAACAGTATCTATGCCTATGGAATATCCGCCACCGAAGAAATTACCGATAACTTGACATAATCTTGCCCAGCCGTAGCAATCCTTATCGGGAGGTCTGTAACCTTTTAATTCTGCGTATTTCAGAAACGCTTCAACACTATCTCTTCCACCGTTCCAATGAAGATAAATACCTACTCCGTTGTTTTCAAAATTTTTTCTTGTTGTGATTACCGCTCTATTACCCATAGTTATGCTCCTTTCATAATGTAGCCAGTTCTTTGATGAATTTGGATATTATTGCTTTGTCGCTCTGAAATCTTACTTTTTTCATAAGCGAATCGAGTTCCTTTATCGCTGTACAAAGAGTCTTCTCATCATCTTCATGTTGTTTCGCTATTTTGTAAATATCATCTGCCGCACAGACTATATCACAACCAAAAGAGTTACTGCTGACACTGTTTGCGATTGACTTTATCGCATTTTCAGCAACGGAATCATTGTCGTTATCGGAATGTCTTTCCTCATAGTCATGCTGTTTCGGTCTTCTGACATTCTCTCCGACAGTAAAGTCAATGGGAATATCAAAATAATTCGCTATTGTTCCCAATGCTATTGTAAATACAAAATAGTAAACGACTTTCGACAATCTTTTCATAAATATCAAACTCCTTTCTTCTGATAAAACCCTGTTTCGTTGAATTTTTTCTTGTCATGTAAAGCCTTGCTGATAGCCAAATCTATCCCCGACCTTGACTTCAGGTGATAGTAATATAAATCCGTATATGGTGTATTCAGTCTGTCTATCCGTCCGCTTGACTGCACCATAACTTTATAACTGTAATTCTGTGAGTAAAATATAACAGTGTCGGTCTTGACACAATTCCAGCCCTCTGCTCCAGCATTGTACTGAACCAAATATACCCACTTATCGCTATCGGGTATTGGCTGATGTTTATGTCCGTTCCACTCCGCCACCTCAACATCTTCACCGTAATATAAATGTTTCAGTATCTCAAGCTCATAGTCAAAGTTGTAGAATATAATGGCTCTTGGGTGTTTTTCAATCAGTTCTATTACCGCTGTCTGCCGTGCTTCATCACTATTGACCACTTTTCGCAAGGCATAACAAAACTCTCCCGCATTTTCTATGGGCTTATTGTTCCAGATATCCCAACGATTACGGATAATGCTCTTGTATGCGGAAATATCATACGGCACATATACATCTTCATGGTGTGATACCGTCTGTCGTCTGAAGTCCATATTGACAAGAATTTTATTCCGTAACCGTATAAGCCTGCCTGTATTAATATAACGGTCGACTTTCGGGAATTTAGAATAACTACTGTATATGACATGCTCCCGTAAAAATTCCGACTTATTACGGTAAAAACCATTAGCAATGAATACCGGAATATAATCCAACCAGTTATCGCCCGGTGTAGCGGATAACAATATCCAGTGGTTGTTCTTAGCGATTTTCAGAAAGGCTTTTACCCAAACTCCACTGCCGACAACTCTCTGTTCGTCAAATATAAAGAAAGCGTCTTTAACATCGGCATACTTTTTAATGTTGTTCCAGCTGTCGATAATTACTTTGTTGGCATACAAGTTGTGTTCCTTATCTGTGGAAAGCAAAAAGGGAGAGATTTCTCCCTCCCATTCCAGTGTATCTCTTTTGCGTGCGGTCGTGATAATATACAGGTCTTCGGGTGGGTCACCCATCGGAATATAATTCTCCATATCAAGTTCCCCACCCTGACTGACAAAGTAATATGCCAACGCCGTTCTTGACTTGCCACTACCAACTCCGCCACAAAGTATACAACCATTTGTCATTTGCTTTACAGCGTCAAGCTGATAATTATATAAGTTCATTCCTACCATAAATATCAATATTCATGCGGGAAAAGAATTGTCGTTACACTTCTGTCCCATTCGGTAATAATCCAGATTTTTTCGCCTTTGTCATTTGTGTAAGCACCAAATATCCGTTCCTGTTTATTAAGGGCTTCCGTATTGCTTTTGAGGTCAAGCTCATCAAGTTCTCCCCAGTCACAATCAATGTAACGGTTGAACGACTTACTGACAAAATCTCCAAATGCTCTGTCATGTACCATTTTGTCAACCACACCGCTCGTTGCAACAATTTCCCCAATCTTGAATTTCATAAGTATTCTCCTTTCTTTTTTACCGCTAGCACCAATATATAATGTAAGGTTTTGCAATCAGTCTACATACTTCTCCGAAAATTCATCTTCATCAATCGTAACATACAGCGTCTTCAAATATGCTTTGATACCCGTCTTACCGTTGACTTCCCAATGATATGGTCTGATTGTCAAGTCTACATTAGAAATCTCTGCAAAGTCAAGTGTACCGATACTTTCTTCGTCAAGCTGTGTTTTTCCTTTGCGTGTGACCGTAAATACTTTTGGCGGAATATAGCCGAAACTTACTGCAACCTGAATATAATAGCGTTCGTCTTCCTCATCGTCACGAGGTCTGAGAGTATGTACATTCCAACCCTCATGTCTGAGTTCTTCTGCCTGTTCAGGATTATCAATAATTACACAGAAGTTTCTGTTGCCGTTACGGTTGAACCTTGTTTCGTTGCCTGAAAAGTTTCTGAATATCAGTCTTGCGTTTTCTATCACAAGATTTTTTGTTGTTTTGTATGCCATCGTAAATACTTCCTTTCAAATATCAATCTTTCATAAGATTTTTCAGTATTTTTTCAATCTTATACTCTTTCCAATTAAGAACCTCGTTATGACAGTCGTAAATCAAAGCAAGCTGTTCCAACATAATCGCTACATCTGCCATTTCTTCTGCGACATTATCTTTCGCTTTTATACTGTCGGGATAGCGTCTTGTCTTGTTAATAGCCTGAATAAGTTCGGCCATTTCCTCAATCGCCATGTTCAACTGATTATCACGACCGTATGTATCAATCGCCAACTTGTAAATATCTTTAACCGACAATTCTGCTTGCTCCTTTTGATGACCGTGTTTTTCGCCAGTTAAACAATCACCGTCTGATTCACAGTAACTTCCTCTGTTGAACACACAACCGTGACAATCAAAATTCGTTTCTTCCATAAATATCACTCTCCTTAAATGTTCCTTTTACGATTGTTTTCTTTCATGAATTGCTCACATTCTTCATAATCTTCATGTTTGAAAGGCAATCCCATTTTGTCGATAAGATGTTCGTCAATCTTGTCCCAAAATATCTCGTTGCCTTTGTTCTCTTCCATGAACCCATTCAGGCAGTCAATCAGCTTTTCCACTCTGCCTTTACCGAAACCAAACTCATCGTTCAGAATATAACAGATGACTTTCAGAAATCTCGTCAGCTCCACATTCTTGTTGCGTTCAATTTCTTCAACAATAAACCGCTGACAAGCCTTCCGTTCTTCTTTACTCAGCACTCTTCTCGCTTTCATCAGATAAACTCTCCTTTGCTATCAAATCCGAAATATCGTAACCTAGCTTACAATCTGTATGCAATCCGTCAAAATATAAATTCGGACATTCCGTACAGGATTTGTACTTCTCCTCTCCACAAGGCAATACCCACGGTGGAGTGTCTTCCAAAATATCCTCTGACACGAACCACTCAAAATCACCGTATTTAGAAATGGTATCCACTGCGTCATTGACCATCTTTTCATAATACGAACGGTCAATATCATTTTCTTTATGGAGTTGTCTGACCATCTCTGCTTCCAACCAGCGGTAACCTTTTGTACCTGTTGCAGAATGATACTTGCCGTCTTTTTCACGACACAACAGTCCGCCACCGCAACCACTCTTTATCGGACAGAAACTTCCGACCTTTCCCACAAAAATATAATTGTGTCTGTCTTCAGGCAAATCCTCGTTCATATCCAGATATAAAGCTGTACTGACAGATTTCGTTTCGCACATATCCGAAAAGGTAATCGGCTCTCTGCTGAACAATCGCTTGAATACATATGGCACTTGAAATTGTGTACCTGTTGCCGTCCAGTCACCGTCTTTGTATCTGGCAATATAAACTGCGTCATTGACAAGACACATCTTTTCATAAGTCGCCTCGTGTTCAAAGTTATAGCCATACACCTTACCGTAATCCATGACAAAGGATATAATTTCTGGTGTTGCGTTGGGAATTTTGATACTATCGGTCTTGATATGGGCAACGGTGAACCCTCTTTTCTGCACCTCGTGTTTGAGATTTATCATGAACAATGCTCCACGCTTTGCTACGATGTTATCCTTATTACGAATATCACGGAAAGGATTTTCAAAGTTAGCCGATGTCAGACCGTATACAGAATTGATGGCAATTTTCAAAGCCTGTGCCAAATCTTTAGCGGTGGAACTATCTGTCAGATAAGGGGCAAGTTTACCGCCCAGCATGGTTTTTGCCTTGTCAAACTCTTTGTGCTTGATGGCAATTCTTGCGTCCAGAATATCTTTGAACCGTTGTGTATACTCTTTACCGAACAATTCTTCTGCAACAATACTTGATGGGTGCATTGACGCAATATCCAGCAAAGCAACATCTCTGTACATTCCTTTCTCCGCATAGACATAACCACCCTCACCCACTTCTTCGCCACGATAAACCGACTTGCCGTTCTCGAATTTGTAGCTTGGAAATATCGGTCGGTTGTTTTCATCAAAGACGGTATACTCGTCAAATCCGGAATATAATTCCATATCTTCGGTTATGGTAAAATCGTGGTGTGGTACACTCATATCTCCCATATCACGATAGTTGAAACTGCTCTGCGGTTTACGGTTGTTTCCAAATATAATTCTTGTGGTCAGACTGTTGGTTGTATCATTTACTGTCATTCCTGCCACATCGGACAAGATACATCTTGCGGTAAAGTCGCTTTTTCTCGCATTGAACACCATTTCTGTTGCTATAACATCATTGTCACAATATTCCGCAACTTTTTCCCATAATTCTTCGGGTACAGGTTTGTCCCAAGCCAAACCAAGTTCCTGATGATGTATACCAAGTTCAATCTCAAATTTCTTCAACGACTGCTTTTTACTTGAAAAGTCATATACATCAGTATAAGAAATGTTATACGCTTCTCCGAAAAAGCAATTCGGACTGCCCTGTATAATTCTTTGAGAGAGTTTATACAGCTGTTCGTTGGTATACCCCATAAGCCTTGCGTACAAAATATGATTGTCGTATCTCCGACAGTTGAACCCTACCAATCGGAATTTCAACAGGCTTTCAATTTCCAGCGGTGACGGATTAATCATTCTCACTACATTCTTATCCTCACCCTGTATTTTCCAGTTGACTAAAAATAAATTCGGAAAGACTTCCACATCAAAGAATACCAACGGTTGTTCATCGTTGTTCTGTGATTGTGAATAATTTTCAGACTTGAACTTCATCTTATTCACCAGTTTCACGCAATATTGTGACTGATTGGTACTGTTCAAAGCAAAGGTCAGAATAGCATTACGCATATCGGAAATATCATAACAAAGGTCGCTATTGTAAGCGTCCTCAAGAATTTTATAAATAAAGTCCACACTCGGCTTTGTGGCAGAGTGAATTTCTTTATTGAGATTTCGTTTGATACGCATACGCAAGTCTTTTTCGCTTTTTATCGCTTCAAAATTTACCATTTTACTTTCCCCTTTCAGCGGTAAACCTGAACTGATATGAGCTATCGGCAGATTGTTGCATTTGGTGAGTTTCCGTCTTAACGAACTCTTGCCGGTAAAAACTTTGATTTCAATATGGTCATCATAGATACGGCTTAGTCGGGAAACATCACCGTCATAGATATAATGTAGGTGTATACCTTTTCCGCTTTTGGAAAGTTCGGCATAAGTCGGTTTCCATTTTGACGCTTCGGCAAAGTTTTTCTTCAGCGACTTCTCTCCGTTTTCATCAGGAATGTCAAAGTCTATGACAATATGAACTTCGGGTATCTTGACATAATGTAGTTTTGTCGTGTCCAAATCGGAAAGTTTAGTCGTTACCAAATCCCATTTCTGAGAGGGAATATCATAAAAATTTCCGTATTGAGCTGAACAATCTGCACACTCCTTATCAAATATAGAAATCGTTTCATTAAAGTTCAGCCACGAAATATCATTTTTAACAGGACTGTCGGTTAATTTCTGCTCTTCAAGTTTGTCTGTACGAAATCCTGAATAGTAATTTCGTATTCTTGTTCCATCTGTAGAAATATAACGCTCCTTGTATTCCCAAAAATAATTCTTGAGTTCTTCTTTGAAAACCCTCTGTGAATAAGGATAGGACACTTTCGCCTCATCACAATAGGTCTTATACATCTCCCAAGCGACTTTCAGACTTGTACAATCGTCTTTGCTGAAAATATAATAGGAATCCATCACAAAGTTATAGAAATCGTTCGTTGCTCCCATCATGTTCACGGGAATATAACTGTTGTAATAATCCTTATTATCGTTATACACCTGCAAACAGTGGTAAGCGATTGCTCCTAATTCAAAGGAAATTTGTCTGACGGTATCGCTGTACTCTTTTTGGGAAAGTTTGTTTCCTGATGGTCTGACATCAATCAGTCGTCTGATTAGTCCTGACTTAGCGTCTGTAATTTTGACTGGCTTATTTGTTCCCATAAACAGAAAACTCTTGAAACGATTAGAATATAAAGATTTGTGCTTTTCGTTCACTGTCATCAATTCGTGCGAAACAAGACTGTTCAGACGGGTATTATCCTCAATTTTAGATAAATCGCCATCATGCTGAATAGCCACAAGTGGATTACTCTTGAATGCCTCTAACGCAAAAGCATTACTTGATGAACCAAGTGCCTTTGCGTCGAAAACAGAATAATATCCGTCAAATAACTGCTGAATAATATTGAGAACAGTCGATTTTCCTGTACCTGCACTTCCATACAGTACCATAAATTTCTGAATGGTCTTGCTATCACCTGAAACAACAGACCCTATCGCCCATTCAATTTTGTGCCGTTCCTCATCAGAATATAATACCGACATCAGTTTATGGTAAGCGGATAAGTCGCCTTGCTGTAATGGATAGTTCAGTCTTTTGCTGGCATAATCAGTCTTGCTTACTTCATCGTTGGAAAATATCAGTTTTTCATCAAGCATATGAAAGTTATCTCGCATTTGTTTCTGACAATACTTGTGCCAGATATCAACCATTCCTGATTCAGCGTCCCACATATGCGACACCCTTACTGTTTCTCCATCAAAATTTGCTTTGTGTTCCTGTGCGTAAATATCCAGTTCCCTGTCGATAAGCTGTAAAGCGTCCTGTTCATCTGTTGACCACAAGCCTTTTTCCTCTATCCATATGGCGTAAAAATCTCCGCCCCGTATCATCAAATCGTTACTCTTTTTAATAATAAACTTAGGATAGATTTCGATAACACCCCTCTTTTTACTTCGGGTGGAAATCAGCATAAAGTCCAGCATCACATTTCACTTTCTCCCTCTTTCAACAATATAATCTTGTCTTCAAGCTCGGATATACGCTTGTTCATTTTTGTCATTCGTTTGTCAGTGTAATGAATGAACAAACCAAGTCCCAACGCAAGCAGACCGACCTTTTTATTTGTTTTCTTCATGCTTTCCAGAATATAAACCGTCATCTTATCCATAAATGTTCTCCTTTCAAATTCCGTCAAATATAGTTTCTTAAATATACATTCATCTGATACCAGATTTCCATTGCTTTAAGATTACACTTCTCATCGTCGACAACAAAAATATTTCCACCATGTCCGTTGCGTTCATACTCTCTGTTAAGAAAAATATCAACTGTTTCCTCAACAAGGCTTTCGTCATAATGTTTTTCGTCCATCTTGTCAAGTCCGAGATTGTCAATCATTTTCCAGAACCATAATCCTGTACGATTTCCTTGTTCATGGTCACTCATAATCTGTTCTTCACATCGCAAAGCTAAAGCGACCATCATCTCTAAGACACTGCAAGGCTTATCGTCAATGTAAGTAGCTATCATACGATAATCGTATTTTTTTTCATAAGAAAAACGGTATCTCAAGTCGATACCGTCTTCCTCACGATTAGCGTCCATAGGGAACATTCTTGAATAAGTAAACTGTATATTATGTAGCTTATGTAAAAGACTTTTAAAATCATGCCGTCTTGTTTCCAGTGTTTCACCACAAACAAGCCCACATAACCATTCAAAATATAAACTGTTAATCTGTTTACTTGTCATCGCCGTATCTCCTATGTTCCATAAGGATTTCGTAATCTGCTTTCATTTCATCGTTTCTGATGAATACACAGTCATCTTCATACTCTCCGAAATGTTTCATAAAATCCTTACCGACAAGTTCGTCCCTGTTTTCAAGAACTTCATTATGGTCATCGGTAAGAATATCATTATCGTAATAAGTCAGGCTGATAGTGTCATAACTGTCCATTTCGCCAAATTCTTCAGGACTGATTACATAAGGCTTTTCGTCTTTTTCAGGCGGAATATAATAGTCCGCATACCCAAGATTTTCCATCTGTTTACCATATTTCTGTTTGAGTGTTTCAGATTCTTTCGGTGCTTCTTTTTTCTCTTTTTTGGGAGGGTCTTTTCTTGTTCTCTGTTTGAAAGCCTCTTTTACGGACTGAATTTCCTCGTTGGCTATCTGTTCGTACTTTTTTTTCGCATAGGTGTAAGCCACAAGCGACCCTGTGACCACACCCATAACAAATATCATTATTACCGTTATCTTGTTCATGTTAATTTCTCCTTTCAGATTTTATCCCAAATATAACCGTCAACATTGAAGTCTATAAGCATTACATCTTCATACCGGTTCGCACCATTGTTACCCGATTTTGCTCTTTTTACCCAGTTCATATCAAATATAATTCGATTGTCACCGCTGTCGTTGGATTCAGGGTCATATCGCCAACCGACTACCTGTCCCTCTTTGCTTTTTGGTATGCCGAAAATATCATACACATCATTCAGAAATACAAAACCGTCCAGTTTTAACAAATTGTTGAAATAACTTTCCTGTCCTCTGACATACATCTCCGCATAATCTCTGTCGCCGTACCATTGGCTACAATGTTCATCGAAAAATCTTGCATAAGATGAATGACCATCGTATTCAGAAATATCTGCGTTTTCCAGAACTGTCTTTTCATTACCGTCTTCGTCAGTTTCGGTCTTTTCAAGTACTTTAGCCTTGAGATTATGTTTAAGTTCTCTGTCAACCTCTTCACCGAACTTCTCTTTGACACGATTTCTGTATTCTTTGAAACTCTTATCTACCGTTGCATAGGCTGTGGCAAGAGCAAGGTTTCTTTTACGCAGAATGTTATGTCCGACAAGAATACTCGTAATTGACAACGACATGAATATAATTGACGGTGCATACAGCTTGAACAGTTTAATACCTGTCTTAGCATAGACAATCGCAAGGTCTTTTTTCTTATCCTGTTCGGAATATTTTTCTTTCAGTTTTTCATCTTCGGCACATTTATGGACTTTATCCAAATCTTTTTTTGCCTCGTCCAGAATTGCTTCAGCCTTCGTGGTTTCCTTACAAGCCAATACCGTGCTGGCTACCACACCAACAATACCTGTCACTACCAAAATTTCAGGACTGTGTTTTTTCAATCCGAAACCGATTTTGCTTATTCTTCCGCTGAGTGTTGTTAAAATTTTACTGTTTTTCATTGTCTGTTTCTCCTTTTTTAATATGATTAATCAAATGCTGTGTATACCAGATTATCTTTTCAAGGTCTTGAACACCGTTTTTCTTCTTCCAACGGCAAATATACTTGATAATATTGCCTGTATCGGTAGCTTCGATACCGCTGAGATGTTCGGTAAATGCCTCAATTACATCTATCACTTCAAGACCGTTTTCTGACTGATAGTGTTTCGGGTGAGATACATTCCTGTCATTGCACTGATACATACTGTCCACACCTCATTCTTTTCAGTTCCGATACTGTGGAGATTTCGGGAATATATAAGTCCCTCTCCACTTCATAACAACAACCGTCATTCAGATGTCCAAGTTCGCTGAGTTTCACGTATCCCCACGACCACTCTCCGTATTTTTTGAAATATCCATACATCAGCCAATCGCCGTCTCTCATCTGCTGTGCTTCAGTAATCAGCCATGTAGCTGTTCCGTAAGGGTCAAAATACTTTGCCAGCACTTTAGCGTTTTCGCCCTTTCTTCTCTGTGACATAAACGGGTGTTTTCTGAACTGATTAGCGATTTTCCTCGTCACCAACTTCATTGGAAACGCTCCTTTCAAATATAAATTCGTAGTATTCGGTATCAGTGGCGAACAACATCAATTCATCGCCGACAATTCCCAAATATCCATAGTCTGTATAGTAACCCCACATAGCGACACCTCTCAATTCAAAGGTACAGGTCTGGGGAGTTTTATCATGTAACCGTCATACACACGAACAACTTTTGCCGTACGCAGGTCTGTCCAGCCGTAATTGTTGTCGGTGTATGTGCTGTCATCAATTCCGACCAATTCGTAAAAATCGGCTACCGACACCATTCCGTAAGTGTCAATTACCTCGTCCATACGAAAAAGCACTTCTTCTGCTTCGCCTCTGTTATCAAGCAAAATATCATCAAATGAGTAACGGCTTGTTCGTGTTCTCTGTGGCGTTTCGGAATTATAATAACTTCGGTAAGATACCTTAGACGCATTGCTATTTTTATTACTCCGTGTTTCTCCGTAAAGCAACATATCAGACCCTTTGGTTATTATCTCGGAAAGGACTTTCTTTGCGTTGGGAATAACAACATCGAATATGATGTAGTCCTTAACGCTGTCGAAATCTTCTGAAAATATAATGTCCAGAAATTTACCTTTTTTCTTTACTTTTCCGCTGACCACTTTCTCAACTTTCTTTTCTTTCGACTTATTGGAGTTAGACGGAAATTTGTCGTCCATTTTATACGCTCCTTTCAAATATAAAAAAACAAAAGAGAAAGTACCCTGTTAAAGGTACTCCCCCTTGTGGATAAACCGTCAAATATCTTTCTTAGTTTTTGGTTTCATCACTGTCTGAATTTTCTTCTTCAACCGCTACTACTGTTGCGTCTGTTTCTACAATCGTTTCGTTGTTGTTTCTTCTGCCAAACAAACTCTTGACCTTACTTACACCTTTTTTCGCAAGTGGTATCAGTGCCTTTTTGGTTATGTATTTGCCTGCCATATAACCTCCATACAACAATGCTCCTGCTACCACCAAGCCTGCTGCCACTTCTGTTCCTGTAAGTTCGTTCTTCTGTTCGATTTCGTCAGAACTCTCCGCAATCGGTTCGATTTCCGTAGTTTCTTCCGTAACTTCCTCTGCCTGCTGTTCCATCATTTCTAATTCTTCCATGATTGTTTCTCCTTTCACTTTGTGAAAAATATAATTGTGGATTCTCTCCATTATAGGCTTTGTGTTTTTTGCGACCGTTAAAATATACGCTCAAAATCATACTTAGGCGGATTGACATAATCTAACACAATGCACGGCGTACCCTCTTTAGTCAGTTGCGAACTGAACCTAACTTCTACCAGACCATCATCTAAATGCCAGCCAAGTTGTTCGCCTACTTTGGTGTACTCAAGACCAAGTTCATAATATAATTCATTCAGCGATACCATCATTTCACTGACAAGCTGTCGGTTGAGTTCGTTTATAGCCTTTTCCATCTTGTTAATGTCGGATTTGAAATATCTTCCTGAAATCAAATCACAACAAAGAATATCACCAGTATTGGCAACAATGATAGGCTGACTGTCAAGAGGCTGCTTTTCCACTCGTTTCTTGATAACTGTATCTCTGATAGTTTTTTCTTTTTCTTCACCAATTTCTTTGACAACTTCTTTTCGGTAGTTCGCATAATCTTTAAGACTTGCTTCTGCGACAGCATATGCACTTGCCAATGCAGTGTTTCTCTTGTAGTTTGTGTGACTTGCAAATATAATGCACGATACAGATACCGCAAACAATACAACTGTGGAAATATAACACTTCCATGTTGTTTCAACAATTTCTTTTTTGGTGAGTTCTTCGGTGTTGGTTTCTTTCTTCTTTTCCTCAATGAGTTCTACGGCTTTCGGTGTAGATTTTACGGCAAGCACTGTTGCTACTGCCATTCCCGTAATACCAAGCCCTGTGAGTATAGCAGGACTATGCTTACCAAGCCCTTTAGCGACCGTCTTTAAAATTGTTTTGAACATCGTTCATTCTCCTTTCAAAAATATCAACTTACATAAATTGGTCAAGGATATCATCAATTACCTGCAATCCGATAGAAAACATTTTTTCTGTGTACTGGTTCGCATGACTAAATGTAAACATTTTCTCATGATAGTTCTCCAACAATTCCAGTGGTGATTTGTCGCGATTGCGACTGAGTTCTTCCAAAATATCCATAGCAAAAAACATGATGTAACTGTGTTCTTTGAGATTTCTGCCTAAGTCATTGTATTCGACATATTCAATGTAATCTTTCACAATGTCTTTTACTGTTTCATTCTGAATCTTCCAAGCGTTACTCATTCTGCGACCTCCTAAAAAATAAAAGACAAAGAAGTTGTAATCTTTAAGAACTACTACTTCTTCGTCTTCTTCGATTATTCTTCTTCGTCTTCTCTCTGAGCTAATGCCTTATTGACTTCTTCCTGTACCATTTCTTCCATCTGCTTTGTTTCTACAACTTTCGATATAACATCAACTGCTATTCCGATTGCTGATACAACAATGCCGATGAGCTTGATAGTTTTGTTGTCAAACATGACACATCATCTCCTTTCATTATACTCCTTGTATTTTTTGCGAAATCACCAGTCGACATCTTCGTAATCTTCTCGTGGCGGAAAGGGTAAGGTTATTACATAACATTCTCTGCCATCGTCCATATAAATTTTTGTGTGGTCGAAATCAATCCAACACCAGCCTTCATACATTCCGACATCAAAAGACCAACCCATAACCTCTCCAAAATCTGTGTTGGGTAAATCTAGGAAAGAATATAATTCATTCAGCACCGCATAACCTCTGATTGCAAAGTTGCGGTTGAAATGGTATTCTGCTAAAACAATATCTTCTTTGGTTCTCTCAAAAAATTCACCGCTAAATGGTTCATAAAACAAACACTTATCTTCCGTATTCGGAATATCTTTTTCTTTGTAGTCATCTTTGGCGATTTCTTCTTTTATACGACCGTCTGCATCATCACCGTAAAGTTCTTCTACTTTTTCACGATATTTCATAAATGTCTTGTCTGATAATTCGTAAGCACTGATTAAGCCAGCTATAAGTCGCTTATTTGTAACATTAACACTCGCTACACAAAACGCTGTTGCCACCATTAATAAAAATGTCGGGAAATATACGGGTGCTGATTTGACTATCTTTTCTGTTTTGGTAAGTGTCTCGCCTTTTTCTGTTTCCGCCTGCTCCAGAATATCAACCGCTTTTACCGTTGCCTTTGCCGTCATAACTGTCGTGGCTACTATTCCGACTACTGACAGTCCTGTTAAAATTGTGGGCGTTGACTTTTTCAAATATAAAAATGCCTTGCCGATTGTTTGTGTTGCTTTTGATGTGTTCATATAAATTCTCCTTTCGGTTTAAAAAAAATATAAAAAGAAAAGGCAAGGGTGCTGACCCATCGAAAATCAGTCACCAGCGGATATGTTTCCATACGCTTTCGTGTCTCGCTTCCTTCTCCATAACACACTTTGTAAAATTTGCGAATTGAAAAAATAAAAAGAAAAGAAACCGTGCAATCTTTTCGATTACAGGTTTCCCCTCTTTTTACCGTTTTAAGTTTCGATTAAAATATCTTAGCAAGTATTGCTCCAAAGACTAATCCGACAGAAGCGAGTATAGTAGTTCCAATGACACCTGCATAAAATCCTTCGTTTTCTTTTTCACGCATAACGCGTTCCATCATAAACGGATTTTTTACATATGCCTCTGCAAACGCTTTTGCCTCTTCCTCATTGTCAAATGTAATTCCTCTTACTGTAAACATAAAATCGTCTCCTTTAATATAGTTTTCATAATATACCTTGTAAAATTTGCGAAAAAAAAGAAGCTGGTCTGATAATAATATCAAACCAACCTCTTTACCGTTAGTTCAAACCTGCTTTTTTGATGAGTTTAAAGAACTCGTCTGTAGTCGTTTCAGCCTCTACATCTGCTTTGAGGCGTATCTTACCGTTCTCATTAGTTGCCTTAATAGAATTAATCTGAATGTCCATATCACACCCAAACTTCTTCTTTAAAGCCCCTCTGAATAACTTGCTCAAAACACCTTTCATCGACTTAGTGACTAAATTTAACACAAACATGTCCATCACAATCCTCTCCTTTCAATGTTAGGTTCATTATAGGAGATGTATTTTTTGCGAATATCAGATATATCTCCTGTCGAATACCGTTTCCCACCGTTTTCTTGCTATAGGTTTCATCTTCAATGCCCACATCATCTGTCGGACATTGACTGTAGGATATAATCCGTCATTCGTACAAATTCCCGAACGCTCATCAAAAAATTTCTTGAATTTCGGGTGTAAATATAACTCGTCTGTAAGCCACTCATCAATCTCACTCCAATAGGTGCTTTTTGTTTCGTCATTAAATCTCTGCTGAATGACCGCCAGCCCTTTATCGCCTATCCTGAACAGTGTACATCTGTTATACACTGGGTGGTCACAAATATAAAGCTCTCCATACATACCGCTGTAAATCGGTGGCTTTTCGTGGTGATACCTCATAAAATTCTCCTTGAAATATAAAAACAAAGATACCGTGCTTTTTACACGACATCTCTGTTTTGGAACTACTGATGAATATAATTCTTACTTGTGCGTTCTAAAAAAGTTTTTCAGTCCTTCTTTGACCATTACCGATGTGAATACGCCTTCCTGTTCAAACCTGAGACCTTTGTTGAATACTTCCGTGTTCGTCGCTAAAGTCAGTACAAGTCCTATCAGCGGTACTCCTATTTTCAGTCCGTCTACGATATAACCGCCTATTCTTGCCTTTTTCTGCTCTGCCAACTGAAGACGCTTATGTTCCATTTCGTCTTCGTGGTCTACCATTTTTTCGTCAAATTCCCGTTCGGTCTTTTCCTCGTCCGTTCTGAGTTTATAGAGTGACGCCAAGTCCTTTGTCGCTTTTGCATACTCTTCACTGCCTGATTCAAAAGTCCCCAAGTCCTCAATCAGTCGTTTGATTTCCTCATCTAATGACTCCCTGATTTCTTCGTTCATTTTTAAAATCCCCTTTCAAATATAAAACTGCATAGTTCCATTAAAGTCCTTGTGTTTTATGCGAAGAAAAATTAACATTGTCAATTTCAAGAACTATCCGTTTCTTGTCAGAAATGTCCTCTATTTCCTTTTTGAGTTCCAAATATAATTTCGGTTCCGTATCGGATTTGTCAATTTTCAGAGAACCCACAGTTTTTATCACTGAAACGACCTTGAATATAATAAACCCATATACTGTTCCAACAACCAGACCTGAAATATAACCTGCTAAAAACATTGTTGCCATTGGCGTCATTCTCCTTTTGTATAAATATAAACCGTTTTACCGTCACCTGTGTACTGAAAAACAAAAAGCCGAGAGTTTCCTCCCGACTTTCGATTGATAAAAATATCATTTACTTTTTGTTTTTCTTGAATGTTCCGACTGAACAGCTTTCAAGACATTTTGGGTATGTTGGGAAATCGCACATCTGACATAATTTTTCTTCACGCTCAGGGTGTAAGACTTCTTTTTCTTTGGTATATATCACCCAATGCCCACCGTTTTCATCTTGCACAAATTCGTTATATTCAACTTGTATCTTCATAAAATCACCGTCCCATTGAATTATAGCACAATCGTAGAAAAAAATAAAGAGCCGTAGTAAAATGTTTTTCAACATAATACCACGACCCTTCATTCAGACTACTACTGACAATGAATTAAGAAATCATAACTCTGTATTTTTCTCTCAACTCTGCCAACTGTTTCTGTTCAAGGTTTACTTCTACTATGTATATAACTTTCCCCTTATTGTCTTCTTCAACTTTAACCGTATAGGGTACTTTTTCCATGTAGAGTAACTTCAAACATACCGTCAACTGCTTTCCGTTTCGTGCAACAAAATCATACATCTTAATCACCTCCTTTACATATAGTCCATAACAGGAGATGTAAAATTTGCGAATTTATTGCCTTTCCTTGTCCAGCAACCAGAAGAACTTCCTGTAAAGTTCGTAATAAACATCTCTGCTACACGGAATATCTAACTTAGCTTTGAGATAGGTATAAGAATAACCCTCTGTTACCGCTTTGAAAATATAATCGCCTAAAGTCTTATCGGTCTTTTTGGCAATTTTGCTGACCATTTCCATTCTCTGTGCATAGAAGAGTCTTTGTTCAGCAATTTTCAGTGTCGGGTCAGACTTACCGCTTTTCTTTTCAGAAAATATAATTCCCTGCGATTGACTGCAACTCAATTCAGCATAGCTCTTCACCCAGACAGGATACTGCAAACAAAAATGTTTCAGTTCGTAATAGCGGTGCTTGTCAATCCAGTAGGCATTTTTCTTAGAGATGTTGGCTCTTACCACTGTTCCCATGTTCTCACCTCCTTCATTTTCTATTCTAGCTTAGAAAATATAAAAAGTAAAAACAAAGTCAGTGGTTTTTCCATCTTTTCATCGTGATTTCACAAGGGTAATCCTCAAATCCCAAAGTTTCAGAGGTAATTGTTCCGTCAATCACGCCTTGTATGATTTCACTGTCGTAATGCTTGTACGGCAAAATATCATTCGGCAACTCTCTATGCACCGAACCGCATTTTGTACATCGTAATCTTTGTATCAGAATATAATTCTTTCTGCCGTGTTTCGTCCGTACCAATCTTCTGGTGCTGTCGTAATACTTTAATACTCCACCGCATTTCGGACAAATATCAATTCCTTTTTGTACCATAAATGCAATCCTTTTTTGATAAGGTCTGCGATATATTATAGAATAAAAAAGTATATGATAGAAAAATATAATTGTTGCATTTTGTCTTAATTCGGTATATAATAAGTAATAAAGTAATTTAATCGGGAATAAAGTGTAGAATATTATCTTTAATAATATTTTTCAGAACAAAAAGCAAGAACGACTTATGACAACATATTGCGTTTTTGCGATGACCCTGATGTTATTGAACCAATCCGTTTTTTAAGGGAGAGAGAGGTTGTGCATTACCAAAGATTTGGTGAAAGTCTGCGACTTCTGACCGACAAACTTGATAGCAAAAACTTCTATGCGTTCAATCCCAGTTTTGACAAAAGAAAGCGTTAAAGGGCGTTGCCCTTTAAAATCCCACAAGGGGCGTTGCCCCTTGACCCCACAAACTTTTTGAAAAAAGTTTGACCAAAAACTTTCAATTATGTACACTCAACGATAGCTAAAACATCTGCTACGCTTCGCTTAGAGGCGGGGGCTTCTCGTTCAAGTACAGCAACCTGTACAGTATCAGCGAGCTAACCCCGTGTGTCCCACGGTTTTGTTTTTTATTTTTTTATGCCAACATTATTCGCATACCTTCATTTCGTATGTTTATAGCGGCATTGATATCACGGTAGTGATTTGTCTGACAGCAAGGACAAGTCCATTCTCTGACAGACAAATCTTTTGTATTACTGTTTTGAAACCCACAGACACTGCAGAGTTGTGAACTGGCAAAGAACTTATCTACCTTTACAAGCTGTTTCCCCATTTCTTCAAGTTTGTATTGCAAAAATGCCGTGAACATTCCCCAACCGTTGTCTGAAACAGATTTACCGAAATTCAGCGACTGTGCCATTG
>CACWNY010000005.1 GCA_902762375.1 uncultured Ruminococcus sp. | reverse complement strand
CATCTTTTATACGACAATGAAATTTTGGCTCTGAAAAGCCTAAAAAACCCCGTAATTACGGGGTTTTTTAGCTGATATCTTTTTTATACGAGAAAGATGGCTGAGCTGGCGGGATTCGAACCCACGGGATGACGGAGTCAAAGTCCGTTGCCTTACCGCTTGGCGACAGCTCAAGGTATGAAAATTGAAAAAACAACCACACAAGCGTGTGAACCTGTGTGGTTGTGGTGACCCATCGGGGATTCGAACCCCGGACACCTTGATTAAAAGTCAAGTGCTCTACCGACTGAGCTAATGGATCATAGATGGGGTGGATAGTCGGATTCGAACCGACGGTCTCCAGTGCCACAAACTGGCGCTTTAACCAACTAAGCTATACCCACCATACATGGCGCGCCAGAAGGGACTCGAACCCCTGACCTACTGCTTAGAAGGCAGTTGCTCTATCCAGCTGAGCTACTGGCGCAAATAGTCATTGCTGAATAAAAGTGGCTGGAGCGGATGATGGGAATCGAACCCACACGATCAGCTTGGAAGGCTGAAGTTCTACCACTAAACTACATCCGCAACTTCTGTGCGTTACCGCTATCCTCAAGCGACAGTCAGTATTTTAGCAAATCTTCCGTCTTTTGTCAATAGTTTTTTTGAAAAAAGTTTCAATATTTTTTTTATTGTAGATTATGGATAAAATTTTCTTTTAATTCTAAAGAAAAACGATAATATATGATTATGTTTTTATTGGTATTCGGACAAAAAATGACGCTTGACAACGCTTTATCTTTTGATTATACTTAAAATGACATCGTTATTATGGTGGAAAAGATTAAACAAATGAAAGTTATCAATCTTAAGGATATAATTATAGAAAAGCAACCTATAGCTATGACAATTAAAAGTTTTTGTCCACTTAAAAGTTTTTGTCCACTTTTTTCAAAAAGTGGACAGGGTCAAGGGGCGGTAGCCCCTTGTGGGATTTTAAAGGGCGAAGCCCTTTAATGGATAAAAATTCAAAATAAAATCTGCGTAAGCAGATTTTGAAAATCATTACCTGATGTTCAATCGTTCAGGTAGAAAAATTGTATAAAGGAATCTAACAAATGGTTATTCTGATAAGTGGAGCATCTCACACAGGTAAGACTTTGCTTGCACAGAAAATGCTTGATAAATATAAATATCCGTATTTATCCATTGACTTGTTGAAAATGGGATTGATAAGAAGTGGAAATACTGACCTTACTCCTTATGATGACGATAAACTGACACCGTATTTATGGGGAATTTTACAGGAAATTATCAAAACTGCCGTAGAGAATAAACAACATCTGATTATTGAGGGGTGTTATATTCCTTTTGACTGGAAAAATTCTTTTGAAAAAGAATACTTATCTCAAATAAAATATGTTTGTCTGATAATGAGCAAAACATATATCCATCGTCATTTTAATGATATTATCAAATACGCCAATGCGATTGAAAACAGAAAAAATGATTCTGATTTTACTGCTGAGTGTGCAATACAAGATAATCAGTATTATTATCAGAATTGCACCAAATACGGACTTAACTATATATGGATTGATAAAGAATATCCTCTGGAAATAACATTAAATCTAAATTGAAATGAACAGATAAGTTCGGTTATTTTTCAAAATAATCGGGCTTTTTCTATAACGAAATTTTTTATTCGGAAAGGGCAATAAAAAAATGCGTATTATTTTTATCAGACACGGAAAAACCGCAGGCAATATTGAAAAAAGATATATCGGTTCACAGGATATTCCGCTTTGTGATATCGGCATTGCTGAAATCAAAAACAAAGTCCGTCAAAATATCTATCCTGACATTGATGTGCTGGTTTCCAGTCCCATGCAAAGATGTACACAGACCGCTGAAATTATCTATCCCGACAAAGAATTACATATTGTCGAAAATCTGCATGAATGTAATTTCGGGGATTTTGAGGGAAAAACTTATGAAGATTTATGTACAGATATCAATTTTCAGAACATGATTACCCGAAAAGGAAAATCTTCTTTTCCGAACGGTGAAACTTATGAAGATTTCAAAAACAGATGTGTTACTGCTTTTTTGGAAACCACAGAACAGTTCAAGAACTGTGGGGTACTGGCTTTTGTCATTCACGGCGGAACAATTATGACAACCTTTGAAACGCTGTGCCGACCTAAAAAAGATTTCTATGATTATATGTTAGGGAACGGTTGCGGTTACATCTGCGACTTCGATAACGGCATACTCACAATCAAAAACAAAATCCAATGATACGAATACTACCTTTAGTTTTCGGATTTCTGCTTGACTGTCTGCTGGGCGACCCTTATACTCTTCCACACCCCATACGGCTTATCGGCAATACAATAACACGCTTAGAAAAATTTTACCGAAAACTCTTGCCACATCAAGAATTTCTGGCAGGAACGCTGTTATGGGTTTCAATAGTTGTGCTGTCTACAGGAATACCTCTTATTATTCTGCTGTTGTGCTATCGTATCAATAGATGGTTCGGCGTAGCGGTGGAAAGTATTTTCTGTTATTATCTGATAGCACCAAAATGTCTGCAAAAAGAAAGCATGAAGGTATATCATGCACTGGAACAACACAATCTTCCTAAAGCAAGAAAATATCTGTCTATGATAGTTGGTCGTGACACAAATGTTCTGGACGAAACAGGTATTATCAAAGCAACTGTAGAAACGGTTGCCGAAAATACATCTGATGGTGTTACCGCACCGTTGTTTTATATGATTTTCGGCGGTGCTGTTTTAGGATTTCTTTATAAAGCGGTCAATACTATGGATTCTATGCTTGGTTATAAGAATGAACAATATTTATATTTCGGACGGTTTTCGGCAAAGGCTGATGATGTTTTCAATTTCATACCTTCCAGAATTACCGCATTGATAATGATTGTTTCATCTTATCTGACACATCTTGACGGAAAAAACGCATACAGAATATGGTTGCGTGACCGTTTTAATCATGACAGTCCCAATTCCGCACAGACAGAAGCGGTATGTGCAGGAGCTTTAAATGTTCAGTTAGGCGGTGACGCTTATTATTTCGGAAAACTTCACAAGAAAAAAACTATCGGTGACAACAACCGAAAAATAGAAAATACAGATATCCAAAGAGCCAATCATCTTATGTACTGTACGGCTGTTATCATGCTGATACTTTCTTTGTTAAGGGCGTTGCCCTTAACAATTCCATGAGGGGCGTTGCCCCTCAACCCCAGCAGGGGCGTTGCCCCTGCACCCCACGAACTTTTTGAAAAAAGTTCGACAAAAACTTTTATGGCTCACTCTGTTCGGATTTTACGCTAAGTGTCAGCGATGACAATTAAAAGTTTTTTGTCCACTTCAATTAAAAGTTTTTTGTCCACTTTTTTTCAAAAAAGTGGGTGGGATTTTTAAGGGCGACAGCCCTTAAATCAGGGGTTCGGGGAGGAACTCCCCGACAAAACAGCCTCTTAACACTGTGTCAGAAAGCGGTACATTCGGTTTTTGAAATTCGGTGCAGTGTCATACAACGCATGACCATAACCATCGTAAAGTTCTGTTTCCAGATGTGGATTGAAACAAAGTGCCTTTGCCAGTTCTGTAGTCGGTTGCATACCAAACACATCGTCTTTTTCATCACCCACCAATAAAACAGGACAGTTAATACAGGAAATTTTATCTTCAGCGGTAAAATTTCTTATTCCCTCTGCAAGAACAATAAAATGTTCTAATTCTTCTTCTGTAACCGTCTTTGCCATTTGAAAGAAAACACTTTTGTTCTGCTCAAAGTAATATGGGGGAAAGACTTTTCCAAAAATGGACAGGTATAACCCTTCACGGTCTTTCTTCTGGGCAAATGCTATCCAATCAGCAATCACAGAAAAGCGTTCTTCATCAATACGCATGGCTGTTGAACAAAGAACTAATCGCTTGACAAGTTCGGGATATTCTTGAGCTATTACCATAGCTATCATTCCGCCCTGTGATGTTCCAAAAAGAGAAATATCTTTAAGTTTCAGTTGTTGTAACACTTTAACGGTATCAAATGCCATCTCACGAATGGGATAGTTTAACGGTACTTCCAGACGGCGGTCAAATACATATACCGTAAAATCTTCTGTAAAGATTTTATATTGCCTGACAAGTACAGGTGCTAAAGGTATCATACTCTGTACACTCAATCCGGGTAAGATAACCAATGGAGTTTTACCGTGTCCAAATCGCAGATATGTCATTGAAAAACCATCTGTATATACTTTGTCTGTCAGAAATTCCATATTCATCTCTCCATTAATTTATTTTTATCTTGCAATTACATTGTACATAATTTCCCAAAAATTGTAAATAACTTTTTTCTTTTTGGTAAGCGTATCTGAAAACTCAGATTTTCATTTCTCCATCAATTCTCATCAAAGAAAGGATTTTATATATACTCATGTTTACCGCTTCTCATGGTGGCGATATCTACAGCCGTTGCGTATTGTATGATTTTTCGGCAAATGTCAATCCGTTAGGTGTTCCCGAAAATGTCAAGGAAACGATTTTACACAATCTGTCCGTCATTGAAAAATACCCTGATGTTCGCTGTACCGCTTTAAAACAAGCTATCTCACAATTTGAAAACATTCTTGTGCAATATATTGTTTGCGGTAACGGTGCTACAGATTTGATTTTCCGCATTGTACAAACTCTCCGACCTAAAAAAGCTCTCCTACTCTCCCCTACTTTTTCAGAATATGAAAAAGCTCTGCATACTTTTGGCTGTCAAATCCATTATTTTGATTTGGACAGCCAAAACAATTTTATTCCCGACAAAACACTTCTTGATTATCTTCATGATATTGATATCTTTTTTCTTTGCAATCCCAACAATCCTGTAGGCAATCTTATCGAAAAAGATTTGCTGGATAAAATTATTGACAAATGTTACAGAGAAAATATCTATTTGGTTATAGATGAATGTTTTCTGGATTTTGTCAGAAATGCACAGCAATATAAAGCCACTCTCAACAATAATAAAATCATTATTCTGAAAGCCTTTACTAAAATTTTTGCGATGGCAGGTTTACGGTTAGGATATTGTTTGTGCAGTGATGAAAATCTGTGTAACAGAATTGAAACTGTGGGACAATGCTGGAATGTTTCGGGAATTGCTCAGATAGCGGGAATTTCTGCACTGAAAAATGCAAAAGATTTCATTAGCAAGACTATCGGATATGTGGAAAAACAACGGGATTTTCTGACGATAAATTTAAGAAATTTGCCGTTTCGTGTATTTGATTGTCGTGCGAATTTCATTTTTCTACAGACCGATTTACCCCTTGATACCCTTTTACTGGAACAAAAAATCTTAATCCGCAACTGTAATGATTACCGCAATCTGGCAGACGGTTATTTTCGTATAGCTGTCCGCACTGAAAAAGAAAATCAGATACTTATTCGTACACTGGAAAGGATTTTATCAGAACATGGCTAAACCTATCATGATACAAGGTACAATGTCGAATGTAGGCAAAAGTTTGCTGACGACAGCACTTTGTCGGATTTTTGTTCAGGACGGCTATAAAGTTGCTCCGTTCAAATCACAGAATATGGCATTAAATTCTTATGTTACGCCCGATAATCTGGAAATCGGAACGGCTCAGGCAGTACAGGCAGAAGCCTGTAAGATTTTGCCTGATGTAATAATGAACCCTATTTTATTGAAACCCACGACAAACAGCGGTTCACAGGTAATTATCAACGGTGAAGTTTACGGAAATATGCGTGCGTTTGACTATTTCCGCAACAAGAAAAAATTCCTGCCGTATGTGATGGACGCTTATGAAAAACTCAATCAAAATTATGATATTATTGTGATTGAAGGTGCAGGAAGTCCCGTAGAAATGAATTTAAAGAAAGATGACATTGTTAATATGGGATTAGCACAGACGGTAAAATCCCCTGTTCTGCTTGTAGGTGATATTGATAGAGGCGGAGTATTTGCTCAACTGTTGGGAACACTTTCTTTGTTGGAAGAAAGTGAACTTAATTTAGTCAAAGGACTGATTGTCAACAAGTTCAGAGGAGATATAAGATTATTTGATGATGGTATACAAATTCTGGAAGAGCGTGGAAAGAAACCTGTATTAGGAGTTGTGCCGTTTACAGATTGTCAGATTGATGGTGAGGACAGTCTTTGCGATACAATCGTAAAGACAACAAACACATTGATTGATATTGCCGTGATTAAATTACCGAAATTAGCCAACTATACGGATTTTGCCGTATTCCGACAATACGAAAATGTAGCTGTCCGCTATGTAGGGCGTGCCGAAGATTTGCAAAATCCTGACATGATTATCATTCCTGGAACAAAAAGCACGATTGCGGATATGCAGTGGTTACGCACAAACCATTTAGAAAAAGCTATCAAAGAATGTCATACTAAACAAATACCGATTTTCGGCATATGCGGAGGGTATCAGCTGTTAGGCAGGAGGATTTCTGACCCCGACCATACCGAAAACGGCGGTGAAATTACAGGTATGGGATTATTGAATATAGATACCATGTTTTCCACTCTGAAAACACGGACAAATACAACAGGGAAAATTATCTGTACAGACGGTTTTTTCAGTGCATTGAATAATGCCGAATTTTACGGTTACGAAATTCATATGGGGAAAACAACTGTCAATGAACCGTCTTTTGCTGTTAAAGACAATTCCACTGTTGATGGTGCTTATCGTGGAAATGTGGCAGGCACTTATGTACATGGTATTTTTGACAGTCAATCCGTTTCGGAAAGACTGATACATGCGTTATTCCGTAAAAAAGGAATGGTTCAGCGTGTACACGCAACAGACCGAAAAACTTATAAGGAAATACAATACAATCTGTTAGCCAATACGGTTCGGAAAAGTCTGAATATGGAACAGATTTATCAGATTATCAAAGAGGGGGTATAAGGATTTGTTGCATATTTATTGCGGTGACGGAAAAGGAAAAACTACTGCATCAATAGGTCTTGCCTTGCGTGGAGCAGGAAGTCAGATGAGGGTACATATTTTTCAGTTTATGAAAGGCAATGAAAGTTCAGAATTTCTTGCTTTGAAGTATGTACCGAATATTACCGTACAACGCTGTAACAAAAATTACGGTTTTACCCGCAACATGACTTTACAGGACAAAACAGAAATTACCCAATGTCATAATGAACTGTTGCAAAAAGCCGAAAAACTTTTGCTGACCCATCAGACCGATATGCTGATTTTAGATGAATTTAATACGGCATACGACTATCCGTTGCTGGAAAGACAACTTGCCGACCACATCATTTTCAACCGACCGCCAAAATCAGCGAAATAAAATCTATCAGACATCCTTTTGAAAAAGGTATAAAAGCCCGTAAAGGTATCGAGTTTTAGTTGTCGGGGAGTTCCTCCCCGAACCCCTGAGTTAAGGGCTGCCGCCCTTAACAATCCCGCCCACTTTTTTGAAAAAAAGTGGACAAAAAACTTTTAATCTCACTGCGTTCGGCTTGTTCCTCTAAGTTCCAGCTATGACAATTAAAAGTTTCGGTCAAGCCTTTTCAAAGGCTTGTGGGGTCGAGGGGCAAAGCCCCTCGTGGGATTTTTAAGGGCAAAGCCCTTAAACTCCCCAAAGACAAAACAAAATTTGCAATAGCAAATTTTGTAGTGAAAACACCGTTATTCTACAGAAAAAAACATCAACAAAATATTGCAACTAAATTTGATTAATGTTATAATTTAACGGTATAAATATATGTTTGAAAGGAAATGTGAAGATGAACAACGCAAACTGCTATCGGACACATTTATGTGGAGAATTAAGAGAGACTCATATAGGGCAGAAAGTAAGAGTTGCGGGCTGGGTAGAAAATATCCGTGACCACGGCGGTGTTATGTTTCTGGATATCCGTGACCAGTACGGTATTGTACAGGCAGTAATTCACGATGATACTATGCTTAAAGATGTCAATAAAGAATGTACGGTAACCATCAGCGGTGAAGTAGTAAAAAGAGATGAAGATACCATCAATCCCAAAATAGAAACAGGTACAGTAGAGGTTACGGTTGAAACACTTACTGTATTGGGAAAATGTCGTAATGTACTTCCTTTTGAAGTGCCGAACTCTACCGACACCAAAGAAGATATTCGTTTAAAATATCGCTTTTTAGATTTGCGTAATAAAAAAGTTCACGATAATATTTTAATGAGAAGTCAAGTTATTGCTTTTCTCAGAAGTAAAATGACCGAATTAGGCTTTAACGAAATCAATACGCCTATTCTTTCGGCAAGTTCCCCTGAAGGAGCAAGAGACTATCTTATTCCCAGCCGTAAACATAAGGGAAAATTTTATGCCCTACCGCAAGCACCACAGATTTTCAAACAATTACTTATGGTATCAGGCTTTGATAGATATTTCCAGATAGCTCCTTGTTTCCGTGATGAAGATGCAAGGGCAGACCGTTCGCCGGGTGAATTTTATCAGCTTGACTTTGAAATGGCATTTGCCACACAAGAAGATGTTTTTGCGGTTGCTGAAGAAGTGCTTTACAGTGTATTTTCCAAGTTTTCGGATAAAGAAGTTTCCAAACCACCTTTTGCAAGAATCCCTTATGCGGAATCCATGATAAAATACGGTACGGATAAACCTGATTTGAGAAATCCTCTCATTATTAAAGATATCAGCGATATGTTTGAAGAAACAGACTTTGCACCGTTCAGAAAAAAAACCGTCCGTTCAATTAATGTACCCGAAGCGTCCGCACAGTCGAAAAAGTGGTTTAAGAATATGGAGGCTTTTGCGTTGTCTATCGGAATGAAAGGTCTGGGTTATGTCAAGGTGCGTGACGATATGACCTTTGACGGCCCTATTGATAAATTCCTCAAAGACGGCGACAGAGAAAAACTTATCGAAATCAACAACTCCAAAGCAGGCGATGTGATTTACTTTATCGCAGATACCAAAGAGGACGCTCCAAAACTGGCTGGACAAATCCGAACAGAAGTCGCTAAAAGACTTAATCTCATTGATGAAAGCAAGTTTGAAATGTGCTTTATCGTTGACTTCCCCATGTTTGAGAATGACGAGGAAACAGGAGCAACCATATTTACGCACAATCCGTTTTCTATGCCTCAAGGCGGTATGCAGTCCCTTAAAGAAAAAGACCCTACCGAAGTTCTGGCGTATCAATATGATATTGTCTGTAATGGTGTGGAACTTTCGTCAGGTGCAGTGCGTAACCATGACCTTGACATTATGATAGAAGCCTTTAAAATTGCAGGCTATTCCGAAGAAGATTTAAAAACAAAATTCCGTTCATTGTACACCGCATTCCAGTATGGAGCTCCACCTCACGCAGGTATGGCACCTGGTGTTGACCGTATGCTTATGCTTCTGGCAGGTGAAGAAAATATCCGTGAAGTTATTGCTTTCCCGATGAATAGCAACGCACAAGATGTGCTTATGGGAGCTCCTAACGAAGTTTCTGAACAGCAACTCAGAGAAGTGCATATCAAATTACGCTGATAACGGAGGTGTGTTGTAATGGTTACTCACGAAGATGTTATACAAATCGCAAGACTTGCCAAATTATCTGTAAAAGAAGATGAACTTGACGACCTCACCAAAGAAATGCAGTCCATTATCGACTTTGCAGACGCTATCAATAACGCTCCCTCAGACAATACTGACTTTGACAATATCAATAATCTGAAAAACGCTTTCCGTGAAGATGTTGTTGTGGAATCCTATCCCACAGAAAAAATTCTTGCCAATGCTCCCGACAGTGCCGAAGACTGTTTCTTAGTCAAAAAACGCAGTTAAAACACAGTCCGAACGAAGTGAGCCACAAAAGTTTTTGTCAAACTTTTTTCAAAAAGTTTGTGGGGTCAAAGGGCAAAGCCCCTTGGCAGGATTTTCAAGGGCGGCAGCCCTTAAACTCCCCAAAATCCAATCAAAATTTGCGTAAGTAAATTTTGTCAAATTCAGGAGGGATACCTATGCAACTTCCTGTTATCGACAACGGCAAGAATTTCGACTTTGGCAAAGTATCTTCTGACTATGCCAACTACCGCAATATCTACCCGAAAAGTATGTACGAGAAACTTATCGCTTTCGGTATTGGAAAATCAGGTCAGAAAATTCTGGATTTGGGCAGTGGAACAGCCATACTTCCTCTCAATCTTGCCTATACAGGTGCAGAATTTACCGCTACGGATATTTCTGAAAATCAGATTGCTTACGGAAAAATTCTTGCCAAAGAAAAACACATTGACAACATTCAGTTCAAAGTCTGTTCGGCGGAAAATACAGGCTTTCCCGATAACAGCTTTGATGTAGTTACCGCTGTACAGTGTTTTCAGTATTTTGCCCCTGATAAAGCCACCGATGAAATATACCGTGTGCTGAAACCCAACGGGATTTTCTGTATGATTTTTATGGACTGGCTTCCCTTTCAAGACACGGTAATTTCTGAAATGGAACAGCTTGTTCTGAAATATAATCCCGACTGGAAAGGTTACGGCTTTGAGAAATACCGCTATTGCTATCCGAAATGGGCAGACAATAAATTTACCATTGACACCATACATTCCTATAATGAAGTACTGACTTTTTCTAAAGAGCAGTGGCTTGGCAGAGTAAATACCTGTCGTGGCGTGGGGGCAAGTCTTTCGGAACAACAGATTGCCGATTTTTTCACCGAATACAAGACACTTCTTGATAAATATGAAGATACCCTTTATCTGAAACATCAGGTTCATATAGAAATTTACCGTTCTGAAAAGCGGTAATAATTGATGAACAGTTAAAAAAATCATTATTCTATTGACGGCATTGAAAGAGAGGAAAAGTCATTGAAATTTGATTTTGTGATAGGCAATCCGCCATTTCAAGATGAAACTTTGGGAGATAATACAACATATGCACCGCCTGTATATCATTTATTTATGGACGCAGCTCAATCTATTGGTAATGCCGTAGAGTTGATTACCCCCGCAAGATTTTTATTCAATGCCGGAAGTACCCCAAAACAGTGGAATAAAAAAATGTTGAATGATGAACATTTTAAAGTTTGTCACTATGAACAAAAAAGCGATAATGTATTTGCAAATACCGATATTAAGGGCGGTGTCTGTATTTCTTATTACGATAAAAATAAAAATTTTGGTGCTATCGAAGTTTTTACACCTTTTGAAGAATTAAATAATATACTTCATAAAGTAATAAATAGTTCTGATTATATATCATTCAGCAAAATTATCATAACAAGTTATGCCTATCATTTTCTCCCTATAATGTATGAAGAGTATCCCGAATTGAAAGGTAAATTAAGTAAAGGTCATGATTTTGATTTAAAATCTAATTGCTTTGAAAAATTGAAAACAGTTTTTTATGATACTGAACCTGAAGATGATGATGAATATTTGAAAATTTTAGGAAGAATGGATAATAAACGAGTATATCGTTATATCAAATCAAAGTATGTGAATAAAGTAGATAATCTCTATTACTATAAGGCGTTTATGTCTGGAGCAACGGGAACAGGTGTTTTCGGTGAAACTGTAGCATCACCAATTGTAGGTTATCCTAAAGAGGGTTCTACAGAAACATTTTTGAGTATAGGTAAATTTTCTACAGAGTTTGAAGCAAATGCAGTAATCAAATATGTAAAATGCAAGTTTACTCGAACATTGTACAGCATATTAAAGAAAACACAAGCAAATACTCCCGCAAAATGGAAATATGTTCCCTTACAGGATTTTACGGAAAATTCAGATATAGACTGGACAAAAAGCGTTGCAGAAATAGACAGACAGCTTTATGCAAAATATGGTCTGACAGATGAAGAAATTTTCTTTATCGAAACAAATGTCAAGTAAGAAAATATCATCAACTTAGGCGTGTCATTCCGAACGAAGTGAGGAATCTTATTTTGATGAATTATGACAAAATCTGCTTACGCAGATTTTGTTTGAATTTTGGTGTGTTTAAGGGCTTCGCCCTTAAAAATCCCACGAGGGGCTTTGCCCCTCGACCCCACCACTTTTGAAAAAGTGGACAAAACTTTTGATTGTCACAGCTAAAGGTTATTTTTCTATAATTACTCATTATAAAACGAAAGGATTGATGACAGTGGCAGAAGTGAAAAGCGTGATTAAAACACTTCATACCATGCTTACCGCTAAAGAAATTTCTTGTAAAGAACTTACGCAAAAATATTTAGACAGTATCGCTAAAGTCAATACAGAGTTAAACGCTTATGTCAATATCACCGAAGAAGTGGCATTGTCAGGAGCGGAAAATGTGGATAAAAAAATTGCCGATGGTGAAGATTTACCGTTGACGGCAGGTATTCCGATGACCTTAAAAGACAACATCTCCACAGACGGTATCGAAACAACCTGTTGTTCCAAAATTCTGAAAGGCTATAAACCCATCTATAACGCTACCGTTTGGAATATTCTTAAAAATAACGGTGCTGTTCTGCTCGGCAAAACCAATATGGACGAATTTGCTATGGGTTCTTCCTGCGAAACCTCTTGTTTCGGCGGAGCAAAAAATCCACATAATTTAGGTTATGTGGCAGGCGGTTCTTCAGGCGGTGTAGCAAGTGCTGTCGGTGGAAATATTGCCGTCTATGGCTTGGGTTCAGATACAGGCGGTTCAATCCGTCAGCCTGCAAGTTTCTGCGGAATTGTCGGACTGAAACCTACTTACGGCAGTGTTTCAAGATACGGTTTAATCGCCTATGCTTCAGGCTTTGACCAGATAGGACCTATCACAACAACTGTTG
Organism: uncultured Ruminococcus sp.; assembly: GCA_902762375.1. GTDB lineage: Bacteria > Bacillota > Clostridia > Oscillospirales > Acutalibacteraceae > CAG-964. The sequence goes on along the minus strand of CACWNY010000005.1, from coordinate 50,916 downwards.
AAGATACCGCTATCGTATATGATACGATTTCTGAATATGATATTATGGATTCCACCTCACAGGGTAACAAGGGTATTAAAACGCTTGATACTCTCCACAACGACATCAAAGGTATGAAAATCGGCATAGCAAAAGAATATTTAGAAGGTATTCGTGATGATGTCAAAGAAGCCATTTTGAACGCCTGCAAGGTATATGAAAATCTTGGAGCGGAAATCGTTTACTTTGACTTGCCTGCTTTAAAATATTCCTTGCCTGTCTATTATATTCTGGCTTGTGCGGAAGCGTCCTCAAACTTAGGTAGATATGATGGTATCCGTTACGGTTACAAAACACCGTCTTATAAAGATGTCAACGATATGATTTGCAAGACCAGAAGTGAAGGTTTCGGCAGTGAAGTCAAGAGAAGAATTATGTTGGGAACTTATGTACTCAGTGCAGGCTACTATGACGCTTACTATAAAAAAGCTCAGAATTTGCGTGGCACTATCGTAAAGGAATTTAAGAATGCTTTTGAAAAAGTCGATGTTATTCTTGCCCCGACCGTTCCTATGACGGCTTTTGAAACAGGCAAAGCCGTAAGCGACCCTATTGAAACATACCTTACAGATATTTGCACTGTTCCTATGAATATTGCAGGATTGCCTGCTGTTTCTGTACCTTGTGGATTTGACACAAAAGGTATGCCAATCGGTATGCAACTTATCGGCAACAACTTTGACGAAGCAAAAATATTGAATGTCGCATGGCAATATGAAAATGCTACTCACGATACAGTATTCAGAAGTGCAGAAATGGGGGTTAAATTATGAATTATGAATTAGTTGTCGGCTTGGAAACTCATGTCGAGCTCAATACCAAAACAAAAATATTCTGTAGCTGTACTACACAGTTTGGTGGCGACCCCAATACTCATTGTTGCCCTGTCTGCATTGGCTTACCAGGTACACTTCCAAAACTGAACAGGGCGGTTGTTGATTATGCCATAAGGGCAGGACTTGCCACAAACTGCGAAATTTCCCATATTTCCAAAATGGACAGAAAAAACTATTGCTATCCTGATTTGCCCAAAGCCTACCAGATTTCCCAATACGATATGCCCCTTTGCAAAAACGGTTATATCGAACTCAGTAACGGCAGAAAAGTTCGTTTAAACCGTATTCACATTGAAGAAGATGCAGGTAAACTCATTCACAAAAAAGGTGATACCTATGTTGACTATAATCGTGGTGGTGTTCCCCTTATCGAAATTGTCACCGAACCTGATATTCGTTCCATAGACGAAGCAAAAGAATATGTTGAAAAATTACAGCTTATTATGAGATATATTGGGGTATCAGATTGTCGTATGGAAGAGGGGTCGATGAGATGTGATGTCAATATTTCTGTTCGTCCGAAAGGGTCAAGAGAGTTCGGCACAAGAACAGAAATCAAGAATATGAACTCCATAACCTTTATGGCAAAAGCTATGGAATACGAAAGCGAAAGACAGATTGACCTTATCGAAAGTGGCGGTAAAGTCACACAGGAAACCCTCCGTTATGACAGCGTAACAAACACCACATCAAGTATGCGTGGCAAAGAGGACGCTAATGACTATCGTTATTTCCGTGACCCTGACTTGGTAACTATCAGTGTTACTGATGAAGAAGTGAGAGCATTACAGGAAACCATTCCTGAATTGCCTGACGAAAAGTTAGAAAGATACACAGAAGAATTAGGCATACCCGAAACGGACGCATTGTTGCTTATCAAATACAGAAAAGTCGCAGAATATTTTGAAAAAGCGATTGAGGGTACGCAAAATCCGAAAACGACCGCTAACTTCATTATCGGACAGATTTTCCGTACCATTGAAAACGAATCCGCAAAAGAAGAATTTTCCATCAATGTTTCCGCTGAAAATCTCAACGAACTTGTCAGAATGTTGGAAAGCAAGAAAATCAAAATGAACCTTGCTAAATCTACACTTGACAAAATGCTGGAAACAGGCAAAAAGGCAAGTGAGTTAATCTCTGAAAGTGATATGGGTGGTCTTGATAAGGAAACTACCAAAAAACTTTGTATTGAGGCAGTAGAGAAAAATCCGAAAGCTGTTGCCGATTACAAAAACGGTAAAGAAAAAGCAATTAAATCTATGGTAGGCTATGTCATGAAGAACAGTCGTGGTAAAGCTGACGCTATGCAGGCAGAAAATATTATTAAGTCGCTTATACAGTAAATACAAATATGTTAGGTGCAGTATACGGGGATATTATAGGGTCTTATTATGAAGTTCATTCCACCAAAGACTATAATTTCCCATTACAAAAAGAAAGTACTTTTACTGATGATACGGTATTAACCGTTGCGGTATGTCAGGCAATACTCAACAATCCCAAAAACATTTCTGTTTTTGATATTCGAAAAAGGGGTTATGAGTATGCCGTACAATATCAGGCATATTATAAACGGTATCCTCATGCAGGATATGGAGCAATGTTTACTGCTTGGGCAAAAAGTGATGAACTTTCTGTTCAGAAAAGTTACGGAAACGGTGGTGTGATGAGAGTTGTACCGATAGGATACGCTTATGATACACTGGAACAGGTCTTATTACAGGCAAAAGCCAGTTGTTATTATACGCATAATCATCGTGAAACAATCGCAGGAGCAAAAACTGTAGCGGGAAGTGTATGGCTTGCTTTACATGGTAAAGATAAAAAAGAAATACAGACTTTCTGTGAGAAACAGTTTGACATGAAATTAGATGTTCCTATAGATAGTCTGAGAGAGTATATTTCTTTTGACAGCAGAACAAATAAAAGTGTACCGCCATCAGTTATTGCCTTTTTGCAGTCAAATGATTATGAAAGTGCAGTAAGAAATGCTATTTCTTTGGGTGGTGACGCTGATACGATGGCTTGTACTGCAGGCGGAATTGCAGAGGCTTATTACAAAGCTATTCCCCATCATATTCAGTCATTTTGTGATAGCCGAATTGATTTCGGATTAAAAACTGTTATTCAGCGTTTTAGGAAAACCTATGCTGACAGATAAGTAATACAAAACTCCTTATGATGTTATTCATAGGGAGTTTTATTATGTCAAAATTTGCTTACGCAAATTTTGTTTTGTGTTTTTATCCATTAAAGGGCTTTGCCCTTTAAAATCCCATCAGGGGCGTTGCCCCTGAACCCCACGAACTTTTTGAAAAAAGTTCGACAAAAACTTTTTTGAGGCTCACTTCGTTCGAAAGTCTTTATTCAACTTCTGGCTATGACAATTAAAAGTTTTTTGTCCACTTTTTTTCAAAAAAGTGGGCGGGGTTAAGGGGCGGCAGCCCCTTAGCAGGATTTTAAAGGGCGGCAACCCTTTAACTCAAAAAGCAAAAAAAGAAAAAGCAGTAAGCCAAATCTACGATTTGACCTACTGTTTTTTTAGCAAGAATTATTTTGCACTTTCCGTTACATTAAATTTATCGCCACTGCCCCAACCTGTTGCTGTGATAAGATTTTTATCTGCCGAATATTTCAAGTTTTCTGACTGATTCCATTTGTTATTCCAGTTATTTTCAGTAGAAGAACCATTCATTCTGACGATAATATAGTTGGTAAACTCATCGGGTAAAGTAACCTGATACAGACCATCTTTTTCTGTCATATTCAGCCACTGTTCACCGATAAGGGAATTCCATGTATATACTGCCCATCTTTCATCGCCTTTAGCAACAGCTGACGGATTGAAGTAAACAATACTCTGTGCAACAGGTTCATCTTCTTCTACAACTATCTGACATACTTTGCTAAGACCGTTAGATGCTTTTACCGTAATATTGGCTACACCGTAACCTCTTGCCACAACACGACCTGTCTTATTTACAGTAGCCACATTTGTGTTGTTACTCTTGAATGTGTAAGTTACACTTTCATCAGCAGGTGTCATAATTGGTACAATGGTATACATTTCTTTCAGTGCCAAAGTCACATTGTCACTTTCCAGAGTAAGTGTTCTCTGCGGAATAACCGTGACTGTACAAGTTGCTTTCGCACCATTAGAGGCAATAACCGTAATCGTTGCTGTACCCTCACCTCTTGCAACAACACGACCTGATTTATTGACGGTAGCAACATTGGTATTACTGCTTTTGAAAGTATAGGTAGCGGTTTCGTCCTGTGGAGATACAGACGGTTTTAAGGTATACATTTCCATAACGGACAATTCAAGCGTTGACTTGTCCAGTGTAACCGTTTTCTGCGGTGCTACATTGACCACGCAGACTGTTTTTGCTCCGTTAGAGGCGGTAACAGTAATATTTGCTGTACCCTCACCTCTGGCTACAACACGCCCGTTTTTGTTTACCGTAGCTACATTGGCATTACTGCTTTTAAAGGTATAGGTAACACTTGCATCTTCAGGATATACGGACGGCTGTAAGGTATACATTCCCGTAACACTCATATCCAGCTGTGTTTTATCAAGCGTAACAACAGGTTTCTCTAAAATATGAACTTTACAAGCTACAGCCTTACCGTCTTTATACTTAGCATAAACTTTTACTGCCCAATCCTCACCGGTCGATTCTCTTGCCACAATACGACCTGCTTTATTAACAGTAACATAGTAGGAATCGCTTTTCCATACATAGTCTGTATTGCCTGTTATACGGCTTGTGGTAAGCGTTTTTTGGTCACCTACATATAAGGTCAACTCTGTGTCGCTGATGGAAATTTCTTCGGCAGCTTTACCGACATTACAATGAATTTCCGCATTTTCCAGCCAACGGTTGGCATCATAATATATATCAATATCAATAGCATTCCATTGTCCTTTACTGCCTGCATAGTATACATTTTCGATATTCTCACAGTTTTCAAAACATACTACTCCGACAGTTTTCAGACTTTCGGGGAGCGTAATATTTTTCATGCCTGCACAACCGCTGAATGCCCCTTGTGATAAATAAGTGACACCCTCAGGAACAACAACATCTACTGCCGCTTTGCAAGCACAGAATGCACACTGTCCGATAGATTTGATATTATCGGGGATAATAATATTTTTCAGCTTTTCACATCCGAAAAAGGTATCTTCACTGATGGCGGTAAGACCTGCAAGATTAGGCAGTGTTTCCAGATTGACACATTCCCAGAACGCAGCCTCACCTATTTCGGTAACTGTATCAGGAATGGTAATCTCATAAATACCCGAACTCTCAAAAGCATTGTTGCCGATTTTAGTAACACTGTCGGGTATAGTAATGCTCACCAAAGCACCGGTCTGACTGAAAGCATAAGGTTTGATTTCGGTGAGCTGATTGGAAAGCGTAATTCTTGTAAGGTTAGCACACCATGAAAATGCCCATTCTTCGATAGTCTGGATACTGTTGGGAAGAATAATGTTCTTAACTGTCTGGCAAGAATAAAAAGCCTGTTCACCAATAGCGGTTACTGTTTTGCCGTTAATCGTCTGCGGAACGGTAACATTTTCTTCATCACCTGTATAACGGGTAATGGTAACTGTATCATTCGACACAGTGTACTCAAAATCTGTTTCGGTTTGTGTCTGGCTTGCGGTGGTGGGTGTAGTGTATGCTGATGTACTTATCGCACTTGCCAAAGCAACACCCTGTATCATGACAGCGGACAGTATCACAGACAACACTTTTTTGGAATAAATCATAAAAAAACCTCCCTTTGGGTAATTAGCAATCTGAATTTAGCTGACTTCAAATTTCAGATTGCTATTTAATTATAACACAATTTTCCATTACAAACAATTTATAATATGACGATTTTTCAGGTGCGTTTTTTAGTAATATTGACATAACATATAAATATTTCCACTTGAACGGTTAAAATGGTTTTCTCAACATATAGCTGTGAAAATTAAAAGTTTTTGTCCACTTTTTTCAAAAAGTGGTGGGGTCAAGGGGCAAAGCCCCTTGTGGGATTTTTAAGGTCGAAGCCCTTAAAACAGGATTTTAAAGGGCGGTAGCCCTTTAACTCAAACTGTTTCATTTTCAACCGCTAAAGTAGAAATTTTTTCTATAATCTATTTTCAAGGGAATGTTTTTGTGATATGATATAAAGCAATCCAATAATTGATGAGGGAAGAGAAAAATTATGGAAAATTATTATCCGATAGTGATTATCGGCAGTGGTGTAGCAGGACTGTACGGGGCGTTACAGTTTGATGAAAAATATAAAGTGCTGATAATTTCAAAAAGAAATGCAGAATTATCCAACAGTTCTTTGGCACAAGGCGGAATTGCAGCGGTTCTGAACGGAAGTGACGATAATGTAGAATTGCATATGAAAGATACCATGATTGCGGGAAAATATAAAAATAATCCTGAAGCAGTCAGAGTACTTGTCAGCGAAGGTGGAAAAGATGTTATCCGTCTGAAAGAACTAGGCGTAGATTTCGATTCGGACAACAACGGAGAATTGCTGAAAACACTGGAAGCAGGTCATAGTCGTAACAGAATTGTACATCATAAAGACTTTACGGGAAAAGCCGTTACCGACAGACTTATTGAACTGGTCAGAGAAAGAAAAAATATTGATTTTATTGAAAATACGCATGTTTTTTCGATAGATAAAACCGAAAACGGATTTTATGTTGGTATGCTGAAAGACGGCAATATAGAAACGGTAGCTTGTTCCTATTGTGTTCTGGCAACGGGAGGTATTGGCAGGGTATATAAATACACCACCAACAGTGCCATTGCCACAGGTGACGGTATTGCTTTTGCCAAAAAGCTGGGTGCAAAAATCATGCACCTTGACCGTATACAGTTTCACCCTACCGCATTTGCTGGAGAACAGGGCAGAGAAAGATTTCTTATCAGTGAAGCCGTTCGTGGAGAGGGTGCAGTACTGCTTAACTGTCATGGGGAGAGATTTGCCTTTAACTATGACGAAAGAGGAGAACTTGCCCCGAGAGATGTTGTCAGCGAGGCAATCATCAAAGAGTCCATGCGGACAAACAGCGAGAGTTTCTATCTGGATATTACCCATAAAGACCCTGAATTTATCAAGGCAAGATTTCCTATGATTTACGAAAACTGTCTTGCAGAAGGTATTGATATTACGGTACAGAAAATTCCTGTTTTTCCGTGTCAGCATTATTTAATGGGTGGAATTGATGTGGACTTGTACGCAAGAACATCAGTAGAAAGACTGTATGCAACAGGAGAATGTTCACATACGGGAGTACACGGTGCTAACCGACTAGCAAGCAACAGTTTATTGGAAGCACTGGTCTTTTCAAGGCGTGCCACAACCGATATCATGGATAAACTGACAAAGGATTGTTCTGTTGTCAAAGGAGCTGTTCCTGAATACAGCAAAGGTCATATTGCTTTGCCGACAGGTATACGAACAGAAATCCGCACCACCTTACAGGACAGTTATTTTGTCATTAAAAAAACAGAAAAATTTGAAGAAAGTTTCCAGCGTTTCAATGCTATTTTACAAGACCTTGAAAATACCGATTATATTCTAAATTCGGATTATATCGAGGCAAAAAGTCTGGCAACAGTAGCACAGGAAATCATGCTGGAAGTGACTGGCAGAAAACAACAGGAGGATTATTGATATGTTATTAAATCCGTTTTATATAGATAATCTGATTAAAAACGCTTTACTGGAAGATATCAATTATATTGATTGTGCAACAGACTATCTTATTCCTGACGAACAGATAAATACCGCTAAATTCATCGCTAAAGCAGACGGTGTACTTTGCGGAATAGACATTGCATTGCGTGTATTTACCCTATTGCAAAGCGACATTACTTACGAGATATTCATTAAAGACGGCGAAAAAGTAAAATACGGTGATATTATCGCCACGATTACGGGCAAAACAAAAACTTTACTCAAAGGAGAAAGAACAGCCTTAAATCTGTTACAGCACATGAGTGGTATTGCTACACAGACCGCTCATTGTGTCGAACTGATACAGGGAACGAAATCCGCTATTGCCGATACAAGAAAAACTTTGCCTAATCTTCGTCCTATTCAGAAATATGCGGTAACTGTCGGCGGAGGAAAAAATCACCGTTATAATCTGTCCGATTGTGCCATGCTTAAAGATAATCATATCGACGCAGGAGGCGGTATTACTAATGCTGTCAACACTTTGCGTGCTAAACTTGGTCACACGGTGAAAATTGAAGTAGAAGTCCGTAATCTTGATGAACTTAATGAGGCATTGACTGTCGGTGCAGATATTATCATGCTGGACAATATGTCACCCGAAATGATGACGCAGGCAGTAAAAATCGCCGATGGCAAAGCCTTACTGGAAGCATCAGGCGGTATCACGGCGGAAACTATCCGTAAAGTTGCCGAAAGCGGTGTGGATATTATCTCTATAGGTGCTATTACGCACTCTGTCAAAGCCTTTGACATCTCTATGAAAATAGTTTGAAAGTTGTTGGGGACTTCGTCCCCAAACCCCTGATTTAAGGGCTGCCGCCCTTAAAAATCCTGCCCACTTTTTTGAAAAAAAGTGGACAAAAAACTTTTATGCTTCACTTCGTTCAGAAATCTTTAGCCAACTTCGGGCTGTGACACTTAAAAGTTTTTGTCGAACTTTTTTCAAAAAGTTCGTGGGGTCAAGGGGCAAAGCCCCTTGTGGGATTTTTAAGGGCGAAGCCCTTAAACTCCCCAAAAACAAAACAAAATTTGCGTAAGCAAATTTTGAAAGTAACTATACTTACTTTCAACTGCACGGTTGGAAAACTTTTAATTTCCATAGCTATACGATGGTTGATAACGAAAGGGTTGTTTTATGAAAGGTAAAAATATTCTGTTGTGTATTACAGGAGGAATAGCTTCCTATAAAATGCCTAATCTGGCAAGCAGGCTTGTCAAAGAGGGATATAATGTTCATGTCATTATGAGTGAAAATGCCTGTCAGTTCATCACGCCGAAAACTTTTGAGGCTTTGACAAAAAATCCCTGTATTACCGATACTTTTGAAAAAATCTATCCTTTAGCAATACATCATATACAACTGGCTGAACAATCGGATTATGTGATGGTATCTCCTGCCACCGCAAATATTATCGGAAAAATGGCACATGGTATTGCTGACGATATGATTACTTCTACATTACTGGCTTGCCGATGTCCGATAGCGGTTGTGCCGTCCATGAACAGCAATATGTACGAAAATCCTATTGTACAAAACAATATTGAAATATTAAGAAATTACGGTTATACGATAATTGAACCGTCCTATGGATATATGGCTTGCGGAAGTGTCGGAAAAGGCAAAATGCCCGAACCGTCCGAATTATACGAATATATCGAAAAAGAACTTGCCTTTGAAAAGGATATGAAAAATCTGAAAGTTCTCATCACCGCAGGAGCAACACAGGAAGCGATTGACCCTGTACGGTATATTACGAACCATTCCAGTGGAAAAATGGGTTACGCACTGGCAAAAAATGCGATGTTGCGTGGAGCGGAAGTTACTCTCATTACAGGACATACCGCACTTTCTGACCTTAAATTTATCCGTACCATCAAGGTCACCAGTGCCGAAGAAATGTATAATGCCGTTGTACAGGAATTTCCCCATACAGATATTCTTGTCAAATCCGCTGCGGTTGCCGATTATACCCCGCTTTCCGTTGCCGACAATAAAATGAAAAAATCCGATACAGAACTTTCTATCCCCCTCAAAAGAACAAAAGATATTCTTCAAAGTGTCGGAAATCTTAAACAGTCCCACCAATTCATTTGCGGTTTCAGTATGGAAACAGAAAACATGGTCGAAAATTCCATAAAGAAACTAACACACAAAAATCTTGATATGGTAGTTGCGAACAATCTCAAAACCACAGGAGCAGGATTTTCGGGAGATACCAATGTCATTACCATACTCACCAAAGAAAACATTACAGAATTACCTATCATGACTAAATTACAATGTGCAGAAAAAATCTTTGATACCATTCTGAACATCAGAAATCACTACGAACGAAGTGAGCCATAAAAGTTTTTGTCCAACTTTTTTCAAAAAGTTGGCGGTTTCCAAAGGCGGAGCCTTTGGTGGGATTGTTAAGGGCAACGCCCTTAACGAAGGGAGTTATTATGTTTGAAGAAAAATTGAATGTCTTTACCAGACGGTATGAAGAACTCAACAACCGTCTGTATCAGCCCGATGTTGCGTCAGACCCACAGCAATATCAGAAAATCATGAAAGACCTTAAAGAAATTGAACCTATCGTTCTGGAATATCAACGCTATCAGCAGGCACAACAAACTATCTCTGAGGTTATGGAAATCCTGAATGATAATTCTTTGGATAAAGAAATGAAATCGCTGGCTGATGAGGAGTTGTCGCAGGCTAAAAATATACTGGAAGAGTGTCAGCAGAATATCAAACTCTTACTTTTACCCAAAGACCCTAATGATGACCGCAATGTTATTGTTGAAATTCGTGGAGGTGCAGGCGGAGAAGAGTCCGCTTTGTTTTGTGCGGTACTCTATCGTATGTATGTGATGTACTCCGAAAAGAGAGGTTTCAAAACAGAAATTCTTAACACCAATCCTACTGAACTGGGCGGTTATAAAGAAATTGTCTTTTCGGTCAGCGGTCAGGGAGCGTATTCCCGTTTTAAATTTGAAAGCGGTGTTCATAGAGTTCAGCGTGTCCCCGAAACCGAAACACAGGGTCGTATTCATACTTCGACCGTTACTGTTGCGGTTTTACCTGAAGCTGAAGATGTCGAACTGGAAATCAATCCTACCGACTTACAGATAGATACTTTCCGCAGTAGCGGTGCAGGCGGTCAGCACATCAACAAAACAGAATCCGCTATCCGAATTACCCACATTCCTACAGGAACAGTAGTGGAATGTCAGGACGAAAGAAGTCAGTACAAAAATAAAGACAAGGCAATGAAAGTGCTGAAATCCAGACTTTTACAGGCTAAAATTGACGAACAGAACAACGCTGTCGCACAAGAGCGAAAATCTCAGGTCGGTACAGGTGACAGAAGTGAACGCATACGCACCTACAACTATCCTCAAAGCCGTGTAACTGACCACAGAATAGGACTGACCCTCTATAAACTTGACGAAATTATCAACGGCAATTTAGATGAAGTGATTGACCCTTTAATCACCGCTTACCGAACCGAACTTTTACAAAAGGAAGTGCAACAGTAATGGAAACACTTGTGCTGAAACCTGATGACCATTCTCTTGCTATGGCAGGTAATTTGTTGCGTAACGGTGAAGTGGTTGCCATTCCTACCGAAACCGTTTACGGTCTGGCAGCAAATGCTTTTGACGGAAAAGCGGTTGCCAAAATCTTTCAGGCTAAAGGCAGACCAATGGATAATCCCTTAATCGTTCATATTTCTGACATTTCTCAAGTATATGATTTAGTCAGTGAGTTTCCTAAAAAGGCTGAAAAACTTGCTGAACATTTCTGGGCAGGGGCAATCACGATGATTATGCCTTGTTCTGATAAAATTCCTAAAGAAGTTACTGCAGGACTGAATACTGTTGCTGTTCGTTTTCCATCACATGACATTGCCCGAAAAATTATTGATTGTGCAGGTGTTCCTTTAGCAGCACCGTCAGCCAATCTGTCAGGCAGTCCCAGTCCGACAAGTGCTACCCATGTTTACAATGACTTACACGGAAAAATCCCTCTGATTATTGACGGCGGTGAAAGTACTGTCGGCGTAGAATCTACTGTTATCTCTATGGTTGGTGATGTGCCGACCTTACTAAGACCAGGTGGAATTACTGTGGAACAGATTGAAAGCGTCATCGGAAAAATCTGTATTGATAAAGGTGTCCTCAATCAGATTGACAATAATGCCGTTGTATCAAGTCCGGGCATGAAATACAAACATTATTCCCCAAAAGCTAATATCATTATCGTAAAATGCGACGGCGATGAATATATTGATTATATCAACACCTTATCCGCAAAGAAAAATATCGGTGCTTTGTGTTATGACGAAGATGTGGATAAATTAACTGTTCCAAGCGTTTCTTTGGGCGGAAAAGACGATTTCTTGTTACAAGCTCATAATCTCTTTGACGCATTGCGAAAACTGGATTTGATGAACTTACATACCGTTTATGCACGATGTCCCAAAAAAGAAGGTGTTGGATTAGCGGTGTATAACCGACTTATTCGTTCAGCTGGATTTGAGGTGATAGACCTTGAAAAATACTAAGATTATTGGTATTACGGGAACAACAGGTTCAGGAAAATCTACTTTGACAAAGTATCTGGCTCAGAAAAATATTCCTGTTATTGACGCAGATGTACTGGCAAGAGAAGTTGTCGGTAAAGGAAATATCTGTTTACAGTGTATTGTAGCAGTATTCGGAAAAGATATTCTTAACAATGATGATACCCTTAACCGAAAGGCTCTTGCCCGAAAAGCATTTTCTTCCAAAGAAAATACACAGAAACTCAACAACATTATACATCCGTTCATTATCATGGCAACCTTGCAAAAAGCTGATGTATTGCGAAAGATACATTCCTTAATCCTGATTGATGCACCACTTTTGTTTGAATGTTATATGGATATTTTGTGTGATAACACCATAGCGGTAATCTGCGATAAAGAAATCCGTAAACAACGCATTATGAAACGAGATAATCTCACAGAAAATGAAGCACTTGCCAGAATGAATGTCCAGCATGACGACAGCTTTTACCACAACCATGCCGATTTCATTATAGACGGTGGTAAAACATTAGAAGAAGTCACTATTTATGCAGACAGTATTATGGAAAAATTAACAGAAAGGTGAATGTATTGCATGAATACTCACGACAGACCTCAACAAAAAAAAAGTGATATGTTTCCTTTTTTCGTTCTGACAGCTTTGGTGATTATTGCTTTGCTGATAATAGCTATCGTCACGCTCTCCAAATCAGAACATAAATTCGGTAATGCTGTCAACGGTGTTAAATATACCAGTTATGTTTACCGCTATGCCGAAGAATTTGATGTTGACCCAAATCTGGTTTTTGCCATTATCAAAAATGAAAGCAATTTTGACCCTGATGCAGAATCTCCTGTGGGAGCAAAAGGTCTGATGCAGATTATGCCCGAAACTTTTTCGTGGTTGCAAAATTATAAGTACGGCGAAGTTACACTTGATGAAGATGACCTCTTCGAACCTGATATCAACATCAAATATGGCTGTATTTTTTTAGAGTTTCTTACCCAAAAATATGAAGTAACCTCTACTGTTGTTGCCGCCTATAATGCAGGTTTCGGAATTGTCGATACATGGTTGAACACCTCTGAATATTCTTCTGATGGAAAAACTCTTTCGTATATTCCTTATTCAGAAACATCAGTCTATGTGGATAGAGTGATGAACTCCAAACGCTACTATGAAAATAATCTTACCTCATCATCACAAGACAATAATAATGATGACAATGAATACAATGAATACAATGATTAATATTTTTCGATGTAGGGTATGCAGGGTTTGTATACTTTTCTGAAAACCTTTTATAAAAATTGTTTTCTTTTTTCCGTACAAAAGAATAAGAAAAACCCTACAACTCTACATACCCTACATAAACAAAAGTAAATTTTACCTTGAAAGGATTGTAATAACTATGGAGAATGAAAAAGAGAAATCACAGACAACTTTACTGAAAGAAAAATTATTTTCTAAAAGTGTCAAAGGCTTGCAAAGCGTGTCAAAAGAGGATATTGCTGAGGCAGATAAATTTGCCAAAGGCTATATGACATTTCTTGACCATGCCAAAATTGAAAGAGAAGCTGTGGAAACATCTGTTAAACTGGCAGAAAAAAACGGATTTTCGGAATATGACCCACAGAAAACTTATCAGACTGGTGACAGAGTATATGTGGTCAACCGCAAGAAGAATATTGTACTGATAGTTTTTGGTAAACAACCACTTGACAAAGGGGTTCGTTTTGCGATTGCTCATATTGATTCGCCCAGACTGGATTTGAAGCCCAACCCTTTGTATGAAACAAATGAACTGGCAATGTTCAAAACACATTACTATGGCGGTATCAAAAAATATCAGTGGACAGCTATTCCACTGGCATTACATGGAACAGTCGCTTTTAAAGACGGTCATACGGTAAATGTTGTTATTGGTGAAGATGAGAATGACCCTTGTTTCTGCGTTACGGATTTGTTACCGCACCTTTCCAGAGAACAAGTAACACAACCACTTTCCAAAGCAATTACAGGTGAAGACCTGAATGTACTCATCGGTAGCCGTCCGTTTAATGACAGCAAAGAATCTGAACTGGTTAAACTTAACATTTTGAATATACTTTTTGAAAAATACGGTATTACCGAAGATGATTTTCTTTCCGCTGAACTGACAATGGTACCTGCTTTCAAGGCTAGAAATATCGGCTTTGACAACAGTATGATTGGAGCATACGGTCATGATGATAAAGTCTGTGCCTATCCTGCTCTGATGTCCGCTATAGATACACAAAATCCTGAATATACTGCGATTACCATTCTTGTAGACAAAGAAGAAATCGGCAGTGACGGCAACACAGGTATGCAGTCCGCATTTATGGAACATCTGATAAATCATCTTGCCGAAAAACAAGGTCTGAAAGGTTATCAGGTATTGGATAAAAGTAAATGCCTGTCGGCAGATGTCAATGCTGCGTTTGACCCCACTTATGCCAGTGCATTTGAACAAAATAACAGTTCCTATATTAATCGTGGTGTTGTTATCACTAAATATACAGGCAGTGGTGGTAAATATGATACTTCTGATGCCAGTGCTGAATATATGGCAGAAATCCGTGCTATGCTTGATACGGAAAATATCCAGTGGCAAAGTGGTGAACTTGGCAAAGTAGATGGCGGTGGCGGTGGAACTATCGCCAAATATGTTGCTAATCTCAATGTTGATGTTGTCGATTTGGGTGTACCTGTACTTTCTATGCACGCTCCTCTGGAAATCATCTCCAAAACAGATTTATATATGGCTTATAAAGCATTTAAAACATTTTTCAAATAAAAAGCGTTCCAGTTAAAAAAGGAAAATCCCTTTTCAGACCATAAAGGTCTGAAAGGGGATTTTCTTTTTTGGGAAATGGGGTTAAGCAGATAAACTGCGGATAGTTTACAATTCAAGTCCTTTGGTTGTTTTCAAGAAAGCCATTAACTGATTAAGAATGATATCCGTTCCACCATAGCTGTCGCTTTCGATATTGAGTGGCATAATCGGGTCATGCACACTAAGACGCAACAGAAACCAGCCGTCGCCGTTATCTTTATCAAAGGATACACGAACACCTTCACGGCTGTCATCGGCTAAAGTCCATGTACTTTGTGTTTTCGCATAGGATTCCAGTTCAGTAATAATGCGGTTACCAGTTGCTTTAAAATCGCTGTCGGTGATTTTAAAGCGGATTTCACGGCTTTCGACAGGTTCTTTAAGGGTAGCGGTAAAGTCAGAAATATTTTTACCGACTTTACGCAGTTGTGCCATTTTGATAATGATTTTCGTACAAAGATAAGCACCGTCATCAAGAAAATAATTTTCCCGCATAGCGGCATGACCAGAAGTTTCTATAGCTAAGGGACAATCTATACCCATTTTGTTCAGGCGGATTGCCTCATTGATAACATTTTTATAGCCTCTTTTAAAGCGATGATGTTTACCATGCAAATCGCTTTCAATAAAAGTTTTCAGACCTGATGAAGTGGTGGAATCGGTTACGATTGTACCGTTCGGATTATTTTCCAGTGCAATAGCAGACGCAAGAGCAACAAGACGGTTACGGTTAATTTCCTGACCGTTACTGTCTACAGCACCGCCACGGTCAACATCTGTATCAAAGATAACACCCAAATCAGCATGATTTTCCAATACCGCCTGACAGATGGAGTGCATAGCTGTTTCGTCTTCGGGATTGGGAATATGGTTAGGAAACATTCCGTCAGGGTCTAAAAACTGACTGCCGGTAATATCTGCACCCAAAGGTGCAAGAACATTGTTGGCATAAAATCCGCCAGCACCGTTTCCAGCATCAACAACGATTTTGAAATTCTGTAACGGTTTGTTGTAATCTTCGCTGTTGACCTCTTTACAAATCATATTCCGCAGATGTTCACAATACTGTGACATATAATCCGTCTTGATGATGTTTCCTTGAGCAAAACAAGTGGAAAAATTTTGATTTTCAGCATTTTCCAGTAAGGCAGTAATATCTTCAGATTCAAGACCGCCGTTTTCAGTAAAGAATTTCAGACCGTTCCTATAAAAAGGGTGGTGACTGGCGGTAATCTGTACAGCACCGTCACAATGCAAATCAATCGTGGTCATAAACATAGACGGCGTGGAAGCAAGACCACATTCCAGAACAGTGATACCGTGTGCAACAAATACTTTTTCCACGACACCCATAATATGTTCGCCTGAAATACGGCTGTCCCTGCCGACTGAAATCTGTAATTTGTCAGAAGATTTTCCTGTTTTGTCACAAAGCCAACGCACAAATCCCTCTGTAATAGCGGTGATATTTTCATCTGTAAGGTTGACCTTCTGACCCTCTACTCCGTCAACAGCGACACCTCGTATATCTGTTCCGCTTTTAAACTGTTTCCAATAGTTATTCATAGCTATGAAATTCTCCTTATATAAATCTGTCAAAATTTTCTTGCGAAAATTTTGTTTTGAATTTTATCCATTAAAGGACTTTGCCCTTTAAAATCCTATCAGGGCAATGTCATCAACTTAAGAGTGTCATTCCGAACATAGTGAGGAATCTTAATAAGATTCTTCGTCGGGAATCTTTTGAAGATTCTTCGTCGCTTTCACTCCTCAGAATGACAACAATATATTATTTCAAACAGGCTTTTTTCTTAAGTTGATGACATTGCCCTGAACCCCACGAACTTGCCCTCAAAAGTTCGACAAAAACTTTTAATTGTCATAGCTAAACCTTAGATAAACAATCCGAACGAAGTGAGCCAAAAAAGTTTTTTGTCCACTTTTTTTCAAAAAAGTGGGCAGGATTGAGGGGGGTGCAACCCTTGAAACAGGATTTTAAAGGGCGGTAACCCTTTAACTACTTGTGATATTTGCCACCGCTGTTTATCTGAAAACAGCGGTAAATTTGTTCACTGAGCATTACTCTTGCCAGTTGGTGAGGAAAGGTCATTTTTGACATAGATAATTTTAAATGAGCCATCTGTTTGATATCTTTGGCAATGCCCCATGAACCACCGATAATAAAATCTATCTCACTATATCCCTCTATGGCAATTCTGGAAAACAACTCTGCCATTTCTGTTGACGAATACAATTTTCCTTCAATACACAAAGCAATCACATACGCATTCTTTCCCAGATATCCTTCGATACGACTACCTTCTTTTTCCAGAATGTGTGCAATCTGACTATCATTAGGAATATTCAAAGTTTTTTCTTCCTGCACTTCGGTAATTTTAAAACGACAGAACATTTTCAGTCGTTTTTCATATTCGGCAATAGCATTACTCCAGTATTTTTCTTTGAGTTTTCCTACGCTGATGATATGAACAAAAAGCAAATCTATCACCTGTCTAAAATACAATATAACTGCCGTCACCGATTTCTTTGGCAACGGTCAGGGTATAATCAATATTTTCTTTCATATTTTCTTTTTGCAAGCTACATCTTGCCGATTGTAATGCCAGTTGAGGAAGATTATTTTCTTTGCTCAGATGGGCAAGCACTATTCGGGAAGTTCCTTCCTTAACAAGCTCGGGGAGTAACTGTGAACAAGTATCGTTGGAAATATGTCCGTAATTGGAAAGAATACGCCTTTTCAAAGAATAAGGATATCTGCCGTTGAGCAACATATTGACATCGTGATTGGATTCAATAATCACCACATCACTTCCGCTTAATGACTGGCGGATTTCTGGAGTAATACAACCTGTATCTGTCACTAAAGTAACTTTTCGGTTGTTAGAGGTTTCTACCGTATAGCCTACACTCTCACAACAATCGTGACTGGTTTTAAAAGTTTTGACGGTCATGCCTGCTACTTCTGTGCCATCAGTGATGATGTGACTTTCGAATTTATCAGGAACAAGCTGATGTATTTTATCCAGTTCTGTCAGTGTGCCTTGTGTAGCATACACTGGAAATCCGTATTTTGAAGCCAGTACCCGAACACCTTTCATATGGTCGGTATGTTCATGTGTGATAAAAACACCTTTTATGGTATGTATATCTATATTATTATCTTTGAGGGATTGTTCGATTTGTCTGGCACTTCTTCCTACATCAATCAGAATACTGCTACTACCCGAAGTAATACAGTAACAATTTCCCCTACTTCCACTGAAAAGCGGATATACTTTTGACATATTGCTTATACACCATCCGATAAGGTTTTATAGTATTGACAACAAGGCAGACATTTTTAAATTTGTCTGCCTTGTCGGTCGTTAATCTTCAATTCGCTGAATATCTGCCCCAAGATTGCGGAATTTTTCAATCACACAGTCATATCCACGCTCAATGAAATTGATATTGGAAATTGTACTTTCTGCATCAGTACACAAAGCGGCAATTATCATTGCGGCTCCTGCTCTGAGGTCTGTTGCGGTCATCTCTGCTCCTTTAAGTTTCTTACCGCCTTGTATCAGCAGAAAGTCATCTTTTTTCTTCACACTTTGAATAACAATATTCATACCTGTTTTCTGTAGCTCACTGACATACTGAAAACGGCTTTCCCATACCTGTTCACGGATAATTCCTGTACCCTCTGCCATTGCCAGCAATACCACAAACTGCGGTTGCATATCAGTGGGAAATCCCGGATGAGGAGCAGTGGTAACATCACAAGCATGAAATTTTTCGGTTGCATCTACGGTTATACTGTCTTCGTCATAGTTAATACTGATTTTGATTCCCATATCCACAAGTTTGGAGAAGATGGGTTCCAGATGTTTTGGGATAATGTTTTTGATAACAGCTGTTCCATGTGTAGCGGCTACGGCGGTCATATAGGTACCTGCCTCTATCTGGTCAGGTATAATGGAATAGGTTACACCATGTAATTCCTTTACACCTGTAATCTTGACAGTACTTGTACCTGCTCCTTTGATATTAGCTCCCATCATGTTCAGAAAGTTTGCCAAATCTACAACATGAGGTTCTCTTGCGGCGTTTTCGATGACGGTTGTTCCTTCTGCCTTGACGGCTGCCAGCATGATGTTCATGGTTGCTCCGACAGAAACAACATCCATATAAATGTAACCGCCTACCAGTTTCTCGGTCTGAACGGAGATTACAGCATTTAAACCGCCTGAAACAGAATAATCAGCTCCTAAAGATTTAAAGCCTTTCAAGTGTAAGTTGATGGGTCTTTCTCCGAACTCGCAACCGCCCGGCATTAATACATTTGCAGTATGTTTCTGCCCAAGCAATGCTCCTAAAAGATAATAGGAGGCTCGCATATTGCCTACCTGTGGAAAAAAAACATTTGTTATCGTAACTGTAGTTGCATCAACCTTATAAGTAGTGGCATCCAGTCGTTCAACTGTTGCCCCCATCTGCTCCAATATTTCGAACATCGCCTGTACATCGCTGATGTCTGGAATGTTTTCCAGTATGCAAGGCGAATCGGCAAGTATTGTTGCGGGAATAATAGCAACAGCGGAATTTTTTGCACCACTTATACTCACTTCCCCACAAAGTGGCTTGCCTCCTTTTATTAAAAATTTTCTCAAGGAATTAACACACCCCTTATTTTCAATTTTCAGACACTTTTCTTGCTGAAATCTGTCAAATTCCTATTAATCTTCCCTGTTGTTTCAACATAAATTTTGCCATTGATTTCATGGTCTGAAATCCTAGTCTATATATTAATACAAACTTCCGAAATTGTCAATATCCACAACTCAATATGTAAAAATGGGTCAGGTCTTTTTTATAGGAAGAGTGGTGTCTGAGGAGGACGATTGCCCGACAAAATACAATGTATTTTATCGGGCAATCGTCCTCAAGAGGCAATGTTGTTCGTTCAGGCATAACAATATTTCTATCTGAGCAGTTGAAAATCAAATAGTTATTAACAAAATCTGCTTACGCAGATTTTGTTTGAGTTTAAGGGCTTCGCCCTTAAAAATCCCACAAGGGGCTTTGCCCCTTGACCCCACGAACTTTTTGAAAAAAGTTCGACAAAAACTTTTAATTGTCATAGCTACAGGTCGTTTTTTATCATTACACATTACGCATTCCAGAAAATCATGCCAACTGCTCAGGTAACAATATTTTATTGGGAAAAGCATTAATTTTGCCAGTATTTTTTATCCAGATTACGGTATTGGACAGCTTCAGCGATATGCTGTTGTCGGATAACATCGCTGTTATCCAAATCAGCGATTGTTCTGGCGACTTTCAGGATTTTATCATAAGCTCTTGCCGAAAGCCCCAGTACATCAAAGACTTTCTCTAACATATTTTTGGCATTGTCGTCCATCACGCAATATTGATTGACCATACCGGCACTGATTTTCGCATTACAGGTAACAGATGTATCTTTAAAGCGTTGGGTCTGAATTAATCTGGCATTATTTACTCTTTTTTTGATTTCAGCAGAAGTTTCCGCCTGTTGTCGGGAGTTAAGGGACTTGAAGTCCACAGGAGAAACTTCCACCTGAATATCAATCCTGTCCAGCAAAGGCCCTGAAACTTTCCCCAGATAATTCATCACTTTTTTCTTTGTACAGATACATTTTCGCTGACCACTGCCAAAATATCCACACGGACAAGGGTTCATCGCCACAACAAGCATAATATTACACGGATAAGCGATTGTTCCACTTACTCTGGATAAAGTAATTTTGCCGTCTTCCACAGGTTGCCGTAACACTTCCAGAGAAGATTTGGAAAATTCAGGTAATTCATCAAGAAATAATACTCCGTTATGTGCCAAAGAAACTTCTCCAGGTTTGGGAATAGTACCGCCTCCCGAAAGTCCTGCCATAGAAATGGTATGATGTGGTGAGCGAAAAGGTCTTGTTGTAACCAGTCCTTGATTTTCAGCCAGCTTGCCTGATACAGAATAAATTTTAGTGGTTTCCACAGATTCTTCAAAAGTCATATCAGGCAAAATAGAAGGTATTCTTTTGGCAATCATACTTTTTCCCGAACCGGGTGACCCGATAAGCAACAGATTGTGCATACCAGCGGCAGCAATCTCAACAGCTCTTTTAGCGGCGAACTGTCCTTTTACCTGACAAAAATCAGGGACAAACATTTCTTCTTTATTAACAGACAATGCTTTGTAGACAGCAGATTGTAAAGTTGTTTTGCCGTTAAAGTGAAGGAAAATATCACTGATATTATGTACACCGAAAACATTAATTCCCTCAATAACAGCACCCTCATTCTGATTTTCAAAGGGAATAAAGATATTTTTAAATCCATACTCTTTCGCCTGAATGACCATAGGTAAGATACCATGTATACCACAGATATCTCCTGACAAGGATAATTCCCCCACAAAAACACTGTCGCTGATATCTTTCTGGATAACGCCTGAATATTTTAACAGTGCCATTAAAATCGGTAAGTCATAAACTGACCCCTCTTTCCGCACATCAGCAGGAGCAAGATTAACCGTGATTTTTCCGTCAGGAAAGTCAAATCCATTGTTTTTCATTGCGGAACGCACTCTATCTCTGGATTCTTTAACAGCAGTATCGGGCAACCCCACAATATCAAATGACGGAAAGCCATCTGAAACATCGGCTTCTACTTTCACCTTGAAGGTCTGTAACCCGAATATTCCCATACTGTTACTGCAACATACCATAATATTTCTCTCCTTGCTGTAAAAAATCTCCCAATGCAGTGAACCAGAAAAGTTTTTGTCCATTTTTTTCAAAAAGTGGTGGGGTTAAGGAGCAAAGCCCCTTAGCAGGATTTTCAAAGGCGTCAGCCCTTGAACCGTGAATATCGGTATAAGAATACAACATAAATCATCAACAATATAATAGCAAATGCCACTCCTATGGGATAAGCTATATTCTGGGAAAAACGAAAACCTTCCTGAGCAGTCAGAATATAGGTCATACTGACTGCTGACATGAATGTAGCAGGAAGCGCTGTCAGCAAAGACCCATAACGGAATTTTCCTTTTTTTAAAAGATATGCTGTAGATACCCATAACGCAATCATAGCTAAGGTCTGGTTACTCCATGAGAAATATCTCCAGATAATCTGAAAACCGTTGTCATCCACAACAGCAAACCATGTCAGAAATCCGCCCACCACCAAAAGCGGAACAGTAATCAGCAAACGGTTTTTCATCGGTTTCTGGTCCAGTTTAAAAGTTTCTGCAAGAATCAGTCTTGCACTTCGGAATGCAGTATCACCTGAAGTAATCGGACAGACAATAACACCGGCTACAGCAAGAACACCTCCGAATACACCCAATACACCTGTAGAGATTTCATAAACTACATTGGAAGCACCGTTTTTTAAGGCTTCATTAAGTAACTGAGTACCACCGTAAAAAGAAACACCTGCGGCTGCCCAGACCAGAGCAATAATCGCTTCA
Organism: uncultured Ruminococcus sp.; assembly: GCA_902762375.1. Taxonomy (GTDB): domain Bacteria; phylum Bacillota; class Clostridia; order Oscillospirales; family Acutalibacteraceae; genus CAG-964. The sequence goes on along the minus strand of CACWNY010000005.1, from coordinate 28,346 downwards.
CTAATCATCGCCCCATAAAAGATTTTTTTGCCAACTTTTTCGGAAGTAATACACTTTGCTACCATCGGCGACTGCGTAGCATGAAATCCTGATACAGCACCACAGGCAACTGTAATGAACATATACGGCCATACAGGTGTATTATCAGGGTGAATATTTTCAAAAGAAATTTCAGGAATAGTATATTTCCCCCCTGAAAACAAAACACCCCCAATTACTGCCACTGCCATGACAATCAGTAATACCCCAAATACAGGATATAATTTACCAATCAGTTTGTCTATCGGCAAAAGTGTAGCCAACAGATAGTACGATAAAATAACAATCGTCCAGAAGATACCATTCATCCAGTCGGGAGTAAGTTTTTCCAGCAGTCCTGCAGGACTTGTGACAAATACTACACCGCACAGTACCAACAATATTACTGAAAATATACGCATAATCCATTTGGCAACTTTGCCAAGATATGTTCCCGACAATTCCGCAACAGAAGCTCCCTTATGTCGTGAACTAATCATGCCTGACATATAATCATGTACCGCACCGCCTAAAATAGAACCGAAAACAATCCATAAAAATACAATAGGTCCAAATACTGCACCCATCAATGCACCAAAGATAGGTCCCGTACCAGCAATATTTAATAGCTGTACCAAAAATGCTTTCCATGTTTTCATTGGCACACAGTCTACACCGTCATTAATAGCAATAGCCGGTGTCTGTCGGTCGTCAGGAGCAAAAATTTTCTCTGTTATTTTTCCGTATACAAGATAACCAATAATCAATACAACAAAAGAAATTAACATCGAAATCATTTTATCACTTCTTTCAGAATATTTATTGTTATTTCCATTATAGCGGATATCCGAAAGAATAGCAATCGTTTTTACAAGATAATCGACAAAATTCCATCAATTTTACTTTACGCAAAAAAGATGAAATTTTGCCGAAAACAGATAGGTTATGTTCAGACAGATTAGTGGTTGTTCCAGACAGCTATAGCGTCAGAGATTGTTTTTTCCATAGCTTCTTTACCGTATTTATCGACCTGTGCTTTATTTTTATCGCCATGTGTCAGACAACCCGCACCGCCTATACAACCACCTTCACAAGCCATGCCTTCAATGAAGTTTGCACTTTGTCGGTTGACTTTCTTTTTGGTGAGGGCAATTTTGCATTGTTCTATTCCGTCACAGGAACAAGCCTCCAGCCTGAAATCGTCAAGACCTTGTTCTTTCAGACTTTGAGCAACTGCATCTGCCAGACCTCCGCTACGGGCAAATATTCTGCCGAAATAAGAAGCATTATCCAGTTTATCTTCTTCAAGTTGAGTAATATCGATATCACGGCTGTCAAATAATGCCTGAAGTTCTTCAAAGGTAATAACAGCGTCCACATAAGGTTTTACACTATCAAGTTTGATTTCTGCCTTTTTCGCTGTACAAGGTCCTACAAAGACAATTTTCGCATTCGGGGTAGTATCTTTGATATATTTGGCAATGGTAGCCATAGGAGAAAGATTATGTGAGATATGGGGTACCAATGTAGGAAAAGCACTTTTGATATACGATACAAAAGCAGGACAACATGAACTTGTCAGAAACCCTTTTTCGGTAAGTTCTTTTGCCTCTGCATAAGCTACCATATCCGCACCAAGTGCCGCCTCTACAACCGTATGGAAACCAAGTTCTTTCAGTCCGCTGATAACCTGACCTAACTTAGCATATTTAAACTGACTAGCAATAGACGGAGCAACTACAGCATAAACCTGATGGCTTTTCTCCTTTTCATCGGCACGCAAAATATCAATAACATTAAGAATATAGGATTTATCCATAATTGCCCCGAACGGACACTGATAAACACACGCACCACAAGAAATACATTTTTCATTGTCAATACAAGCCGCCTGTTCGTCATTGATGGAAATCGCCTTGATTTTGCACGCATTCTGACAAGGACGGCAACGGTTGACAATAGCCGAATAAGGGCATACTTTGGAACATTGTCCACATTCTATACATTTACTTTTGTCGATATGGGCGACATGATTGTGGTCAAAGGAGATAGCCCCTTTCGGACAAACATCTTCGCAACGGTGAGCAAGACAACCTCTGCAAGAATCGGTTACTTCATATCCCGCAGCAGGACATTCGTCACAAGCAATGTCAATCACTTCAATAACATTAGGATTTTCTTTATTACCACCCATCGCCAGTTTGACTCTTTCTGCCAGAATGGCTCTTTCTTTATAAACACAACAACGCATAGTAGGTGTCTTTCCCGGTACGATGATTTTAGGAATGTCAAGTACATTTTCTAAAAGCGTATCATTCCACGCCTGTCTTGCTACTTCACGCAAAACTTTATATTTCAAATTTTGTACTTTAGTATCGAATTTTCTTAATTCTTTCATATCATAATCTCCCTCTGTCACAATACCTTCAATACTTAAATTGACGATATTGCTTTTTGTCGGAACTTTATCCCTGAACTCTTATTTATAAATATATCATATAACGGTAATGCCCTGCCTGTCAAGACGAAAATTTTTTCTACCTGAGTAGTCACAATTATTTCCATCTGTGAGCTGTGACAATTAAAAGTTTTGTCCACTTTTTCAAAAGTGGTGGGGTTCAGGGGCAAAGCCCCTGATGGGATTTTTAAGGGCGAAGCCCTTAAACTACCCAAAATTTCAAACAAAATTTGCGTAAGCAAATTTTGACAATAACTATTTGATTTTCAACCACACAGGTGAAAATATTTTTTGTATATTTTATTAATTTTTTTGTCAGAAGAAAAAAATTAAAGGATTTTTACTTTTTTTTTCGTATATATATTTGTAATCTTACAGATGGTGTATTATTGGTATTGTTTATGTGGTAATGTGTCAAAATTTGCTATCGCAAATTTTGGATTTTTCTGGGGAGTTAAAGGGCTGCCGCCCTTTAAAATCCTGCCCAAAGGCTCCGCCTTTGGAAACCGCCACTTTTTTGAAAAAAAGTGGACAAAAAACTTTTAATTATCATAGCTTGACGATAGGATAAAAATAATTGCTGATTGCTGAAGGGGAGCATTATGGCATTATCGGACGAATTTTTACAGGAACTCAAAAACAGAAACGATATTGTTGAAGTTGTTTCGTCATATACCAACTTAAAGCGTGCAGGACGGTTGTATAAAGGGAGATGTCCGTTTCATCATGAAAAAACACCGTCATTTTGTGTTTATCCTGATACACAGTCTTTTTACTGTTTCGGCTGTCATGTTGGCGGTGAAGTAATCCATTTTATCAAAAAAATTGAAAATCTGGATTATATTGATGCAGTGAAATTTCTTGCCAAAAAAGCAGGAATGGATATGCCGAAAGATAATTTTCAAAATAATGATAACGCCGTCAGACAAAGACGGATTTATGAAATTAACAGGGAAACTGCCCGATTTTTCCATCAATCGCTGATATCTGCCAGCGGTACAGAAGCGTTGGCTTACTTGAGAGGAAGAGGGTTAAGTAACAAGACCATAAAGCATTTCGGATTGGGTTATGCTCCAAATTCCTTTAAACTGATAGACTATCTTAAAAGTAAAGGATTTAAAGATGAGGAACTTCTGCAAGCCAATGTGGCACATCTGTCTAAAAACGGCTATCTGACATCACGCTTTTTCAATCGTGTGATGTTTCCCATCATGGATTTGCGGGGAAATGTCATGGCGTTCGGCGGAAGAATTATGGGTGACGGCAAACCAAAATATCTCAACACAGCAGATACGCCTGTATTTTCCAAAAGCCATCAGTTATTTGCTTTGAATTTTGCCAAAAATCAGTCTACCAGAACGCTGATATTGTCAGAAGGTTATATGGATGTAATTGCACTGCATCAGGCAGGGTTTACCAATACGATTGCTACTTTGGGAACATCTCTTACACAACAACAGGCTAATCTGATACACCGCTATGCTGATGAGGTAATTATCTGTTATGACTCCGACAATGCGGGCAGAACAGCTACCGAAAGAGCAATTACCATATTAAGAAATGCAGGACTGAAAGTGCGTGTGCTGACCATTCCCGATGCAAAAGACCCTGATGAATTTATGAAATCGCACGGTGATAAAGGTCCTACACTGTTTAAAGTCATTCTGGAACAGAGCGTAATGGATATTGATTACCGTCTGGAAAAATTATACGATAAATACGATGTTTCTACTACACAAGGAAAAATTGATTATCTGACACAGGCAACAAAAATTATCTCTACCTCAGATAACCCGATAGAACGCAATCTCTTTATGGCAAAACTCAGCGAAAAGTTTGATATGGAAAAATCTTCTATGGAAGAAAGTATTGCCAAAATCCGCAGACAGGAAAAATTCAACACTATCCGCAATGAAAAATCACAGACAGCTTCTGTAAACGATACGGTTAATCCTGAAAAAAAAGCCAATCATCTGGGAGCGGTTTCGGAAGAATATATTATCGCTTATCTGATATGCAATCCTGAAATGTGCCAGTACATAAACAGTAAAATTCGTGAAACAGATTTTATCACCGCTTTTAACAGGAAAGTCTTTGCTTTTGTTTCAGGAAGAATTAGTTCAGGAAAAAGTGCGGAACTGGTATTTTTATCACAACAATTTTCGGAAGAGGAAGTCGCTTATATTACCGCTTATGTTTCGGAGAATGCGAGAAAATCTTTTAGTAGAGAAGAACTGGATAACTGTATAGGTGTCCTGAAAAAGGAAAGCAATAAAAAAATCCGTAAAAATCCGTCTGAACTGGCAGATGAGGATTTAATGGAAATTTATCGTAACCGTCTGAAAAACGGTGTATAACCGTTTTCCATAAATAGTGGAAAAAATTTTGTCTGACACTCTCGTCAGGCAAGCGTGATGAGGAAACAGAAAGGATTGGGATTATGCCAACAGCAAAACCTGATAAAAGAAGTATCGTCAGAGAAATTCTGGAAAAAGGAAAGACAAAGGGCAAACTAACAACAAAGGAAATTTTTGACATTATCGGAGAAATCGATTTTGAACCTGAACAACTGGAAAATATGTATGAACAGTTGGAAAAAGAAGGAATAGAGATTGTCGAAGATTTGGTAGATGATATACAGGATATTTCTGACCTTGATATCAGCAAACTGGAAAAAGAAGTGCGTGAACAGGGTGATGGTATGGATGTTTCTGTTCCTGACAACATCGCTATAGATGACCCTGTAAAAGTCTATCTGAAAGAAATCGGCAGAGTACCGTTGTTATCCTCGCAGGAAGAAATTGAACTGGCAGTAAAAATTCAGAACGGTGATGTCGCTGCCAAGAAACGCCTTTCCGAAGCTAATCTGCGTTTGGTTGTCAGCATTGCCAAACGCTATCTTGGAAGAGGTATGCACTTTCTGGATTTGATTCAGGAAGGTAATCTCGGACTTATCAAAGCGGTTGAAAAATTTGACCATACTAAAGGCTTTAAATTTTCCACTTATGCTACATGGTGGATTCGTCAGGCTATCACCCGTGCTATCGCTGACCAGGCAAGAACTATCCGTATTCCTGTTCATATGGTCGAAACTATCAATAAAGTCAAAAAAGTTTCCAGTCAGCTTTTGCACACCAACGGTCATGAACCGACAGCCGAAGAAATTGCTGATGAAATTGATATGCCTGTAGATAAAGTCCGTGAAATTATGCGTGTGGCACAAGAACCTGTTTCTTTGGAAACACCTATCGGTGAAGAAGAAGACAGTCATCTGGGCGATTTTATTTCAGATGATGATACCCCTGCACCCGCTGATGTTGCTTCACACACTCTTTTGAAAGAACAGCTTGGTGATGTACTTGATACACTCACGCCCAGAGAAAAGAAAGTCTTGATTCTCCGTTTCGGACTGACAGACGGTCGTGCCAGAACTTTAGAAGAAGTTGGCAAAGAGTTCAATGTTACCAGAGAGCGTATCCGTCAGATTGAAGCAAAAGCCCTCCGTAAACTCCGTCACCCCAGCAGAAGCAAAAAACTTAAGGATTTTCTGGACTGATAAATAAAAAAAGATTGTAAAAATATTGCGGATATGTTATCATACACAGAGATGTGTTTTGCATATCCGCAATATTTTGTCATGCAAGGAGCTTTTATTTTGGCAGATACAGAAGTTTCAATTATTAGGGTTCAAAGGCAAAGCCTCTGATAGGAAGTTAACGGGTAACACCCTTTAACTTCCTGAAAAAATCCAAAATTTGCGTAAGTAAATTTTGATATAATCAATATATATAATACAGTTGCAAAATTTTTCGATAACACTTATAATAGGTAAAAGATTATATACATAAGGAAGATGGATATTATGCCTATCAAAGTACAGGCAGATTTGCCCGCTATTAAAGTGCTTGAGTCTGAAAATATCTTTGTCATGCCCGAAGATGTTGCGGTCAGACAGGATATACGACCGCTGAAAATCGTGATTTTAAACTTAATGCCCACAAAAATCGAAACGGAAACCCAACTGTTACGCTTACTTGGTAACAGTCCTTTACAGATTGAAGTAGAATTGCTACAGACAGCTACTCACGAATCTAAAAACACTTCCACCGTACACCTGACAAAATTCTATAAAGTCTTTGATGAGATAAAAAATCAGCGTTTTGACGGTATGATTATTACAGGAGCTCCTGTGGAACTGATGGAGTTTGAAGATGTGGATTATTGGGAAGAACTCTCTGAAATAATGGAGTGGAGTAAACATAATGTTTATTCCACCTTTCATATTTGCTGGGGAGCTCAGGCAGGACTGTATTACCATTACAAAATTCCTAAATATAATATGGAATACAAACTCAGCGGTATTTTTCAGCACAGAGTACTGAATACCAATCACCCACTCATGCGTGGATTTGATGACCGCTTTATGTTGCCCCATTCACGCTATACCAGTGTATACCGTAAAGATATTCAGGAACACCCCGATTTGGAAATACTGGCAACTTCCCGTATGGCAGGAGTTTCTGTGGTATGCAGTAAGGACGGAAGAAAAATATTCGTTATGGGGCACGGTGAGTACGACAGAAATACACTCGCTGACGAATATTTCAGAGATGTAAAAAAAGGTATCGACCCCGAAATTCCCTACAACTATTTTCCCGAAGACGATATTCACGCTACTCCTCCTCTCACATGGAGAAGTAATGCCACTATGCTTTTCGCTAACTGGCTCAATTACTATGTTTATCAGCGTACCCCCTATGACCTCGAAGACCTTAAAAAAATGTTTGAAAATTAACAAAAATCAGGAGGAAATAAAAATGACTGAACTTCAAAAAATGGGGCAAAAAGCAAAACAGGCGTCACAGGTACTGGCAGTAGCTGGCAGAAAGAAAAAAACAGCTCTTCTGACTATTGCTGACGCACTGCTTGACAACAAAGAAACCATTCTGGCAAACAACAGATTGGATTTGGAAAACGGAGAAAAAAACGGTCTTACAAAGTCATTACTTGACCGTTTGCGACTGACAGAGGAACGCATTGAAGGTATGGCACAAGGTGTCAGAAAAGTAGCTGAATTTGATGACCCTATCGGAGAGATTATCAGCGGACATATTGCTGATAATGGTATGGAAATCAAAAAAGTAAGAGTTCCTATGGGCGTAATTGGTATTATTTTTGAAGCTCGTCCCAATGTCACCTCTGACGCTGCGGCATTGTGTCTGATGGCAGGCAGTGCAGTCATTCTGCGTGGCGGAAAAGAGGCTATCCATTCCAATACGGCAATCTCTGACATCATGAGAGAAGCGGTCAAAAGTGCAGACTTACCCGAAGATTGTATTCAGCTTATCAAAGATACTTCAAGACAATCGTCTGTAGAACTTATGCAGATGAATGAATATCTTGATGTACTTATTCCCCGTGGCGGTGCAGGACTGATAAAAGCCGTTGTGGAAAATGCCAAAGTTCCCGTTATCGAAACAGGGGTCGGAAACTGTCACGCTGTTATCGACAAAGACGCTGATTTAGAAATGGCAGTCAATATTATTTTCAACGGCAAAACACAAAGACCTTCTGTTTGTAATGCATTGGAAACGGTTCTTGTCCATAAAGATGTTGCCGAAAAAGTATTACCTGTGCTGAAAGCAAAACTTGATGAAAAAAATGTGGAAATTCATGGTTGCGATATCACAAGACAAATTCTTGGCGATTGTGTAATTCCTGCCGAAGAATTTGACTGGGCTAATGAATATCTGGATTATAAAATCGCCATTAAAGTGGTAAACTCTCTTGATGAAGCAATCACTCATATTCGACAGTATTCCACAGGTCACAGTGAAGTTATCATTACCGAAAATTATTCTGCACAACAAAAATTCATTGCACAGGTAGACTCTTCGGCAGTGTATGTCAATGCGTCAACACGCTTTACCGACGGCGGTGAGTTTGGAATGGGTGCGGAAATCGGTATCTCTACACAAAAACTTCATGCCAGAGGTCCTATGGGTCTGAAAGAACTTACTTCCATGAAATTCATTATCAGCGGTAACGGACAAATCAGACAATAAATCTATAGATAAAAATTCTTCTGAAAATTTTGTATTGACAAAACAAAGTTTGTTTGTTAGAATAGTCATACCGCTTATTTCAGGCTTAACAAGTGAATGTATTTTCCGCCTGTAAATAGCGAGTCTTGAATAAAAAGGTGGTACAAAAAATGTACGCAATTATCGAAACAGGTGGCAAACAGTACAAAGTAGCCAACGGCGATGTTGTTTTTGTGGAAAAACTCAATGCTGAAGATGATGCAACTGTAGAATTTAAAGTTGTAGCTGTAGCTGACGATAACGGTATCAAAGTCGGCACACCTTATGTTGACGGAGCAAGCGTTACCGCTAAAGTTCTCAAAACAGGCAAGGGTAAGAAAATCACTGTAGCAACTTATAAACCCAAAAAAGGCGAAAAAAGAAAAATGGGTCACAGACAGCCTTATACAAAGGTTGAAATTCAGACAATCAATGCTTGATGTATGATTGAAGTGAATTTGTACACACTTGCAGACGGTGATTTGGTAGGCTTTCGGCTTTCAGGTCATTCGGGGTATGCGGAAAGTGGCAGTGACATTGTATGTTCGGCAGTATCATCGGCGGGACTGATGGTTGCCAACACCATTACAGAAATCATGAAAATTCCCGCTGAGGCTACGGCTGAAGACGGAAATATCTGTCTGAGAATTTTCTCAACTCATGCAGCAACCTGTCGTGATATATTACAGGGATTCAGGTTGCATATGCTCCTCATGGAGGAACAATATTCTGATTATATCGTGGTAAAACTTACGGAGGTGTAGATAAATGTTAGCAATCAATATACAGCTTTTGGCTCATAAAAAAGGTATGGGTTCCACAAAGAACGGTCGTGATTCCGAGTCAAAAAGATTAGGAGCAAAGCGTGCAGACGGTCAGTTTGTCAAAGCAGGCAACATTCTTTACAAACAGCGTGGCACACATATTCATCCCGGTGAAAATGTTGGTCTGGGTTCAGACGATACGCTTTTTGCTAAAATTGACGGTGTTGTCCGTTACGAGCGTTTCGGTCGTGACAGAAAGCGTGTAAGTGTTTATACCGTAGAACAGTAATCATTTGTTTTATGACTTTGGGACGGATTGAATTTTAACATTCATTCGTCCTTTTTTTGTTAAGGGCGTTGCCTTGTCGGGGATTTTATCCCCGAACCCCTAATCAGGGGCGTTGCCCCTGAACCCCACCCACTTTTTGAAAAAAGTGGGTCAAAAACTTTCAAGGCTCACTTTGTTCGGAAAGATTATCAGACTGTCAGCTATGACAATGAAAAGTTTTTTGTCCACTTTTTTCAAAAAAGTGGGCAGGATTTTCAAGGGTGCAACCCTTGAAACAGGATTTTTAAGGGCGGCAGCCCTTAAACTATAGAAAGGTTGCGAAAAATATGTTTGTGGATAAAGCCAAAATATTCATCAAAGCTGGTGACGGTGGTGACGGTGCAGTATCGTTTCATCGTGAAAAATATGTTGCTGCGGGAGGTCCTGACGGTGGAGATGGCGGTAAGGGAGGCAGTATTTGTTTTCTTGCTGATGACAACCTTTCTACCCTTGCCGATTTCCGCTACAAACGGAAATACATTGCTCCAAAAGGAGAAAACGGTAAATCCAGACGCAGTTCGGGGAAAAATGCCGAAAATCTCATTATCAGAGTTCCACGAGGTACGCTGATAAAAGACTGTGAAACCGGAAGATTACTGGCAGATGTTTCAGGAAATGAACCTGTGACTGTCGCTAAAGGTGGTAATGGTGGTTGGGGAAATATCCACTTTGCCACACCTACCCGACAAGTTCCACGATTTGCCAAACCGGGTATGCCTGGCGAAGAATATGAAGTCACTCTTGAACTGAAACTGCTGGCTGATGTTGGTCTTGTCGGTTTTCCGAATGTCGGCAAAAGTACGTTGGTTTCTGTAGTCAGTCAGGCAAAACCTGTCATTGCCAATTACCACTTTACTACCATTACTCCTGTATTGGGTGTTGTCAGTATGGGTGAGGGTAATTCCTTTGTGATGGCAGACATTCCAGGTCTTGTGGAAGGTGCTTGGGAAGGTACAGGTCTTGGACATCAGTTTTTGCGTCATGTAGAAAGATGTCGTATGTTGGTTCATGTGGTTGATGTTTCGGGCAGTGAAGCCCGAAATCCCAAAGAAGATTTTGCGATTATCAACCGTGAACTGGAAAAATTCAATCCTGAACTGGCAAAGCGTCCTATGATAGTAGCAGGTAACAAATGCGATTTGGCTACCGATGAACAAATAGAGGACTTTAAAACATTTATCGAAAAACAAGGATATGAATTTTTCCCGATAATGGCACCCATCAATGAAGGTGTTGACAAACTGTTGAATAAAATTCTGGAAATGCTCAGCAAACTCCCGCCTATCACCCGCTATGAAGCTGACCCTGTTCCTGTTGTACAGGTAGAGAAGATAGACAAAAATCAAGTCCAAATCACTAAACATGACAATATTTATTTTGTGGAAGCAAAATGGCTTTTCAACATTATGAAATCTATCAACTTTGACGATTATGAATCTTTACAATATTTCCAAAGAGTACTCATTAACGGCGGTGTAATTGACGCATTGCGTGAAGCAGGAATTAATGAAGGGGATACGGTATCTATTTATGACCTTGAATTTGACTTCGTTGAATAATGATACACTGTTGTCGGAAGAAATTGACTTACGGCAGATTTCACCGCTGACACTCTCTTTTGTCGGCGACAGTGTGTATGACCTGATGATAAGAGAATATATTATTTCTCTGGGGAACAGACCTGTAGGACAACTCAACAATAGAAAAGTCAATGTTGTCAACTGTAAATTTCAGGCGGAATGTTTTTCTGTACTGGAATCTCATCTCACATCTGAAGAACTGACCGTCTATAAGCGTGGCAGAAATGCTGAAGTACATTCCACACCGAAACACGCTGACAAACTTGATTATCACAAAGCTACGGGCATAGAAGCATTGTTTGGCTATCTCTATTTGAAAAAGGATATTTCCCGTCTGCGTGAACTGTTCCGCATTATACAATCCAAAATCAATGAAAATATCTAAGGGCTTTGCCCGTAAGCGTTGTCCCTCACAATATCACTCCAAACACATGAGGAATGACATTTTTAAGTCAATAACATTACTTCAAATTACCTCCTGAAAAGTATTTTGGTTGCTTTTCAGGAGGTAATTTTTTATTTTATGAGAAAAAATTCTCTTTATAACGAAATCGGTAAAGAACAGTGAGTATGTTTATTTTGCACAACCTACTCCTGAAAATCAAGTGCATATTTCACAAATTAAATTTCTACTTTAAAAATATATCTCATACATATCTCATTTTTTGTCGAAAAATAGGATATCGTTTCCTCAAAATGGTAATTGTAAAAGAGGTTTATGATATGATATAATGTATTCATCATCAAAATTACTTTTATTTCTGTTTTGACATAATAACATTTTGTCATTATGCCAAAGTCAGATGGAATAACAACTTACATTTTTACGAGAGGAGAGGATTTTTAATGAAAGCAGGCAAAAAAGTTCTTACATTGATTTTGGCTTGTGTTGTACTGGCAAGCATAGCGGTTGCCTATTTTACAACATCATAAACACGGCAACTATTTCAGTATCAGCAACGGAACAGTAAATAATGTCTATGCCATTAACTAATGGATTGGGAAAATTATCAATCAATTTTTCCTAAAGAACCGTCAAACAGAGTGTGTATTTATGAAAAAGAAATTTTTCCACCTGTGCGGTTGGAATGATATTCTCATCGTATAGCTATGACAATTAAAAGTTTTGTCCACTTTTTCAAAAGTGGTGGGGTTCAGGGGCAAAGCCCCTGATGGGATTTTTAAGGGCAAAGCCCTTAAACTCCCAAAATTCCAAACAAAATTTGCGTACGCAAATTTTGTCAATAACGATTTGATTTTCAACTGCACAGGTGGAAATTTTTAAGATTGTTGTAGTCAATCATTACAGTTTTTATAATTTTATTCGATAAGTTTCTTTTCATAAATCGTTTCTGTACATAAAAAAAAGGAGGGTGACATACAAATGTCAACAGAAATGCAGGTAAGGGATTTTCATTGTAATAATTGTGGAACACCCCTTACAATTCCGAAAAATTCAAGAGGTCATGTAACTTGTCCGTCATGCAAAACAGAATGTGTTATTGAGGGACTTGTCAAGAATGCGGAAATCCAGGAGAAAGATAATATCAACAGCGGAATACCTTTGAGTGCAGGAACAGGAACATTGCACCAAAAGATTGTTGATGTACTTACCGCTACATATGATATGCCACTGGATGTACTTACCAATACGGAAGTAATAAAAGAAGAACATATTTGTGTTCCTGCATATTTATTTTACTGCAATGCAATGTGTTCGTACAATTATGAGGCTGGCAACGAGAGAGAACATAAAAATCAGGTCGTCGTAGGTGATACCATAAGAACGGAAAGAGAACAATATGTAGAATGGACTCAAATGGGAAATAATACTTCCTTATCCACAACAAGTATAGCTCCCGGCTGTCGTGACTACAGCAATATTGTAGACCATTTGTATAAGAACTTAGACCCGAACAGACTGGTTGATATTGAAGAACTGGAATTTCCGTTTGATGTAAATACTTACTCGTACAATATTCCTAAAAATGCAGCTTTTGCTCAATATGTTGAACCTTATGTTAAAGAAGAAATCGCATTATCCGTTAAATCTGCATTATCCAAAAGAATGTACCGTAATCTTTCAATAGGCAGTCCTAATATACATAAAGATGAGATAATCCGTGTATTTTTAGGTATCTATCACATTGTGTACCGTTATAACAATCAGGAATATTCATTATATATTACTGCTGATGGAAAGAGTAGTTATTATGAAAGCCGACCTCTTGATGCACAACGCACGGCATTTTTCACAGAAAAAAGTGAGCAGTTAAAAGCACTCAAAAGATTTGAAACTGGTGCAACAAAATGGGGTATCATACTGCTTATTGCTGGTATTATACTTGGTTTGTTATTTACAAAGTGGTTCTGGGTTCTTGCAGCAGGTGGCATAGGTCTTATTGTTTTAGGTGTAAAGAAAAGCAACGAAAATAAGGCTGCTATACAAGAAGTGGAACGGCAGATTGCCGAATTTAAACAACAAGCCGATGATGCAAAACGACAGTTTACTTCAGCTAATAAGCCTTTGCTTGGTATTTACTCTCCTTATTAATGAAGAATTTTCAAAATCTCAGCATAACATTCTGAGAAATACGGTGGAGAACCTTTTAAAAGGTTCTTCACTGCATTCAAAATAACAAACACAAAAATTAATGTCGTTCATTATGATGAAAAATTGTATAATACGGAAAGGGAAAAAAGAACATGTTGTTTAAAAATCAGAATGAAACCGCATATGTCGGCGGAAAAAAACATTTTACCGATGTCATCAAAAACAGCGGACCTGCATCTGTTCTCATATGGCGTCAGCCGGAAGAAGACTTTAATACCAATTCAACACTCATTGTTATGCCGGGCGAACAGGCAATTTTTATCAAAGACGGAGTGGTAGAACAGGTATTCGAAAATGGAAAATATAAACTTTCTACCGAAAACTATCCTTTCATTAGCAGACTTAGAAATATGTTTTCGGGTGGGGTATCTTCTTTTAACTGTGTTGTATATTTTGTAAGAACAACCCATAGTATGGAACTTACATGGGGAACTTCTTCGCCTATGCAAGTTCGTGATAAACTTCTGGGTATTTCGACAAAGGTAGGAGCAAGAGGTGCTTACAAAATTCAGATAACCAATCCGTCCAAATTTCTGACAAAACTTGTGGGAAACGGCTATAAGTTTGTTGGTCAGCAAGAACTGATAAATAATTATTTTGCCAATGAATTTCAGGGTAAAATACGCTCTAAAATTACAAAATATATGAACGATACCCCTCATGAGTTACTTGGTATAGAAGCAGAACTGGACGAAATCTCTGAAAAAATCTCCCCTTCGATAGAAGAAGTTTTTAACGAATACGGACTTAAACTGATTAAATTCTCCATTGCCTCTATGACAATTCTTGATGACAGTATACGCAGAAAATATGATGAAATTAAGATACAGAACATAGGAAAAATCGAAACAGCACATACAGATGCAGCAGTATTTGGTATTCTGGGAGATAATTGGGGAAGACAACAGCAAACCGAAATCTTACATAATATTTCTTCAAACAAAGGTGCAGGCGGTGCAATGGCAGGTGCAGGTGTAGGTATGGGAATGGGTATAGGTATCGGACAATCTTTCAATAATTTAGCTCAGCCGACAGCCCAAACGCAAAATCAACCTTCCACCGAAGACCCATATGTCGCTTTGGAAAAACTGAAAAAAATGTTGGATAAAGGACTTATCACTCAGGAACTGTATAATTCCAAAATGAATGAGATAGTCGGAAGAATGTAAGCCACAAGGTGAAGTATGTATGAATAAAATAAATGTTCTTAAAACAGTAATCAGTGTTGTCGAACTTGCCTTAATCAACAGTCTTTATTATGGTATAGGCGGTTTAGAACATGGCACATCTGCGTGGATTTCTTACGCATTTATCAATATGTCTTGCGTTATTGTCTTTCTCAGTCCGATTATTGCCCAAAAGGGAGATGACAGCGATATATATTTACGCAGTACATATTTTTTGACGATGGCTTATTCTTTTTTAGAGATTGTTATCGGAACGGCATTTATTATTATCGACCCTGAAAATTATAAGCCGGCACTGTTCAGTCAACTTATACTCACCAGTATATTTGTGATTGTTTTATGTATTAATCTTATTGCGGATTTGACCACAAGCGAAGCAGTAAAAAAACATAAAGAAGAACTTGTCTATGTTAAAGAAAGTTCCTCACTGTTAAGTGCGATATTATCTCAAGAGAACGATAAACAGTTGTATAAAAAAATTGAGGAAGTATATGACTTAATCAATACAAGCCCTGTGAAGTCGCACGAAAGCGTAAAGGATTTGGAAAGACAGGTAATGGACAAAATTAATTTGCTTGACGGAGCTGTAAGACGAAATGACAAAGAATTGATTTCGATGTATGTTGAGGCAATCCATACCCTTGCCAACGAACGCAACAGAAAACTGAAATTAGTAGGATAAACTACTGTAAAATGGACAAATTTGAAAAATTACAAAAAAGCCTTGTCATTCCGAACGCAGTGAGGAATCTTTCTAAAACTGGTACAGGTACATTTATCCAGTAAATATTTTTAAAGAGGGTGTTTATATGAATATACAAAGTATGATTATACCAATTTTGTCAATGATTATTGTTGGAATAGTTGCATTTATTATCAATCCCATCTATGCTATTAAACAAGGTCATAGTTTAGGGGGTTATAGTGGTGTAAATATTGTCAGTATTTGCGTTTATGTTCTGGAAGGATTACTATTACTTTTACCTGTAATGAAAATTACATTAACGGGAATAGAGGAGATTTCGATGATTACATTAAAGGAGATTCCGATGGTTAAACTTAATGTGTTTAATTTTATGGGATTTGGACTTGATGAAAAAACACTTGATATAGGTGGATTGCAAATCCCTATGGGCAATCGCCTTGCTCAAGTATTTTCATCAACAGACGCTGGCTCTGTTATGAATATAGTTGGAGCTATTCCTTTAATTGCAGTTATCATAGGTATCATTATTAACATCTTCATAAAAGCTCCTGTAATAAATTTATGTCTTAACGGTGTGTTACAAATAGCCTACGTTGTCATTTCCGCATTTTGTGCTGGAGCATTTGATGGTAGGTCAATCGGTATCACAGGATTAGAGTTGGCTAGTACCACATTAGGATTTGCCACTATTTTTATACCGATAATTGCAGACGCCTTTATATTTACACTGTTTACTTTAAATCGTGGTAATAATAAGTAAAGTCAAATGAATACCTTGTTTCTGAAATGCCTGTTTCAATAGTCAATGTCCAAACCGAACGACTGATAAAAGAAGTATTTGTTATTCGGTTTTGGACATTTCGACATTTAAGGGCTTTGCCCTTAAAAATCCCACAAGGGGCTTTGCCCCTTGACCCCACCACTTTTGAAAAAGTGGACAAAACTTTTAGTTGTCATAGCTATACCTTGAGATAACATTCCGAACGGAGTATAATTTACACATTAAAACGGAAGAGTACAATATCTCCATCTTGCATGACATATTCTTTACCCTCACTTCTGACCAGACCTTTTTCCTTAGCGACAGCCATCGTCTTACACTGCATAAGGTCATCAAAAGCGATAACTTCCGCACGAATAAAGCCTCTCTCAAAATCGGAATGAATTTTTCCTGCTGCCTGAGGTGCTTTCGTGCCTTTTTTAATTGTCCAAGCTCTTACTTCAGGTTTGCCAGCGGTCAGATAGGAAATCAATCCGAGTAAATCATAACAGGCATTAATCAGACGGTCAAGTCCCGACTGTTCCAACCCGACATCATTTAAAAACATCGTGCGTTCTTCTTTTTCCATGCCCAGAAGTTGTTCTTCAAATTCCGCACAGATGGGCAATACCGCTGAATGTTCACTTTCTGCTACTGCTTTGACCTGCTGATAATAGGCATTCTCTTCAATACCATCTGCAAAATCACTGTCGCTGACATTGGCTACATAAATGATAGGTTTGTTGGTCAATAAAGCGACTGTACTCAACCATTCTTTTTCTTCATCTGTACAATCCACACTTCTTGCGGATTTTCCTTCTTCCAATACCCCTTTGACTTTCTCAAAAAATTCCAGTTGCACAGCGTATTTTTTATCCGCTTTCATCATTTTTTTAGTCTTGTCAATGCGTCTTTCGATGATTTCAATATCCGACAATACCAGTTCAAGATTAATAGTTTCGATATCTCTGGACGGATTGACACTGCCGTCAACATGGATAATATCGTCGTTATCGAAACATCTCACCACATGGACAATCGCATCTACCTCACGGATATCCGATAAAAACTTGTTACCCAGTCCTTCCCCTTTGGACGCACCTTTGACAAGTCCTGCAATATCCACAAATTCTATGGTAGCCGGAGTAAACTTGTCTGGCTGATACATTTCAGCAAGGACATCAAGTCTTTTATCTGGGACGGCTACTACTCCTACATTCGGTTCTATGGTACAGAACGGATAATTGGCTGACTGAGCTCCTGCATTGGTCAGAGCATTGAATAAAGTACTTTTTCCGACATTCGGTAAACCTACCATTCCGAGTTTCATATCGTGTTCATTTCCTCTCTAAAAAATTCTTGTCAGACTATTATAACAGAGATATCGGCTTCCCGCAACAATTTTACACAAAAACTTTCTTGACATAACTATCATGGAATGATACAATAAATTTTGTGTACGCAATACCATTCCACACATGGTAAAAAATGAGAAAGGGCGATGTATAACCATGATAAAAGAATATAAACTTACCCAAAAAGGAAAAGAAACCTTTGAAAAAGAACTTGACTTTCTGAAAACAACCAAACGAGATGAAATTGCGGAAAAAATTGAAATTGCCCGTTCCTACGGTGACCTTTCGGAAAATGCGGAATATGACGAAGCCAAAAATGACCAGGCAAAAGTAGAAAACAGAATCCTTGAAATTGAACATATCCTTAAAAATGCCGTCATCATAGAAGATATTGATACAGGAAAAGTCCGTATCGGAGCAAAAGTAACCGTAACCAATCTGAACACCAACACCGATTATGAATATGAAATCGTTGGTTCCAATGAAGCAGACCCTTTACACGGTAAACTTTCAGACGAATCTCCTGTCGGAAAAGCACTGATAGACAAAGAACCTGGAGATATCGTTCATGTAGAAACACCGTCAGGAAAAGTTGTCAAGTACAAAATCATTGATGTAAGCAAGATAGAAGAGGTGTAAACAACCATGAGTGAAAAGAATACAGAAATACAGGAAACTGAACAGAATTTAAGCGAACTTTTACAGATACGCCGTGATAAACTCAAGGCATTACAGGACAGCGGTAATGACCCTTACAAAATCACGACAAGTGACAGAGATATCTTAGCAATGGATATCGTCAACCGTTTTGAAGAACTGGAAGAAAAAGATGTTTGTATTGCGGGCAGAATTATGAGCTGGCGTAAAATGGGTAAAGCCTCTTTTCTGGACATTCATGACCGTAGCGGTCGTATTCAGGTATATGCCAGTATCAACGATTTAGGCGAAGATACTTACAAAGTACAGATGCCGAAATGGGATATCGGTGATGTTGTCGAAGTCAAGGGGTTTGTATTCAGGACAAGAAGGGGAGAAATTTCCGTACACGCCAAAGCAATAAAGTTACTCTCCAAATCCTTACTCCCCTTACCCGAAAAACATCACGGTCTGAAAGATACCGATTTAAGATACCGTCAGCGTTATGTCGATTTGATGGTCAATCCCGAAGTCAAGAACACTTTCATTGCCAGAAGTAAAATCATCAAAACTATCCGTGAAGAACTGGATAATGTCGGCTATATCGAAGTAGAAACACCCATACTCAACACTATCGCAGGCGGTGCTGCCGCAAGACCTTTCATTACCCATCATAATACACTGGATATTGATTTGTATTTGCGTATTGCTCCTGAACTTTACCTGAAAAGACTGATTGTCGGCGGTATGGAAAAGGTCTATGAAATCGGCAGACTGTTCAGAAATGAAGGTATGGATATCAAACATAACCCCGAATTTACCACCATCGAACTTTATGAAGCCTACACGGATTATAACGGTATGATGGAGTTAACAGAAAAACTTGTCAATAAAGCGTGTATTGCCGTAAACGGTACTGACCAGATTGAATATCAGGGCGAAAGTGTTGACCTTTCCTTACCGTTCAAGAGAATGACTATGATTGACGCTGTAAAACAGTATGCAGGAGTAGATTTCGGTGAATTTATCGGCGATACCGAAAAGGCTAAGGAAGTTGCTAAAACACTCAAGTTAGAAGTAAAATCTACAGATACATGGGGCAACATTCTCAATACTGCCTTTGAAGATTATGTAGAGGAAAACTTACAGCAACCTACCTTTATCATTGACTATCCTGTTGAAGTTTCTCCGTTGACAAAGCGTAAACCTGATTGTTCTGAACTTGTAGAAAGATTTGAACTCTTCGTCACCCGCCGTGAACTGGCTAACGCTTATACCGAACTTAATGACCCTATCGACCAGAGAGGCAGATTTGAACATCAGCTTAAACTTCGTGAAGCAGGCGATGAAGAAGCCAATATGATTGATGAAGATTTCCTCACCGCATTGGAATATGGTATGGCTCCTACAGGCGGTATGGGTATGGGTATTGACAGATTGGTTATGCTCCTCACTGACAGTGCCTCCATCAGAGATGTCATCATCTTCCCCACCATGAAACCGCTTGGATAATTCGTAATGCGTAATTCGTAATGCGTAATTATTTATAAACTACGGTTGGGCTGTGACAATTAAAAGTTTTGTCCACTTTTTCAAAAGTGGTGGGGTCAAGGGGCAAAGCCCCTTGTGGGATTTTAAAGGGCGAAGCCCTTAAACTCCCCAAAATTCAAAACAAAATCTGCGTAAGCAGATTTTGTCATATTCAAAAAAAACTATCTGAATACATTTCGGATAGTTTTTTAATTTTCTCTTAAACAGTTGCCGAAAACATAAAGAAAGTTTATAATAAGCATATTGCTAATAAAATGGTGTGATGAAAATGAAAAAAATAACTGTAGGAATACTGGCTCATGTAGATTCGGGAAAAACGACCTTGGCAGAGGCATTGCTATACTGTTCAGGAAACATAGGAAAACTCGGCAGAGTAGACCATAAAAATTCCTATCTGGATAACGATGAGATGGAAAGAAAAAGAGGTATCACGATATTTTCCAAACAGGCAATTTTGACCTATAACAATACAGAATTTACTTTACTGGACACTCCGGGTCATATAGATTTCAGTGCCGAAACAGAGAGGACTTTACAGGTATTGGATTATGCTGTACTGGTCATCAGCGGTACAGATGGCGTGCAGGGACATACCCATACTTTATGGAAATTGTTACACCGTTATCATATTCCCGTATTCATCTATGTCAACAAAATGGACTTACCCCACACGCACAAAACAGAAATTCTTGCTCAACTTAAAAGTACTCTGAATTATGATTGTACAGATTTCAGCCAATATATTTCCAAAGACAATTTTTTTGAAAGTATTGCTCTTTGTGACGAAAGTATTTTCGAAGAATATTCCGAAACGGGATTTGTCAGAGAGGATTTAATCGTTCGGGCAATACAGAAAAGAAAGCTATTTCCTTGTATATTCGGTTCAGCACTGAAACTGGACGGAATAAAATATTTTCTGGAAATTCTGGATAAATACACGGTCATGCCTGATTACGGAAAAACATTTGCAGGAAAAGTATTTAAGGTCACACAGGATAAACAGGGAAACCGTCTGACATTTGTCAAGATAACGGGCGGTAAACTCAGCGTCAAAGATATTCTGCCTAGCGAAAAGAACAGCAATTCTGAAAAAGTTAATCAGATACGAATATATTCAGGGGAAAAATTCAAGACCATTGACACTGCCGAAAGTGGTACGGTATGTGCTTTGACAGGTATCACTTTCACACAATGCGGAGATACTTTAGGAACAGAAAAAACAGCTCTCATGCCCTTGCTTCAAAGTGTACTGACTTATACCGTTATCCTCCCTGAAAACAAAGATATCCGCACTGTTTTCCATGATTTGAAATTATTGGAAGAACAAGACCCTCAACTCAATATTCTTTTCAATCAACAGACCAACACCATAGAAATTCATCTCATGGGCGAAATACAACAAGATATTATTCAGAATATGGTCAGAGAGCGTTTTGGCTATGAGATAGGTTTTGGCAAGGGAAATATCATCTATAAAGAAACCATTGCTAAAAAAGTAGAAGGTGTCGGTCATTTTGAACCTTTACGGCATTATGCCGAAGTCCATCTTCTGCTGGAGCCCTCACAAAGAGGAAGCGGTATCACTTTTAAAAGTGACTGTTCAGAAGATGTTCTGGCAAAAAACTGGCAAAGACTAATAATGACCCACCTTTCCGAAAAAATTTATACGGGTGTACTGACAAATTCACCACTGACAGATATGACCATAACATTGGTATCGGGAAAGGCACATACCAAACACACCGAAGGCGGTGACTTTCGGCAGGCGACTTACAGAGCAGTCAGACAAGGACTTATGCAGGCAGAAAATATTTTGCTTGAACCTGTCTATGAATACCGTCTGGAAATCCCCACTGAAAATACAGGCAAAGCCATGTCAGATATACAATCTATGCACGGCACATTCACCGTTGACGAAAGCAATAACGGTTATACTGTCTTAACGGGAAATGTTCCCGTTGCTACCATGAACGAATACCATAAAGAAGTTACCCGTTATACTCACGGCAAAGGCAGACTGACCTGTTTTCTGAAAGGTTATGAACTATGTCATAATTCACAAGAAGTGATTGAACAACTTGCCTATGACAGCGAAAACGATGTTTTAAACCCTTGTGATTCAGTATTCTGTTCACACGGTGCAGGACATATCGTAAAATGGAATGAAGTTTTTGACTATATGCACCTGCCAAGTATACTGGACAACAATAAAACCAACACCCCTGACAATACCATGACTATTTCTTCAAAATCCCAAAGACGAACCTCTGATATCTTTGAACAGGATAAAGAATTGATGGCAATCTTTGAACGGACTTACGGTACTATCAAAAAAGATAAACGCTCCTCTTTTCAGCCGACACGGGAAATTATCGCCAAAGAAAAAACAACTTCTGCTACTTCAAAACCGCAGAAACCAAAATATAATGGTAAAGAATATCTGCTTGTAGACGGCTATAATGTAATTTTCTCATGGGAAAAACTGAAAGAAATCGCTGAAGATAATCTTGATACCGCACGAAATACCCTTATCCATATTTTGTGTAATTATCAGGGATACAGACAGTGTGAACTTATCCTTGTTTTTGACGCCTATAAAGTCAAGGGCAATACACGAACTGTCGAAAAAATCAATAACATCAGTATTGTCTATACCAAAGAAGCCGAAACTGCTGACGCTTATATCGAAAAAGTTACTCACGAAATCGCTAAAAATAATCATGTCAGGGTAGTCACTTCGGACGCTTTAGAACAGTTGATTATTTTAGGCAACGGTGCTTTGAGAATTTCATCACAGTCTTTTTTGGCAGAAGTCATCGAAACAGAAAAAGAAATCCGACTGACACTCGATAATCTCAAATAAGCAATCCCTTTATAGCTATGACAATTAAAAGTTTTTGGTCAAACTTTTTTCAAAAAGTTTGGCGGGATTTTTAAGGGCGGCAGCCCTTAAAACAGGATTTTAAAGGGCGGTAGCTCTTTAACTCATAATCAGTGAAAAATATTTTTAATTTCGTGATATATTTCTACCACTTTCAATCTGTACTCATAATGTTCACTGTTTTCAGCAATAAATAGTTCTTCTTCCGAAAACACATCAGATAAATTACGATTTTCACTACCTTCCGCCATAGAAAAACACATCGGCGGAAAACAGACACACCACCAATTATGCCCTTTCCCCTCCCCTATGACAATATGCAGTGCGTCATAATTACCAGAGGGAAGTGTAAAAGTATCATAGACCCTTGTGTTAAAATACATATCGTGTGCTAATGTACCCGTAACTTTGTAATCATAACCTGAACTGTTCACTGTTTCCTGTGCCTGGGCAATTATTTTATCCAGATTTGTGTTAGCAATGTGTTGAGCTTCAATCTTGTTATCCGCACTTTTAAAAAGTGTTGCAGACTGTCTTAAAATACAGTCACGGACTTTCAGTTTTAACAACTGGTCTTCCTTGCTGTCAGAATTGGCTACAATGTGCAGACGCAAAATATGATTTGGCATATCGTCACATTTTGCCGTAAAAGAAACCTGTGTCATTAAAAATGACAAAATCAATCCTGTAATTAAGGCTTTCGGAAAAATCTTTCTAAAATTCATCATAACAAAGCTGTCCTTTCCTTATGTATGTTCAACATAAGTATGGACAGCTTTTTTTAATAGTATACTCACAAATACAATTTTTCTACTTGAGCAGTTGAAAATCAGGTGATTATTGTCAAAATCTGCTTACGCAGATTTTGTTTTGAATTTTTAGCCATTAAAGGGCTTCGCCCTTTAAAATCCCACAAGGGGCTGCCGCCCCTTGACCCTGCCCACTTTTTGAAAAAAGTGGGCAAAAACTTTTAATTTTCACAGCTAAATGTTGCTATCAGAAATCACAGGAAATTTTAAAATCACTTTAAATAAATCTCCATCTATGAGCAAAGTAAATCTGCCGTTTTGCAGTTCGGTAAGACTTTTCGCTATAGAAAGCCCTAGACCGTTGCCCTCTGTACTTCTGGAAGTATCTCCACGAACAAAGCGTTCCATAAGTTCGTCAGCGGACATATTCAGTTGTGAATGTGATGTGTTTTTGAAAATAAATACTGCCTGATTTTCCACCTTTTCCAGAACAATATATACCCGTGTATTTCTCTGAGAATATTTACAGATGTTATTCATCAGATTGTCGAATACTCGCCAAAGTCTGCGACCATCTGCCATAATCATAACAGGATAATCAGGTGATGAGGTAATCAATTCCAGTCCTTGTTGTGCCAGTTTTTCGCTGTATTCTCCTACAGTCTGCACCATAAAAATATTTGCCTCACACGGAGCAAGATTGATTTCCAGATTACCTGTTGACGCTTTTGAGGCTTCTACCAAATCTTCAATCAATCGTTTCAGTTTTGCACTTTGTCGGGAAAGGACTTCAGCATATTCAATAATCTGCGGATTTTCTGTCTGTTCACGACAAATCAGGTCAGAATAATTGATAATGGAAGTCAGCGGTGTTTTAATATCATGAGAAACATTGGTAATAAGTTCCGTTTTCATTCTTTCACTTTTCATACGCTGTTCCACTGCCAGTGCCATACCATAAGAAATATTGTTGAGTGTATGAGCATAGGCTTTAAAATCCCCTATCAGGTTATCATTAGCTATTGGCTGATTAAAATCACCGCTTGCCATTTTCTGTGTATGTTGCTGAAATTTCCGCAGACACAAAGCTATATACAATACAAATGGTATCAAAATCACCTTTTCCAGAAACAAGAAGAACCCAAACATCGGATAATATCCACCCATAGCGTCACAGAAAAGCATACAAAAAAATTCATAAAACATAACTCCGACAACAATTAAAATGGTTTTCCAGATAAGCGGAAGATTTCTGAAAAAAGTTACCGTCCAGTGCCATAGTGTAGTGAATACTTTAGCAAATAAATGCAGTATTCTATAGATTAAAGTATTTTTCCACCATTTACCAAGTTTCCATCTCAACGCAAAACTCATACAGAAACCAATGACCATTACCGAACAAATGATAACAAAAAGTAAAATCACACTAATCCAGAACACAGTGTCACTGGTATTGTTGATACGAATATTGTCATCAATAATCAATATAAAAATCAAAGTCAGTAAACAGACACCGCCTGCCAGTAAATCCAACGGTACTTTTGTTCCCCAAGAAGGCATAATTTTTGTACTGCCTGCTCTATGACCCGATGAACGCATTAAAAAGATGAAAAACATCACTGAAAAAATTAAACATATCATTCCCACAACAAGCATAATATATTTTGCGGAATATAAAAAAACAAGGATATCTTTCCAGAAAGCATACCGATTATTTTCAACAATTACTTTCATTTCCACATCAACAAAAATATCCTGACTTTGATTTTCTTCAATGTTTTCTTCACCATAAACAGTCAGCGGTATATATTCTGTTGGCTGTTCTGTTACCTGTTCTGAAGCTTGTTTTGTTGACCGTTCTGTTGTTTGTTCGGTTATTTGTGCTGTCGGCTGTTCTGTTTCCTGTGTTTCTTCATGATAAATCGTCAGCGGAATACCTGAATAAGTATAGGTAAAATATTGTTTGTTATTCTGATAAGGCTGATTACTGCGGTAATCAGCATGAATGATTGCTTTATTACTTTCCTTACAGGTAAAAGAGTAAATATTTTCATCTTCGCAATAATCGGGAATAGCACCTTTTTCGTTGTAAGAAATATAGCTCAACAACAATTCAGCGTCATCATAAGCAATACTGTTAAGGAAATTCGTTGTCACAAAGCTTTCACTTCCGGTGTACATATCTGAATTTAATGCGACAACTGTTCCCACACCGCCAACCAGAAATGCTGTACTGAAAAATATTACACAAAGAATAAAAGCAGTCACTTTGGCATAAGTACGGTGAGTAAGTGGTATTTTAGTTTTATTTTCCGTCATGATAATTTTCCCCTTTCCATTTTGTAACCTTTGCCGAAAATCAATTTCAGATAACGAGGTTCGGCAGGATTGATTTCAATTTTTTCTCTGAGATGTCGGATATGTACCGCAACAGTATTTTCACTACCCAGAGGAATTTCTTTCCATACCCGTTCATAAATTTCTTTGGGCGAAAATACTCTGTTGGGATTGGCAATAAGCAATTTCAGAATACCGTATTCTTTGGGTGTCAGTGAAACTTCTGTACCGTCAACAGTAACTTCTTTGGTTTTGTCGTTGAGTTCTATACCGCCGACAGTAAATTTATCTTTGGTAACTTCTCCACCACCCAGACGCATATATCTTCTCAACTGAGAATTGACCCGTGCTACTACTTCCATAGGATTGAATGGTTTGGTAATATAGTCGTCTGCCCCTAAGTTCAGTCCCAGAATTTTATCAGTATCTTCACTTTTGGCGGTAAGCATGATAACAGGAATATTGCTGAATTTCCGCAGTTGTACCATTGCCGAAATGCCGTCTGTTTCGGGCATCATGATATCCATAAGCACTAAATGAATTTCCTGTTGTGAGATAATGTCTAATGCCTGTTTTCCGTTAAACGCTTCAAAGAAAGTGTAGTTCGGATTAGATAAGTAGATTTTCAATGCATTGATAATGTCTTTTTCGTCATCGCAGATAAGGATATTGTACATTCCTTTTCCTCCCCTCTATGCTTATATTATAAACGATTATGTTTTAAGAATAAAGTACCGTTGCTATTAAGATTTGATTAAGATTCATCGGGGACGCTGTCCCCGAACCCCTGATTTAAGGGCTGTCGCCCTTAAAAATCCCACCCACTTTTTTGAAAAAAAGTGGACAAAAAACTTTTATAGCTCACTTCGTTCGGAATGATTATCAAACCTCCAGCTATGACAACTGAAAGTTTTTGTCGAACTTTTTTCAAAAAGTTCGTGGGGTCAAGGGGCAACGCCCCTTGTGGGATTTTTAAGGGCAAAGCCCTTAAACTCCCAAAATTTAAAAAAAATAATTCTTGACAAAAGCGGTGAATGTTGCTAAAATAGTAGCGTTATGTATATAACAGCAAATTTCCTTGCCCTGTGTGAGAGCAGGGTCAGATGTCCATGAGGAGGTGCAGAAAATGTCAGAAACAACAAGTGCTTATGAATCCGTACTCGTCATTTCACTGAAACTCGGTGATGAGGGTATCCAGAAAGTTATCGAAAAGTTCAAGTCTGTCATTGAAAGACACGCTACATTAGATGGCGTTGATGAGTGGGGCAGACGCAGATTGGCTTATCAGATTAACAAGGAAACAGAGGGTTACTATGTACTGTTCAACTTTACCAGTACAGCAGAATTTCCCGCAGAACTCGACAGAAGATATAAAATCGCTGACGGCGTTCTTAGGTCATTAATCATTAAAAAAGAAGAAAAATAATTTATTTGAATGTATGTGCGTTTAAAGAAAGAGAGAGATTGTAGTTATGTTGAATAGAGTAGTGCTTATGGGTCGGCTTGTTGCTGAACCTGAACTGAAAACAACCAATACAGGAATTTCCGTATGCAGTTTTCGTATTGCTGTAGACAGAAATTATGTCAAACAAGGAACAGAGCGTCAGGCAGATTTCATTGATATTGTCGCATGGCGACAGAGTGCTGAATTTGTATGTAAGTATTTTACCAAAGGTCAGCTTATTGCCCTTGAGGGTTCTTTGCAGAGCAGAACCTATCAGGACAAGGACGGTAACAACCGTTATGTAACAGAGGTATTGGCGGACAGTTTCTTCTTTACAGGTGATAAAAGAGAAAAACCTTCCAACGGTTACGGTAACTATTCCGTACCTTTACCCCAAGAACCACCTGTACAGCGTAATACTTCCGCTTATGGAAACAGTAATAATTCGTCTTATACCAACAACAGTTACAACAGTAATTCGACAGGAAATAATACTTCTTCCTATACCAGCGGTTTACCTGAGGATTTTGAAGAATTACCTAATGATGACGATTTACCGTTCTAAAAATTGATTGACACCGCCGTTTGCGGTAGACTATATAAAGGAGAGTTGGGTTATTATGGCTGAAAGACCTGAAAGAGATAACCGTCGTGCAGGGCGTAAAGGTCGCAGAAAAGTCTGTGCTTTCTGCGTTGACAAAGTAGAAACCATTGACTACAAAGATATTGCAAGATTACGCCGTTATGTTTCGGAAAGAGCTAAAATTCTGCCCAGAAGAGTAACAGGTACTTGTGCTCATCATCAGCGTGAACTGACTGTTGCTATCAAAAGAGCTAGACATATCGCTTTACTTCCCTATACCAGCGACTGATAATTTACAATTAGCAATAAAAA
>CACWNY010000004.1 GCA_902762375.1 uncultured Ruminococcus sp. | reverse complement strand
CTGACAAGCAATTCAAATGCTTGCTGGATTCTTCTTATCTTGATTTGATACTTGCTAATTGGATTTGTTCATAATTTGTTTACTCATTCAAAAACCCTGGAAACAAATCAATTAATCATTGACAAATTCTTCAACAAATGGGATAATAATAAGGTATAAGTTTATTTGAGTAAAGGAGAAATATTAATGGCAAAAGAACTTGCTAAATCGTATAATCCCCGTGATGTCGAAGAACGGATTTACGATTTCTGGATAAAAGGAAATTATTTTCATAGCGAAATCGACAGAGAAAAAATCCCGTACACTATCGTTATGCCACCACCAAATATTACAGGTCAGTTACATATGGGTCATGCCCTCGACAATACTTTACAGGATATCCTTATCCGCTATAAAAGAATGCAGGGGTACTGTGCCTTATGGTTACCGGGTACTGACCACGCCTCTATTGCCACTGAGGCTAAAATCGTAGAAGCTATGCGTAAAGAGGGTATTGCCAAAGAAGATATTGGCAGAGAAAAATTTCTGGAAAAAGCATGGAACTGGAAAAAAGAATACGGTGGCAGAATTTGTGACCAGCTTAAAAAAATGGGAAGCAGTTGCGACTGGCAGAGAGAACGCTTTACTATGGACAAAGGTTGTAATAAGGCTGTCAAAGAAGTATTTGTCAATCTGTATAACAAAGGTCTGATTTATCGTGGGGAAAGAATTATCAACTGGTGTCCTCACTGCCTGACTTCTATTTCAGACGCAGAGGTAAATTATGAAGACCAGGCAGGTCATTTCTGGCACTTACGCTATCCCCTCAAAGATGGCAGTGGTTATATTGACCTCGCTACAACCCGTCCCGAAACTTTACTCGGTGATACCGCTGTTGCTGTCAACCCCAATGACGAACGATATAAAGATATGGTCGGCAAAACACTTATACTTCCCATCGTTCACCGTGAAATTCCTATCATCGCTGACGACTATGTTGAAATGGATTTCGGAACAGGTGTCGTTAAAATCACCCCTGCTCACGACCCCAACGACTTTGAAGTAGGTTTAAGACACAACCTTCCTGTTATCAATGTGATGACCGATGATGCAAAAATTGTTGATGACTACCCGAAATATGCGGGTATGGATAGGTATGAGGCAAGAAAAGTCATTGTTGAGGATTTGGAAAAAGAAGGTGCTTTACTCAAAGTTGAAAACTATAACCACAATGTCGGCACCTGTTACCGTTGTGGAACTACTGTTGAACCGAAAGTGTCCAAACAGTGGTTTGTTAAGATGGATTCTCTCTCAAAACCTGCTATTGACGCTGTCAAGAACGGTGAAACCAAATTTGTTCCCTCCCACTTTGAAAAAACTTATTTCCACTGGCTTGAAAATATCCGTGACTGGTGTATTTCCAGACAGTTATGGTGGGGTCATCAGATACCCGCTTTCTACTGTGACGATTGCGGAGAATTAGTCGTTACCAAAGAAAATCATGCAAATTGCCCTAAATGTGGAAAACCTATGCGTCAAGACCCTGATACACTCGATACATGGTTCAGTTCAGCACTGTGGCCTTTCTCAACTCTCGGCTGGCCTGACAAAACTGATGAACTCGATTATTTCTACCCTACAAATACCTTAGTCACTGGCTATGATATTATCTTTTTCTGGGTTATCCGTATGATGTTTTCAGGCATTGAACATACGGGAAAAGCTCCATTTAATACGGTATTAATTCACGGTCTTATTCGTGATGATTTGGGCAGAAAAATGAGTAAATCTCTCGGCAACGGTATTGACCCCCTCGAAATTATTGACAAATACGGTGCTGACGCTTTACGACTGACCCTCGCTACAGGTAATGCTCCCGGTAATGATATGCGTTTCTACTACTCAAAAGTAGAAGCAAGCAGTAATTTCGCCAACAAATTATGGAATGCGTCCCGTTTTGTTCATATGAACATTGATGACTATAATGTTAAAAACGAACTTCCCGACACTCTGGAAACAGAAGATAAATGGATTATCAGCACTCTGAATACCGTTGCTAAAGAAGTTACCGAAAATCTTGATAAATTTGAACTCGGTACAGCACTTAAAAAAGTCTTCGATTTCATCTGGGATTGCTACTGCGACTGGTATATCGAACTCGCTAAATCCAGACTGCAAAGTAATGACCAACAATCTGCACAAAATGTCCGTCAGGTTCTTGTATGGGTATTGGAAAAATCTTTAAGACTTCTTCACCCGTTCATGCCGTTCATTACCGAAGAAATCTGGCAGACCCTCCCCCATGACGGCGATACTATCATGTATACAAAATATCCTGAATTTTCTGCGGAATATCACTTCCCTGAAGCTCAGCAGGAAATGGAAATCATTATGAACGCTATCAAGGCTATCCGTACAAGGCGTTCCGAAATGAATGTTCCCCCCTCAAGAAAAGCTAAAGTCTATATCGCTACCTCCTTCAAGAAAATCTTTGCAGACGGTTCACCGTTTATCTGTAAACTTGCGTCCGCAAGCGAAGTGGAAACAGGGGATAATTTCAATATTGATGGTGCGGTTACAGTGGTTACCGCAGAAGCGAAAATCTATATTCCTATGAGTGAACTCGTCGATAAAACTGAAGAACTCAAACGCCTTAACAAAGAACTTGCTAAAACGGAAAAAATGCTCTCTCAATCTGAAAGCAAACTCAATAATCAGGGATTTATCGCTAAAGCTCCCGCCAATGTCATAGAAAAGGTAAAACAACAGGCAACAAAAGAACGGGAAAAAATCGCTATGATTAAAGCTGCTATCTCTGCTCTTTAACTTGCAGGGGTTTCACCCCCTGCACCCCTGAGTTAAGGGCTTTGCCCTTAACAATCCCACTCGCTTTTTGAAAAAAGCGAGGTAAAAACTTTTATGGCTCACTTCGTTCGGAATGTTTATCTAAGTGTCAGCTATGACAATTAAAAGTTTTTGCCCAACTTTTTTCAAAAAGTTGGCGGTTTCCAAAGGCGGAGCCTTTGGGCGGGATTTTAAAGGGCGGCAGCCCTTTAACTCCCCAAAATTATCAAAATTTTCGTCAGAAAATTTTTTCAAATCAGCGTTAAATATTTGAAAAATATTTAACGCTAACCTTTTTAATAAAGGAGCTACCCCCTATGAAAAAATATCCTAAAGTGTTATCTTTTATTTTGGCAATAGTTTGTATCACAGCCTTTTCAGGTTGCGATGTTCTTGACGCTGTTCTCACTACATCAGATACCAATACTACACAAACTGATACAAATTCCTCTGCTGATGGCGGTTTTACTGTCCATATGATAGATATTGGTCAGGGCGATAGTATCTTGCTCGAATGTAATGACGAATATATGCTTATTGACGCTGGTGAACTCGGTCAGGGCGGAATTGTCAACGACTATCTGAAAGACCATAACGTTACCCAACTTGACTACGCTCTCATTACT
The DNA here is from genome assembly GCA_902762375.1 of uncultured Ruminococcus sp. GTDB lineage: Bacteria > Bacillota > Clostridia > Oscillospirales > Acutalibacteraceae > CAG-964. Next base: position 125,030 of record CACWNY010000004.1, on the reverse strand, counting down.
CACCCTCATTCCGACCATTACGGCGGTATGCTTGATGTACTGAAAAATGAAAGCGTCACTACCAAAAATATCGTCATGACCGAAGCTATGAATACTACACGCACATGGGAAAAACTGGTTGACTATATCGACCAGAAAAACTATAATGTTATTTTCCCGAAAACTAACGATACCATTACTCTCGGTAATACCACCCTCACTATGTATGTTCCCGAAATCGTTAAGGATTTGAATAATTGTTCAATTATCGTCAGAGCAGAATATAACGGTATGTCAGCAATATTTACCGGTGATGCAGAATCTTCCGAAGAAAAATTAATACTTGACGAGGGTTTCAATGTACAGGCAAATCTCCTTAAAGCAGGTCATCACGGCAGTCGTACCAGTACAAATAAAAAATTTTTGTCAGCAGTAAATCCCCAGATTGCTTTAATCAGTTGCGGTAAGAATAACGATTACGGTCACCCTCATAAAGAAACCGTCAAAAAATTCAATGATGCGAATATCCCTATGTATCGTACCGATGAACTGGGCAGTATTGTAGTCACATTCAATAACAGTAATATGTCTTTAAGCACAACAAGTGGTACTTCTGAAGAAATTGCAATTTCACAGACTGACACTACAACTACTGAAAGTAAAACTTCTGATGAAACATCAAGTAATACAAGCAGTAAAACATCAACCACAACCAAAAAAGCTACTCAAAAAACAGCAAAATATGTCGGCAATAAAAATTCCAAAGTCCTGCATACCAAAGATTGTGCAACTGTCAGCAAGATGTCGGACGCTAACAAAGTATATTTCAATACTTACGATGAGGCTATTGCTCAAGGTTACACACCCGCCAAAGACTGCAATCCACAGTAAAATTTTATAGTAACGAAACAATCCGATATTGCAAAATATCGGATTGTATTTTACAAAATTTTCTTACGATAAGGGCTACCGCCCTTAAAAATCCTGTTTCAAGGGTTGCACCCTTGAAAATCCTGCCAAACTTTTTGAAAAAAGTTTGACAAAAACTTTTAATTGTCATCGCTTGACGATGATATTTTTTGGGGCGATAGTTTTTGAAATCCATTATTAAAATTTTAGGAAAGTATAAAAAAGAAACAGTTTTAGCACCACTGTTCAAATTATTGGAAGCGTCTTTTGAATTACTGGTTCCGCTTGTGGTTGCCTCACTGATAGATTACGGTATTTTACAAAGTGACAAAGGACATATTATCAAATCATTTCTGCTATTGATTTTGTTGGCAGTTGTCGGACTAATCAGTTCGGTAACAGCTCAATATTTTTCGGCAAAAGCGGCAATCGGTGTCAGTACACAATTACGCTCAGATATGTTTGCCAGAATACAGAGTTTTTCCTTTTCTGAACTCGACAAACTCGGCACTTCTACCATGATTACCCGTATGACAAGCGATATCAATCAGGTACAGAACGGTGTCAATATGTTTTTACGGTTATTTCTGCGTTCGCCGTTTATTGTATTCGGAGCAATGATAATGGCATTCACGGTTGATGTCAAGGGAGCATTGGTCTTTGCAGGAACGATACCTGTTTTAAGTATTGTTGTTTTTGCTATTATTCTGGTCAGTATTCCGCTTTATAAAAAAAGCCAGCAAAATCTGGATAATCTTACCGCTAAAACAAGAGAAAATTTATCAGGGGTAAGAGTAATCAGGGCATTTTGTCAGGAAGAAAAAGAAATTAAAGAGTTTCGCACACTTAACGAAATTCTGAACAAATCGCAGAAATATGTAGGAAAGATTTCCGCTTTGATGAACCCTGTAACCTATGTGATTATCAATGTTGCAATCATTATCCTGATTTATGTCGGTGCATTGAGAGTAGATAGCGGACTGATTACACAAGGTGCAGTTGTAGCACTGTACAATTATATGTCACAAATTTTAGTGGAACTTATCAAACTGGCAAATCTGATTATTACTTTGACAAAATCTGTTGCTTGTGCCAACAGGGTGGAAAGTATTCTTGCTATTCATTCCACACTGGAAACAATGGCAGAAAATGACATTAATGCTACAATAAACACAACAGATTACATTGTTTTTGATAATGTCGGACTGACTTATCAGAATGCAGGTGAGGAAAGTTTAAGCAATATCAATTTCACCGTGAAAAAAGGAGAAACCATCGGTATTATCGGCGGAACAGGTTCGGGAAAATCTTCGCTTGTCAATCTTATTCCCCATCTTTACGACTGTACAAGAGGAAATGTCTATATTGATGGTATCAATGTCAAGGCATATTCTCCAGAAAAATTGAGAGAAAAAATCGGTATTGTCTTACAGAAAGCCGTGCTGTTCAAGGGCAGTATCAGAGAAAATATCCTGTGGGGAAATCCTGACGCAACAAAAGAAGACATCGGAAAAGCAATAGAAATATCACAGTCGAAAGATGTCATTTCGGCTAAAAAGAACGGTCTTGATGAAATGATTGAACATGGTGGCAGAAATCTTTCGGGCGGACAAAAACAAAGACTGACTATTGCCAGAGCGATTGTCAAAAATCCTGATATCCTTATTCTTGACGACAGTTCATCAGCTTTGGACTACGCTACTGACGCTAAATTACGACAGGCTATTCATTCACTGGATAAAAATATGACCGTTTTTATTGTATCGCAAAGAACTTCTTCGATTATGTCAGCAGATAAAATTCTTGTGCTTGATGACGGCAAGATTGTCGGTATGGGAACTCATGACGAACTCCTTAGTAACTGCAATATTTATCAAGAAATTCACCTTTCACAAACAAGATAGGAGGCTAACATCTTGAAACAGACACAGACCATTAAAAAAATTCTGTCTTATATTAAACAGTACAGAATATATTTAGTATTTTCAATAGTGTTAGCTCTTGTCACGGTTGCCTTTACACTATACATTCCTATTCTTATCGGTAAAGCCATTGATTGCATTGTTGGTGTGGGAAATGTCAATTTTGAAAAGATTTTTGCCGTCTTTTCTCAAATAGCCATACTTTCTCTTTTGACAGCTTTTTTTCAGTGGATAATGAATTTAATTAATAACAAGATGACTTATCATGTGGCAAGGGATATCCGCAATCAGGCGATGACTAAAATCGAAACTTTACCGCTCAATTACCTGGATACCCATTCTAACGGAGATACATTAAGCCGTATTATCACTGATGTTGACCAGTTTTCAGACGGCTTATTAATGGGATTTACTCAACTTTTTACGGGAATTATCACTATCATAGGAACACTAGCTTTTATGTTGTCAGTCAATCCTATCATAACAGCAGTTGTGGTTGTGATAACCCCTCTGTCGCTTTTTGTGGCAAAGTTTGTTTCTTCAAAAACTTACCATCTTTTTAAATTACAATCGGAAATTCGTGGAGAACAGACCGCTTTCATTGAAGAAATGATTGAAAATCAGAAAGTTGTACAGGCATACAATCATCAAAAAGAAAATCAACAGAATTTTGAAGAAATCAATCAGCGTTTGGCAAAAAGTTCGTTAAAGGCTCTGTTTTTTTCGTCGTTGACTAACCCAAGTACCAGATTTGTCAATAATATCGTCTATGGCGGTGTTGCACTTTCGGGCGGACTGATGGCAATTACAGGAACGCTGTCAGTAGGAAGTCTGACCTGTTTTTTGAGTTACGCCAATCAGTATACAAAACCTTTCAATGAAATTTCAGGCGTGATTACTGAATTACAGAACGCTCTTGCCTGTGCCGACAGAGTTTTTGAACTTATTGAAACTCCCTCCGAAATCAGCGATACACATAACCAGCATTTACCCGAAAATGTCAGCGGTAATATTACACTGAATAAGGTGTATTTTTCATATACACCTGATAAAAAACTGATAGAAAATTTCAACCTGAATGTTATCAGCGGTCAAAGGGTAGCGATAGTAGGTCCTACAGGTTGCGGAAAAACTACACTTATCAACCTGCTTATGCGTTTTTACGATACAGTAAGTGGTGAAATCACTGTAGACGGTTATGAGATAAAATCTGTTACCCGAAACAGTTTAAGACGAAATTACGGCATGATTTTGCAGGAAACATGGCTGAAATCAGGCACAATCAAAGAAAATATTACGATTGGTAAACCTGACGCAACTGATGAAGAAATTATAGAAGCCTGTAAAAAGGCTCACTCTCACAATTTTATTAAAAGATTACCTGACGGATATGATACGGTTATCGGTGAAGACGGAGGGGATTTATCACAAGGACAGAAACAGTTGTTATGTATTTCCAGAATTATGCTTTCCCTCCCCCCTATGCTCATTCTGGACGAAGCAACATCTTCTATTGATACCCGAACCGAAATGCGTATTCAGAATGCTTTTCAGCAAATGATGAAAGGTCGGACAAGTTTTATTGTCGCTCACAGGCTCTCCACCGTCAAAAATGCGGATATTCTTCTTGTGATGAAAGACGGACATATCATTGAACAAGGTACTCACGAACAGTTACTTGAACAAGACGGTTTTTATGCCAATCTGTACAACAGCCAATTTGCTGTATAGTAAAATAGTTCAGGAGTTTAAGGGCTTCGCCCTTAAAAATCCCACAAGGGGCTACCGCCCCTTGACCCTGCCCACTTTTTGAAAAAAGTGGACAAAAACTTTTAATTTTCATAGCTATACGATAAGAAAATCATTCCAACCGCATTAAGCCTTTGATAAAATTTTAAAGGGGCTGTCGCAAAACGAAAAATTTTGCGACAGCCCCTTTAAAAATAATCCTTAAACTACTCGTCTTATACATCTCACATAACCGCCCCATGATAAGGGAGTTGTTCTTACACCAAGACTTTCATTCATTGCGTGAGTAATATATCCGTTGCCTGCATAAATCGCTACATGACCTGGAAATAAAACAATGTCACCTGGTTTTGCTTCACTGAGAGATACTGGTTTGCCAACCATGTCAAGATTTGTTCTTGCATACCAGAGATTGTAGCCGAAATTCTGATAGACACTGCATACAAATCCTGAACAGTCCGCTCCATATGTCAGACTTGTTCCTCCCCATACATAAGGCGTAATGCCTACCCATTTTGACGCATAATCCGCTATCAATTCACCTTCCGTTTTGACAGGCTTCACTGTGATTGTCAGAGAAGCGGTGAATTTATTGTTTTCTTTTGCAATACAGGTAATCGTCACTGTTCCTGCCGACACACCTTTGATATTACCTTTTGTATCTACTGTGGCAACAGAGGTATCACTGCTTTTCCAAATCAGTTCCTTATTGTCAGCATTCATCGGAGAAACTGTTGCAGTGAGAATGGTGGTTTCTCCTTCTTTCATCGTTTCGTTGCCAATAAGTTTCAAACCCTTGACAGGCTGTTTTACAGTAACTGTACAAACATCATACTTTGTGCTGTCACCGTTAGCAAAACTGGTAATTGTACAAATACCTTTTCCCGTTGCTGTAACAATACCGTTTTCGTCAACAGTCGCAACAGATGTATCACTGCTGATGTAGGTTACAGTAGTGTCTGTCGCACTAATCGGAGATACGCTGGCTTTGAGAAGATAAGTATCTTCTGCGCTGAGTGTAATATCGTTGTTTTCTAAAGCTACACTTTCTACAGGTCTGATAACATTGACAACACAACATTTTCTTATATTACTTCTATCATTTGATGATATATATATTTTACAAGTACCCTTGTTTCTGGCAAGTATCGTACCGTCTGTCGAAACTGTAGCAATGTTGGTATTACTGCTCAGATAAGTAAGTGTCTTTTTAGTGGCATTGTACGGGGTAACTGTTGCCTTCAATTTTGATGATGTACCTTCTACAATGTTTTTGATTTCATCGCTGAGGGTGATATCCTGTACGGGAATGATGACTTTCAAATCAAAAGAAGTGGAAATGTTACTGCCGTCTGTGGTGGTTGCTGTAATTTTACACTGTCCTTTCTTTACCGCTGTAACAACACCTCTTGCCGAAACAGTCGCTACACTGTTATTACTGCTGGTGTATTTTACGGCTTTGGTTGTTGCATAAGACGGCGTAATGATGGTATTCAGTGTTGTTTTTTCACCTACACCAAGCTGTTCGGGAGCATTGACAACCGCTAAACCTGTTGCTTTCTGTGTGACCATAACGGAACAGTAACCAAATTTTTCGGCATTGTCTGTGGAAATAGCTTTGATAACACAAGTACCTGCTCCTTTTGCTGTAACTACACCTGTTGCACTGACACTGGCTACATTGTTGTTGGAACTCTGCCATGTCACACATTTCTCACTGGCATTTGTCGGCATTACTGTTGCGGTAAGTTTTTGACTGTCACCGTTATTCAGCACTACACTCTTTGATGATAATACTACACTTTCTACACTTTGACTGACAACAACACTACAAGTCGCTTGTTTGCTGATATCGTCCTTTGAACGAGCTACAATAACACATCTACCTGATTTTTTCGCTTCAACTATACCGTTTTCATCAACAATCGCAATGTTTTCATTACTGCTTTCCCATTCCACTTCTTTATTGGTGGCATTATCGGGAGATACAGTCAGTGTGGGTAACATCTCTGCTACTGAACCGACTTTCATGTAAGCTACGGATTTCATCTTCACTGCCGTTACAGGTTGTATCTCTGTTTCACTCTGAATAACTATGGAAGATTTATCTGTGTATTTTTCTTCGCCATCAGCAAATGCTGAAATACCTGTACTCATTGTGAGTGATGCTATTAAAACTAATGTTACAATTTTCTTTGAAATTTTCATAATAATACTCCTGTCAATTTAATTACTCATTACTGAATGTTTATTACTGACTGTATACAGTATATTACATTTCTGTAATAAAAGTCAAGTATAAAAATGACATTTTTGTAATTTGTAACTTTTTTTAGATATCTTATACAAAATTATTGACTATTAAAAGTATATTATGACCTATATAGCATTTTCATTTAAAATACAAATAGTATTATTTGTCGTTTTTACTATAAAAGAAACCCGAACTCCTGAAAGTTCGGGTTAAAATTCAAGTGATAGTTTTATATTATTTGCAAAAATTACGCTAAAAATTTATCACACATTGCTTTCTTCAAAGCTATAAATTTTGACAGTCTGTCCGTATTTGCGGAAACGGTTGTATCGATTTTCGGTGAGTTCTTCATCTGTCATCGTCTGATATTGACACAATGTTTCGATAATCTGCTCTTTGAGTGTGGCAAAAAATTCGGCTTTATCGTCTTCGGGTTCGGGGATAATTCTTTCAATGACTTCCATAGTCAGCAAATCATGAGAAGTCATTCGCAAGCATTGTGCCGCTTCCGCCATTTTATTGGCATCTTTCCAGAGAATACTCGCACAACCCTCAGGTGAGATTACAGAGTACACTGCATTTTCCAACATCCAGACTTCGTTGGCAACAGCAAGTGCCAATGCTCCGCCACTGCCACCTTCCCCTATCAGAATGGAAAGTATAGGGGTTTTCAAGGTCATCATTTCCATTAAATTTTCAGCGATTGCCTGTCCCTGACCTCTTTCTTCCGCACCAATTCCACAAAATGCACCGCTGGTATCAACAAGGCATAATACAGGTCTGCGAAATTTTTCTGCCTGTTTCATCAGTCTCAAGGCTTTTCGGTAACCCTCAGGGTGTGCCGAACCAAAGTTTCGGGCTACTCGCTCCTGTGTGTTTTTACCCTTTTCCAGACCAATTATCGTTACGGGAATATTGTCAATCATGCCTAATCCTGCTTTAATGGCTCTGTCATCAGCATAACGCCTGTCTCCGTGAAATTCCAGAAAAGTACCGCCTGTCAAAGCATTGATATAGTCTGTAGCTGTCATTCGGTTTGACGCTCTCGCTGCCATTACTCTTTCAACTGCTTTCATTCTATATCCTCCTCTGCTGTTGTATCATCAGGTAAAATTTCTTCTTTTTCCTCCTGCACGGAAAGAGTGTTTTTATAACCGTGTATCATCAGTAGTTTCCCCAACACTTCTTTCATTTTAGCTCGGGAAACAATCGCATCAACAAAACCTTTTGTCTGTAAAAATTCAGCACTCTGAAAATCTTTGGGTAATTTCTGCCTGATGGTCTGCTCAATGACACGAGGTCCTGCAAAAGCAATAAGAACATGAGGTTCAGAAAGAATAATATCTCCCTCCATCGCAAAACTAGCTGTCACACCGCCTGTTGTCGGGTCTGTGAGAACAGTAATGTACAGTAACCCTTTATCGCTGTGACGCTTGACTGCTCCGCTCGTTTTTGCCATCTGCATAAGCGACAATATGCCTTCCTGCATTCTTGCACCGCCTGACACCGTAAACCCGATAACAGGCAAATGATGTTCGCTGGCATATTCAAAAGCACAGGTAATTTTTTCTCCTGTGACTGTTCCCATTGACCCCATCATAAAGTTGGAATCCATAACAAACAATACAGTTTTATAACCGTTTATGGTACAAATACCTGTAATGACAGCTTCATTTTCACCGCTTCTGTTTTTAGCATTGGCAAGTTTCCATGTGTATTCGGGAAAGTTGATGATATTTTTGGAAGTCATATCGCCGTTGATTTCAACAAAACTTCCCTCATCTACGGTAACGGCAATTCTTTCTCTTGCACTCATGCGGAAATGATGATTACAGTGTACGCATACTCTTTTGTTTTCCGCTAAGTCGGACGACAACATCATTTTCTTACATTCAGGGCATTTTATCAGTAACGATTCGGGAATAAAGGGTCTTTCATTCCCGTTACTTCTTTCTGACGGTAATTTTTCCAGTTCGTTTTTCGGTTTCAGAAAGGTAAAAAAATCACTGTTAAACATTTTCCACAATCCTATCCTGTATGTTCTGTTGTCGGGGACGCTGTCCCCGAACCCCTGTTTAAGGGCTGCCACCCTTAAAAATCCCACTTCAAGGGCTGCCGCCCTTGAAAATCCCGCCCAAAGGCTCCGCCTTTGGAATCCGCCCACTTTTTGAAAAAAGTGGGTCAAAAACTTTTTCGGCTCACTGCGTTCGGGTTGTCTTTCTAAGTGTCAGCTATGACAATTTAAAGTTTTTGTCAAACTTTTTTCAAAAAGTTTGTAGGGTCAAGGGCAATGTCATCAACTTAAGAAAAAAGCCTGTTTGAAATAATATATTGCTGTCATTCTGAGATATATTGCTGTCATTCTGAGGAGCGAAAGCGACGAAGAATCTTATTAAGATTCCTCACTATGTTCGGAATGACACTCTTAAGTTGATGACATTGGGGTCAAGGGGTGAAACCCCTTGTGGGATTTTAAAGGGCAACACCCTTTAACTTATTTTTTCTTTTCAAAGTTCTCCATAAAATCGGTTGTGTAAGTACCGTTGACAAAATCTTCATCGGACAGAATGTCTATCTGCAAGTTTCTGTTATGGTCTATGCCATGAATGTTCAGCTCGCTGAGTGCCATCTTCATCTTACGGATAGCATAATCTCTTGTTCTTGCCTGTACGATTAATTTGCCTATCATGGAATCATAATAAGGAGGTATGCTGTAATCCTGATAAATGGCTGTGTCAAAACGGACAAAAGGTCCTCCGGGAATATGCAGTTTAGTGATTTTTCCACATGACGGACGGAAATTTTCGTCAGGGTTTTCTGCATTGATACGACATTCTATCGCATGACCGTGCATAAAAATTCTGTCTTGCGTAAGTGTCAGCATTGCTCCTGCCGAAACCCTTATCTGCCACTGTACCAAATCGTGACCTGTGACCATTTCGGTAACACCGTGTTCTACCTGCAAACGGGTATTCATTTCCATAAAATAAATGTTATTGTCTTTGTCAAGCAGAAACTCTACTGTACCGACATTTTCATAATTGACCGCTAATGCGGCTTTCTTTGCGTATTCCATCATCTTTTTACGCATTTCAGGTGTAATTGCGGGTGATGGACTTTCTTCGATAAGTTTCTGGTTCTTACGCTGCACGGAACATTCTCTTTCTCCGAAACAGACAATGTTACCGTAATTGTCACACAACAACTGCATTTCAATATGCTTGACGGGCTTGAGAAATTTTTCCATATAAACCGCACCGTCACCAAATGCGGATAGAGCTTCGGTTGAAGCAGAATGAAACGCATTCTCAAATTCTTCTATGGTGTTGACAAGCCGTATTCCACGACCGCCTCCCCCTGAACGGGCTTTGATAAGTAAAGGAAATCCGATTTTTAATGCTTTCTCCTTTGCTGTTTCTACATTGTCAACAACATCACAACCAGGCGTGACAGGTACACCCGCTTCACGCATGGTCTTTCTGGCAATGTCTTTATCACCAAGCATAGCTATCATTTTTGAGGTAGGTCCTATAAATTTGATGTTACACTGTTCGCAAAGGGAAACAAATTTCGCATTTTCCGATAAAAGACCGTATCCCGGATGGATTGCCTGACAACCTGTAGATACCGCTAAAGTGACAATAGCAGCAACATTCAGATAACTTTCGCTGACACTCGCACCGCCTACACAATAACTTTCGTCCGCTAACTGTACATGCATAGCATCTTTATCCGCCTCCGAATAAATTGCTACGGTGGAAATTCCCATCTCACGGCACGCCCTGATAATTCTTACCGCAATTTCACCACGATTGGCTATGAGTATTTTGGAAAACAACATAAACACTCTCCTTTTTGATACAATTACGGTGACGGGTTATTGTTGGTCGGGTATTACAGCAACTGTGAAATCCGCCTGTACACATAATTTCCCGTTGACATGGCCTTTTGCTGTGATAAAGTAGAAAACACTCTTACTGCCTGTAATCTTACAGGTAGTTTCCAGCGTATCACCCGGTAAAACTTTGTTCTTGAATTTTACATTGTCAATTTTAGAAAAATATGGTGTGGACTTGGTTTCTTTGTCCGCTATCAGCACACAACTTGCCTGTGCCATCATTTCGCACAGAATAACTCCCGGAACTACAGGATTGTTTGGAAAATGTCCTTTGAGAAAAAATTCGTCACCCTTTACAGTGTATTTCCCTTTGGCGGTCACATCATCTATTTTTTCCGCTTCCTCTACCAGTAACATATTGTCACGGTGAGGTATGATTTTTTTGATTTCTTCCTGATTCATAACCAATCCTCACTTATTCTATCACAAATAAAGGCTGTCCGTACTCGACTAAATCACCGTTTTCTGCCAGAATTTCGGTAATTGTTCCGCTTTCAGTAGCGACTACTTCGTTCATCAGTTTCATCGCTTCAATAATGCAGACAATATCACCCTTCTTTACTTTAGACCCTACTGTAACATACGGTTCAGCATCAGGAGCTGACGCTGTATAGAAAACACCTACCATCGGACAATTAATCGTCTTGACATTCTGTTCAGTATTTTCTGTAACCGCATTTTCCGTTTTTGCTGTTGACGGTGTAGATATAACAGGTGCTGTCGCTACCGTTTCTGTCGTGATGTATTTGGCGGTTCTTTTCTTCAAGGCAATCTTTTCGCCAGTCTTGGAAACTATCTCTAAATCGGTCAGTGTGGATTTGTCCAGTGCCGTAATCAGTTCTTTGATTTCATCAATAGTGTACATTTTAAATTTCCTCTTGTTTTTCATATTATCTCAAAACATTATAAAATTTGCTATGCAAATTTTCCTGAAAAGTTTTGTCAAACTTTTTCAAAAGTTTGTGGGGTCGAGGGGCAAAGCCCCTCGTGGGATTTTTAAGGGCAACACCCTTAAACTACTTTTCGGAAAACAATTACGGCGTTATGTCCGCCAAACCCTAATGTTGATGAAGCGGAAACATCTATATCCGCTTTGATACTCTTGTTGGGTACATAGTTCAAGTCGCAAAGTTCATCAGGTTCTTCCAAATGAATGGTTGGCGGTATGATACCGTTTTTCAGTGCCAGCACCGCAACCATAGCTTCCACACCACCTGTCGCTCCCAACATATGCCCTGTCATGGATTTTGTGGAACTGATAAGCGTATCATAGGCTTTCTGACCCAGTGCTATTTTGATAGCTTTGGTTTCGCCTTTGTCGTTGAGAGGGGTACTTGTGCCGTGTGCATTAATATATAATTTTTCGTCCTGCTGTAAATTTGCGTCCTCAAAAGCTAATTTGAATGCTCTTGCACTGCCTTCTGAATCAGGGTCGGGCTGTGTGACATGATAAGCATCACAAGTATTGCCGTAACCTACAACCTCTGCATAGATTTTTGCTCCCCTGTTTTTGGCGTGTTCGTATTCTTCCAATACCAACATTCCTGCACCTTCACCAAGTACAAAACCGTTTCTGTTTTTGTCAAACGGAATAGACGCTCTGTTGGGGTCTTCAGACAACGATAAGGCTTTACAGTTAGCAAATCCTGCTACCGTAAGAGGATTGATAGTTGCTTCACTGCCTCCTGCAATAATTGCATCTGCCATACCGTGTTTGATGGCAAGATAGGCTTCTCCGATTTCGTGTGTACCTGTCGAACAGGCTGTGACTACAGGCAGGCAAACACCTTTAGCTTTAAATCGAATGGCAATCTGTCCTGCGGCAATATTGGATATCATCATGGGGATAAAATAAGGCGATACTTTCCTTGAACCACCAGTATAGTAATTGACACTGTTGTTATAAAATGTAGACATTCCGCCTATTCCCGAACCAACATAAACACCAAATCTTTCCTGACTGATATTACCAATAATCTCACTGTCGTCTACTGCCTGCTGTGCCGCTGCAATAGCATATTGAACATATAAATCTGTTTTTCTGAGTTCTCTCTTTTCGATATATTTCAAAGGGTCGAAATTTTTAAGTTCACCTGCAACTTTTGCTTTGCTGTCGGAAGTATCAAAAGATTTGATATAATCAATTCCGCATACACCGTCTATCATGTTCTGCCATGTGCTTTCCACATCGTTTCCGACAGGTGTGACACACCCTAAACCCGTTACTACTACTCTGTGCAATTTTTACATCTCCCTTTATCCATTATCTATTTTCCGAAATCTTACATTGCCATTCCACCGTCTACACGGATAACTTCTCCTGTAATGTAGGACGCTTCGTCTGAACAGAGAAAAGCAATAGCGTTGGCAACATCTTCGGGAAGTCCTCTTTTTTTCATAGGAATAGCGTTTTCAATTTCTTCTTTGACTTTATCACTGAGAGCATTTGTCATATCGGTAATAATATAGCCTGGAGCAACAGCATTGACAGTTATTCCCCTGCCCGCCAGTTCTTTGGCTACCGATTTGGTCACACCAATAACACCTGCTTTTGAGGCGGAATAGTTGGTCTGTCCTGCATTTCCGTTGATACCTACTACGGACGCTACATTGACTATTCTACCAGCTCTTTGTTTCGTGAAAGTTTTATAGGTGTGCTTTATCATATTGAATGTGCCTTTAAGATTGACCGCAATAACACTGTCAAAATCAGCTTCTTCCATTCTTAAAACAAGTTTGTCCCTGACTATTCCTGCGTTATTTACAAGAATATCTATTGTGCCAAATTCGTTTAAAATCTGGTCAACGGTTTCTTTGGATTTTTCAAAGTCCGAAACATCGCAATAGTACAGTCCGACTTTTACACCTAAAGCCTCTACTTCTTTTTTAGCGTTTTCGCCTTCTTCTTCCTTGCCAACATAGATGATAGCAATGTTGGCTCCTTGTGAAGCAAGTTTCTTTGCAACGGCAAGTCCTATTCCTCTGGACGCACCTGTAATCACTGCTGTTTTATTTTTAAAACTCATCTCTTATTTCTACTCCTTTTTATTTTCGGGGACGCTGTCCCCGAACCTCTGTTTAAGGGCTGCCACCCTTAAAAATCCTGCCCACTTTTTTGAAAAAATGGACAAAAAACTTTTATGCTCACTTCGTTCGAATTGTTTATCTACGGTTCAGCTATGACAATTAAAAGTTTTTGTCAAACTTTTTTCAAAAAGTTCGTGGGGTCAAGGGGCAACGCCCCTTGTGGGTTTTTAAAGGGCAACGCCCTTTAACTTCCAAAATACAAATCAAAATTTGCGTGAGTAAATTTTGTTCATTCTTAAAGTGAGTTCAAAGTTTCAAGGGTTTCTTTATTTTCTATATTAAAAACGGCTACATTTTTATCAATTTTTTTGATAAGTCCTGCAAGCGTCTTTCCAACGCCAACCTCTATAAAAGTATCTACACCATTGGCAATAAGATTTTCAACCGTCTTTTGCCACTGTACAGGATTTTCCACTTGCTTTGTGATTAAGGCTTTATTTTCTGTAGCATTATCACTGTAGGGTTGTGCCGTAACATTGCTGTAAACGGGAATTTTGGGAGAGTTTAAAGACTTATCTGATAAATACTCCGAAAGTCCTATGGACGCACTGTGCATAAACGGTGAGTGAAATGCTCCGCTGACTGCCAGTTTAACAGCTTTGCCTTTTCGGGATTTGACCGTTTCCATAATTTTTTCGGCATTGTCTTCTGTAGTGGCAACAACGGTCTGTGCGGGACTGTTATAATTGACAGGATAGGTATCATCAAATCCTGAACAGATTTCCTCAACCGTTTCGGGAGTGAGTTTCATTACCGCTAACATTACCCCCCTGCTTTCATGAGTGGCTTCTTCCATTAATTCGGCACGCTTACAGACAAGTCTGAATGCGTCCTCATAAGACATCATACCCGAAAATCCTAATGCCACAATTTCTCCCAAAGAAAAACCTGCAATATAATCGGGCGTAATGCCTTTTTCCACTACCGCATTGGCTGCCGCTAAGTCTACAGTGAATACACAAGGCTGTGTGTTTACCGTCTGCGAAAGTTCTTCTTTTGTCGCAGTGAAACATTGTGTAGAAGTGTCTTTTCGGATAGCGTCCGCCATATCAAATACCGCTTTCGCTTTCGGGGAACAATCATAAAGTTCTTTTCCCATACCGCTGTACTGTGAACCTTGTCCTGAAAATACAAACGCTATTTTACCCATTTTGACGCACCGCCTAATACTTCTTCTGCTTGTGTGAACATTTCTTCTATCATTTCCTGTGCAGTCTGCTCTTTGTTGACCATGCCTGCTATCTGTCCTGCCAGTACACAACCCTTCGATACATCGCCCTCTTTGACCGCTCTGCGTAATGCTCCCACCGTCATTTTTTCCAAATCATCATCGGAATACTGACTTTTGTCAAATTCACGCTTGATGTATTCTCTGGTCAAAGCGTTCTTGATGGAACGCACAGGGTGTCCCAGTCTTTTGCCTGTAACAATGGTGTCGATGTCTTTAGCTTTGAGGACTTTCTTTTTATATTCAGGGCTTATGGTACATTCTTTGGCTACCAGAAATCGTGTACCAACCTGAACACCTACTGCACCCAACATAAATGAAGCGGCTATTCCTCTGCCGTCCGCAATACCCCCTGCCGCAATAACAGGAATCGTTACTGCATCGCAAATCTGAGGAACCAATGCCATTGTCGTAATATCGCCTACATGACCGCCTGATTCTCCACCTTCAGCAATAACAGCGAATGCACCGTTTTTCTGTGCTATCTTTGCCAGTGTCGTTGAGGGGGTAACAGGAATAACTTTAATGCCTGCCTCCAACCACATAGGCATAAATCTTGCGGGATTACCTGCTCCTGTGGTGACTACGGGGATTTTTTCCTCTGCTACAACCTTAGCCGTTTCTTCCACAAACGGACTCATCAACATAATGTTTACACCAAAGGGTTTATCGGTGAGAGTTTTGCATTTCTGAATTTCGGCTCTGAGTTGCTCACCATTAGAATTCATAGCGGCAATAATACCAAGTCCGCCTGCATTACTTACCGCTGACGCTAAAGACGCATCAGCTACCCATGCCATACCTCCCTGAAATATCGGATATTGTATACCCAGTTGTTCATTAATCGGAGTACTAATCATAGTAGAAATCCTTTCTTGAATGATGTGTTATTTGTCGGGGACTTCGTCCCCGAACCCCTGATTTAAGGGCTGCCGCCCTTAAAAATCCCGCCCACTTTTTTGAAAAAAAGTGGACAAAAAACTTTTAATTGTTATAGCTTAATTATAGTGGTGTTTTTCATCATTACGAATTACGCATTACGAATTACGCATTATTCCCTGTCCCATGTGATGACACAACTGCCTGTGGTCAATCCTGAACCGAATGCACAAAAAACAATATTGTCACCTTTTTTGAACAATTTCTTGTCAAAACTGTCTGCCAAAGCAATCGCACAGCTTCCGCCTGATGTGTTGCCGTATTCCGCAATAGTACGGATAAATTTTTCTGATGGGATTTTCAACTTCGATACAGCGGTTTCAATAATACGGATATTTGCCTGATGAGGAATAACCCAGTCAATGTCTTCTTCTGTAAGACCTGCTTTCTTTATGGCATTTTTAATGCCCCGTACCATAGACACAACAGCAAATTTATACACTTCGGGACCGTTCATATAAAGATAAGGCGGTAATGAGGGGTGTTCGTAAAAAGGCGATGTATTTTCTCCATGAGGACATTTTAAAACAGTCGTATCACCTTTTGCTGTGATTTCGATGGACTTTAAACCTTCTCCTTCTCCCAACACAGCCGCTCCGCCACCGTCACCGAATAATACACAGGTGTTTCGGTCTTTCCAGTCTACAATGTTGGAAAGGTTATCCAGTGCAACAACAAGAACTTTTTTGACCCTTTCTCTGACAAAAAAACCATCTGCTACATCTAAAGCATAGATAAATCCTGAACACGCCGCATTAATATCAAATGCCGGACAAGTTGCCCCCAATTCTTTTTGAATGACACACGCCTGCGATGGAGTGATATATTCTCCACGCAAAGTCGCACAGATAATCAAATCAAGGTCTTTTGCTGTGACATCTGCATTCTGCATTGCTTCTTTTGACGCTTTGACACATAATTCGGTAATGGTTTCGCTCTTACAGATATGCCGTTTTTTTATACCTGTTCTGCTGGAAATCCATTCGTCACTGGTTTCTACCATAGTGGAAAGTTCGTCATTGGTCAGTACATATTCGGGAACTGCTTTCCCTGTACCTAAAATACTGAAACTCATTTTTCTGTTATCCTTTCCTGTTTCAACGGTGTTTCGCAAATACATTGGCATTCGCTATGTTTCTATCGATTTTCTTCATGAAGAAATTATTCATTCTTTCAATACAGTCAATCAGCATATTCTTTTCATGTTCGTTCATGTCTTTAAGAATGTCCATTGCCATATTTCTGCGGAAACGCTTATGAATACGGTCAGCGTGTCTGCCCTTTTCGGTGAGATTGACATAAACCATTCTTGCATCTTTCAGACTGCGATGCCTTTCTACATAGCCTTTCAATACCAGACGGTTGACCGCTGAAGTCACTGATGACGGTTTTATCATGAGTTCGGTGGCAATGTCGCTTATCATTCTTCCGTCAACGGGATTCTTGTTGATAACCTCCAGCATGGAAAGTTCACTGAGCGAAAGATTGAAACGCTTTGAACTGTTGAATACATTCTGTTCCATATGGCTAAGTAAAATATAGCTGACCGAAAGTTTGTCGTTGAATTTTTTGCAGAAAATATCTTCCATATACTATATCCCTCCTGTAATAGAATTTTTGTTTTTTGATTTATTTTGATTACCTAATTAATTCTAGTATATTATCGTATTTTTGTCAATATTTATTACAAAACAAACCATAAAAATTTTAAAAAATATTTTTTCTCTTATGGCAAAACCTGAAATTCCATAAAAAATTTCTATCTGAATTAATATATTTTATGGAAAATAGAAATCATGGAGATTTCATTCAAGCATAAAAAATGCTGACCTGAAACAGGTCAGCGGATTTTTCGTTCTATAACATAATTTTCTTGTTGCGGTTGAGTCTTTCTTCTATTCTGGCAGTTTTTCTGACCTCTTTAGGGGGCATTCCATAAATCTTTTTGAAATCTCTGTTAAACAGCGAAATATTATTATAACCTACTGCCGTAGCAATATCTAAGATACTGTATTCTGTGGTTTTCAGAAGTTCAACGGCTTTTGTCAGACGATATTGATTGATATAGCTGATACAGGTAGTGTGCATATGCTCTCTGAATAATTTCATAAAATGACTACTACTGATACCGACATATTCAGCAATTTCATCAATAGTAAGCTGACAGTTATAATTCTGTTGGATATACTCTATTGCTTTATCAATAGCATTTTCACTTTTATAATTTTTCTGCATTGCAATCACTTTCTTTCTGATAAATCTGTCTGTTGACCTATCCGAACCATATAAATATAACTCCGCACAACTTATACAGCCAACAATTCTGTGTTTATAGAACAATTTTCTTATTACGGTTGAGTTTTTCTTCTATTCGGGCGGTTTTTCTGACCTCTTTAGGGGTCGTTCCGTAAATCTTTTTGAAATCTCTGTTGAATAGTGAAATGTTATTGTAACCTACTGCAGTAGCAACATCTAAAATATTAAATCTCGTGGTTTCCAAAAGCTCAACGGCTTTCGTCAGACGACATTTGTTGATGTAGCTGATACAAGTGGTATGAGTGTACTCTCTGAATAGTTTCATAAAGTGACTGCTACTGATACCAACATTTTCCGCAATCTCATCAACGGTGAGCGAACGGTTATAGTTCTGGTTGATATAGTCTATAGCATTGCAAATGGCATTTTCACTTTTATACTTCGATTTTTCTTTGTTGTTTCTCTTGTTGATGTGTCCCGTTTTGAAGAGGGTCAGGAAATAACTCAAAATGGAAATTTTGACTTCCAGTTCATACAGGTCGGGTTGCTTGTCCATAAGTTCCTTGATTCGTTTGAGATAGCCAACCAATAATTCATAGGCTTCGTCTGTTGTCTTGATAACACAGGTAACTTCTGTATCACCTTGTTTCAAAGGACGGAAGTATTTCTCCGTACTGCAACCGACATTTTCCGTATACAGAAAACTTGGCAGAAATACATAAGTGCGGTATTTCAGTTTCTCACATGATTTGTACATGGAATTGACCATATCTGATTTCAAATATACAATGTCTCCTGTTTCGGCACTCTGTTTCTTACCGTCTATATAGTAATCACAAGTACCGTCAATGATGTAGTGAATTTCGATTTCGTTACGGTGGTGGGGCATAATGAAATCATTTTCGACCAGTTCGCAATCTTTCACTTCCAGTGGTAGAAAACGCTCGTTGTAATCTCTTCTGAAAATACTGTTGTAACTTCTGTTCATAATAAAACATTCTCCTTTGGGTGTAGCCTTATGGCGTGTAAAAAAGATACTTTTATAGACAAACTGATTATAACATACAATATTTAAATAATCAACATTCAAACAAAAAAAATTCTAATTTCGCAAAAAATTTCGATTATCGAATTTTTGGTTTTGATGTGTTTAACACTCCCTAGATTTCACTTCCTGATTTTTCCGCTTTTTCTCATCGATGATAATATCATTTTCTGTATATTTTTTCATTTTATAAATATATTACCCTAAAATATATAATCTCTCAAAATGAAAATCTCTTCTATGGCAAAATCTATTTGACATTCAATTTTTAGCATGGTAAAATCAGTACAATAGTATTTTCATTATAAGGAAGTGTCATCATCTTGAACGAAATAATTTCCAGATTGCTTATCTACGGCGATACCCCTCAAAGCGATATCCTCATGCAAATGGGAAATATCTTTTCCTCTTTCAAAAACAAAGACTGTATCAATTCTCAGCTTGTTCGGGCCGTCTTTAATCAGATAAGGAAATTGCTCATACTGGCTACGGATTACGGCTTTGACCAGAACCTCTGGCAGAATTACCTTACTTTCCTGCTTATTACTGACGAAAATCCTTTTGCGGTCACTTGCGAAAAAGTCGGTGCGGGTAATGGTACAGTCAATCATTTCGCCATGAACGATTTTGAAATCTTCAGAAAACTTTTTCATTTCGATTTTTCTGAAATAGAAACGGCTTTGGGAATTGATTGCTTTTCCAAAATCACAAACTACACCGCTGTCGAAAAAAAAGAACTGATGTATAATAAAAATGTCAGCGAAAAAGTACGCTCTTTGAGTAATGCTCTGGCAAATGCTTCGTCTGTACAGGAGTTCTTTGACCTCGTTACACAGTTCTATAAAAATTTCGGTGTGGGTATGTTTGGTCTGAATAAGGCTTTCCGTATCGTAGAAACTGACCCGTATAATGTCACGCTGAAACCTATTAACAATATGGAAAAAATTATGCTTTCTGACCTCGTTGGTTACGAAAATCAGAAAAAATTGCTTATCGAAAATACACTGGCTTTCGTCAACGGTAAAAAAGCAAACAACACGCTCCTTTTCGGTGACAGCGGTACGGGAAAATCCAGCAGTATCAAGGCGATTGTTAATGAGTTCTATCCTCAAGGCTTACGCATGATTGAAATTTATAAACATCAGTTCAAGAACATCTCTGAAATTATTGCCCAAATCAAAAACAGAAATTATAAATTTATTCTCTATATGGACGACCTCTCCTTTGAGGACTTCGAAATTGAATACAAATACCTTAAAGCTGTTATTGAGGGCGGTGTCGAAACCAAACCTGACAATATTTTGATTTATGCTACCTCTAACCGCCGTCATCTCATTAAGGAAACATGGAATGACCGTAATGATATGGAATATACCCGTGAAATTCACCGTTCAGATACGGTGGAAGAAAAACTCTCCCTTGTCAGCCGTTTCGGGTGTACTATCTATTACGCTAAACCTGATTACAAGGAATATATCCATATCGTTACCCATCTGGCAGAAAAACACCATATCAATATTTCTGAAAAAGAACTTATTGATGGGGCAAGACAATGGGAACTGAAACATAACGGTATTTCGGGACGAACCGCCCAACAGTATATCAATTTTCTGCTTAGTAAATAATATTAAGGATTTTTCAGACAAAATTTGCTTACGCAAATTTTGTTTGGAATTTTGGGGAGTTAAAGGGCTTTGCCCTTTAAAATCCCACAAGGGGCTTTGCCCCTTGACCCCACAAGCCTTTGAAAAGGCTTGACCGAAACTTTTAATTGTCATAGCTCAACCATTATGAAATAATTCTGCCGATATAATCTCCAAGTTGTTCAGGGGTCATCGCTCCTACAAATGCTCCCATATCCGCAAGTTTCTGTGCGATATTCTTATCGTAAACAGGGTTCGCCTCACCGTCCAAAGCGGTAAGAAAAACCATTTTACTTCCACTGCTGATAATGTCAGAACAAGTGTGCAAAAGATTGTTGATACTTCCTCCCTCATAAAGGTCGGTAACAGTAACAAATATCGTATTATGAGGATTGCTACAAAGACTTTCACAGTAAGAAAGTGCATTGTTGATATCTGTACCTCCCCCTAACTGCATTCCCATAAGCACTTCGACAGGTTCATCAACATAACCGCTTAAATCAACAACATTGGTATCAAAAATCACCAGACGGGTTTCCAGCATGGGAAGTTTTGCGAAAATCCCTGCCATGACCGCACTGTAAATAACACTCTCCATCATAGACCCGCTTTCATCAACAGCAATAATGATATTCCATTTATTAAAGCGTTTTACTCTGCTACTGAAACACAAATCTTTGATAATCAGCCGTTGATTTTCTGTATCATAGTTTTTAAGATTGCGGTTTATGGTACGCTTGAAATCAAGATTTCTGATGGATTTGACATGAGAGGGCATATTGCGGTTAAGTTTGCCAAGTAATGATTTTCGGATATCTGTCTGTATTTTTTCGGTAAGTTCGTCAACAACTTTCTGGATAATGCGTTTGGCTTCTTTAATGACATCGTTCTTCATTAAATGTTTGAACTGTAAAATCGTTTTGAGCAAATCCATATTGGGTTCAATTTTTTTCAGGATTTCCTTATCTGTAAGAAGTTCTGTCATTTTAAAATGATCAAGAGCCTGCTTTTCGATAATCTCAACTGTCTTTTTCGGAAAGAGCTTTCGGACTTTATTAATCCATTCCGCTACATAAGGATTTGAACCGCCTATACCTCCTGTTCGGGTATTATTGTTTTGTTGCATAATACCTTCACCAAGTTCCTTACTATATAAGTAATCAAGGGTCTGTTCCATATCCTGAAAAGAAATTCCGTCACCGTACATTCCCTGAAAACTAATATAGTTTTCAGAATTTCTGCCCAGAATTAACCGCCATTTGTTCAGATTCTGATTGTCGTTGATAGTATTATTCATCATAAATCCTCCAAAAACTGACAGATTTCCTTTTCCAGTTGCATACCACTGAGGTATAATTCATTGTCAACTGTAAAGGATTTCTGGATATCTGACGGTTTCTGATGATAAAGCAAGGCAACTTTTTCGGCGATACTGTCTGTTTCCGCAGGGGCAAAATAACTGAATGCTAAACGCAGTTCAGGGAGAACTTCCATAAATTCTTCCATCGCAAGCGATTTTATTAGACTGTCAGTAATACGGATAAATTCATCGCCTACCAGAACAATATCTCTTGCTGTGGAAAACAATCCACGAATAAATACTGCCCCCTGCTTTTTCTTATCGTCTGTACCTGTCAGATAACCGTTGAAAGCATGGTTGATAGTTTGTCTGTAAGTGACATCACTCCCATAAAGCAATCCCAGAACAGCTCCATATAAAGCAGGTTCAGGGTTATCATTCTGTATCATTGTATGGAAAGTGGTGAAAAGATTTTCATATTCCTCATGCAACAAATCCGTTGACACAAGATTGTACAGCATACGGCATATTTTTATACATTCATCAGAATATTCGGGTTTTACATTTATCATCGACGGCAACATCATCATGATTTTCTGGAAACATCTTACTAAAAAAATTTCAGTGACGGTCTTTTCTACCCTGTACATTTTCTGTAAGGAACGCAGTAAATTAAAATAATATAATGCTTTTCCTACTGAAAAAAAGTTGCCGTCATTAATAAGAATATCTTCCAATTTCTGTGAAAATTTATCGGTAACAGCAATCCCCATCAGAAAACTTTCTACATATAATTTCGATGCTATACCACAATCTGTTTCTTTTCCTATCTTTTTATTCAGTACAATACGACATACTTCTTCTATCCCTGACCCGTAAACACTGTAATCAATCAATGCGGAATCTGTATGAACCGTCCTGACATAACTCCATACTTCCCTGATACGGCTTCTGTCGGAATTGTTGAGAATATCTGCTCCTTTTTTTCTTACCGCAAATCCCGTTTCCAGAAAATTCATACGATAAAAAAAACGGCTCGTTTCCATATGGGTTTTCTTCGAAAAAATATCCAGTTCTATTTCCTGCTCTGTCACACTTTCAATTTTCAGTCTTAATTTTCTTGCGGTATTTTCAAAATCGGTAATCAAAGGAACTCGTTCGGCATTTTCACAAAGTTTTCCAAATTTATCTCCTGTCGCAATCATGCGTAATATTTTCAGGGGCATATCACTGGAGGCATTGACCTCTCCTTTGATGAAACAACTCTGTACGCTGTCATACAGTTCGTAAAGTCCTGCCGATTTTTTATTGCGTAATAAAGCAAGCCCCTCATACATCGTCACCGCTGAAGAAATATCCGCCATCGTAATCAGTAAATTCTCTTTGGTTGATTTTTTGGCACACTGTAACAGTAATTCCAGAACAGTATCTTTGTAAGCATTATCCATCTTTTCCTGATTTGCCGTATTCGCCTTGATATTCTCCCATACACGGTCATAAAAATACGGATTCTGCATACCTGACGCATAACCGTTCAGTGCATCAGCAGATTCAAAAGAATACGCTATCGCATAAACATTCTGTGTCTTTTCATCAAATTTATGTAATTTGACTTTCTTCGGCTTTTTGGCAGAACTGATTAGCTGATATAACCCATAACTGTGAAATCCACCTGTTACGACTAATACTCTTTTATGCGTTTCCATCGCCTTGCTGATATTTTCCGCCATAAATTTTTCTCTTATATGACAACCATCATTTTCTCTTTCATCGTCAGAAGTATTTTGTCGGGTAAGATAACAGTAAGTATACATCTTCTCTACAAAAGTCTTTGTATCTTCAAACAAAGCGTCTATCTCAAAAAAGTTCTCCCAAAATTCTTCAAAAGACCGCATACCTGTTTTTTCACAAAGTGATTTAAAAAACTGATTTTCCGATAAATAACGGTCATCATTATAATTCTGTTGTTCGCTAATCTTTCGTAAACCTTTGTTTTCGGCAGTGTGAATGAGAATTTCTCCGTAAGGCAAGTCAATAAACCTACAGTCTATATCATTCCTTACGGCAAAACACAACGCATTGTATTCAGGAGAAGTCGCTAAAAACGGATAATAACACTTATAATCCTCTGCGTCCTCTGAAACATATTTTCCGCTGTCTCTGTAAAAATAGTAGAATGCAACTGGCAAAACTGTATTTTCATCAGTCAGAACAGGAATGAATTTTTCTGCATTCTGAGGTCCTTCCACCAGAATACAATCGGGCTGATAATTCTGGATTGCCTGTAATAAATGATACGAACACGCTGGACTATGATGTCTTATAGGGAAAAATAAAACAGGTGATGAATAATCGAAAGGGATTATTTCAGATATTTTCTCGTTGCATAAAAATCTTTCCATATTCCCCCCACCTTGTCGGCTTTGTATTTGACCACTGTATTAAAATAACCTTTCAGTTTTTCTAAATCATCTTTGGTATCTTTACATACCGCATTGACAAGATTTTGCGTCAGGTCTGCCAGATTTAAAGCCGTTTCATCATAATACCATGCGTTGGAAATCGTCTGGTAAAATACGGATACCGCCTCCGCTGTACTCATGACCGCTGAGGGCTTGTCTATCTTAATCCCTGTATCAGAAATACCTTCCCTGAGTTCATGATAAGTCACTGCCAACAACTCGGCAACATTGGTATCTATCGGCATTTCAATTTTATCCGACAGAGCATTCTGTTCCACTTCATTCAGAATAATTTGTTTCTCCAGTCGCACATCTTTTACGGGATTGACTGTTTCAAAATTAAAACGCCTCTTTAATGCACTCGACATCTCATTGACACCTTTATCCCGTATATTCGCTGTCCCGATAATATTAAACCCTGATTTTGCAAATATCAGACCGTCATTCTCCAGTTCGGGAATATTCAATACCTTATCACTCATCACTGAAATCAGACTGTCCTGAATTTCGGCAGGTGTACGGGTGATTTCTTCAAAGCGTGTAATAATCCCTCTCGTCATTCCTACATAAAGCGGTGACGGTACTAACGCTTCCTTGACAGGTCCTTTCGCCAACAATAGTGCATAGTTCCAACTGTATTTAATCATATCTTCGGTTGTTCCTGCTGTTCCCTGAACCGTATTCGTACTTGTTCCGCTGATTGCCGCCGACAAAAGTTCAGAAAGCATTGTCTTTGCCGTTCCAGGTTCACCAACTAACATCAGTCCCCGACTTCCTGTAAGTGTGATAATACACCTCTCCACTAAAGCATCGTTGCCGAAAAACTTCTTTTTAATCTCTACTTTTTCTCCGTGAAAATCAATGGGTTTCTTCGTTCCAAGAATAAAACTCCTTACCGCTTTCGGCGATAAATACCAGTTTTCGGGTTTTCGGGCGGTATCTGTTTCTTTCAAAACTTGTAATTCTTTGGCATAGCGTATCTCCATAGGCGGTCTGATGAAATTTTCCATAGGTATTTCCTCCTCTTTTTAAAGTTAAAGGCGTTGCTCTGTCGGGGATTTTATCCCCGAACCCCTGAGTTAAGGGCGTTGCCCTTAACAATCCCATCAGGGGCTTTGCCCCTGAACCCCACAAACTTTTTGAAAAAAGTTTGAACAAAAACTTTTATGGCTCACTGCGTTCGGAATGTTCTACTAAGTGTCAGAGATGACAACTAAAAGTTTTTTGTCCACTTTTTTTCAAAAAAGTGGGCAGGGTCAAGGGGCGGCAGCCCCTTGTGGGATTTTAAAGGGCGAAGCCCTTTAAAAACTTTTGTTCTATTATATCATAAAATATAAAAAAGTAAACAAAGAAACGATGTTTTAAAAAAAATCTGTTGAGAAATTTTCTGTAAAAATTGACAGAATAACATAAATGTGCTAAAATAGCAAAGAAAGATATGAATAATCTTTTACGATACTTTTACGGAGGTTTGACAATGAAAAAAAGAATGTTGAAAATTTTTCTGACAAGTGCATTGATTGTCAGTATGGTAGCCACATCAAATCTGGCTTTCTATGCAGAAACAACCACTGATGTAACAGACCCCTCAACCGCAGTAGATATTGAAGTCAAAACTATTTATGATAGTTGGATAAACTATCCCAGTGAATCTTTCGGCTACGCTTATAACGCAGGCTGGAAATATGATAGCGAACATAATTGGATTAATACAACGCAGAATGTCGGTTGGACCGGCTTCTATAATCCCGCTATTGATAATCTGACAACAGGTCAGTTTGCTTTCAAAATGAAAAATGATAACTTCGACCCTTGTGGGTTCACTTGGGGAATGAGAACTGGCGGAACTGATGATGACCCTGAATATTCATTCTATGCGTATGAAGAATGTGATTTCCGTAGTATACCACATTGGAGTATTGCCTATATCAGTAGCTGGCACCCCGCAAAAAGCGGTATTCCTCATCAAGGACCTTTATATCACGCTACTATAGACGCTGATGATTCCTGCTATGACCATACAGGTAAGGACGCTGATAAGGTTGGTTTCGCAGAAGGTGAAGTGCTGGCACATGGTGAATTATCTACTGATTTAGCCGGTACTTTCCACGATATTATTATCAATGTCGGCGAAAAAGAAGTTACTGTCAGCATAAATGGTGAAGAACTGGCTACTGTTGAAGCAGATGTACAGGCAGGTAGTTTTGGTCCTTATGCGGTCAGTGACCCAGAAGCGTACTTCAGTGACCTGAAAATGACATCTACCAACAAAATTATGTTGAATCCTGTTTTTGAATACACTGACGAAACAGGTACTAAAATCAATGAAACTTATGTCGGAGAAAAAGCACCTGTTGTTGACCTCTCTACATTTGAGGGTTCAAAAATTACCGATTACTACTGGACGGTAACCAAAGACGGTGAAGAAATCTACAGTGGAAAAACACCTTACACTGAGTACACTAAAGAGGCAGGTGCTTATGAAACTGCTTTAAGAATTAAGAACGAATTTGGTATTATGTCTGATGTCTATACAGATACTTTGACCGTTCATGATTTTGCTTTAGTTCCTGATTTTATCTATACAGATAAAGACGGCAAGAAAATTGAGAAGGCTGTAACGGGTGACAGCGTGTCGGTAAAGGACAACAGCGAAGTTAAAGGCTCACCTCTTGCCGAAACGAAATGGGAAGTTAAACTTGACGGCAAAGAAATCTATACGGGAACTACCCCCTATGACAAATATACTGAAAAAGCTGGTATCTATGAAACTACTCTCACTCTGACAAATGAAAAAGGTGTTTCTGCAGACTGTACGGCAACACTGGAAGTTGAGAAAGCTATGGAAGTTCCTACTGACCCCGCTACTGAAACTCCTACTGATAAACCTACTGAAACTCCTACCTCTGCTCCAACACAAGCTCCCACAAACACTCCTACCTCTGCTCCAACACAAACTCCCACAAATGCTCCTGCCAATACACAAAGCGGTAAAGTTGTCAACACAGGTACACAAAGAACTGTGGCTACAGGATTGACGGCTATCTTCTCCGCACTGGGCATTACAGCATTACTGAAAAAGAAAAAACATAATTGATACTCTTTTTGATAAAGGCGGTATACAATGTATACCGCCTTTGATGTTTTTTTCTGTATATTACCGTTTTCGTTTGGAAAGTCTTATATGGTCTTTTTGGAATAAAACTTTTTTGGAAAAGAAAAGATAAATTCTGTCACAATACACATAATTTATCTGTACCCCACACAAGAATATATACAGCGTAAAATATACCGCAAACATCATTCCTGCAAGATAAGTCAGACTTCCGTAAAGTGAAAAGCCATTGAAAGTTTCAATATAAATATTCATCACTTTAGAAATGGTAATACACCCTAATGCCGTTATTACCGCTCCGGGCAACTGCATTTTGAATTTGGCAAGATAAGGTTTGGAAACCCGACTTTTCAGATAAAATTTCAACCCCAGAGAAATCGCTATCACCAACAATACAAAAAACAATAAATATCGTATACTGAAAACAATCTGTACAGCAAATGGTAAAGAGTTCATGTGTGGCATAACAAAATGGTTCAATAAATCAAACAAAAATAACAGTAATGGCAATACTACCAATACCACCAACAAGAAAAGTGTATGCACAGTAGCTACCAGTCGCTTGATTATCCAGTTTCGGGTATCTTTAATACCGTAAATAATATCAATTCCCTGCGTGATGGCAAAAACACCGTTGCCTGCTGACCATAATGTAATAAATATTGTCGTAAAAGCAATTTCCATAGATTTGATATAGGTTTCGTCAACAATGGTCTGTAAATATTGACCCAGATTGAACGCTTCTTCCAGTTCAGCATAATATCGCATGAGAATATCCTGAGAAATCCCCATAGCCGTCAGCAACGAAAATGCAAATACCAGAAACGGTATCGCCGCCAATAAAACAAAAAAAGCTGCTTGTCCTGCTATCATGGGAACATGGTCTTTATCATTTTTGTCAAGATAATTCTGAATATGAGCAATAATGATTTTTATTAATTTTCCTTTTTTCATAACCGACACCCATTAACTATTGTAAAAATAAATATAATAATTGTCAGCCTGCATTTTAATCGTCTGATAATTTCTGTAATCGGGAATATACAGAAATGTATCGGGAGAACTGTCACTATAAGTAACCAATAGATTATAATCGCTTATAGTAAACTTCCCCTCTTTGACAGTTTTACCGATTTTTAAGGTAAAATTACCCTTTTCGTCAATAGAAAGCAAAATATCCTTTTCATTGTCAATCGTTTTGAACGCCTCACTTAACGCAATCTCTTGACTGTCCGCTACACAAGTTGCTATAAGTGGTAACCATTCTCCTTTAAAGTCTGCTATTGTCAGTTCAGAGGCTTTCTTCGGTGCTGATTGATTTTCAGACGGTGCTGAAGTGTCAGCAAACTCATAATGTTCAGAAGCAATGGTATTTTCTGTTGGTTGTTGCGTGTTCGACAACGGTTCTTTGTCACAAGCAAAAAGAAATACTGTCAATAATAAAGTACAAGTCAATGTAAAAACAGACGATTTTTTCATATATGCTTACCCTTTCATACACAAAAAAGCACACATCGTTCCACGATGACCCTTTGTAGCACGGTGTGACCAGAGTAATTCACTGTTGCATTTCGTACAGATATCACTGACCGTAATGTTTTCTTCGGGTACTCCACAGGATAGAATTACCTGTCGGTTGGTTTCCAATAAATCAATCCTGTATTTGTCATTTTCTGTCGGAAAGGCAATTTTTTCTATACAGATATTCTCCATTCCCACAAACTGTTCATAACAAGATTTATCTACCTCATAACAACATCTCGAAATGGCAGGTCCTATACAACAGATGATATTTTCTGCCTGACAACCATAGTCATGCTTCATCGTATCAATTACCTTTTCAGCAATACACCCTACCGTTCCACGCCAACCACCATGAGCAAGTGCTATTACTTTTCTGGCAGTATCTACAAAAAAAAGCGGTGTACAATCTGCATAATAAGTCACCAAAGTGACATCAGGTTCATCAGTAACAAGAGCATCTACACTTTGTATATCTTTTGGTCTGGTGATACCAATGCCGTAATTTTCATGGGTGACTTTTCTCACAAAAGTATGATGGTCCTGTGAAGAAGCAACCAGTGTATCAAAATCCAAACCAACTGCCTTACAAAAGCGTCTGTAATTTTCCAGTACATCATCAGGATTATCTCCCAGATTAAATGCAAAATTCATCGTGGAAAATTCTCCTTTGCTTACCCCTCCCAGACGGGTCGAAAAAGCATGGGTAATAAAAGGAATTTCCGAAAGTACATCATAGGTAAGAAACGGAACTTCTTTATTGACATTCAGGTGCATAACTTTACTGCTAAAAGCGGGTAAATTCATAGAATTGACCTCCGTAAGTACTTTAATCTTTACATTGTCATGTTGAAAGTGTTATAATAACAGTAGTTATTCTGCAACAAACAACAGGAAGTGATTTTTTATGGGGATTTTCGGAAAGAAACTTTTCGGAAACAACATTGAGGTAAGCTGTGAATACTGTCATCATGCACAACCCGTCAACGATATCTTTATCTGCACACGCAACAAAACTGTTACAGACGGCAAATGTGCAGACTTCAGCTATAACCCTTTGATGAGAGTGCCAAAAACTATGCCGAATTTACCGAAATTCAATCCCAAAGATTTTGAACTCTGAACATAAAACAGACCGATTTGTTTATGAATAGACAAATCAGTCTGTCTGTCAGATTTACTGATAAACAACAGCGGACAATATCACTGAACCAATGATAAGCACCGCACAAACAATCGCAACAATTCTCACAAAAAGTTTCTGCTTTTTATTATAGTTCATACTATCACCTCTTTGCGTTAATATTGATGTCATAAATCAATTATAGTATAAAACCAATGTAAATTCAACAGGAAGATTGCCGAAAAAAGGAATAATCCGAAAAAAGGAAGTGTCTGGCTATGGTTCACATTTATTACGGTGACGGAAAAGGAAAAACAACAGCAGCAGTGGGATTGGCTATAAGAGCCAGCGGTACGGGAAAAACGGTATTGTTTACACAGTTTCTGAAAAGTGATATCAGCGGAGAAAGACGCATACTGGAATGTATACCCAGCGTGAAAATGCCAAAACTTCCTCAAAAACTGAAATTTATCTTTGACACAACTCCTGAAGAACATATGCAGTTCAAAAAGGACGCTGTGGAATTATACCGCTATCTGTTGAGAAACTTCAATAAATATGATATGGTCATCGCAGATGAAATCTTTTCGGCGGTAGATGTAGGATTTATCACCTTGTCGGATATCCGAAAACTGATTGACGAGTTTCCTAAAGAAAAGGATTTAATTTTGACGGGACATTCCGTAGACAAAAGTATTATCGCCTATGCGGACTATGTGTCCATCATCACTAAAGTCAAACACCCCCATGATGACGGTATGAAAGCCAGACGAGGTATAGAATACTAAACCCATTGTAACAAAACTTAAATCAACTTAAGGTTGTCATTCCGAACGCAGTGAGGAATCTTAATAGGATTCTTCGTCGCTTTCGCTTCTCAGAATGACAGCAATATATTATTTCTAAAAGACTTTTTTCTTAAGTTGATGACATTGCTTAAAACGGACAAAGCCCTTAAACTCAGCGTCTTCTGTAGCGGGAAATATCACTGATGGATTTTACGGGTATGAGATATTCATATCCGTAAAATCCTGTCTTTACTCCACGAGCAGCTAATTTCGGGTTCTTTATCAGACTTGTGTCCTGATAAGTGTTCAGTACCCGTGATGTCGCCAATCCGCAAATCATAATCTCATTAGATGTAGACATATCTCTGATACACATAATCTGCGGATAATCGTTGTGCTTGAAAATTGTATGAAAATTCCCTTTTTCAGCCGTCTTTATCCCTATACGATAACCTTGTATATCAGGCGTGTTGTAATTGACGGAATTTCCTATACTCCAGTTGGTAATTCTAACCCCTAAAAGCTGTTCAACTGCCGCTTCTCCAAGATAGCCTGTCATGTGTCGTTTATATTCCTGACCGTCATCTATCTGATGCAACTTTTCTTTCTTTTTGGCGGCAAGCAAAATCGGTAAGTGTTCTTCAATCTTTCTGACCCTCTCAGGTCTGACTACAACTTTCGTAAATTTATCCCAGAATTTCATGACATACTCATCGTAATCATACATATGGTTTTTCCTTTCTGTTAATCACTGTTCGTTTCTTTGGTAATCATTTCAAGTTGATTGACTATCTCACTGAAATATCTGGGATTAACCTTATCCAGTGCAATGGCTTTTTCGTCTGTAACTTCATCGTAACAGTAACTTCCTCTTTCCACTGTTCCTGGTTGGTAAAATCTGGCATTTTCAATTTTAACATCTTCATTTTCTCCGCCAACATACATTCCTTCAAAAGTCAGTTCTACTGCATTTCCGATTAACTGCACCTTTCCACCTGTTTTAATTCTTTTCGTTACATCTTCACGGTAGAATGTATTAAATCCGCCACCGTCTTGCACTGAACCTTTATACCAGCCTGCCTTTGATGTTCTTCCCAAAAGCGACATTCCGTTGACTTCTCTGCCATTAAATCTTGCCAAATCTAATTTTCCAACCTCCTTATCATCTACTTTGTAAACCTTTCTGTCAAGTTGTTCAATCGGCTGTGTGATTTCGTAATCCGAAAGCTGTTCTTTCCACTGTTCAAGCGTTTCCGTATCCAAATCAATCGGGTGTACAAGTCCTATCGTACAGTTTTCTTCCAGTTCAAATTCATCTTCATCTGCTGTATTGAATGAACCATCTTCCATATAGCGAAATGTTCCCAGATAATCATTCTCTGTACTGTAAGCACACCATATTAAACCTATCGCAAAACTGTGCATGACGGGATTTTTGACGAAAAGTTTTTCCCAGTCATCTTTGTTCCAGCGTCTGTCTGCCAGTAAAGCCGTTTCCAGCCGTGCTTTCTGTATGGAAATGACATTTTTAAGTTGCTTCTTCATCTGCTTAAATTCTGCGTTGGATTGCTTAGCCGTTTCTTCATCGTCTTTTTTGGACGGTGCGGGAATGGTTTTTAATTTTTTGTCTTTTTCATCGAATACTTCAAGTTCCAGACTTGGTGTAAGATAAACCTTGAACTTTCTTGTACCGTAATCGAAAATTCTTTCCATATTCTCGTTAAATCCCAAATCGGGGACAATTCTGTCGCCCAGTTCGTCGGCGGTAATGCCTAACTGTTCTGCGACATTTTCCAAAGCCTGTACCGCCGCATTTCTTACCTGTTTCTGTTTGAATTTGTGTGCCATATTGTCAACCGACATCAACGCATACGAACTGCCCTGCATTGCCAACGCTTTTACCGCCTCTGCCGCTATTGCTCCACGCATATTCTCTGCCCACGTTTTGATATTTTTCAACAATATATCGACCATCGCATTTCCGCCGTGGACTGATGAATAATACAATACCCATTTCTTTTTTGTGTCTGCCCCGTCAGCAAGCCATTTGGAAAAAATATCTGCTGCAAAAGCATTTAGTTCACTTTCCACAAGTTTTTCTGTCATTGACTGTACATAGGGATTGACATAAAATTTTCCGTTTTGTTGCATATCCGCATAATTTACCAAAGTGGATTTTAAATAGCGTTCATCGGAAACTGTTCCGTCTTTGAAATGAACTTCTTTGTTCGGCGTTTGATACAACCATAACACTTTGTTGATTTTTCCACCTCTGAGATAGTCTTTAATGAAATCCTCTACCCAAGAATCATCTTGTTCGTCCTCATCACTTTTTTCAATGGATAACAATGCTCTGATTTTATCTGCTAATTTTACACTTTTTTCGTTTTGGAGTGCGTCATTCAGCAAATCTTCGTAATTGTCAGTACCCCAACTTTCTAACACATCTACCGCTAATTCTCTTATCGCAATTTTTTTGGCGGTGAGCATTTCTTTGATAGCACTTTCAAAAGATTTATCCTGCGACATCACATACAACAACGCTTTTTTGACTTCTTTTGATGTGTCACCGCATAATGCCAAAATTTTCTCATTGTTACAGCCGTCTGTATTGGTTTGTCCGAGATACATCACATAGGTTTTTCTTGCCAGTACACTGCCGGTAGGACAATAATTATCATAATCTGCACCGTAACTCTTATGATAGGCTACCATTCCGTTGGTGATGATTTTTTCTACTTTGGGTTTATCAATATTGTAATCGTTATAGAAAATATCATAAAAATTAAACTGATATTCCACAGGGATTTTTTCAGTGAGTAATGCTTTTACCACATTGTCAAATGCTTCATTTTTTTCATTATCCCAACGCATAAGAGCAACTATTTTTTCAGGATATTGCAATACTTTCAAGGCATAGTAACGGTTTTTAAAATTGGAATTTATCTTCATATAAAAACGAACAAGTCTGTTAGCGGAATCCAAATTGTAATTATCGTGATGATAATTTTTTGCAAGATGATTAAAATAGGGTTCTAAAACGGAAATGTCTGCTTTACTGCTGAGATACTCTCCTATTTCTTTCTGTGCAACATCTGACAATTTCTTTTCGGATGAAATAACAAAGTTCAAAATATCTTCATCTAAATTAAGATGATAGTCACTGATTAACTGCGGATTTTCTTTTTCTGCTATTTCGTACATATCGCCGTAATATTGAAAAGCGTGCTTATCCCATAGATGAGAAATATAAGAATCCATAATTTCATCTTCGGATTTCATTGCCTTTGCAAACTGTTCAGGATAATGTTTACAGATATAACGCAAGACAATATCAGCGTTGGTTTTTGGATTGCTGTAATTTCCCATAAAAGCGTGCAATATACTTGTTTTCGTACATCTGAAAATAGCTTCTTTATCGTTACCAATAACAGAAAACAGCTTTTCGATATGGTCGCTAAGATAATCCTGTGGTAATTTGTAAAATAATGCCCGTACAAATTTATGTTCATTACCTTTGATGTTTTCGGTAAGATATTTTCTGATTTTGTCGTTGCTGTCGTGGGCAATAGCGGAATAAATTTTCTCTTTAATGGAAAGTTTCTCTTTATCACGAACAGACAGAAACGCTAATGTCATAGCTACATCATTTTTGGTGAAAAACGATGCTTCTTTGATTTTGCCATAAAGATACTCTTCCATTTTTGTAATGTCACTTCGGGATAATGTGCCGTTGTCATAAGCCAACAACAACGCATAGACACTCATTTTCGCCTTTGAACTGTTGCCGTAACAGTAATTATCGGCGACATCAAGTAAAACTTCGGGTCTTTCCTGTGCCGTTTTGACAAACTGTGGCGAATAGTAAAAATTGTTGGTATGTGCATTAAAAGTCACTTCTATGTGATATGAAAGCGTCTTTTTCTCAATTTCTTCTTTACTGTAACACTGTTCAAGAGCGTGAAGAATATATTCCCCAAATAAAACTCCATCAAGTCCATTTGCACTGCTGTAATAAAAATAATTGGTAAATAGTGGAAACATATAATTACAGAAAATCTTATCCAAAAATAATATGTATCTATCAGCATATTTAAAATTAGTTTCGGAACTTTTATGATAATAAACGAGTGACCGCAAAACATTCTGTATTTTGTCTGTTCGGAAAAACTTTGTTTCTCTGAATGTCAAACCGTCAAGTAAGCTGATATTCATTTCTTTGGAAAAATCAAAGAATTTTTCAGCCGTTTCCATTTCTGTCGAGGATAATCCCTGTGCAAGAGAGTCCAACATCAGTTGCTTCATTTCCAAATCTTTTCCTGCGTTGCCTGAAAGTAAGTTCATGGTGTATCAATCTCCTTTATCGTCAAATTTTCTAAAGCTATACCAAGTTCTGTTTTTTGCTGACCTGTACAGACATAACGGTAAATATCACAAATCAACGGAATAATTTTTGTATTGTCAGTGTTCAAGGTGTGATTTTTCGCTTGCAGACTTTCGCTTAACTGTTTTAATTTTTCCGCCAGCATAAGCAATCCCGATTGCTCACTTTCCAAAGCGTAATTGTCAATC
This sequence comes from uncultured Ruminococcus sp., assembly GCA_902762375.1. Lineage (GTDB taxonomy): Bacteria > Bacillota > Clostridia > Oscillospirales > Acutalibacteraceae > CAG-964. The sequence goes on along the minus strand of CACWNY010000004.1, from coordinate 89,240 downwards.
TGACCGTACAAATCAAATGAGTTAATTCCGCACTGGATAATATCGCAAAGCATTTCTTTTATCTCTTTAAACAGTTCAAAAAAATAATCACTGTGTTTCATTATGGGAATTGATGATAGTGAAATTTCACTATCATTATTATACATCTGAATTTTAATATTGTCAAATACTGCCATAGGATAAATGAAAACTTTTCCGTTTTCCATATAGATACTGCCGAAAATCACAAACTGTTTATTGAACAGCAATTTGTTGGTGTTTTTCAGCATAGTTTCCCCTATGAAAATCAACTGACTGATAAATTCTTTGTTCTCCGCTGAATAGCGTCCCTTTATGGTAAGCGTGTGATTAAAGTTATCTTCAACTACAATGTTCTGCGTCTGTTCAATATCATCAAATTCTGAACGGATACATTTTTTTATCGCAAACATTACCAGACAGTCGGTTTCTTTTTCGGGTGCTTTTTCTTTGGAAAAAATATCGTATACCATTTTAGAAAAGTCGGTATAGATATTTTCATAAACGGCTTTCTGATTGAGATTGACTTTGTTTGTAATCGTGGCTGAAGTTTCATTGGACGCTGAAATTTTTCCGTCTGACAGTTTCGGCAATCTTAACCGCATTTCCGATTTTGCAAGTTCCCGAACCGTTCCAAACAGTCCCCAAGGGGCTTGCGATACACCTTTTTTTCGGGTATTCTCATAAAAATCAGGGCGTATATCTGAATAAGTCAGATATTTGTTTTCTGAATGGGTATCTTTGTTGAGAAAATAATAAATTTCTCCCTTATATCCCGCAACAGACGAAAATTTCCGCCACGCAATCGGAATAATTTCAATACTGTCAAAAAGTTCATAGGTGCTTTTAAATTCTCCAAGACAGGTATTCAATGTTTCGGCATTTTTGGTATGCAATATCTTGCGTAACAACAACAGCGTTTCTATTATCAGCGAAAATAAATTTTCTGCCTTAAATTCAGGTTTACGCAGTACATAGGCTTGCAGACGGTTCTTAATTTCTCTTGTCATTCTTTCGCAGTTCGCCAATCTTGAATTATGACACATTACTGCTATACTTTCGGTGTTTTCTACAATGTCATCAGAAATTCTTACCAGACCGTTACTTAAAATATCCGCTAAAAACTGATAGGTATACTGTGCTGTATCGTGAATATCAGCAATATCTATATTGAGCGTTTTTTCATCATTGATTTTAATATCTTTCAGATTGACAATATGATGTTTTAATTGCCATGTCAAAATAGCTGTAGCTTTATGTCGACAAATTTCTTTACTGTGACAGGTACAAGCGGAATATTCCAACGGATTAATGAGTTTGACTATCACATTTTCTTCAGGAATATCTACCGTCACCATTCGCAATTCTTCCATATGGGGAAAAATTCCTTTTTCGGCTTTTTCCAGAAACGCATTGTAATACCGCTTTTTCATTGCTTTCTGAATTTCTTTAATAGGGAAAGCGGAAAGTTCATCTGTCAGATTTTGCGGTAAAGAAATTTCAGTAGTTTCTTCGGAAACGGTTTCGACAGTTACGGTATTTTCCGCAACGGGTATATTTTCGCTTTCGTCTTTTTCTAAAAAATTATTTTTCAACCACAAAATAGCTGTGATAATATGACGACATATACTTCTCGACGGACAAGTACATTTGCTTTCGGCAAGCGTGGGAACAATCGTACATTTTTCGCCTGACACACTCACACAAACACAGTCGTCAAGATATTCCGCAGAAATTTCTGTACTTTGTAAATCTTTGTAAGCACGCTTTAAAGTGCCTTTGTTACTCAAAGCCGTAAGGTAATCATCGTCCGCCGACAGTAAGGCATTTATCAAATTTTGCATAACTCTAAATCACTTCCTTTCCATAACAATATCATCTTTTTAGATTATTGATGATAAAATCAACAGTTTGTTTCTGCTGTTCGTCAGGAGAAATTGTTGCCATACCGTCACCGCTTTGTACTCCGTAATTGCCAAAATAAGCGTGACAACCACCATCAATCACTAATTCTTTAGTAGTATTCGGTAAATGTGAAAAATTTTCCTGATAGCTTTCAAGATTTAACACTTTGTCGTTACTGCCGTAAACGGACAGTACATTAAGATTAGTGTTACTAAGGTCAGCGGTTGAATAGGCGGCTAGAAAAATTATTCCATCAAAATCACTGCTATGCTGTTCAATATAATAAGCTGCCATAGCCCCTCCCAAAGAATGACCACACATATACCAGTGTTTTATATTTGGATAAAGAGATTGTATATCATCTGCACCACCGATATTGAACATTGCCAGATTAAACGGCATTTTTACAACAACACAAAGAATATTCTGTTTGGCAAGTTTATACATTAAAGGGGAATAAGCATCATATTCTACTTTTCCTCCCTGATAGAAAATCAAACCGTATTCGGGATTTTTTGGCATGAATACCATCATGTCATCGTTCTGAGAGATATTAACTTTATCGTCAGAAATAACAGATTTTGCGGTTTCATCAGCCTGATAGCAAATGTTGACATAAATCAAAAATCCTCCTGCACATATCACCACAACGGACAAAATTATACATATAGAAATTTTTAATTTTCGTTTCATAAAATCCAACCGCCCTTTCTTGATTTGCTTTCTTTATCAACACAGCGGATTACCTCTCATCTGTCAAAAAAATGAAAGGTAATCCGCTTTTGTTCTGGTTATGAATTGAATTTCTCTCTGAAAACAAAATCGTTGATATTGTTTCGTTGAAGATGGCGGTTGCTCGGTTGCATTGACGGATAGCCAATCGGCAACAAGGCAACAGGTTCATAATTTTCGGGGATAGATAAAACTTCTCTGGCAATTTTTGGGTCAAAAGACCCTACCCATGTACTGCCCAAGCCTAATTCTGTTGCTTCCAGCATGATATGAGTGGTGATAATACTTGCGTCTACCATTCCCATTTCCATACCGTCATACCGTCTTTTCCATGATACGGTTTTGTCATAACATATGACCATTAACAACGGTGCTTTGAAAGTGTATCGTGTACAGTTGCTTGTTTCTAAGGCGTTTATCGTTTCTTTATCGGTAATGACCAGTATTCTTTGCGGTTGATAATTCACTGCTGTAGGTGCTATTCTGGCAACTTCCAGTAATTTCTGAATTTTTTCTTCCTCAACAGACTTTTCTTCAAATCCTCTGCATGAGTATCTCTCTTGAGCCAATGTTAAAAAATCCATTGTGTATTCACTCCTTTAAAAGATAATGTCAAAATTTGCTGTCGCAAATTTTGTTTGGAATTTTTGGGTTAAAGGGCTTCCGCCCTTTAAAATCCTGTGTCAAGGGTTGCACCCTTGACAATCCCGCCCACTTTTTTGAAAAAAAGTGGACAAAAAACTTTTATGGCTTACGGTGTCGGATTGTTCCGCTACTATGACAATTAAAAGTTTTTGTCGAACTTTTTTCAAAAAGTTCGTGGGGTCAAGGGGCAACGCCCCTTGTGGGATTTTTAAGGGCAAAGCCCTTAAACATAAAAATGATAAAAATAAAAAACAAAGTCATTTATTATCGCTCAGAACGGGCTTTTTATCTTTAAACAGCACTATCGCACACAACATTAACAACGAAAAACCTACAGTTATCTGTACAGTATAGGGAACCGTATTGGCTTTAACAAGATATGCCAATGTGGTAATCGCAAGCATGGGCGGAATATAAATCTTGAGTGTGTCCAATATGATAATCATGATACTAACTGCCACAATTACTCCCATAAATAACGGCAAACCGTATAAAGTACAGAAAATTTGTCGGGTCATCTCTCCTGTAAATGCGGAAATCATCATGATAAAACAAATATTGACAGGGTATTTTCTTGCTTTACTGTTCGGATTGCAAAGTTCTGTAAAAGCAACAACCAACGGCGGTGCTAATGCTATCATACAGTTGCTGATGACGGATATATAAGACAGTATGGCGTAAATCACAAATCTTTTAAAAAAAGCAATACTGTCTTTTTTGAGATTGATGGTATTAGGTTCATAGAAATATGTTCCTTTTATACCCGTTGTTTCAAAAAGATACAGCAATGCAACGATGACTACAGTAAGACTGAAAGCAGATATAGGATAAATAATACTGTCTGTTTTGAGAATTACTGGCAATATGATAGCCGAAAGCATTGGAGCAAAACTTGTTCTGGAAAATATCAGCACAATATTTCCGATGATAAAGGCAATCAGTAATTTAAAATAAATATTTAGTGGCAAAAATACCGAAATACTATAACCGCATACAGCACATACAGTAATACAGATTATCATTTTTGCTTTGGAAGTGTTCCATGCAAATTTCGGAGAAATCAATGCCCCCAGACTGATAGCGGATATTTCGGGGAATATAACTTCTTTGGAGTGTATCAGTTCAGAAACAAGCACCATTATTCCTATTACCGCAACAGAGATAATGTTCACGATAATTGTTTGAGAGAATTTCTTCATTTTAGAACAAATCCTATTTTCTTCATTGCTTTATCCAGCGTTCTTTGAGAAATTTTACAGGCAATATCAGCGGACTTTTCATAACATTCTTTCAGATAGGCTTTATCCTGTATGTACTTTCCGAATTTTTCCTGAATGGGTCGCAATTCTTCAACGACTGCCTCACCGACTGCCGTTTTGAAATCTCCATAACCCTTACCGTCAAATTCCTGTTCAATTTCTGCATTGCTCTTACCTGTGACCGCCGAATAAATTCCCATAAGATTATTGATACCGTCTTTCCCCTCTGCATATCTTACACAGGCTTCACTGTCTGTAACCGCTCTCTTGAATTTTTTCATAATGACTTCGGGTTTATCCAGTATAGCAATATAGGAATTGGCATTTTCGTCTGACTTACTCATTTTTTTAGAAGGGTCTTGCAAGGATTTCACTCTCGCTCCTACCTTCGGGGTAAATCCTTCGGGAACTTTGAATACATTGCCGTAAATTCCGTTAAAGCGTTCGGCAATGTTTCGGGCAAGTTCAAGATGTTGCATCTGGTCTGCACCTACAGGCACCATATCGGTCTGATAAAGTAAAATATCTCCCGCCATGAGTGACGGATAGGTAAATAAACCTGCATTGATATTATCTGTGTGTCTTGCGGACTTGTCTTTGAACTGCGTCATTCGGGAAAGTTCGCCAAATTGCGTGTAACAGTTCAGTAACCATGCTATCTGCGAATGTGTATTGACATGACTTTGTATGAAAAACAAACTCTTTTCCAAATCAATTCCGCACGCTAAAAGTAAAGCATAGGCTTCATAGATGTTTTCACGAAACTTTTTCGGGTCTTGTCTTACGGTGATAGCGTGTAAATCGGCAAGAGCATAAATACAGTTAAATTCGTCCTGTAAGGGAATCCAGTTTCTGATTGCCCCTAAATAGTTACCAAGTGTGAATGTCCCTGTGGGTTGTATCGCACTGAAAATGACTTTTTTTCTTTCTTTCGTTTCTGTCTGTTGCATGAATGATTACGCTTCCTTTTCACAAAGTTCTTTGACTAGTTTTCCAAGTATGGTGACACCTTTTTCTAGTTGTTCATCTGTCGGGGTAGAGAAATTGACACGGAATGTATGACATTCTTCATTTTCGTCTGTTAAAAATGCGTTTCCGGGTACAACACAGACTTTTCTTAATACCGCCTCTTTGCAAAATGACAGCATATCTATATCATCAGGCAACTTACACATGATGAATAATCCTCCGTCAATTTTATCATAAGTGACATAAGGAGCAAGGTGTTTGTCAAGTAAATCCATCATAAACTGTGCTTTTCTGCGATAAAGATTTCTCAACATTTCCAGATGACCTTCAAAGTCGTATTTTGTCATAAATTCATAGGCTACCATCTGTGACCAGATATTTGTATGGACATCTTCTCCCTGTTTACATACCACCATCTTTTGTATGATTGGAGAGGGAGCAACACAATATCCCACTCTTATACCAGGAGAAAGTACCTTTGAAAATGACCCTGAATAAATCACTATTCCGTCTGTGTCAAGGGATTTGATAGAGGGAATATCTTCTCCGTAATAACGCAAATCTCCGTAAGGATTATCTTCAAGAATAAGTACACCGTACTTCTTAGCAAGTCCATAGACCTTTTTTCTTTTTTCAAAACTCATGGTCACACCTGACGGGTTCTGGAAATTCGGGATAAGATATATAAATTTGACATTTTTTTCACTCTGCAATTTTTCTTCCAGAATGTCTGTGTTGATACCGTCAGATTCCATAGGAATACCTACAAGTTTCGCATTGTATGAACGGAATGTGTTCAGCGAACCAATGAAACTTGGTGCTTCGGTGATGACTACATCTCCCTCATTACACAAGGATTTCGTGGCTAAATCCATTATCTGCTGGGCTCCTGATGTGATAATTAAATCATCAGTTTCTGTACCAATATGATATTTTTCTTTCATATATTGTTTAAGGTGATTTCTAAGCGGTACATAACCCTCCGTTACACTGTACTGTAAAGCATCAATAGGGCGTTTGCTGAAAATTTCAGCGGAAATTTCTGCTACTGCCTTGCACGGAAATGCATCAGGTGCGGGATTTCCTGCCGAAAGCGATACTACTTCGGGGTCTGCTGCATATTTAAAGATTTCTCTGATTGCTGACGGTTTTAAACTGTTTACTCTGTTACTGAAAATATATTCCATTTTTTGTCACTCCTGTAATTTTTTATTTTTGTTTTGAATTTTTATCCGTTAAAGGGCTTCGCCCTTTAAAATCCCACAAGGGCTTCGCCCTTTAAAATCCCACAAGGGGCTGCCGCCCCTTGACCCTGCCCACTTTTTGAAAAAAGTGGACAAAAACTTTTAATTGTCATAGCTATAGGTTATTTTTCTATAATTACGCATTTCATAAAATACGCCTGACTGCTCAGCAGGAAAACTTTTACGGTTCACTGTGTTCTAAGTGGAAATTATTGTTCTCCTAAGCGTTCCATCATTGACGGTTTTATCGGCTTTACTTTTTCGGGTTTAACTTTCTTTGTACGGTAAGGTCTGGCAAATTTCCACGCTTTGGCGAGGTCTTCACTGAGGTATTCTTCAATTTTTTCTTCATCTTCAGGCTTGATACTGTTGAGTACAACTATCGTAATAATAGAGCGTGTACTTAAATCTCCTGCTGAATACTGCGTGTTGAGAATATTTGCCAGTTTCTGTATATCCTGTTTATTGCCTGTCTGCATAAGCTGACTGACTTTAGGTACGATGTGTTCTTCTGTAAAAGTAACTCCCCGAAAAGGGTCATAACCGTCTTCTTCTGCCCAGATTTCTTCTTTCAACTGTGGAAATACATTCACCATTCTTTTACAGAAAAATTTCGGGTCAGCATTACCATCATCACTGTTCTTATTTTTCTTTTTGCCTTTGTTAGTGATTTTCGGCTTTCCTCCTGCAAGAAAATCGGTAAAATCGTTAGCTATACTGTTGATTTCCTTGTTGCCGTCAGTTTCGGGATTGAAAATCCATGTACTGATACTTTTCCATTGATTATCAGGTTGTCCATCATCCATACCGCAAACTTTTAAAGCGGTCAGTTGCTTTTTGGCATTGTATACCACCATATAGGCATTGCTTTCTCCTGTGAACAGTGCAGCATAATCCTTATCGGTTTCTACATTCTGTTTCTGATAGCCTTTCGGTTCCAGTACTTCTGCTACTCGCTCGGTGATGGTGTCCATAAAACTGTAGTTCATATTATCATTCCTCGTCTTCTGCTTTTGTTTGTTTTATACGGATATTATACCGTTATTTTTTGCATTTGTCACTATATTTTTTCAAATTATCTGTTGCACCAATTAAATCTATGTGTTAAAATTAGGTTTCGGAATGTGCTTAGCACTGGTAAACCTATATTTTTTATGAAAGGTTGATTGTCTATGTCCGAAAATTCGGCAATAGGTGTCTTTGACAGTGGTCTTGGCGGTCTAACCGCCGTCAAAGAACTGGCTCAATTTCTTCCCCATGAGAATATTGTGTATTTCGGTGATACAGGAAGAGTTCCTTACGGTAACAGAAGTCGGGAAACTATCACACGCTATGCCATGCAGGACGCAAGATTTTTACAATCTAAAGATATTAAAATACTCATCGCTGCTTGCGGTACAGTGAGTTCTGTGGCAGGCGATTTGGGTCAGGAATTTCATATTCCTTATACAGGTGTACTCAAACCTACCGCTGTCACTGCTGCCAAAACTACCAGAAACGGGAAAATTGGCGTTATCGGTACAACGGCTACCATCAACAGTTCGTCTTACAAAAAAGCTATCCAGCGTATTAATCCTGATTTACAGGTATTTCAACAGGATTGCCCACTGTTCGTTCCCCTCGTTGAAAACGGCTTTATTGACCGAAATGATATTGTGGTCAGAACAGTCGTAGAAAGATATCTTGCCATACTGATGAAAAATCAGGTGGATACTTTGATTTTAGGCTGTACACATTATCCCATTCTGCGTGATGTTATCGCTGATGTGATGGGGGAAAATGTTGCTCTGATAGATTCAGGTCGGGAAACAGCCAGATATGCCCTTCACCTTATCGAAAAATATCATCTCGCTAATCCTCAGAAAGAACACGGTACCTGCGAATATTATGTAAGTGATAATCTGGATAACTTCAGTAAAATTGCTGGTATTTTTCTGGGAAAGGCTGTCAGCAATGTCCAGCAAATTAAAATTGAACATTATTAATCATTCAAATTTCTTGAGTTAAGGAGATTTTTTATCATGCAAGCGAAAAATCAGAACGAAAATTTTTTGATTGATATTCTTGGCACACAAACTCCCGAAAATGCTGAAAAAGATACTATCAGCTTTACCACTGTCGGTGGATATATGTCTACCAAAACGGGTAACAGACTTATCCGCTATAAAGAATATGACCCTGATAATCCGTCCGTACATCTTACTACTATGATTAAAGTGGAAAACAAACAGATTTCTATTATCAGAAACGGTGACCTTAAAGGTCAGCTTATTCTTGAACTGGATAAAAGACATCAGTGCTATTATCCTACTCCGCTCGGTTCGGTGATTGTGGGTATCTATACTAAAAAAATGGATATTGATATGAATAATTCGGGCGGTAAAATTTCGGTGGAATATACTTTGGATTTTGATTCTACTGTCGTCAGCGAAAATACATTTGCTATCAATGTAAGGAAAAATTGATGGCTTAATTTTTTAGAAAGGGTTGAAAAATATTATGTCTGATGTATTTCAAAATGTCCTGAATAGCCTCAAAAAGGAAATTCTTGACGCTATAGAAAAAGCGGTTGCCAAAGGACAACTTGCCAAAGCAGAAATCCCTGAATTTGTTATTGAAGTTCCTGCGGATAAGAAAAACGGTGATTTGGCTACTAATGTCGCTATGGCTTGTGCAAGAGTTTTTCGAACTGCTCCAAGAAATATTGCTAACATTATTATGGAAAATCTCTCTCTCGAAAATACTTTCATTGCTAAAGTGGAAGTTGCTGGAGCAGGGTTTATTAATTTTTTTCTTGACAGCCGTTATTATGCACAGGTGATTAAAACAGTTCTCGCTGAAAAAGAAAATTACGGTAAGTCTGACTTTGGTAAGGGGAAAAGAATTTTATTAGAATTTGTTTCCGCTAACCCTACAGGTCCTATGCACATCGGTAATGCTCGTGGAGGTGCTTTAGGAGATTGTCTGGCAAGCGTCTTACAAAATGCGGGCTATGATGTGCAAAGAGAATTTTATGTCAATGATGCAGGTAATCAGATTGAAAAATTCAAAACTTCTCTGGAAGTCCGTTATCTACAAATCTATGATAATGCCGTTACTATGCCTGAAGATGCTTATCAGGGTGCGGATATCATCGAACACGCTAAGAATTTCAACAATCTTTATGGGGATAAATATGTGAATGTCCCCTCTGAAGAACGCAGAAAAGCTCTTTGTGATTTTGCACTGCCTATCAATATTGCCAACCTCAAAAAAGACCTTCAAAAATACCGCATTGAATATGATAACTGGTTTCTGGAAAGTACCTTACATAATAGCGGTGCGGTAAAGGATATCATTGAAAAGCTGAAACAGTCTGGCTATACTTATGAACTTGACGGAGCTTTGTGGTTTAAAACTACCGCTTTTGGTGACGATAAAGACCGTGTGTTGATGCGTGCTAACGGTATTCCCACCTATCTGGTGCCTGATATTGCTTATCACTACAATAAATTGGTTACCCGTAATTATGATGTCGCTATTGATATTCTGGGAGCTGACCATCACGGCTATATCCCCCGTATCAAAGCCTCTATGCAGGCATTGGGAGTTAATCCCGATAGACTTGATATCATTATTATGCAGATGGTTCGTCTGATAAAAGATGGTGAAGTCTATAAAGTTTCTAAGCGTTCAGGAAAAGCTGTAACATTAAGTACCCTCATCGAAGAAGTTTCTGTTGACGCTGCAAGGTTCATCTTCAATATGCGTGAGGCAAATACCCAGATGGATTTTGATATTGATTTGGCAATTACACAGGATTCTCAAAACCCTGTCTATTATGTACAGTATGCCCATGCAAGAATTTGCAGTATTCTCAAAGCTCTGGAAAATGACGGCATTACTGTCCGTGAATGTAGCGATGAGGAATTTGCTTTACTCACTGCTCCCGAAGAAAAAGAGTTAATCTCTTATATCGCTGATTATACCAACGAAATTATTGCTTCTGCCAAAGAATATGACCCGACTAAAATTACTAAATATGTTTTACATCTTGCCGCTTTGTTCCATAAATTCTATAATGCCTGCCGTGTAAAGGGCGATAATGAAAGCCTTATGCAAGCAAGACTGAATTTGTGTGTTGCTACAAAAACCGTTATCAAAAATGTTCTGACTATGCTGAAAATCAATGCTCCTGACAGTATGTGATACGGAGATTTTATCATGAAAATTTTAGAAAAAATCAGTGATATTTTCGGTAAATATATGGCATTGATTGTGCTTGCTGTAGCGGGACTGTCATTATTTTTGCCTGCCTCTACCCTTTGGATAGAAACTTCTTGGGTAAATTATCTGCTTATGCTGATTATGTTCGGCATGGGACTGAGTTTACAACCAAAAGACTTTGCCCTTATCTTTACACGCCCCCGTGATATTATTCTGGGGTGCATTGCTCAATTTACTATTATGCCGTTGCTTGCTTTTGGATTAAGCCGTCTGTTTCATCTTGACCCCGCATTGACTGCTGGTGTCGTTCTGGTGGGAACTTGTCCCGGAGGAACGGCAAGTAATGTTATCACCTACTTTGCTAAGGGTGATGTCGCTCTTTCGGTCGGAATGACAAGCATCAATACATTGCTTGCCCCTGTTCTTACTCCTGCGATTACCTACCTTTTGTTACGCACAACTATTCATGTTGATGTGATAAGTATGTTTTTGACTATTGTACAAGTCATTATCGTACCGATTGCTTTTGGATTTGTCATCAATAAATTTTTCGGTCGTTTTACACAAAAGGCGGTAACCATACTACCAATGATTTCTGCTATTGCTATCTGTATGATTGTCGGTGCAGTGGTTTCGCACAATGCTGAAAAAATTCTGAGTAGTGGTCTGCTGATTTTTGCGGTAGTCGTACTGCACAACTTTTTAGGATATCTCTGCGGTTTCGGTGTGGGGAAACTGTTCAAAATGTCCCCTGAAAAAATAAAGGCAATGTCTATAGAAGTCGGTATGCAAAATTCTGGTCTGGCTACGGGTCTGGCAGGTACGGCTTTTTCTCAACTGGCAATGGCTACCGTTCCTGGTGCTGTCTTTTCTGTCTGGCATAATATTTCAGGGGCAGTTCTGGCAGGATTTTACAGAAGATGGCAAAATAAAAATGACACTGTATCGTCAGATTCCTGATTAATTGAAGAATTATGTAAAATTTTAGTGAATTTTGTAAGATTTTCGTTGTTGACATTCTGAAAATATGCTATAATCCAAAAGGTGGCGACTTTCTAAGAAACAGAGGGGAAAAAATGAATTTTTTGGGCAAAGGCAGAAAAAAAACAAAGTATACGGTATTATTGGCGATAATTATGTGTCTTACAGTTCTGGTATTTGGCGGTTGCAACAAACGAACAGAAATCAGTGTGAGTTCTGCTAAACTTTTTGAAGTGCAGTTAAGTGGTTGTAATGGTCACGGAAAAGCGGAGTTTGTTCTCAATAAGGAACACATCAATACTGAACTCGCTAAACATAAGGAAAATGAACATTACAGTGATATTGAAAAATTACTCAATACAATGACTTTTCATCTGGCAGACGAAAAACAACAAGGGACTTTGACTAATGGTAAGGATTTTACTGTCATTGCTGACTATGATGAAACGCTTGCTGCTAACATCAATGTCGATATCAAAGACACGGAATTGATTTGTACCGCCAGAAATCTTACTGACGGACAACCTCTTGACGCTTTCCAGAATTTTAAGGTGACTTTTTCGGGTGAAAACGGTAAGGGAAAAATCAATATGGATAGCAGTAAGTGTTCCAAAAACACAAAAGCATGGATTAAATTTGTACCTGATAAAACCGAAAATCTCAAAAACGGTGATATCGTTACCATCAAGGCAACTCCTCAGCTTGCTTTGGAAGAAGAAGGTTTCTTTCTGAAAGAAGAAACAAAAACTTTTGATGTGAAGAATTTACCAGGTGCAAGAAATTCTCTTAGTGGTATAGATACCTCCGCACTGCGTGAGGAAATGAATAAGGAAATGAAAAATAAAATCCTTAACAGCTACTATATTACGGATTATGATTATAGTTTCTCCAGCGGTAAAAAAAGACAACTTAATTCTGAATATTTTGATTATGAATCTACTTATAAGCTGGATAGCTATCAATATATCTATACCCTTGATGACTTGAATAACAATAGTCTGATTGCTTATTACAAAATTACTACAAATTTTGTCTGTCATGCTCCTCAATCAAGTCTTGCGTCAGGATTTTCTCCTATGGCTGACGGCGAAACAGATACAGGCACAACCTATGTCGCTATCCGTACTAATCCGTTGCGTGTGGGAAAAAATAACCATCTTGATGAAAACAGCGATATCTATTTTGATACGGAAAACGGTAAAAGTATAAAGGATATTCAGAAAAATATCAGTCTTAAAAATTACGGTTCGGAATTTTATGATAAAGATTTCAACATTATCGAAGTGTTCGAACCTCAAAAGGCAACTTCACCTGCAACAACAGGTTAAGGGCGTTGCCCTTAACAATCCTATCAGGGGCTTTGCCCCTGAACCCCACAAGCCTTTAAAAAGGCTTGACCGAAACTTTCAGTTGTCATAGCTGACACTCTGATAAACAATCCGAACATATTGAACCCAAAACGGTCAGGATTTTTAAGAGTAGCACCCCCTTAAACCAGATAAAGGAATGATGTAAATATGAAAAAAAAGTTGTTGATTATCTTACCTCTTGTAGCTGTCTGTATTGTGGGTATTGTTCTGGCAGTTATACTTCTGCCCTCATCAAACACATTGCCTGTTGCCAACGATACAACAACAGATAGCAAAACTTCACAAAAGGATAGTCCTTCGGAAACTACTATAAGTTCTACCGAAAAAAGTACTCAGAAAAGTACCACTGCCAAAAATAAAAAAGCTACCGAAAAAAGTACTCAGAAAAGTACGGAAGTGGTAACTCAGAAACCTACTCAAAAAAGTACTACTCCCCGTGCTACAACATCTAAAAGTACTGTTGTCCCTACAGAAAAACCTACCACTAAAAAAACATCTGCTCCTACCTCCCCTGCAACAACTGTCCCCACAGAAAAGAAAACTTCTCCTCTTGTTCCAACAGCGGTAGCTCCTACGGAAGCTGACACTATCCCTCCTGATACCGATGACCAAAATCTTGTCGGTTTCCTTGAAGAGAACAATTACTCTCTCCAGACACTTGCGGAAGTTGATTGTCAGCAGATTATCACCGTCAGCTCACATGATACTAACCTTGCAACCATTTCTCTGTATGAAAAAAATGAGAACGGTCTTTGGAAAAGCAGTGGTTTGGATACAGAAGGATTTGTCGGTAGTGAAGGGGTCAGTGATGAATCTTATGAGGGCAGTTATAAAACGCCTTATGGTATGTACAGTGTCGGTGAGGCTTTTTATATCGATGATAAACCATTAACTAATCTCGATATCTTTAAGGTCACTGACAAGACTTATTGGGTTGATGACCCTGAATCAAAGTTCTATAATCAAAAAGTAGAGGGCTTTGTTAAAGATGGTTGGAACAGTGCTGAACATATGATAGAATATTATTATGCTTACCGATACGGTTTTGTCATTAATTTCAACATGGGCGAAAATAAACTGTACGATAACGGTGTCGGAAAAGGTTCAGCAATATTTCTCCATGTATCTTATTCACCAACTGCAGGTTGTGTAGGCGTTTCCGAAGATATGATGGTCGCTTATCTCAATGCACTCGATAAAACTAAAAATCCGTATATCATCATCGTTTGATAAAAAAGGCACATACCGTCTGTATAGTCGATTATGTGCCTTTTCTTTTTTCGGATATTATTTTTTACAACACCTTTTTCTCATATTTCAAACAAATCATATGGAAAGGCTTTTTTCAGACGGTTTCTCATCTCAGAAAGGTCAGGAACAGGTAAAAATTCTTTTTCTTTTACTTCTTCCAACGATTTAATTACAGGAAATTCCGACCTGTTCGTTGCTCCGTACCAGTCATAGTATTTGAACATACTGAAATCAGGTTGTACCATCATGGCGGGTATTCCATAAGATTCCGCCAGTATAATTCCGTGCAGACTTGACGATATGACATATTCTACACTTAGTAAATCATCAATAAAAGTTTTGTAGTCATCTGTCTTGATATCAATCAGCTTGTAACTTTCCCCCAACACTTCAGGATTGCTCAGATATTTTGACCCGTTTTTATGAGCAACAATTCCGTATTTATATTTTTTCTCACTGTTTTTCGGAAAATAAATTTCTGTCATCAAAGTAGCAGGGTCACCGTAAATTTCAGGAACATCATAACCGTATTCCATCAACATCATTCTTGTCACAGGTCCTCTCACCGCTCTGATATCCAGATTGCGGTTCTTGATACGATAACCCAAAGTCGTATACAAAATCCCACTCCCCCATACTGTACCGTCCTGTATACCTGCTGTAATAACACTGCCTATCGCATATAAATGTTTTGTACCCGTAACTTTTTTGGATAAATCTGCACCTTTTAAAGACAACATATATTCCACAACAACAGGAGATATCGCATCTCCAAGATTAGGATTTCCTGCCCAGTAATTGAGATTGACACGATTTTTCTTTGCTCTGTTTTTAGGGTTCAGCAAAACAAAACGGTTAGCAAACGGTTTCATCAGACTTACGGCAATATGTTTGGACTTTCCGTCCAGATTGAGTACGGCACTTTTTGATTTTTTCATATTTCACAATCTCTCCTTGTTAAAGGGCTGCCGCCCTTTAAAATCCTGCCCACTTTTTTGAAAAAAAGTGGACAAAAAACTTTTAATTGTCACCGCCGAACTTTGGATAAACAGTCCGAACGAAGTGAGCCAGAAAAGTTTTTGTCAAACTTTTTTCAAAAAGTTTGTGGGGTTCAGGGGCAACGCCCCTGATGGGATTTTAAAGGGCAATGCCCTTTAACTTTTTATTTTGACTTGAATTTTAAAACTTTCTTAATCGAACGGCGTTTGATGAAACATACCGTCAGTACGATGAAAACGGCAATATAACGGACAACAGGATATGGATATAACAACAGTATGCAAAAACAACACAATGTAGAAACAATTCCTATCGCCCATACGGGTACAAACGGAATAACATCTGTATCGGGCATATTTTTTCTGAGAAGCATTTTGGCAAACAGCGTGTGCATGAACGCATAAATAATATCGCTGAGTAATGTGGTATACGCCGCCGCTACAAAACCGAAAATCGGTATCAGCCAAAGATTCATGATAATGTTGATTGCCGCTCCTGTAAACGAGGAAAGTGATACCAGTTTGTTACCTGAAAAATACAACTCTATGCTGGCATACATATTGAAAATAAATGCCCATAAAACACCTGCCGCTACTGGCGGTATGACATCTAAGGCTTCCGAATATTTTTCAGGAAAGACAATCGTGAAAATTTCAGGCATAACCAGACATATGCCTATAATCAATACCGCAACAAGTGCCAGTAAAGGATATATGGCTTTTCGGACAGTATTCCCTTCACCTTTGCTCATTTTCTGATACATCCATGGATTAACCGCATTGATTAATGCCTGTGTGATTACCTGTGCTGCTACCCCAAGTGTATAGGCTACATTGTAAATTGCGGCTGCCGTTTTGCTGACAATCTCTGCTATCATGATACGGTCGGACTGTACCAGAATAACATTGGAAAGATAATGCGGTATCAATGGTAAATTGAACGAAAAAGCAAATTTCCAGTATTTCAGATTAACAAGTTTTCGGCTCTTCTTCAAAGAATGAAATAAGGTAACCATGCCTACCAGAAAAGATGCGATTGCTCCACACCAGTTTTTCATGTCGGCAGGAGATATTCCATCAGGACAGAATACTACCCCCAGAACAGGTATGAAAATCGTACTCGCTGAATAAATAAAGGTTATCAGTAACAAGGGTCTGTATTGATAATCGTATCTCATTCTCAACGACCACAAAAGCATTATTCCGTAACCTATCAGGTCTATACACATGGCATTGTACTGACTGACCCCTATACTCATCCAGTCCCCGAAAATCAGTGTACTTAAATCTATCAGAATAAAACTGATAACACAAAGTACAACGGTAAGTCCCTGCATAGCTGTCGTAAAGACATCTTTGTCATCTGGATAGCGTACCATCGCCACATAAAATACACCGTTCGCCCTGCCAAGTGCCAATGTGGCAAAAATAAAAATAACCGACATCCATGAAGTATACAAAGTAACTGTTCCATAGTCATCTACTGTCATGATATTAGCAAATATTGGCAACGATAAAAATTTAATTCCCGATTGAAAACAACTGCATACCACAAACCACAATCCTGCTTTTGCAGGGGTGGACATGGTCTGATATTTTTTCAGAAATTTCTGCAAAACTCTTTCCTCCTACAGTTTATATCTTTTAATTCCATTGTCCGATGACAACATAGAAACTGACGGATTAACATCTTTTTCCGAATATTGACGGATTAAACATAATGTTTTTCTTCCGCTGTTGTTCTGCGTAATCATATACAGATAAAAAATTGCCATTACAGACTGATGTCTGACAAATGTACCAAAATCTGCCTCAGACGCTGCCAACATCATACAATATGCCAGTATAAAAGATATTTTTACAATATTTTCTTTTGTAATGTGACGCAAAGACAAAATAATGTGCAATGAAATATACAATTCATATATCGTGAAAATAACAAATTGTATGCCTTTCGTGAAAATTTCCAGCGGAAACAGACATCTTATCAAATTGACAAAGTAATTCATACAGAAAGTTGCATAGCTTGTACCTTTAAAAAGATTGGTAATCTGTGTATTAGCTTTCAGGCGTTCAATATTATCTCGTCGGGTAACTAATTCGTCATAGGCTTCATAGGAAATAAATTTCATTGCATAAATAACCACAAAGAAAAAAATAACAATACATAAAATTCTTAATGCAATATTTTTTTTATTGGTCTGCGGTGTTATCCCAGACAACATGACAAAAATCATCGGTGTCAAACCGCCTGCAAGTATATAGTAACTGCGGAAAAAAATACTTTCAAACAGTAAAACTCCTGAACAGACAAAGATTTTCTGTATATTATTCAACCGTTCTATAGACAACAGCATATATAAAATCAGAATAATACAAAACTGTATTATATCCTTATTGAAATCGAATACCATCAGATTAAGAACAAATATGGTAAGATAAATAAAAACATATTCGTCTATAGTATAACGCTTTTTGTAAAACAAAAATATCAGAAAACATAGAATGTTCATGATGACAGCACAGAAAATTCCTGAACTGCGTGGAGTATTCAGGTCAAGAAATCTGAACACCGAAAGAATTTTTATGGGAAAATCCAATGAGTTCCGCCCTGTCAGTACACCGCCATAAATTCCTCTAAGCACATAATTAATCAGAATAAAAGCATTACTTCCCATATAGTTGTACTCATAGAATTTTGCTACAACCGCTATGGGAAAAATCGCCAGCAACATAACAAAAGCTGTACGACTTACTTTCAACTTGTTCAACATACTAACTCCTTTTTGGTTAAGGGCGTTACCCTTAACAATCCTATCAGAGGCTTTGCACAGTGTCTGTGTTCCCAACCCCTGAACCCTCTACCCACTTTTGAAATGTTACGCTAACATTCAGCTCTGAAAATTTAAAGTTTTTGGTCAAACTTTTTTCAAAAAGTTTGGCGGGATTTTTAAGGGCGGCAGCCCTTAAAACAGGATTTTAAAGGGCGGTAGCCCTTTAACTCAATTTTCTTTTCATTTTTTTGACGGCTCTGTCCAGACCTAATTTATTGAGGGCTAATCTTCCGTATTTTTTCAGTCTGACCTTTGCGGTTTTTGGATAGTACTTCTGAAGTAATTTATCCATCGGCATAGTCTGGTAATCAGCAAAAAACTGCTGTTTGTTTTTATGCTCCTGCGGTGACTTTGAAAGCTCTGTCAAACCTTTAATCAAAATTTCGGGGTCTTTATTTTCATATTGCATATACTTTTTCATTGCGTCAAACAGTCTTTCACCTTTTTGAGAGTGAATAAGAACTCGTGTAGCCCCTTTGGTTTCGTCAAAGGACTTTGAAATATCTGACACATTAAAACAATCCCAAATGGTTAAATCACTGTGTCTGTAGCGTCTGCGGAAACGACAATCTGTACAGCTCGGACGGATAATCATTCCCGAAAAGAACATTCTCAGCCATGCGTCTGATTCTATACCGTCACGACTGAAAAATCCGTCCTGACATTTTACGGTCATGGTGGAATACTGATAACCTAACCCCTTATCTCGAAAACGGACTTCGGTCAGATTGCCATGTTGTGTTTTCAAAAAATCAGTATAGCTTTTCCAGACCATCGGTGACGGTACAGCTCGGCATACTACATCGACAAGGATTAGATTTTCATAGGTTTTTTTATGCAGAAAATGACGCAATCCCTCTATCTGACAAGGTGTTCCGCTGAAACAAACCAAAATACCTTTGTCAAGATAAGATTTGACTTTGCGGTAAGTGTCATCAAGCTGACTTTGTACATATTTGGAATTGCGGAATTTGATTAAATCGGGTACTGTGTCCACTTCGGTATGATGTACATGACAGTTACTGTCCATTTCCACCCCGAATACTTTACCACCATTTTCAATAATGTATTCCCCTATAGCAGTAAATGCTCCGCCTGATGTACTTTGCAACAGGATTTCGTCATTTTTATGAGCAACGATTGCCCCTTTCTGATTGGGATTTGGTTGTTCTGCCTCGCTGTTCAATATTGGACAGACTTTTTCGCATAATCCACAATCGACACATTTATTTCCGTCAACATGAGGGTACAGAAATCCTTCATTATCCGCTTCCATTACAATACAGTCTTTCGGACATATATTCCTACAGGCTGTACAACCACAACATTCTTTCTTATTGGTAATATTTATCATAAGTCGGTATCTCCGTTATCTTTTAATGCGTTCATCAGGTAATCATAAGATTTCTGTCGGATTTCTGCCAATTTACGATGTGCCGTTTCGAAATCGGTCTTTCGGGAAAGAACTTCCGTTATATCTTCATCACCGCTGACCAGCCTTCCTGTAATTCCTGTAATGTGAAATAGGGTATCTAAACGGCTGTTGGTAGACTGCTTGTTCTTATCCGAAAATCTGCGAAATGTGAAAAAATTTCTTTTATACAAAATTGAAAATACTGAACAGTGAAATGAATCTGTACAGACATATTTTGCATTCCGTATTAAATTTAGAAATGCTGAGGGGTCAACATCGTAGAGCTGTTTATCGGAACATTCTTCATCTTCTTTGACATATTCATCAATATGGGGTAAAATAACAACTTCACAACCCGTTTCGGCTTTGAGTTTTCTGACGAAATTTCTATGTAAAGGATTTGTTCCCAGAAAATAACAAAAGATATAATTTCCTTGTTCAATGGGTTCTTTCTGCTGAATAGATAACCACTCTTTCCCTGTAAAAAGCAATGTGGGGTCACAGACAACAGGGACTTTTCTGCCAGTAAGGTCTGCTATCAGTTTTTGTCCTGATTCTTCCCTGACAGAAAGGTGTTTTATTTTTTGTAAGAAAACTTTCGCCAGTTTGGAACTGTCTTTAGGTAATGATGACTGTCCGAAACTTGTGGCATACGCAATCGTGTTGACACTTTCGGGAACAAAATTTAATGTATAATAATCTGCAGCAATATTTCCGGGCAACCATAACTGGTCACTTCCCACAAGTACAGCGGAATAGTTCTTTTGACATTCTTCACCAAGTATCGCCTTTGAGGGATAGGTGTCTGATAAACGAAAGTATTTCTGGCTGAATGTTTTGAAACATTCATTACGGATTGCGGTCTTTTGGGTATATTCGTTTCTGGATAATTTTCTGACCACAGTATCTTTTGCCCGACCCATCTTCGTCAGCAGAATTTTAGAGGTCAGACTTGCTTTGACAAAGTATTTGATTTTTGCTTTTTTGATTTCACCGTTGAAACCGTCAATACAGATTGTTTCATTATCATATCCCAGTTTATCCAGTGCCATCTGGGTGGCATATGCCTGCAACATACTGCCGTAATTGGGCTGAAAATAACAAGACACTATTCCTACCTTTTTCAATACCGTTTTCCTCTCATTTCATCAGATTTAAAAATATCTGCTCATGTTCTTTGGCAACACGCCTGACATCGTATTTTTCATGAACATCTTTTAACCCTTGTGCAACTAATCTTTGATATAACAGGTCATTATCATAAAGTTCACAGACAGCTTTTCCTGCACTTTGCCAGTCGTCCATAGGAATTAATATTCCGTTGTCATGGTCGTTTATGATATTGGGAATAGCGTCAACTTCTGTAGCAATGACAGGTTTCTGACACAGCATATATTCGGGAATGACCAGTCCGAAACCCTCCCAACGGCTGAGTAATGTAGCAACATCAAACAATCGGATATAGTCAGTAGGATTGTCTACCCAACCTGTGATATGCAGTCTGTCGGCAAATCCGTTCTGCTTTGCATAGGTAAGCACTTCTTCTTCCATTTCTCCACTACCCACCATCAGAAAATAAGCCTGCGGGATTTTCTTTATCACCTCGTGTGCCATTCTGACAAAAATATCAGGAGATTTTTGCTGACATAACCGTCCGACTGTTCCCACAACAAATGCATTCTCTTCTATGTGCAGATGTTCTCTTGTGACGGGATTTTCTGTTTTGCGTTTTTCGTAAGCGGTAATATCTATACCGTTGAAAATGACATGAAGTTTCTCCGCTTTACAGATTTTATGTTTCAGTGCGGATTGTTTCTCGGATTGCGATATACAGATAATACTGTCACAAAATGAAGCCATTAATTTTTCGGCAAACTTATAGAAAATTTGCTTTTTTCTGCCAACCTGCATATTGAATGCCCAGCCGTGCGGATTATAAATACATTTGCTCTTTATGCCGATATTCGCCAATCTACCCAATGCTCCTGCCTTGCTGGAGTGAGTATAGACAATATCAGGAGAATAGCATTTAATGAGTTTCCGTAAAGCAACAATACTTTCCCTATCCTGTTTTAGATTAAGATTATGCGACATCTGTATCTGTTCGACAATATCTGTACAAAAATTAAACTCTTCTGTTTTATACAGTTGCGAACAAACCAAAATGGTATTAAATTGTTCACGGTCAAGATATTTCAGAAAACTTTTCAAATATCTATCCACACCACCTGCACATTCCACAATGTGCATAACCGTTATTTTCTTATGACTAGCACTGTTCAAAATATTTCCTCATTTTCTTACTATAACATATCTGTTTTCTTATTTACCGTATTGTAACAACACCTGTCAAATTATAATACATCATTCTTCATTTCGTCAACAACCTACATCCATTTTCCAATATTATGCTAAAAAGACCACCCTCTTTATAACAATATTTGGCTAAAAACAACTTTACCGAATGTGATAATCAAATCACATTCGGTAATACTGTTACTACTGGGTCAGTCTATTAAATCTGTTCCATCATTCCACTTAAAGAATGCTTTACTCTGTCATGTTCTTCATCACGCTTGGCGTCATTGAAACGGTCTGTTGTTCCTACAAGATAACCTGTAATTCTGCGGATTCTTTCAAATTTTTTCGGTTCTATGGTGTAATCAATATCCACATATTCACCGTCTACCGCAATATCCATTGCCATGACTGTCTTTCCACTGAATTTGGATTTAGCATGGTTGACATAGGCTTCCATCTCTTCTTGAGAAATTTCTCCACCTGTTACATTAATTCTGATATTATCAATTACTGTATTTGTCATTTCTTTATTGCTCCTTTTCTGACTTTAAGTACCTTACGCTTTTATTGTAACACTATATTTGGTATTTGTCAACAGACAATTCACTATATTTTGGTGTCGGTAATACTCAAAGTTCTTCCTGCACAACATGATATGACAATGAACGATTCTTATAACGGTTATCATCAGTTACTTCCTTGATTACCTCGATAAATGGCGGTAAAATGACCTCTTCTTCTTCGCTGTTGAGTTCGATTTCTAGTGTAGCACGGTCGTTCCAAAATTCATAGATATCCAGTTCAAAAAACTGTCCCTGATACATAAAACAATGTCGGGTCTTTTTTATCGGTATGCTGTCAGGGTCAATATTGAACAGTAAATCTTTCCATGTCTGTTCGGAAATATCATCTTCAATTTCTATTCTTGTGCGGTAAGTAATACTTTTCTTATAAGTTTTTTTGTAGGTTGTTTTGCCGTTGATAGTACTTTTGCGTATACGCATACCTGCTGTTCTTTCCTGTTCCTTGAGATACGCCTGTTCGATTTCAATTTTCATATACAAAGGTTGTTGTTCCAGTACAGCAAAATCAGGTATCCTGATAAGATACTTTCTTTCAATTTCCAACGGTAATTTACGGTCATTCATATATTATCTCCCCATCCTCAAAACAGCCGTTCACAAAACAGCCTGTACAAATTTTCCGAAATCTATCGGTTACTTTAACATATGCTTCTTTCTCTTTTCTGTACCTGATATCTTTCGGTATGGCAAAGCTATTATAACCCTTATGGCAATAATATGCAAGTCTTTTGCAACGATTAATCAGTCCATATCGACAAAATCATCAAGATTTTGATAAATGACAACAACTTCATCTTCTTCACCATCTTTGTGTGATGTTGTCGGTCTGCTGTTTTCCTCCGAAGGACTTACTGCTGATGTTTCAGAAATTGTCTGTGAACTTGATGTTGTACTTTCTGTTTTACTCGTATCGGATTTACTTTCCGTTTTACTCGTATCAGATTTACTCTCTGCTTTTGAAGTGTCTGATTTACTCTCTGTTTTGGAATTGTCTGACTTACTTTCCGTTTTACTTGTATCGGTTTTACTTTCTGTTTTAGTATTGTCTGACTTGCCTTGTGTATTTTCAGATTGATTTTCTTCGGCTGTCTGGCGGGTATACTGATAGCCGTTGATATAAATCGTACCGTCCTGTATCGCCCATTGATTGCTTGGAACGGCAGATTCTGTAGTATCTCCCGAATAGTATTCAAATACCATCGGCTGAGGAGTATCGTTTTTATTTTCACTTTTCGGGGTGACCGTAAGCGTATTTTTGTCATCAATCTCGTAAGTACCTTGAATACCACCTATTTCACAACTACCGTCATCGTTAAATTTTACGGAAACATCATCTGACCTGCCTCCCCATTCACCGACAATATCTTTAGACGGCTCTTCAGATTGCTGTACCGCTGATACACTGCTATCCACATTTTTATCCGCACAACCGCAACCGCTTAATCCAACTATTGCTATCATGACTACCAACACACACAATATTATACTCAATATTCTTTTCATTTTTACCTACTTCCTTTCTTTCTATCATTCTACAAAAAGATTAATGAATTGTCAATTAACAAAATATGAACCTTCAATAATTTGTAATGCATTATCAAAATTTGCTGACGCAAATTTTGTTTTGATTTTTTAGCCATTAAAGGGCTTCGCCCTTTAAAATCCCACAAGGGGTTTCACCCCTTGACCCCACGAACTTTTTGAAAAAAGTTCGACAAAAACTTTTAATTGTCATAGCTAAGCCTGAGATAAAGATTTCCGAACGCAGTGAGCCATAAAAGTTTTTTGTCCACTTTTTTTTCAAAAAAGTGGGCAGGGTTAAGGGGCGGCAGCCCCTTAGCAGGATTTTCAGGGGTGGTAGCCCTTAAACTTCTAAAATTAATAAAAAACGGTAAATTGTACTTCTTCTTAATACAATTTACCGTTTTGATTTATCACCACATATTGTTAATTGTTTTCGTTCTTGCCGTAAACAAATATGACATTCTCCACAGTGGTACTCCATGCCCCCGAAACTTCACCAATCGTATTCAGAACTTCACCAAGTTCGGGTTTCGGAACAGCAATATAAGTATCGTCACTACATTTGCCACGACCTTCTATAACGATATCCTCTGTCAGTTTATTGCCTTGTTCGTCCACATGGCTGACAACTACTTTGGAATTAAAAAATACTTTCTGATTCCGTATCCATACTTCACCAGAAACTTTATATCCCGGATGAGTTGCTCCCGGGTCTTGTCCATAAATGCCATCACCAAACATAACTTGTGCTTCATCAATGTCAATTTCGTCAAATGTCCACCAACCCTCACTCCCTTCAACATACATCACTGAACCGGGCCACTGTCCTGTAAGCGGTTTGGCTGACCCGCCACGCTCATCGTATACATAAATATAAGGTGTCATCCAGTGATTATGATTGAAGTAATGAATTTTCAAAGGTGAATGAGGAACAAGTTTGTCAACATAAGTAATTACTGTATCTCCTTTTACCGTGCCAATAACTCTTGGAAGATTATCGGTATCCAGTTCATATCCCGGCACAGATTCAGGCATAACAACATATTTTTCACCTTTCTTTGCTTTCCAGACTTCAGTAGCCGTAATCTGTGTACCATCTTCTGTAATCTGACGCTTAGCAACAGTGAAACTTTCCCCTTTTTCTTTTTCGTAATAGTAACGGACTTCAATATCTTTTTCACCCATTATCCCCTCAACATTCGGAGAATTATCTACCATAACATAATCAAACAGTATTGAGGAATACGGGTATGTATTATAATGCGACCCCTTCAGAAAGTGAGAGGAAACTGTCATGAGAACATCTCCTGTATCACGGTCAATGTGACGAACCACAACAGTACGGTAATTGGTATCCACAGGAGGCATTCTATCAAAAGTGCTGTCATCAACCAGTACCAAAGCACTTCTCGGCGGTACATTGATGGTATGACCGTGAATTGTACCCAGTCTTTCGGTTCCTGCACGGTCACTGTTGACAACAACTGCCCATGTTTCAGGAGTACTTTCACCATTGACTTTAATATCCAATACTTTCGGACTGGCATTGTTATTCACTAATACTGCTACAATTCCCCATTCGTTTTCCGCATTCGGAGAAGTGTTTCGGATAGTATATCCTATAGCACTGCCGTTTTCAAAGAAATAAGTGTTCTCTGCTGCGGAATGGTCACTTGCTCTAAACGGTGAATAGGCTTTTCTTACCGCTATCAGTCCTCTGTAATAATCGACAAGATTGTTATAACGGACTGTCCGTGTCCAGTCAATTTTATTAATACTGTCAGCCGATTTATAACTGTTGTGTTCACCGTATTTTGTTCGGGCAAATTCTTCACCTGCAAGGAAAAACGGTACTCCCTGCGAAGTCAAAGTAATAACGGCTGATAACTTATTCTGTGCCACGATGACATTGTTATGACCGTTAAAATCATTGTTACCGTTGGATTTCAGAATTTTATCCCACAGCGTAAGATTATCGTGTGCGGAATTGTAGGTAATACACTGTGAGGGGGATTTCGCCCATCTGCCAAAAGTGTTACTTGCACCGCCCATCATACCTGCTTTGATATCATTATTGACATTGGTTGCTCCCTGAATATAGCCAACCGATTCATCATCAGTATTGCCTTTCAGAGAATTACGCATTTTATCACTGAACATTCCAATACGGGAACTCAATTTAAAGGCATTCTGTGTAATACATGCATATTCTCCGTGAATACCGTTACTCATCCAGTCTGCCATCCACGGTTCACCGTACATGATAATTCTCTTGTCAATCTTATCCAGTGCCTCACGAATCTTGTTCATGGTAATATAGTCATGACACCCCATCAAATCAAAACGGAAACCGTCAATATGATATTCTGTCGCCCAATAAACAAGAGAATCTATCATGAATTTGCGGAACATCGCTTTATCACTGGCAGTAACATTACCACAACCACTTCCGTTAAAGAAATGGTGTTTGTCATACATTCGAAAATAATATCCCGGAACTGTCTTTTCAAAACAACTGTCGCTTGCAGAATATAGATGGTTATATACTACATCCATAATAACCCCTATACCTCTCTCATGTAAAGCCTGCACCATCTGTTTAAATTCTCTGATTCTTACGGTACCATCAGACGCTGTTGTGGCATATGACCCTTCGGGTACATTGAAATTAACAGGGTCATATCCCCAGTTGTATTGGGCGGTGTGCATTGCCTCATCAATCGACCCGAAATCAAATACGGGATTGAGATGTACATAATTAACCCCTTGTTCCATAAGATATTCCAGACAAGTGGAATATTCTCTTTGACGGTTGACTTTTGTACCTCGCTGTGTAAATGCTATATATTTACCTCGTTTATCGGTATCTACACCTGAAGTTTTACTGATGGAAAAATCTCTGACATGCACCTCCCAGATAATCGCATCTGTCGGTTTATCGACAAATACATGATGGTCATTTTCCCACCCCTCTGGGTCAGTTGTCCTCATATCTACAATCATCGAACGGTTGCCGTTGACACCCACTGCTTTGGAATAGATATCCTGTGTTTCATACACATTGCCGTCTACAAAAACACTGTAGGTATAGTAAAATCCTCGCAAATCACTCGAAATCGGTACACTCCATACCCCTGTTTCTGCATTTTTTGTCATGAGAGAGGTCAGTATTCTTCCCGGATTCGCTTCTACATCAGAACCTGTTCGGTAAATATTCAACGAAACCGAACTCGCACTCGGAGCCCATACCTTGAATACCGTTTCTGTGGGTGTATAGGTCGCTCCTAAGTCATCTCCGTCATAAAGCGGATAAATCTCTTTGGCATTGTAATAATTTCCGATTGAATGATAACTTTCCTGTAAGGTAGGCATAATTCTTCCTCCTAATGTAGTAATCTATCTTTCTCCTATTTTAATCTATCTCTATATATTCTGTCAACAAAAAATGACAACATTGTTTTGATAACTTACTTTTTTGTTGTATCTTTTTGTCGCATAAAATGTCTTTTGACAATAAATCCAGATATCTTCATTCTGACTAGTTCCAATGTACCACACGCCAGAAATACTCCTGCACATATTCCTATCCCTATTGGCAAATATTTCCAGCTATAGTACAGATTATGGTCTTTCATGCTTAAAAGTTCCCACAACCATTTTCGGATATAGGGATGTTCGTGGATAGCATATACCCCTAATGTCGTTGAGGCAAGTGTGTTGACAATCCTACTGCTGAATACAAAACTACGGAACAATAATACCATACACACACTTTCTATAACCACAAACGGATTGTTAAACATTCCATAAACATTTTTATACTCTTCAAAATTACAGTGCAAAGCAAAATCTATTCCGCACATTCCCAGAAATATCCCCATGTACCAACACCGTTTCTTCCATACCGCAAAACGGCTGTCGTCAATATGTAACCGCAGATATCCTCCTATAATGTACATCAGCAAAAAACCTATCAGGCTTTTTCCATAATAGTTATCCGTAATTTTTGCACTACTGATGACTTCATTGACTACTTTGACTTTACTTAGTGTACTCCACACACTTACCACAACAAATGCTACCGTAAGCAAAAAACGATATTCTTTCTTCTCTAAAGAAACAAGCATTCTGTTCAAAAACGGACTGACAAGCAGTAAAATAATATAATTGTCCAGAAAATACCATGTTCTTGAAAAAAACGGCAGAAACATTTTCCACACTTCGGGAGCAACAAACAAATTCGGGGTAGTGATAAAAAATATTATCCCGATAATCACAGAATAAAATAACATCGCCTGATAAGGCTTTTTGCACCTTGCAACAGCACTGCGAATATTTGTTTTTGCCGTTATCAGGAAATATCCCGATATCATCACAAATACATCTACAGGTGTTCGGGACAAACACCACATAAAATCGACAACTGTACTCGCTGACAAATTCTTCAACGATACTGCGGTTCCCATTTCACCATACTGAAACAGGTGCAAAAAAATAATCTGTATCATGGCAATAATACGGAGTAATTCTATTCCCGAAAGTCTTTTACTTTTCTCCATATCCAAAATCTCCATTACATTAGCAATCAGCTTTCAATTCGCTATGATAAAAAGCAATCCGAACGAAGTGAGCTTAAAAGTTTTTTGTCCACTTTTTTTCAAAAAAGTGGGTAGGGTCAAGGGGCGACAGCCCCTTGTAGGATTTTAAAGGGCAACGCCCTTTAATTCTTGCCCTTGACTTAACGGCTGACAATATTTTTGACAACTGTAAACATCACAAATGCCGTGAGATTTGCCAGAACAATACTTGCCCCTACAGGTGTTCCTACCATATAGGAAACACTTATCCCGATAAAAAAACATATCACAGAAAGTACTGCCGATGTAACAATCACCTGCTTGAAAGTCTTGCATACTTGCATAGCACTCAATGCGGGAAATATTATCAGACTGGATATCAACAGCGTTCCCATAATTCTCATTCCTAACACAACTGTCAATGCCGTCAGTATGGCAATTACCGTGTTGTAAAAATTCACTTTGATACCCGTCGCTTTGGAAAAATTTTCGTCAAATGTTACCGCAAAAATCTTGTTGTAAAATATCCACAACAAAATAATAACTACTCCTGATAAACATACACTCCATATCGCATCAAAATCAGATGTCGCTACAATACTTCCGAATAAATAATTGCTGATGTCTGTATTCATACCGTTTCGCAGTGTGGCAACCGTTACCCCTATCGCCAACGCACTGCTCGATATCAACGCTATGGCGGAATCTCCCTTGATTTTACTGTTTTCGCTTATCCTCAGCAGTAAAAACGCTGAAATAACAACAACAGGTATGGCTACAGGCAATGGTGTCAGATTGAACGCTGACGCTATCGCCAACGCTCCAAATCCTACATGGGAAAGCCCGTCCCCTATCATTGAATACCTCTTCAATACCAGACTCACTCCTAACAACGATGCACAAAGTGAAACAGGTATCCCTATGATTAATGCCCTTATCATAAAGGTATGTTCAAACATTGATAAAATATCCACGATGTATATTTCCTTTCCGTCGTGTTTACGACTGATGAAGATGTTTGATTTTATGTTTTTCGCAATCGTCACAGTGACAGTTGTGGTACAGAAAACGACTTCCAAGTTCACTGTGCTGATATTCTTTTGTCGTACCAAAAAAGATTTCACCGCTGACACTGAGATGTAAAATGTGACTGGCATAATTTACCGCACTAATAATGTCATGCGAAACCATAATCACTGTCATATTATCATTCTGGTTCAGATTTTTGATGATGGTATACATTTGAGAAGTTGCCACAGGGTCAAGTCCGACAACGGGTTCATCAAGTAAAATTAACTTTTCCGCTGAACATAATGCCCTTGCAAGCAATACCCTTTGTTGCTGTCCACCCGAAAGTTCACGATAACAACGCTTTTTTAAAGAGGGAATACCTATTTTTTCCATATTTTCCCATGCAATTTTCTTGTCATCCTTATTGTAGAAACCTAAAAAATTTTTTTTGTTCAATCTCCCCGACAGCACGACTTCCCATACAGACGCAGGAAAATCTTTCTGTATACCCGTCTGTTGCGGAAGATAGCCGATTTCTGTTTGCTTCAGACCGTCACCGAATACAAATTCTCCGTAGCTTGCTGAACGCAATCCTAATATACCTTTCATCAAAGTACTTTTTCCTGAACCGTTCTCTCCCACAATGCAAAGATAATCCCCTCTATGAATTTCAAAGTTCAAATCTTTGAATACAGTGTTGCCGTCATAACTCATTGTAACATTGTTACATTTTAAAATACTCAACACTATTCCCCCATAATATCTTTTCTACAACGGTTTATTATAGCAAATATGCTTTGTACTGTCAAACAGATTTTTTCAGCCTTTTTCGGGGACTTTGTCCCCGAACCCCTACCAAAGGCTCCGCCTTTGGAAACTGCCAACTTTTTGAAAAAAGTTGGACAAAAACTTTTCAGGCTCACTCCGTTCGGATTTTTTTCTCCCCATACGGCTATGAACAAAAACGGCAACTTGTATTTTTCATAAATACAAGTTACCGTTTTTCTTTGATAACATTCGTTTTTATCAGAACCTATTTTGTCAGGTCAAATTTTTCGGGTTTACTTTGTTCGAATTTTTCTCAGTCCATTGGAAATATCAAAAATGAACACAGAGAATATCCTTATATAAAGCAATAAATTTTTCCGTAACAGTTCTATCCTCATGATAATGTCCGAAATACCACTTTCTGAACTGTAATCGTTGGAGTAAATCATCAAAATAGCGTGTCAGCTTATCGGATTCAGGCTGGAAAGAATACATATGTTCCACAACAGATTGTGCCGTACAATGTGTAATAACATAATCCACTTTGTAATCCACTTTGGCAAGATTTTTTTCTGCATTGGCAAATTCTTCCTCACACGGCAATTCTTCCGCCCACCATGACAATTTATTGACACGAAATAATTTTCTTTGCTTTTTCATTTTTCGGATTTGTTTTCTGAATGCTTCTTCGCTCTCAAAATCTTCACGGTACAAAATACCATCATCAACATCATGGGAACTTGCTCCGCCGAATACAAAAAAACGCTGACCTTCAAAATCAAAAACTTCTCCTCTCATCAGATGATAAACAGAATTTCTGATTTTATGTGCCTTACCGCCATGAAAAATAACGGTTTCGTAGTCATGGTTCAGACGGTCAAAATTTTCATGATTACCGTCTGCAAAAACAGTCGTGAACGGCTTTTCATCTAACCAATCCAACCAGTATTTTTCTTCGGCAGATTCTTCCTGTAAATCCCACACTCCGCCAAAATCTCCACAAATGATGACAATATCTTCTTTGTCCATCAGTTTTTGCGGTAAAAAATTATTCGTGGAAAATTTCTGAAATTCTCCGTGACAATCTCCTGTAATAAAAATCATAACACTATATCCCCCTGTTCGTATCAAATCTTTTGCCATCTGCTAAATATCACACATGATTTTTTGCCAGTACTGTCGGAATGCCTGTTCGTTTTTATTGTTACCAAATTCATAATATTTACGGTTTTTGAGATTGTCAGGAAGATATTGCTGTCTGACATAGTGATGTTCAAAATCATGTGGATAAAGATAAAATTGTCCCTTGTTTTCCACTTCATCACCATCAAAATGTTTGTTCTGTAGCTGTCGGGGAATACTGCCTGTAAGACCACTCTCTATATCCTGCATGGCTTTATTGATGGCATTATAGGCAGAGTTGCTTTTCGGAGCATTACAAACAAGTAAAACTGCATCTGCAAGCGGTATTCTTGCCTCAGGCAGTCCTGTCTGCAAAGCAATATCAACACACGATTTTACGATGGGAATAATCTGCGGATAGGCAAGACCAACATCTTCACAAGCACATACCATAAGCCGTCTGCATACCGAAAGTAAATCTCCCGCCAAAAGCAACCGACCAAGATAGTAAATTCCTGCATCAGGGTCTGAACCCCGCATTGACTTTTGAAATGCAGACAAAAGGTCATAATGTTCGTCACCGTTTTTATCGTATTTCATGGAACTTTTTTGCGTGAAGTTTTTTGCACTCTCCAAAGTGATTTTTCGGTAAACATTACCGTCTGTATTTTTTTCGCTGAAAGTCGTGGCAACACAGAGTTCTACTGAATTGATGGCTTTCCGTACATCGCCTCCACAGGCAGTGGCAATGTAATGGATAGTATTATCATCAACCATAATTTTTTCATGAAGTTCGTTTGACAAAAAATAAAATGCCCGTCTGACAGCTTTTTCAATTTCTGTACTTTCCACACTTTTAAATTCAAACACTGTACATCGGCTTAAAATAGCATTGTAAACATAAAAATAAGGATTTTCAGTAGTAGAGGCAATCAGCGTAATACTGCCATTTTCCAGAAATTCTAATAAAGTCTGCTGTTGCTTTTTGTTGAAATACTGAATTTCATCAAGATAAAGCAGAATACCATTCATTCCGCTGAATGTGTCTAGTTCACTCACTATGTCTTTGATGTCACTGATAGAAGCAGTTGTACCGTTCAGTTTCCGCAGAAGTTTTTTGGTTTTGTTGGCAATATAGGTCGCTACCGTACTTTTTCCCACACCTGACGAACCGTAAAATATCATGTTGGGCATATCTTCACAGTGTTCGATAATATTTCTTAATGGTCTACCTTTATCCAGCAAATGTTTTTGCCCCACAATGTCATCAAGAGTGTTCGGGCGTATTCTTTGGGCAAGCGGTTCTTTCATACAAAATTCCTCACTTCAGAACAACACCGTCATAAACGGCAGGAATATAACCAATTTTCAGATAAACAACTACGGAAAGCAAGCAAAAAATTACCATAACCGAAGAAATTAATATAGAAATAATTTTTTTTGGACGGGTAGAAACACTTTTCAAAGACTGCAATAGTATTGCCAGAAAAATTACACCTGTAAAAACAGACATCACCGTATAGCGTATATTCATCGTACAGGTAAAAGGATATTTCAGACAAAACAAATAATAAGATACCGTAAAAACACCGTACAATAGCCATAAGAAAACTTTTAAAGGTAAATTTATCAAGGATTTTCTGACAACTATCAAATAAAACATTGCTATTAGGGCAATCAATGCCAAAGCTATATTGACCCAGAACAGACTTACTGCCCATAACTGTAGTTCACTTCCGTATTGTGCTTCATCAAACATTGCTGTCTTGAAAAGTCCGATAGTGGGATTATATTCATAGTAGGGACAGTGATACCATTTGTATTGGTCATAGACGCTTTCAAACTGAAACGAACTGAAATCTGTCAGTCTTTCCCAGATAGTGTATTTATACCCCAGAAACATTGCAATCGTCTTTTTAAAACGCATAACATATCCAAAAGGCATATCATATTTGCAATAACAATACACACTCCACCATAAACCTAACGGTATACAGATAACACCAAAAATTATCCACTGTCTGAGAATGAGAATTTTTTTATCTTTTTCTCTTATCAATACAACAATAAAAATAAAAGCAATCGCAGGAGCTACCATCCAGCCTGATAATTTTGTCATCATTGACAATCCTACACACAGAGCAATTTTAATAATATTCATCATTGTCGGCTGACCATAATAAATTAAAGTATTGTATACCGCTCCCAGCATAAGCATAATAGACAGCATATCATTATTGACACTTCCACCTAGAATAATCAACGATGGGTGAAATGCAATTACAGAAAGTCCTAGCAAAAGCGGTAAACCGTCAATACGGAAAAAACGCAGAATTTTGTAAAAAAGCACTACACATACAGTAGAATAAAACATCGTCAAATATTGTATACATTCGCCGATACTTTCAAGATTTTCAAATCCCAACCACTTAAGAAAATTTAAAAACAGTCCTACCGTAAAATGATGTAACGGTGGGTGATAGTATTGCGAAATTTCCATTACATTTTCTTTGGGCAAAGAAAACAAATCTTCCCAGAAATGTGTAATATACCCCAGATGTCCCCATGTTCCGCCTAAAGTATAATTATCGTGCTGTCGTTCGTAAATAGTGGTATAGAGAATATAGGTCAGTCTTAAAGCAAATCCCAGAAAAATAATGACTGCCGATAAATATTTTACTGTCAGAGAGTTCTGTTTTATCAAAACAATTATCCACCCTACAGATAACAGCAATGCTATCACAAATACCGCAATAATATTGTTTTCTGCTCCGCTACACGAAAATACTGTGATTAACCCAATCGTTATCATCATAGTAAATACTGAATATTGTATTACACTATCGTTTCGATAATACTCTTTGGCAAAGATAAAAACAATCACCGCTGAAACTGTTGCATACAATATAAACATAGCAAACAGTGAAAACGGAGATAAATTTTTGTCATCGCTTCGCATGAATATACCACAACTGATTAATGTCATTAATGCAAATGTCAGAAACGGGTGTCGTGAAAAGACAGAAAATATCCGTTCTGACACAGAATTTTTTTTGTTGTCTGAAAGTGTGATAAAGTGCATAAATTTCCCTTTCTTATCCCTTAAAAATCCCACAAGGGGCTGCCGCCCCTTGACCCTGCCCACTTTTTGAAAAAAGTGGACAAAAACTTTTAATTGTCATAGCTATACGATGAGAAAATCATTCCAACCGCACAGATGGATATTATTTTTTTGCTTGTCTTTTTCCAATAGTATAACTGATTATCACTATCGCTACCACACCTAAACAACACAATATTCCCATCAAAAATATAGATAAATCGTCGTTGTTATTTTTTATTTCAGAGGATAAATTTTCACTTGATACTGTTGAAAGCTGTATTTCTGTAATGGTTGCCAGTTCCGTAATCGGTGTGGCAGTAGGAATGGCAGAATTTCTTTGCTTATAAGATGTGGGAATTTCAGATGATTTTTGTGTTTTATTTTTACTGTTATTTGCTGTTGCTGTCCCCTGTGTTCCACTATCAGAAACCGTTACTTTTTCGACAATTTCTACGGCATATTCTTTTGTTTGAGAGGCTATCAGATGAAAGTTTTTGTCTGTACCGTCCATCAGCTTTGCTGTAATATTACTGTTACCTATATCAATGGAATTGGCTTTTATTTTAAGGTCAATCAAATTTTGTTCGCCGTTGGTAGTAAATCCGTCAGTCATTATCCATGTAATGCTGACCTTGTTTTCCTGAAAAGCAGTGATGATTTTACCTCCCATACCGTCCGATAAATGGCAATCTGTACAGGATAGTCCTTTCCCTAAATCAATTTCCATAACCAGAACACTGACCTCTACAGCATCTTTCAGGCGGATTTGTGCGGTAACCGATTTTCCCTTTTGTATTTGCTGATTGACCGCTATCTCCAGTATATCATCATTATTTGCCAGAGCAGAAATACTTCCCGAAAAAAACAACGATACAATAATTATGCAGATGGTAAAACAATAAAATAATTTCTTCATGGCGTAATTCCGAACATTTTAAAAGCATTTTCTCTGGTGATTTTCAGCAAATCATCAAGTGAAACAGCTTTAATTTCTGCAATCTTTTCAGCAGTAAAGCGTATCAAAGATGAATCACATCGCTTTCCACGAAACGGAACAGGAGAAAGATATGGTGCATCTGTTTCCAGCATAAGCCTGTCCAAAGGAATATATTTTGCCACTTCTACACTGTGTCGTGCATTCTTGAAAGTTACCACACCACCAAGACTGATGGACATTCCTAATTTGACAATCTCTTTACATAATTCAACGCTACCCGAAAAACAGTGCATTATCCCCTTTGGTCTGTACTGACGCAGAATTTCCATAGTATCTCCGTGAGCGTCACGGTCATGAATAACTACGGGCATTTGTAACTTTTCAGCAAGAATTAACTGTTCCTGAAAAACTTTTTTCTGTACATCTCTAGGTACACTATCCCAATAATAGTCCAGTCCTATTTCTCCTATAGCAACAATCTTTTTGTGTTTTGTCATTTCTTCAATAACCGAAAGATATTCATTCGGTAAATTATCAGCATTTTCAGGGTGTATTCCTACTGCTCCGTACATAAAGTCATAACGGTCACAATATTCTACTGTCGTCTGTGAGGTAGAAATATCTGTTCCTGCATTGATGATATATCCTACACCCTTCTCTTTTAACGATAACAGTACTTCCTCTCTGTCCTCATCAAATTTTGGGTCATCATAATGTGCATGAACATCAAAAATGGTTTCTTTCATGTATTTTCCTCTTTATCTATAATAATGCGTAATTTGTAATGAACAACTTGTAACAATTAAAAGTTTTTGTCGAACTTTTTTCAAAAAGTTCGTGGGGTCAAGGGGCAAAGCCCCTTGTGGGATTTTTAAGGGCAAAGCCCTTAAACTCCCCGTAAAAATCCAAAATTTGCGACAGCAAATTTTGACAATAACTACTTGAATTTCAACCGCTCAGGTAGAAATTTTTTAAAAAGAGGATAAATTAATTCGTCTGATTAAATTCGGCAAGGCACTTTCGAAATCTACACCGTACCAGCGGGCATAAAGATTATTCTTTGTAGCTTTGATACAGTCAAGGGTGAAATCCACCGCAATCTGTAAAGCCATTTCTCTGTCATTATTCAATGTCAAGGCACCTGTAAACGCTGACGCAAAAACATCACCTGTACCGTGAAAATGTTCGGGTAATTTTTCAGAATAATATTCAAAAAAACAGTCATTCATACGGTCATATGCTATCACACCAAGAGTGTCACTGTCAAAACTTACTCCCGTAAGTACACAATATGGACAACCTTGTTGACTTAATTGTATCAGAATATCCTGAATATCTGATTTTGTATAATGTTCACCGATATATGGTATTCCCAACAAATAACAGGCTTCTGTAATATTCGGTAAAATGATATCCGCTTTGGTACAGAGTTTTGCCATACATTCGGCAAATGAGGGATTAAACCCTTTATACAGTTTTCCGAAATCAGCCATTGCAGGGTCAACCACAATAAAATTATGGTCAGTTGTAAAATCATCGAAAATTTTTTCTACCAGACGAATTTGTTCCGCTGACCCAAGATATCCCGTATAAATAGCGTCAAAATCCATATTCTGTGCTTTAAGCATAGCTGTAATTGAAGGAATATGGTCACTTAAATCACAAAAAGTAAAATCAGGAAATGCCGTATGACATGATAGCAATGCTGTTGGAATAACTGCTGTTTCCACACCCATAGCAGAGATGATAGGTAACGCTACTGTCAGAGAACATTTTCCTACACAAGTAATATCCTGTACGGAAAGTACTCTTTTCATGAAATTTATCCCCTTAAAATCTGAGATTATACAATATCAAAAAATGCTTTCAATACTTTTAATATTTCAGACGATGCAAGATATTTGAATTTCTCAAAATCCATATAATCATTGTCATCAATCGTATCAGAGATTGCCCTCAGAATGGCAAAGGGAACATTGTTACGATAACATACCTGTCCTATCGCTGCACCTTCCATTTCACAGCATAACGCCTGAAAATATTCTCCAATATCCAGTCTTGCCACTCTTCCTGATATGAACTGGTCACCTGAAGCAACCGTACCATAGTAAACATGAACATCAGATAATCCTTTACACTCTTCAACAAGAGTATCCGCCAAAGATTTATCCGCATAGATTTCGGTAATCAGTTCATCACTGAACTGTATTGCTCCTCTGGGAAACTCCATAAAGTTTATCTGACCATCGTCCAGAATACTTCTGCTGTCGTGGTATACCACTCTTTCAGAAACAACAATATCTCCTATATGTAAGCGTTTATCTACTGCACCTGCAACTCCTGTATTGATAATCTGTGATGGATTGTACAGTAAAATCATAGTCTGGGTACACATTGCCGCATTGACCTTTCCCACTCCACACTGTGCAAGTACACAATCTTTACCATTGATTTTCCCTTGATAAAATGTAATTTTACTTACTGTTTTTTCTGTGATGTCTGTCATAAGACCTTTTATACCCAGAATTTCTACATCTAACGCTCCTATAATACCAATCATAATTTTTATTCCTCCGTTTTTAGTTTGAGGGTCATCAGTCGGGGACGCTGTCCCCGAACCCCTGTTTAAGGGCTGCCGCCCTTAAAAATCCTGCCCACTTTTTTGAAAAAAAGTGGACAAAAAACTTTTATGGTTCACTTCGTTCAGGATTGTTTTATCGCCAACGCTTGTCATTTCGAACGCAGTGAGAAATCCTTAATTACGCATTACCAGTGAGGTACATAATGATGGAAATCGCACATAACGGTGCTGTTTCACAACGCAATATCCGTTTACCAAGTGTGGCAGGTATACCGTTTCTGGCAATTACCTGATTGACTTCTGTTTCTTCAAATCCTCCCTCTGAACCGATAAAAATGTGAATGTTCGTACTATTATTTTGAGATAAAATATCTCCCGTTCGTTTTCCACCACATTCATAAAAAATAATGTTACAGTTGTTTTCATCAAGTGTTTCTGTTGCCTGAGAAAATGTCATTGCGTCTTTCACTTTGGGAATAATTCCTCGTCTGGACTGCTGGGCAGACTGTAAGGCAATTTTATTCCAACGCTGAATTTTTTTCTGCAAGGATTTCGGGTCAGGTCGGGAAATACATCTTGCCGAAATTATCGGGACAATTTCGGTAACTCCTAATTCTACTGCCTTCTGTACAATCAAATCCATTTTTTCACCTTTGGGCAATGCCTGATAAAGTGTTACCTTGACAGTCGGTTCATTTTGACAGGGAAATTTCTTACAGATTTTTACGGCAACATCAAACGAAACAGTTGTTTCAATCTCACATTCATATTGTGTACCGACATTATCTACAAGAGTGATTTGTTCTCCTGATGTCATTCGCAAAGATTTTTTGATATGTTTTGCATTTTCTCCAGTAATAATATAGAAATTCTCTTTTATAGGATTTTCTATAAAAAACCATGCCATAATTATTTTTTCACTTCCGTTTTTGGTTTATTATTTTAAGTTGCATTTACAGAATAAAAGGTTGCAGATTCTGTTGGTGATTGCGGTAATGTATTTTTGGTAATTTTTCTGGAGTTGGCAAACGCAGATGTCGAAAAGAGTTTGTCAAGTGTATCTTTATCAGCAACACCATCACGGCGACTTGTTTCGTTGTTGCTCTGGAAAAGTTTAAGGGCTTCAGCGGTAGATTCTCCAAAATATCCCGTCTGATTGATAGAAAGATACCCTAAATCGTCCAGCCTTTTCTGGATAGCCAGTACATAGCTGTCTTCTGCACCGATGGTGTACAGCATACCATCATAAAGTGTGATACCGTAATCCGCAGAAATATCCGCACCGCTTGCAGTGTCATTCTGACTTCTGATGGCTGAAATCAGATACTGTACCCCTTTGACAGCGGTTACACCTTGTCTTGTCAGATATTCTTTCGGCACTTCAATAACCCTGTTCTTGATAACCGCATTGGTTGTTTTCAAAGTCTTGTCAGAAAGAATTTTCGTTCCCATTCCACTTTCACAGAATAGATAAAAAGCAAATCCTTCCTGTTTATCTGCCGAAAGGATTTTTGTCATATCCAGATTGCCGTTTAAATCAGAATCGCCTGCAATATTCTGCACACCTGCCAAAGATAGAATTTCGTTTTCGTACATATCTTTCGTTACAGCACTTTTACCGTCCAGTCCGTACAAAAAACAACCTTTGACAACTGTATTACTTTCTGCTTTGTTCAGGTCGTCCAATACCTTACGGGATTTCTCTTTACCGACATCTGTTCCTTTGAGATTTCCTTCCATAATTTTACAAAGATTTGTGTACATCAGTTCAAAATCGTCCAGTGAATCCGCTGTCGACATTTTCAGCACAATTTTGTTTCCTTTTTTTAACTCCTGATAAACTTTATCGTCAATTACAGAGGACACGAAAACAATATCGGCTGTTGCTTTATTAATATTGGCAACAGCGGGTTTTTGATTACTTCCATATTCTTTAACATTCTGCATTTCTTTTTGTGTACATTCTGAAGATTTCCCCACAATCTTCCCTGCATAACCACACGCAATAAGAATGTCGGCTATATTATCATCAAGTACAATCAATTTTTGCGGTGACTGTTCTATCTGTTGCTGTCCGCACTTGACGGGATAGTCCGTTACCTCATCTTTAATCACTGTTTTGATTTCGTCCATAGATTTCGGCACACGACATGATGTCAGTGAACAAATGGCAATACTTCCCACCATGATAAGGGTTATCAATTTTTTCAGCATAACAATCCTCCATAAACAGCAGATTTTTTTACCGCTACTATTTTACCGCTTTTTTGTCATATAGTCAATTTATTTGGCGATTTCCTGTCAGAAAATTTTATCAGTGAATAAAATACCGCAATCAGGATAATACTAATTTCATTATGACAGGGAGATGTTGTTTATGCAATATAGTAAAGTGGAAATCTGCGGAGTAAATACAGCAAAACTGAAAATACTGACAGAAGAAGAAAAAATAAATTTGTTGCATATCATACACAACGGGTCACCGGCTGAACGCCAGAAAGCCAGAACGGAAATGATAAATGGTAATTTACGCCTCGTGTTGAGTGTTGTACAACGCTTTAACAATCGTGGCGAAAATCCTGACGACTTATTTCAGGTAGGGTGTATCGGACTGATTAAGGCGATTGATAATTTTGATGTTTCGGTAGGCGTAAAATTTTCAACTTACGGTGTACCTATGATTATTGGCGAACTTAAACGCTTTCTGCGTGACAACAACAGCGTCAGGGTCAGTCGTAGTATGAGAGATATCGCCTATAAGGCTATGCAGGTCAAGGAGGAAATTATTACACAAAGTAACCGTGAACCAACAGTGGAAGAAATTGCTCAGGTATTGCATATTCCTAAAGAAAATATTGTGCTGGCTCTGGAAGCTATTGTAGAACCAATATCACTCTATGAACCTGTTTTTTCAGACGGTAACGACACTGTATATGTGATGGACCAACTGGGAAATAACGATGATGAAAAAAATTGGTTGGAAGAACTCTCTTTCAAAGAGGCTCTGACACATCTTTCTGAAAGAGAAAAAAATGTTCTTCTGCTCAGATTTTTCAAAGGCAAAACACAAATGGAAGTTGCTCAGGAAATCGGTATCAGTCAAGCACAAGTTTCACGCATTGAAAAAGGTGTCCTTGACCATATTAAAAGTCAGATATAATCTGTTCGTCCCCCTGAACAAAGTGAACCGGCTTAAAAAGATTTTTTACCGCAAATATTGGTAAATATTTTTGTTTTGTAAATTCTTACTAATATTTTTGTTGAATTTCTATACTCTGACAGTTGATTTTCCATAAACAGTTGTGGTATAATTATTCTACTTGAAAATTAGGGGGAATTCCATATGGAAACAAAATTCATCAGAATTAATTTTAACAATGTTCATGCCAAAAATTCCGAAACGGAAGAACACAAGGCTATTATTGAAGAACAGTCCGAACGAGGCTTTAAGTATGCAGGATATTTTCCTGTAAAAATGGGTCCCAGCGGTAAAATTCTGATTGCGGATTTGGTATTCCAAAGATAAACAGCCAGATACCGTATACACTATGGATTTTACATGGTGTATACGGTATAATTTTTGCAGAGGTGTTTTTTATGGAAATGATTATTATACTGGCA
This sequence comes from uncultured Ruminococcus sp., assembly GCA_902762375.1. Taxonomy (GTDB): domain Bacteria; phylum Bacillota; class Clostridia; order Oscillospirales; family Acutalibacteraceae; genus CAG-964. The sequence continues at coordinate 47,285 of CACWNY010000004.1, read as the reverse complement.
ATTCTAGGGATTATTTTAACCACAATTATTGTCAACATCGTAAATGCCGTAAAACGAAAAATTACAAGAATAAAAGTTATTAATGGCATATTGTTTGGAATTATCGGGTTGATTGTAGTAGGACAAATAGTGGATACTGCTATTACAGACAAAGATTATTTTAGTTATGACATCGATACATCAGCCTTGTTGGGAAGTTACGATTATATGGGACATAAGGACGGTTATTATATTGTAACACAAAGTACATTTATGGGTACGGGAAACAGTTATGCAATACCTGAAAAGAATATACATATTCCCCTGTTAACCAGAGTGTATTCTCCGATAAAACTATATTCCACAAAAGGCACAGATATTGATGACGGAGATGAAATTTATATTGACGGCTGGCATTATATTATTGCGGATAATGTAGTAAAAATCAAACCCGAATATTTTGATTTGTTCTTACTTACAGGCATACTGGATATCCTGATTATCGTAATTTATAATTTCGTGGAATGTATCATAAGTATTGTGAAAAAACATAAAAAACAAAAATAATTTCTGAGTTTAAGGGCTTTGCCCTTAAAAATCCTACAAGGGGTTTCACCCCTTGACCCCACAAACTTTTTGAAAAAAGTTTGACCAAAAACTTTTAATTGTCACAGCTAAACCTCTGATAAACAATTCAAACACAGTGAGCCGAAAAAGTTTTTGACCCACTTTTTTGGGAAAGTGGGCAGATTCCAAAGGCGGAACCTTTGGTGGGATTGTTAAGGGCAACGCCCTTAACCTGAAAGAACACGGGAACTTTTATGCAAAAGTTCCCGTGTTCTTTCCAAACAAATATCAGACAAAATAAACATCAATATCGTAATTGATTTCACCGTTGATAACACAGTAAGCCTTGCTGTCCTGAGGCTTGAGGTAAACTTTTATCTCGCTGATAACAGCACCATCATTTTCAGCAAGATAGGATTTCTTGATATTCTCAACAACATTAGCATAAGATTCCTGTACACCGTTAAATTCTACGAAAAAGTCAATAACAGGTTCTACCTCTTTTTTCTTTCTGGGTGTAGTGGTTTTCTTAGTAGTAGTTTTCTTTGTGGTTTTTTTAGCGGGTTTTTCTTCTTCTGCAGTTTCTTCAGCAACCTGTACAACTTCAACATCTTTTACTTCTGCAACTGTCTGTGCAACTTCTTCTGTTTTTTTCTTTCTGGGCATCAAAAAATACCTTCTTTCTCAGATTTTTACTGACACACATACTCCCAAAACAAATCGTGTGTGCAGTGAAGTACTCACCGCCTATAGAGGCAGGAGCTTCCTTTAATCCGCCCAACCTTGCAAAGGATTTCATTTTACGGGCATCAGTTTCCGAGGCTATGGGTTTTTTAGGAGGCTGTTGTCTTACGAACAACTTTTGGAAACCTTACCTATGATATTTTAGCAACATATCTTAATGTTGTCAAGGAAACAGTCAGCCTTGTGGCTGACGGGCAATTCATCCCCGACCTATAGAGGTCGGAGTCTTCTTGCCGATTCAGGATAAATATACACCGTATCTCAATTTACGCACTCTTAAAAGGGTGTGATATGAAGACCTTATATATTATATAATTATTCCCATTCAGATGTCAAATAATTATCAAAAAATTTCCTACAATAACAATTTTTACTAAAAATAAATAAGGAATTTGGTGAAAATCCCAAAGTAAAAATATGGCTTGTCGGAAAGAACATTTAATGCTATAATCATATCCGAAAATATGGGTAAAGGATGGATAACATTATGATTACAGTAGCAAATGTCAGTGTAAATTTCAGCGGAACGGATTTGTTTAAAGAAGTAGATTTAAAATTTACTCCTGGAAACTGTTACGGTGTCATTGGAGCAAACGGTGCAGGAAAATCTACCTTCCTTAAAGTGCTTACCGGAGAACTGGAACCTACAACGGGAGAAATCATCATTTCGGAGGGGGACAGAATAAGCGTTTTGAAACAAGACCATTTTGCCTTCGATGAGTATACGGTGCTGGACACGGTAATTATGGGTAATCAGAAATTGTATGATATCATAAAAGAAAAAGATATGCTCTATGCTAAAACGGATTTCAGTGATGAGGACGGTATAAGAGCCAGTGAACTGGAAGCGGAATTTGCTGAAATGAATGGCTGGGAAGCAGAAAGTGATGTTTCTAAACTCATACAAGGATTGGGTCTTAACGAAAATATTCTCTATTCGGAAATGAATACCCTTACGGGTAATGAAAAAGTAAAAGTGTTGCTCGCACAGGCACTTTTCGGTAACCCTGAAATACTTATGATGGACGAACCTACCAATAATCTGGATATTATGGCAATTTCTTGGCTGGAAGACTTTTTACTTGACTATTTGGGAACCGTCATTGTTGTCAGCCATGACAGACATTTCCTTAATACTGTGTGTACCCATATGGTCGATATTGATTACGGCAAAATTAAAATGTATGTCGGAAATTATGAGTTCTGGTATGAGTCCAGTCAGCTTGTTCAGGCAATGATAAAACAACAAAATAAGAAAAATGAAGAAAAAATTAAAGAACTCCAAAATTTTATCGCCAGATTTTCTGCCAATAAGTCAAAATCTAAACAGGCTACCGCCAGACGAAAATTGTTGGATAAACTCACCGTTGAAGAAATGCCTGCCTCCAGCAGACGCTATCCCTTTGTCGGTTTTACTCAGGAAAGAGAAGTCGGTAAGGAAATCCTTGCGGTCGAAAATTTGAGTAAAAAAATTGACGGAGAATATGTCCTTAAAAATGTATCGTTCCGTGTCGAAAAAGGCGATAAGATTGCTTTTATCAGCGATAAGGAAACTACTGTTACCTCTCTGTTCGAAATCCTTATGGAAAATGATAAGGATTTTCAGGGGTCGTTCAAGTGGGGCGTGAGTACCAGCCTATCTTATTTCCCTCTCGATAATTCTGAATTTTTCGATTGTGACCTCAATATCTTGGACTGGCTCGAACAGTATAATAACGGCTCTGACCATACCGATACCTATTTAAGAGGATTTCTTGGTAGAATGTTGTTCAGTGGTGAAGATGTTTTCAAACCTGTAAAGGTTCTCAGCGGTGGCGAAAAAGTACGCTGTATGCTCTCCAGAATGATGATGCGTAAGGCTAATGTCCTCGTCCTTGACCAGCCTACCAACCACCTTGACCTCGAATCTATTACCGCTGTCAATAAGGGACTGACCAATTTCCCTGGTATTGTCCTCTTTACCTCCCATGACCACGAATTTATCTCCACTGTCGCTAACCGTATCATCTTCATTCAAAATGACGGCATTAAGGATATTACCTCCAGCTACGACGAATACCTTCAAAATAATGCGTAATTCGTAATAGACTAATCCACCGTATGGCGGTGACACTTAAAAGTTTTTGTCAACTTTTTTCAAAAAGTTGTGGGGTCGAGGGGCAAAGCCCCTCGTGGGATTTTTAAGGGCGAAGCCCTTAAACTCCCCAAAAATCCAAACAAAATCTGCGATAGCAGATTTTGAAAAACTCCCTGTCGTTATAGCAACAACAGGGAGTTTCTTTTATTATTCTTTTGTAACAAGCTCTGTAACCGTTTCTGTCATACTTTCGGTAGCATTTTCTGTTGCTTCTGTGACGGGAACTGTCGGGTTGGTCGGAATTTCATAAGTTCCTTCCTTTAACTTACTCTTGATTTGCGTAAATTCTTCGTCTGTGATTTTATTGTACTTCTGTACAATCTCTCCTACATACATACTTTCTATTGTGACTGAAAATGTCTTTCCATCTATGCTTGCTTTGATTTTTGTATCTTCTGTATCGCCTGCCATCGTCAGCTCTTTTCCGTCAAAATTGTATTTCTGGATATTTTCCTGCATACTGGAATTGTCTGCATTGAATACCGTCATCTTTCCTGTTTCGTCAAATATCAGATATTCCATATACCCTACATTATCTTCTTTTTCCCACACACCTACAATTTTGTCGTTCAGCTTAAATTTCGGTCCTTTCAGGTCGTCTGCATTGGGCAGGTCTTTCTTACTCACTTTGTCCATTTCTACGGGCGGTTGCTCTTCATAACCCTTCATCGTATAGGATAACTTTTTCCCTTTTATTAGATTTCCTGTCACACTGTATGAACAATTCATAGATACTTCACCATTCTGCAAAATTCCAAATGTGTTTTCATCATATTTTACCTGATTGTAAACCGTCCTTTGATGCACATATTCATTTGCCGAATAGGTTTCCAGTGAATTTCTCTCGAATACATAATAGGTCGAAAGTTGTGTTCCGTCAGATGTTGTCTGGGTGTTGACCCATGTTCCGTAAATGCTCTTGTCGAAAAAGGCAAAATACACCCCTAATGCACCTGCCAACAACAAACATACCACTATGATACTCACCACTACCACTTTTTTGGTACTTCTCGGCTTTTTGGTGACAACTGTATTTTCTTCCGTGTCCTCAGTAAATTCCTCCAGTTCCCCGAACTGACTGACATACCCACCATTATCTTCTTCCTGTTCGACTTCGTCCTTCAAAGACTGCACTCCCGACAGAATTTCTTCAATTTCTTCCTGTTCCTGACCGTCTGTTCTTTTTTCTTCTTCGTTATTCATATGCTACTCTCCTTTTCAGCTTTGCTATGTATTGTAACATATCCTCCCTGTTTTTGCAACTGTTAGTTTTTCTGTTAGGGCTTTGCCCTTAACAATCCTATCAGGGGCGTTGCCCCTGAACCCCACAAACTTTTTGAAAAAAGTTTGACAAAAACTTTTAGGGCTTCGCTTCGTTCGGCGAAATTATTTTGATTAATGACGGATTAATATTTTTAAGCCTGTCAGCAAAAGCAATATTCCCCCGAAAAGTCTTGCATAGTGCGAACAGATTTTCCCGAAAAATTCCCCCACATACACCCCTGCAAAACTTAATCCAAACGCTACCCCTCCGATAATCCCGACGGCGAATGTCATACTTAAAAAATTTTCACACCCAAAAGCACTCGGCAACAGTATTCCTACTGCCAGTGCGTCCAGACTGACACTTACCGCAAGCATAAGTATTCCCCAAAGTGTATATATCTTTACAGGTGTATCGCTTTGGGGGTCTGTCTTTTGTCGGCAAAATTCTATTATCATCTTTATCCCCATTCCCGAAAGTACCGCAAACGCAAAAATATGGGATAGTCTGCCTGACAGATTTCCTCCCATCATGCACACTCCCCACCCTATCATCGGCATTATCGCCTGCATTATCCCGAACCACCACGCTATCCGCAATGCCTCCGCTATCTTTACTCGCTTTCCTCCACTCCCTAATACCACGCTCACCGCAAATGCGTCACACGACAACCCTATCGCTATCCCTAACATTTTTATATTCCCCCCTTTTCTTTTACCTTATGCTCCACCTCCTCTCTTTATGCCATTTTTTCACATTAAAAAAAGACATTACTCGTAATCCAGAAATGTTTTCACGATTGCAAGTATATGCCTTTGTTGTTTTAGATTTAATTTTTTAAGATATACATTAATCTGTCGGATATTTTCCTGTTTTTCGTCATCAATTTCATTAGGTTCAAAATCAAGCAATTCAATCAGTGGCATATCAAAACCATTAGCAATTTTTATCAGCGTATCAAATGTAGGATTTTTTTGTTTGCGTTCAATCTGTCCTATGTGTGAAGCCTGCATATTACATCTGAACCCAAGTTCTTCCTGAGAAAGTCCACGCTGTAAGCGTAATTTTTTTAATCTGTCGCCAAATTCATAATTTTTCATTATATAATCATCTCCTAAAATTACTTTAGTACAGAAAATAGCAGAACAAAAGTGCTTTGTCTAATTATAAAAGTAAAAAAAAAAGAACTTTGAGTATTGACAAAAAGAACTTTATCACTTATAATCATTATAGTTCCTGAACTTTAAGAACTATAGTACTTTTTATTCTGTGTGAAAAGTCTATAAAAATATTTTTTAACAGGCAAAAAAGTTCTCACGCTGATGTTGGCTTGTGCTATGGTGACAAGTACGGCTTATATGTCTTACAGCGTTGTGGACAATGCAACAGTTTCGGTTTCAGCGGTGGAAGAACAGACCACATCTGATGGCTGGTATTACGAAATCAAGAGTGACAATACAGCGAAAATTATCGGCTACAGTAAACAAAGCGGAGATTTAATTATTCCCAACACTGTTGACGGCAAAACAGTTACCGAAATAGGTGACTATAGTTTTATGGGTAAAACGGGTTATCAAAGTCTGACAATACCTGGTACTGTTAAAATAATAGGTATATGTGCTTTTCAAGGTTGTACAGGTTTACGCAGTATTGACATTAAAAGTGGTGTTGAAACTATTAGGATAAGTGCTTTTCAAGGTTGTGCAGGTTTAAGCAAAGTTGATATTCAAAATGGTGTTGAAATAATAGAAAAAGGTGCATTTAGTTATTGTACGGCTCTTGAAAATATAACTTTACCCGATAGTGTAAAAATCATTGGCAGTATAGATAGTCCATATGGAGATGGTATTTTTTCTCATTGTTCTAATTTAAAAACAGTCAAGTTAGGTAAAAATCTTAATACAATTGGTGGAAGTGCATTTTTTGAATGTGATGCTCTTAAAGTTGTAGAACTTGGTGAAAATGTTAAGGAAATAGGAAATAATGCTTTTCGTAGATGTAAATCTCTCGAAAACATAAAATTACCACAAAGTATGGAAAGTATAGGTGAATCTTGTTTTGTAGGATGTTCTTCGTTAAAAAATATTGTTATTCCTAATAAAGTTACAGAGATAAATAACTACACTTTTGATGGCTGTGTAAACATTTCAAGCATTGCTTTTTCTGAAAATCTTGAAACTATCGGTGCAAGTAGTTTTTATAGTTGTAGTGCATTAACAAATATCAAAATTCCTGATAAAGTAACTTTTATAGGTAGAGAGGCATTTAAAGACTGTACATCTCTACAAAATGTTTCATTTGGAAATTCACTTGAAACAATAGGCAGTTGTGCATTCGCAAATACTAAAATTGAAAATATTATTTTACCTGCCAGTTTAAAAAAACTTGACGGAGTATGGGGCGGAATTTTTGAAAATTGTAAGGAATTAAAAACTGTTGTATTTCAAAGTGATGAAAATACTGATTTAACAGAAATTTCGTCAGATATGTTTAAAGGTTGTACAAAACTTACAGATGTAAATATTTTAGCTACTGTTACAACGATTAACTCGGAAGCATTTAGGACTTGTTCATCTCTGGAAAGTATGATTATTCCTGAAAGTGTAACAATTATTGAAGAAAGTGCTTTTGAGGATTGTAAATCTCTAAAAAAAGTTATTATTCCTGAAAGTGTTACAAAAATAAAAGGTGGTTGGCACGGTTCTTTTTATGAACACAGTGATGACCTTACCATTTATGGTTATACAGGTACAAGAGCTGAAAGTTACGCAAATGAAGAAAACATTAAATTTGTAGCTTTAGACGGACACACCCATGAAAACGAAACACACATTATAGAAGCTACCTGTGAAGACGGTGGAATAAAGATTACAAGATGTAAAATCTGTGGTCATCTAGAAAGCGTAGAATATATTGACCCCAAAGGACACAAAAACCTTACTGTAACCAAAGAGCCTACCTGCACAGAAAATGGAGAAAAAACAGGTACTTGTTCAGATTGTGGTAAAACTGTTACAGAGATTATTCCTGCATTAGGTCATAACTGGAGTGAGTGGACTGTAGACCCCGATAATGCTAAGCAAGAAGTAAGAACTTGTGCTAACTGTGGCGAAAAAGAGTATAGAGATGTTGATACACCTGTACCGCCTGAACCTACAAAGCCTGACGCTACAAAGCCTGACACTACAAAACCTGACGCTACAAAGCCTGACACTACAAAGCCTGACACTACAAAGCCTGACACTACAAAACCTGACACTACAAAGCCATCGAGTACAGGTAATGGTGATAACAACGGTGGCAATACTAACAATGGTAATACAAATAACGGTAGTACCGTTAGCGGAAAAGTTGTAAGTACTGGAGCAACAGCACCATTGATGGCTGTACTGACATTAGTAGCATCCTCTGTTTCGGTAGCCTTGCTGAAAAAACGCCGAAAAAATGATAGTGAATAATACATAAATAACTTTCTTCAATAATATATTGGATTTTTCTAAAAGAAACCCGCCCTCAGGAATAAACTGAGAGCGGGTTTTCTATGAACATCTGCCCGAAAAAATTACGAATTACGCATTAAAAAAGTGCCGTTGCATGAGGACGATATCGGAAAGAGAGATAGTGGAATTGGAGTTGATATCGGCGGTGTAGAGTTGATTGCGGGAGAAAGGGAGCATACCAAGTAAGTAACGCTGGGTGAGGAGAATATCGGAGAGTGAAAAACTGCCGTCATTGTTGACATCGTATTTTTGAATACCATCGTCACATTTGGTGATGGCTTTAATGACAAAATTAGACCCTATGTCATCATCAAAGCTGTCCTGATAAAAATCAAGCAGTTCGTAAAGCGAACCGTCATATTTGAAGTAGCTGGTGTCTTTTTTAGCGTCAGGCAAAAACAACATTTTTCCACTACTGTTCTGCAACCATTCATCACAACCTAATGTGCTTTGTATGTCTTTGTCAGTGCCGTCAATTCTCACCCCGACAGCTCCTTTTCCGTAGGGCAATTCATAATCGACAGGAACACTTCTGTAACCGCTATAATCGACTGTACCGCTTGCCAGTGTAATCCAGTTTTTTTCCAGAGATGTTGGTACACCACTGCCGTTTAAGGGAATGTAATAGACAGTGTATTTTGTGCCGACTGCCAGACTTTCAAACATTACTTTTTCTAAATAACCGTATTTATCCGTAAAATCAAATTTGTTGATGAAAGTAATATCCTTTACTGGTTGCGACATACCGTTTTCGTCCGTCTGTGCAATGTTGAAATCGTAGGTAGCTCCATAATTTTCGACCTGATACATTTTCGTGTTATCGTCAATTTTCATGACATCTTTTATCGCAAATTGTGTACTGAGAATATCGCTGAACAAATAAGGGTCATCATAGGAAATCCATAAATAACCACCGATACTGTTATAACTACTGCCCCAGCTGTTCTTACAAAGCCATGCACCGTCATGAGGCGGATTATATCCTGTACGGAAATTTTCTTTAGCGTAGTTGTCGTCCCAGCCTACTATCGAAATCGCATGACCCTGCACCTGTGATACCGATGAAAAAGTCTTATAAGCATATACTGCTGTTTTGTCACTATTGAAAAAAATACTGTTGGACGAAAAATTCGCCGACACCGCTCCGTATTCCCTGACGGCATTTTTGATAGCCGTTCTGTCTTTGGGAAGAATAACAATGTCGGTCACACCGTATTCAGCAGTACCGATTGCGTCTATCTGTTCAAAGGTTCTGCCCTTTGCGTAATCATAGGGAATCTGACTTTCCAGCCTTGCTCCCTGCCATGACGCAAGATATCCCGTTGCCGTATCAAACAACGAACCGCTGTTGAGTTCTCTCGTCCAGCCTGTACCGTTTTCTCTGACGGTCGCCCATATGTCAAGGTGTTCCTCCGACAGGTCAAAATTACCGTAACCTTTTTTCAAAAGGGCACTCTCCAGTGTTGCCAGAGAAGAATATATCCAACAAGTATTATGCGACCCCTGATTTCTGACATGGGTAACATACCCTTTATCGACACTGCTGTATGTCGTGGGAAGTGTTGTGTCGGCACTGATAAGAGAAGAAATTTCTGTCTGTGAACCCAATACATTCACACTTGCTGAAGAACTTTCAACTACCTTTTTTTTATTTCTGGTAAATTCTGCATTGCTAATCACAACATTCGCATTAATACTTGCCAAAATCATAACTGTAACTGCTAATTGTTTTATCCATTTCATAAAAAATCCCCCTTAAATAATTCGTAATCCATCGTATGGCGGTGACAATTAAAAGTTTTTGTCGAACTTTTTTCAAAAAGTTCGTGGGGTTGAGGGGCAACGCCCCTCATGGGATTTTTAAGTGCAAAGCCCTTAAACTCCCCAAATTTTACGCTAAGTAAATTATAAACAAATCTAAAAGTTTTGTCAATCTGTCCCAAAAAAGCTATTTACAGAAAAGTATTCACAAATTATAAGAATAAAATTTACAAAAAATTAGCACTCTCTATGATAGAGTGCTTGCAATTTTTGGATAAGTGATATATAATAAGTAACGCTACAAGCAGGTAGAAATTAAAGGAGTGTTGTCATTATGAGTAATCCCGTTTTCACAATAGAAATGGAAAACGGCGGAATTATCAAAGGGGAACTTTATCCCGAAATTGCCCCGAATACCGTTAATAATTTTATCAGCCTTGCCAACAGCGGATTTTATAACGGACTGACCTTTCACAGAGTGATTTACGGTTTTATGATACAGGGTGGCTGTCCGCTCGGTACGGGTACGGGTAATCCAGGCTATTCCATCAAAGGCGAATTTTCACAGAACGGTTTTCCCAACCCTCTGAAACATACCGCAGGCGTACTTTCGATGGCTCGTTCCATGATGCCCGATTCCGCAGGGTCACAGTTTTTTATCATGCACAAAAATGCCCCTCATCTTGACGGTGCTTATGCTGCTTTCGGTAAAGTCACTGAAGGCATGGATATTGTGGACGCTATCGCCGAATGTGATACCGATTTCCATGACCGCCCTCTTGATAAACAGGTCATGAAAACAATTACTGTAGATACGCTGGGGGTAGAATATCCAAAACCAGAAATTAATCAGTAACAAAATAATGCCAAAATCTGCTGACGCAAATTTTGGATTTTTACGGGGAGTTTAAGGGCTTTGCCCTTAAAAACACAAACAGGGGCGTTGCCCCTGAACCCCACGAACTTGCCCTCAAAAGTTCGACAAAAACTTTTAAGTGTCACCGCCAACACTTAGTTTACCATTCCGAACGAAGTGAGATTAAAAGTTTTTTGTCCACTTTTTTTCAAAAAAGTGGGCAGGATTGTTAAGGGCGGCAGCCCTTGACACAGGATTTTAAAGGGCGGTAGCCCTTTAACACAGGAGGTTAATGATTATGGAAAAGAAAAGTTTTAAAGCGGAATCGCAAAGATTAATGGATTTGATGATTAATTCCATCTATACCCATAAGGAAATTTTTTTAAGGGAGATAATTTCCAATGCCAGTGACGCTCTCGATAAACTGCACTTTATCTCCCTGACAGACGAAACAATGGAAAAATTACCCGAACTCTACATTCAGATTACTCCCGATAAAGATAACCGTACCCTGACTGTTTCCGATAACGGTGTTGGTATGTCTTATGAAGAACTGGAAAATAATCTTGGTACAATCGCCCAAAGCGGTAGTTTTCAATTCAAGAAAGAACTGTCTGAAAATGAAAAGACAGACATTATTGGTCAGTTCGGTGTAGGATTTTATTCTGCGTTCATGGTATCTGACGAAGTGACGGTCATTTCCAGAAAATATAACAGCGACAAGGCTTATATGTGGAAATCACAAGGTGCTGACGGCTACACCATAGAAGAAACGGAAAAAAGTTCCTATGGCACAGATATCATCATGCACCTGCGTCAGGACAGCGAAGATGAAGACTACTGCCAGTATCTGGAAACCTATAAAATCCAGTCTTTGGTAAAAAAATATTCCGACTATATCAGCTATCCCATAAAAATGGAAGTAGAAACCTCTGTCAACACTGCCAAAGACGATGAAGAACCTAAATACGAAACCGTCAAAGAAATCAAAACATTGAACAGCATGGTGCCTATCTGGAGAAGAAATAAAAACGAAGTCACACAGGAAGAATACAACAACTACTACAAAGAAAAATTCATGGATATGACTGACCCCTTAGTGACTATCAATGTCAGTACAGACGGTACAATTTCGTATAAGGCACTGATGTTTATTCCGTCCGTCATTCCTTACGGCTACTACACCAAAGAGGCGGAAAAAGGGTTACAGCTTTATTCCAACGGTGTTATGATTATGGATAAGTGCGAACAGCTTATTCCCGATTATTTCCGTTTTGTCAAAGGCGTTGTCGATTCACAGGACTTGTCCCTCAATATTTCCAGAGAACTCCTCCAGCACGACAGACAACTCAAAATCATTGCTAAAAACATCGAAAAGAAAATCAAGTCCGAATTGACTAAGCTCCTTAAAAATTCTCCCGACAAATATGAAACTTTTTGGAAAGCCTTTGGTCTGCAAATCAAATACGGTATTGCTTCTTCTTATGGCATGAACAAAGACGCTTTACAGGATTTGCTGGTATTCAAAAGTTCCAAAGTTGACGGGTATACCACTCTGGCAGATTATGTTTCCCGTATGCCCGAAAGTCAGAAATACATCTACTACGCTTGTGGTGACACGGACGAAAAAATAAAGGCTCTCCCTCAGACAGAACTTTGTAAGGAAAAAGGGTATGAATTTCTGTATTTCACCGATGAAATTGATGAATTTGTCGCAAAGACACTGATGACCTATCAGGAAAAGACCATTCTTTCCATAGCGTCAGATATGGCAGAATTACAGTCTGATGAGGAAAAGCAAAAGACCGAACAGCAGGCAGAGGAAAATAAAGACATTCTTGCTTTCATCAAAGAAACTCTTGGTGACAAAATTACCAAAGCCGTTATCTCAAAAAATTTAAAATCCCACCCTGTCTATTTATCCTCCGATGGTGCAGTATCTATCGAAATGGAAAAATATTTTGCCCAGATGCCCGGCGATGACCCCAAACCGAAAGCCGACAAAGTATTGGAACTCAACGCACAACATTCCGCTTTCCAGACACTCAAAGAGGCTTACGACAATGATAATAAGTCCAAAGCTGAAAAACTGGCAAAAATTTTATATGCTCAGGCATTGCTCATTGCAGGACTGACTTTGGATAATCCCGTAGAATATTGTGATATGGTATGTGAACTATTCTGATTGGAGGAAATATCTTGAAAAAAACTGTTGTGTTGTTATGTATCGGAATTTTGCTTTCAGCGTGTGCTGTTTCGGGCTGTTCGTCTATGCCGTCTTCCGATACACAGAACGCTACCGTTTCTACCCAAAAACCCACAGACGCTCCCTATACGCCCGATGAAAATGCTACCATCAGCGGTGGATTTATTGTTTCGGAAAGAGTACAATCCCAATTAACTAAATCACAGTTCAAAACATTTGAAAAAGGTACAAAAGATTATACCGAAAAAACCCTTTCTCCTTTGGCGGTCATCTCGCAACAAGTGGTCTGGGGTGTAAATTTTGCCTATCTGTGTCAGGGTACGACAAAAGGCGATATCCCACAAAAATCATGGGATATCGTTACCATCTATGAAGATGCTGATGGTGATGACAGTCTGTTATCCGTCAATACTATCGAACTGGGCAATATCCATACACTCGATAAAAAAGATGATGACAATCTGGGTATTTTCAAAGATGTCACTGCTGAAAGAGATGGCAGTTTCGATGACGATGTGAAAACGGTCATAAAAAGTGCTTTAAAAAATTCCAAAAAAGAATATACTTTACTGACTTTACTCGGCAGTCAGTATAATGACAAAACTATCTATAAAGTCTTTGCCCAACAGGATAACAACGGCTCTGTAGATAACTGCATTCTGACAGTAAGTGTCGACAAAGACGGAAATTCTTCTTTGGATAAGACCGAACTCTTTGATATTAATGCCTACATCGGCTATGATGACGAATAAATTATCAAAAAAAATGCTTTACAGGTCTTGACAAGACAGCGTATCTGTGTTATTATAGATACGCTGTCTGGATAGCAGTTCTGCTGGTGTGGCGGAATAGGCAGACGCAAGGGACTTAAAATCCCTCGATAGCAATATCGTACCGGTTCAAGTCCGGTCACCAGCACCAAAATGGAGTAGTTTTACGCTACTCCATTTTTTATTCTCTTTCAGGAAATAATTTCAACCGCTCAGGTAGAAATTTTTCTGACACACTCCCCCATTTGTTTTCTCTCTATATACGGCTACTGGAAAACGGCAGATTGTATTTTTTCAAATACAATCTGCCGTTTTTCTTTGATAACAAAAAACTACCGCCTTTTTTAATCCCGTTCACTTTTCCTTAAAAAATGTTACTGTTGACAAGATACTTATTACAATCGCAATTCTGAAATCTGATGAGTATCAATTCCGTAATGGTAAGGTAAAAAGTAAGGAGATGTATATCATGAAAACAACAGGAACAATGTATCAATTCCGTAATGGTAAGGTAAAAAGCGTCCGACGAAAAAAAACGAGTACAAAAGTTGTTGAGAATCAATTCCGTAATGGTAAGGTAAAAAGTGAATAAAAAATATTTAAAAAAGGTGATATTTATATGGAATCAATTCCGTAATGGTAAGGTAAAAAGAAATCGAAAGAAATTTAAAGAAATTGGAATCAAGCGAATCAATTCCGTAATGGTAAGGTAAAAAGGACAGTTGTATTATACGAAAAGATGTAATCCAAATTGGAATCAATTCCGTAATGGTAAGGTAAAAAGTGTTCGTTTATGCAACGATAACAGCGGAGATGTGTATGAATCAATTCCGTAATGGTAAGGTAAAAAGAATTATAATACGGCAGAAAAAGAAGAAAAGCAGGAGGGAATCAATTCCGTAATGGTAAGGTAAAAAGACGGAGGAAGAGATAGATAAGAAAGTGCGTAAATGAATCAATTCCGTAATGGTAAGGTAAAAAGACTTGAGGTAAATAGATGTACTGCTCTGCTTTGCGGGAATCAATTCCGTAATGGTAAGGTAAAAAGTTGAGTGGGGCTGACTTGAGTGGGGCTTACTTGAGTGAATCAATTCCGTAATGGTAAGGTAAAAAGACCAACATGATGTGGTCATGTTTGAATTGTATCACGATATACAGAAAAAGTCAAATAAAAATTCAAAAAAATGATAAAAAATAAGGTAAAATTTCTGTCGACCTCTTTTTGACAAAAAGGCAAAAAGCCCTATATAGCGAGTTTTTCGTGTATTTTCAAAAAAGGCACAAAGGTCGACAGAAAAATTACGAATTACGCATTACGAACTACGCATTAATCTCAAACATACCAAATCCCTGAGCATTCTTGACGCCAAGCCCTGTATCGTAAAGAAAATTCAGTGCTGACAGACTGCCATGTAATTCAAACTGTCCGTGATAAGCGGTAATCCATGTATTTTTATAACTGGTCACCACTTTTCTGACATTCCCCAGAGGAAGCAAGGCTATATCCGTAAGCGATGGCTTGCCGTAATAAGCCATATATTTATGATGAAAATTGGTCTGTATAAGAGAATAAAACTCCCTGTCTGTCGGTGAATAATAGATGGTCTTTTCATTTTGAGTGGTATTTTTTACCACAATGGGCGAATGACTTCTGATGATTACCGATGTAGATGGGATATTTTCTGAAGTAACCGTCATTTCTTGAATATCGCACACATAATCAAACAGTTTTATTGTTTCCCTTTGTGTGATAGCATTTTGGATAATCTCACAAAATTTCTGCGAAACACTGCGGATTTGCCAGGTAAATCCCTCATGAAAACAGATTTTCTTATTGACAATTTCATACTGTCCTTTCGGTGTGCCGAATGTGAACATTCTAAATGTTTTGTCTTGTCCGTACCCGTAATCATGCAAAAATTCTGCATAATCTTTTTCGTGTGCCAAAAGATGATATATGGCACTTTGTAGCTGATAATTGTAATTCAGTGGAAATTCTAATATTCCGTCTTTGCGAATCTTTAAGGTAATCTGCATAATCTGTTTATTTATCGTAACCTTTTGGATTGTTGGACTGCCATCTCCACGAATCCTGACACATATCTACCAGATTTTTCTCCGCTACCCAATGCAAAACTTCTTTTGCTTTTTTAGGGTCAGCATACATTTCCGCTACATCTCCACTGCGTCTGGGTTTTATCACATAAGGAATTTTCAGATTATTGGCTTTTTCGAATGCACCAACAATATCCAGAACACTATACCCTGTTCCCGTTCCCAGATTGAAAACTTCCGTTCCTTTGTGTTCGTCAGCATACTCTATCGCTTTGACATGACCTTTCGCTAAATCTACCACATGAATATAGTCACGAACTCCCGTTCCGTCATGTGTAGGATAGTCGTTACCAAATACGCCCAACTGTGGTAATTTACCAATCGCTACCTGTGTAATATAAGGCAAAAGGTTGTTGGGAATACCGTTAGGGTCTTCACCAATTCTTCCACTCGGGTGAGCTCCTATGGGATTGAAATATCTCAACAGTACCACTGAAAGATTTTTGTTGGCTACACTTGCATCTGTGAGAATTTGTTCTATCATGAGTTTCGTCCAACCGTAAGGATTGGTACAACCTGTTTTCATTCCCTCTACAAGCGGTACAGTTTCGGGTATACCGTAGACTGTCGCTGATGAACTGAATACAAAATTGTTGACATTGTATTTTTCCATGACTTCCAAAAGCGTAAGGGCTGTGTCAATATTGTTGCGGTAGTACATCAGCGGTTTCGCTACAGACTCCCCTACTGCCTTATAGCCTGCAAAATGAATAACTGCGTCAAAATGTTCTTTGGCAAACATCTCATCAACTTTTTCTTTGTCGGCTACATCTATCTGATAAAATGGAATTTCTTTACCCGTGAGTTCTTTCAGTCTTTCCAGCACAGCAGGTTTACTGTTGGATAAATCGTCCGCTATTACTGCGTCATGTCCTGCCTGCACAATCTCCACGCAAGTGTGACTGCCTATATATCCTGCTCCGCCTGTCAGTAAAATTTTCATATGGTATTCCTTTCTTATTTTGCAAGGAGTTTTTCTATTCTCTGCATAGCAATTTTTGTTTTTTCTCTGTCGCCAAAAGATGTCAGACGGAAAAAGCCCTTTCCGTTTTTGCCAAATCCCTCACCTGGAGTTCCTACTACATTCGCCTCTTTAAGCAAGTAATCAAAAAATTCCCATGAACTCATACCATTCGGGCATTTGAGCCAAATATACGGGGAATTTACTCCGCCTGTATACCATATTCCTAACTTATCCAGTGTATCTGCGATAATCTTTGCATTTTCTTGATAATAGCAGATATTCTCTTTAATCTGTTGCTGTCCCTCTTCGGTGAAAACTGCTGCCGCACCGCACTGTACAGGATAGGAAACTCCGTTGAATTTTGAACCCTGTCTTCTTCCCCAAATCTGCGAAATGCTGACAACTGTTCCATCACTTGCCACAACTTCCAACTCTTCAGGAATTACCGTGTATCCGCAACGCATACCTGTAAATCCTGCGGTCTTGGAAAGTGAGCAAATTTCAATAGCACATTTTCTTGCCCCGTCAATTTCAAAAATGCTTCTCGGAATATTATCTTCTGTAATGAATGCCTCATAAGCTGCGTCATAAATGATAATCGCTTTTTTCTCTGTCGCATAGTCAATCCACGCTTTGAGCTGTTCTCTGTTGAATGCTGAACCTGTCGGGTTGTTCGGCGAACAAAGGTAAATCAAATCTGCATTGACACTGTAATCAGGTACGGCACAAAAACCGTTCTCTTCTGTACAATCTGCATAGATAACCTTTCTGCCGTTCATCAGGTTAGAATCTACATACACGGGATATGCGGGGTCTGTGATAAGCACCACATTATCATCGCTGAAAATATCCACAATATTACCACAGTCAGACTTTGCACCGTCACTAATTCTTATCTCACTTGCTTTGACATCTGCACCAAAACTCTTGTAATAATTTGCTACTGCTTCTTTGAGAAAATCGTAACCTGTTCCGCTATCCTCATAGCCTTTGAATGTTTCTTTGACACCCATTTCCTCTGCACCTTTTTTGACCGCCTCAACGACACACGGTGCTATCGGTAATGTAACATCGCCTATCCCCATTCTGATAATATTATCTTTTTTATCGGGATTTTCGCTGATATACGCATTGATTTTCTTTGCTATATTGATAAATAAATAATTCTTCTCTAACTTCAAAAAATTTTCGTTAATCTTAGGCATTTTTTTGCTCCTTTTCCAATTTATTGACAGCAGAATTTCTAAAATATACAACAATACTGTATATTAATGTAACAATAAAAGTAATTACCCCTAACAAAATAATTGATGTAATCTGATTAAAAAACGGTCTTGGGTCTGTTATCGTAAAAAACGAATATCCGTAATTCGGAAAATGGATAACCTGATGAAAATATACCTTAAACCATAATCCCGCAAAAATGAAATTCGCTGTACCAAAAATCAGTGTCTTATTTTGCTCGAAAAAATGACTGCCCAGTATCGTTAATACAACAACAGACAAAAATATTACAGACAGTTGAACAGGGGTAAACCATTTCATCTCTACCATGTTACGAACAACAGAATTTTTTGAAACTAATGTCAAAGTATTTCCTCGATTAGTCATCTCTGTTCGGAAACCTTTTATACACTCGTACAAAATTTCTAACCCATATCTGCCAAAAACAAGGTAATTTAAACCACTAATCAATAGGTAAAATATATTCCTTTTATAAGTTTTCATTAATAATCCTTTTTTTAATTTCTACCTAAGCGGTTGAAATCAGATAGTTTATGGTCAAAATTTGCATACGCAAATTTTGTTTTGAATTTTTATCCATTAAAGGGCTTCGCCCTTTAAAATCCCACAAGGGGCTTTGCCCCTTGACCCCACAACTTTTTGAAAAAAGTTGACAAAAACTTTTAATTGTCATAGCTGAACCTCTGATAAACAATCCGAACGAAGTGAGCTATAAAAGTTTTTTGTCCACTTTTTTTCAAAAAAGTGGGCGGGATTGTTAAGGGCGGCAGCCCTTAACCTCCTAAACTGGCTTTGATAAATTCACGGAAAATCGGGTGAGCTTTCTGCGGACGGCTCTTAAATTCAGGGTGATACTGTACTGCTATAAAAAACTTGTGTTCGGGAATTTCTACCGCCTCTATTAACAAACCATTCGGTGATGTTCCTGTGAATGTCATACCGTGACTTTCAAACTCTGCTCGAAAATCATTGTTAAATTCATAACGGTGACGATGTCTTTCCTTTATTTCACGCTTACCATAAGCATGGTACATAATCGTGTCTTTCTTGATTTTGCAAGGATATGCTCCCAGACGCATTGTACCACCTTTGTTTTCGATATTCTTCTGGTCAGGCATAATATCAATGACTTTGTGTGTTGAATTTTCGTCAAACTCTCCTGAATTTGCATCTTTCCAGCCGATAACATTTCTGGCAAATTCAATAACCGCCGTCTGCATACCAAGACAAATGCCTAAATAAGGTATATTATGTTCTCTGGCATATTTTGCCGCTGTAATCTTACCTTCGACACCTCTTATACCAAATCCTCCCGGCACAAGAATACCGTCTGCACTGCCCAACAATTCATCAACTGTGTACTTCGTGACCAGTTCAGCATCTACCCAGTCAATTTCCACAACTGCCGAATTTTCATAGCCTGCGTGATTGAGTGCCTCTACTACCGACAGATAAGCGTCATGCAACTGTATATATTTGCCGACAAGAGCTATCTTTACCTTTTTATCTCTGGATTCTATTCTGTCTATCATGTTCAGCCACTCGGACATATCACCTTTTGGACGGTTGATATTCAGTTCACGACAGACTATATCCGAAAAGTTCTGTTCTTCCAACATCAGCGGTGCCTGATACAGTACAGGTAAAGTAATATTTTCAATAACGCAATCGGGCTTGACATTACAGAAAAGAGCAATCTTTCTGAAAATTGTTTCGTCAAGGGGTTCATCACAACGCAATACAATGATGTCAGGATTAATGCCAATAGAACGCAATTCCTTGACACTGTGCTGTGTAGGTTTGGATTTGTGTTCCTCTGAACCTTTGATATAAGGCACTAAAGTAACATGAATAAATATACAGTTTTCTCTGCCGACTTCCAGTGAAACCTGTCGGATTGTTTCCAGAAACGGCTGGCTTTCGATATCGCCTACTGTACCGCCGATTTCTGTGATAACCACATCTGCCTGTGAATGTTTTCCGACATCGTAAATAAAGGCTTTGATTTCGTCTGTAATATGCGGGATAACCTGTACGGTCTTGCCAAGATAATCTCCGTGTCTTTCCTTTTGCAATACATTGGAATAGACTTTACCTGTTGTCAGATTGGAATATTTGTTGAGGTTCTCATCAATAAATCTTTCATAATGCCCTAAGTCCAAATCCGTTTCCGCACCGTCTTCGGTCACATAGACTTCACCATGTTGGAATGGACTCATTGTGCCTGGGTCAACATTGATATAAGGGTCAAGTTTCTGTGCCGTGACTTTAAGACCTCTCGCTTTCAACAAGCGTCCCAGAGAAGCAGCAGTAATACCCTTCCCTAGTCCCGATACAACTCCGCCTGTAACAAATATATACTTTGTTTCCATAAATAATTCTCCTGCATACAATAATTATAATACGACTGTTCCTTCAAATACTCTTTCTGCTTCGCCTGTCATATAAACCGTATCGTCCGTATAGTTGATAACCAAATCTCCGCCTTTAAGCTGTACAGTGATATCTTCTCCTTTTTTACAGAAACCGTTTTCTACCGCTGCAACCGCTACTGCACAAGCCCCTGTTCCGCAAGCCCATGTTTCACCACTGCCTCTCTCCCATACTCTCATTTTGATAGTGTGGTCATTGATTACTCTGGCAAATTCGGTATTTACTCTTTCAGGGAAAAGTTTGTCGTGTTCAAATTTAGAACCGATTTTCTCTATGTCCAGTCCCTCTACATCGTGGATAAATACAACACAATGAGGATTTCCCATAGATACACAAGTGATATTATATTCTCTGTTGTCAATAGTAACTTTTTCGTTGACAATTTTATCTTTACCGTCTATTGCTACAGGAATATTTTCAGGGTTGAGTTCTGCCTTACCCATATCTACACGCAAACGGACTACTTCACCGTCTTTTTTGTAGACTTTAAGGGTCTTGATACCGCTAAGGGTTTCTACTGTGACGGTTTCTTTATTGGTATCAACAATGTTATGGTCATACAGGAATTTGCCTACACAACGAATACCATTACCGCACATCTTACCCTCTGAACCGTCCAAATTGAACATACGCATTTTAGCGTCCGCTACATCTGACGGGCATACCAGAATAACTCCGTCACCGCCTATACCGAAATGTCTGTCGGAAAGTCTGACACTTAATCCTTCAGGATTGTTTATCTTCTGATTGAAACAGTTAAAGTAAATATAGTCATTACCGCAACCCTGCATTTTTGTAAAGGAATATTTCATTTTTTCGCTCCTCATATTGTTGATATCGACAAGTTCCGTATTGTACTGCGAATATCTGCTCATTAAACATGCTACCAGTGCGTTTGCGGTGTCGATAGATGTAAGACAAGGGATATTTCTTTCTACGGCTTTTCTTCTGATTTTTACGCTGTCCCTTGTGGGAATACGACCCTTTGATGATGTAGAGATAACATAATTGACTTCTCCACTCTCAATAAGTTTGAGGGTGTTGTTTTCTTTGGACTCATGGATTTTCTTGACTGTTATTGCACTGATACCGTAAGCCTCTAAAATTTTTGCTGTTCCTGCTGTGGCATAGATATCAAATCCCATCATCGCAAACTTTTTGGCAACATCACCAATTTCGCCTTTGTCACTATCCCTGACGGTGATGAATACCCCGCCTGATTTGTTCATCTTGTAGCCTGCTCCGACAAGTCCTTTGTAAAGTGCTTCTTCCAGCGTGCCTGCAACACCTAATACTTCACCTGTGGATTTCATTTCAGGTCCTAACTGGTTATCAACATTGATGAGTTTTTCAAAGGAGAATACAGGTACTTTTACCGCTGTATACGGTGATTTTCTGTAAAGTCCTGTACCATAACCCATATCGGCAAGTTTTTCACCAAACATTGTCTTTGTGGCAAGGTCTACCATAGGAACACCTGTAACTTTGCTGATATAGGGAATTGTTCTGGAAGAACGGGGGTTGACTTCGATAACATATAAATCGTTGTCGTAGATAAGATACTGAATGTTGACAAGTCCTTTGGTTTTAAGAGAAAGGGCAAGGTCTTTGGAACTTCTGACAATGGTACTTGTCATTTCGTCACTCAGATTCCATGCAGGATATACCGCAATAGAGTCGCCTGAATGTACACCTGCACGCTCAATATGTTGCATAATACCGGGAATTAAGATGTCTTCGCCGTCACAGATTGCGTCAACTTCGATTTCTGTACCCATGAGGTATTTGTCGATAAGAATGGGATTTTCGATATTCTGTGAAAGAATGATTGCCATATATTCGACAACATCATCTTCGTTATAAGCGATAATCATATTCTGTCCGCCAAGCACATAGGACGGTCTTAACAGTACGGGATAGCCGATATCTTCGGCAACTTTGAGGGCTTCCTCTGTGGTCATGACCGTTACACCACGAGGTCTTTTGATTTTGTGGCGTTCAAGGAGTTCGTCAAATCTTTCTCTGTCCTCTGCCATGTCGATACTATCGGCTGATGTACCGAGAATATTCACTCCACTGTCACTTAAAAATTTGGTCAGTTTGATAGCTGTCTGTCCGCCAAATGCAACCACAACACCGTAAGGATTTTCGGTATGAATAATACCCATGACATCTTCATTGGTGAGGGGTTCAAAATACAGACGGTCAGCGGTATCAAAGTCGGTGGAAACGGTTTCGGGGTTGTTGTTGACAATGACAACTTCATAACCTGCCTTTTTCAACGCCCATACACAGTGTACAGACGCATAGTCAAATTCAATCCCCTGCCCTATTCTGATAGGTCCTGAACCAAATACAATAATGGTCTTTTTGCCTGTATTTCTTTCTTCGATAAATTCGGTTGCTTCGTTTTCTTCGTCAAAAGTAGAGTAGAAGTAAGGCGTTTCTGCACGGAACTCTGCCGCACAGGTATCTACCATTTTGTATACGGGAACTTCAGGATTTTCGATTTCGCAACCTGACATTGCTTTGATAGTTTTGTCAAGATATCCCATTGTTTTGGCTTTATGGTAGAGTTCTTTTGTGAGGTTACCTTTGGCAAGTTCTCTGTCCATCTCAATCAGTTTTAAGAATTTTTCCAAGAACCATTCGTCAATCATGGTAACATTGTGGATTTCTTCTACACTGATACCTCTTTTGAGAGCTTCGTATACACAGAATATTCTTTCATCGTCACATACATCAAGTTTTTTGCGGATAGAACTGTCTGACATCTGCATATATTTTTCGCTGTTGAGTGTATCGTGGGAAATTTCTGCACCTCTTACAGCTTTCATAATAGCCTGTTCAAAAGTCGGTGCGATTGCCATAACTTCACCTGTGGCTTTCATCTGTGTACCAAGTGTTCTCTTAGCATAGACGAATTTATCAAAAGGCCATTTCGGGAATTTAACAACCACATAGTCAATAGCAGGTTCAAAACAAGCATAGGTTGAACCTGTGACAGCATTTTTGATTTCGCTGAGATTATAACCGATAGCAATTTTAGCCGCAACTTTTGCGATAGGATAACCTGTGGCCTTTGAAGCAAGTGCTGACGAACGGGAAACACGAGGGTTGACTTCGATAACCCTGTATTCAAAACTTTCGGGGTCAAGAGCAAACTGACAGTTACAACCGCCCTCTACTTTCAATGCGGAAACAATATCCAGAGCGGCACTTCTCAACATCTGATATTCTTTGTCAGAAAGTGTGAGTGCAGGAGCAACTACGATACTATCGCCTGTATGTACACCTACGGGGTCAAAGTTTTCCATTGAACATATCGTGATAGCATTGCCCATGCTGTCACGCATAACTTCAAATTCAATTTCTTTCCAGCCTGAAATACATTTTTCAACTAAAACTTGTGTAATGGGAGAAAGTTCCAGACCGTTTGAAGTGATTTCTCTCAATTCTTCTTCATTGTTGACGATACCGCCACCTGTTCCGCCCAGAGTGAATGCAGGACGGATAATCAAAGGATAACCGATGGTTTCGGCAAAGGCAACCGCACTTTCTACATCATTGACAACCGTTGAGGGAATGACGGGCTGACCTATTGCTTCCATAGTATCTTTGAACATCTGACGGTCTTCTGCCTTGTCGATGGTGTCGGGTTTTGCCCCAAGCAATTTGACATTGTGTTTTGCCAGAAACCCTTCTTTAGCAAGTTGCATGGAGAGGGTCAAACCTGTCTGTCCGCCAAGTGTAGATAAGACGCTGTCGGGTTTTTCTTTTTCGATAATTCTTTTTACGGTGTCTAAGGTAAGCGGTTCGATATAGATTTTATCCGCCATAGCGTTATCTGTCATGATGGTTGCGGGGTTGGAGTTGATGAGGATTACCTCAAGACCTTCTTCTTTCAAAGCACGACAAGCCTGTGTTCCTGCATAGTCAAACTCCGCAGCTTGTCCGATAACAATAGGACCTGAACCGATAACTAATACTCTTTTGATATCCTTATTCACTGGCATTTCATAACACCCTTTCGTTTAGTTAAGGACTTCGCCTTTTTGCAAATATGTTCTGTTAAAATTTGCTTTCGCAAATTTTGTTTTGATTTTGTTGAGTTAAAGGGCTGCCGCCCTTTAAAATCCTGCTAAGGGGCTTTGCCCCTTAACCCCACCACTTTTTGAAAAAAGTGGACAAAAACTTTTAATTGTCATAGCCTGACGGTGGGATTTTGTCAATAATTACGAATTACGCATTACGCTTTATTTTTATTTTTTTCCATGAGAGCTATGAATTTGTCGAAAAGGAAAGCGGTATCTAAAGGTCCTCCGCAGGCTTCGGGGTGAAACTGTACGGAAAAAGCAGGCATATAGTCATAAGTAATACCCTCACAAGTACCGTCATTGGCATTGACAAAACTTTCTCTTACACCTTCGGGTAAGGATTTCCCTAAAATAGCGTATCCGTGATTCTGACTGGTGATATATACTCTGCCTGTTTCGGTATCGGTAGCAGGCTGATTTTCTCCACGATGACCGTATTTGAGCTTTTCTCTTTCCGCCCCTTGTGAAAGAGCAAGCAACTGATGTCCCAGACAAATACCAAATGTGGGGATTTTTTTCTTACAGACAATTTTGAGTTGTTCAATAATTTCAGCATTGTCTGTCGGGTCACCAGGTCCGTTGGAAAGCATAATACCGTCAGGGTTCATGGCTAAAATATCTTCGGCTTTGGTGTAAGAGGGGAATATGGTGACATTACAGCCTCTTTGTACAAGAGAGTTTATGATATTATTTTTTGTTCCGAAATCCCACAATGCTACATTCAGCTTCGGATTTTCGGCATTTCTGGTCGTGACTTCGTCTGAAGTAACATATTTTACGGGATTGGTCACTTTATGGGCTTTGATTTCGGCAAGGTCGTTCTCAAGATTGTCAAGAGTAGTCGTGATTTTACAGTTCATGACACCGTATTCACGCACAATTCTTGTCAACGCTCTTGTATCTACATCATACAGACCTGTTATATCGTTTTCCTTTAAAAAAGTGTCAAGAATGCCCTCACTACGAAAGTTTGACGGTTCCTGACACCAATTTCTGACAATGTACGCTTTTAATACGGGTTTTTTACTTTCAAAATCCGCAGGTATAATACCATAATTTCCGATAAGGGGAAATGTCTGCATAACTACCTGACCGTAATAACTGGGGTCGGTAAGTGTTTCCAGATAGCCTGTCATAGCGGTGGTAAAAACAAGTTCACCCACAACATCTTTTTCAGCACCGAACCCTTTTCCTTCAAAAACTTTACCGTTTTCCAGAATAAGAAACGATTTACGGCTCATTTCATCAATCCCTTTCTTTGTTTGTCTGAATAGATTTGAACATAAAAAAAATTATGTTTCATATGTGTTAAGCACCTGTTCGGCAATATAACGACGACTGACACGCAAATCCATTGCCTGTTTTTCCAGGTAGCGGTGTGCCTGTTGTTCGCTCATGCCAAGACACTGCATCAGCACCATTTTTGCCCTGTTGATTATCTTCATGTCCTCAAGTTGAGTGATTAATTTTTTGTTTTCTTCTTCCATCAGTCCCATACGGAAACGCATCGCCCGTAGTGCCAATATGCTATGATGTACCGCCTCTACACTGACGGGCTTGCGTAACACGATAACCCCGTTTGATGATAATTTATCCTGTGTTTTTCGTGCTGTGTCCTCGCTTATGGCTATAAATACACCTGATTTGGTGTGCTGTACCATGTAAACGGATAAGTTCAGCCCAATTTCATCACTCAGGGGTGTATAGATAAAGATTAAATCAAAAAATTCTTCTTCCACATAGCGTCTTGCTTCAGACGAAAGGTCTGTTACCTGACACTGTGTATATCCCTCATCTTGCATGAGTTCCATAATCAGTTCTGTGGCTTTTCTGCTTTTAGTAACAATCAGTACCTTACTCACAATCTACACCACCATCTGATTATTGTATAATAAAACAGACAAAAATGCAATAGTCAACTTGCCGTTTCCGACACTATTTTTAACCATGCAGTTTTACTCAACTCATATTATACATAATTTTCCTGTATTATGCAAGCTGTATTTATATATTGTGTTCGATTAAATTTTTTCTCACTTTCTCCAGACTTGCCAGAAACATTTCTTTTTCTTTCTTGGTAAAGTCTTCGGTCATAATTTTTTCGACTTCCAAAAATTCCTCTTCTATTCTGTCCGACAGTTCTCTGCCTTTATCAGTAAGATAGATATGTAAGTTCTTTCTGTTGTTGTTACACATTCTCTTTTCGATAAGTCCCTGTCTTTCCATCAGATTAAGCACAACGGTCAGTGATGCAGGTTCTATACAGCAGGCATTGGCAATATCTTTCTGCACACTTCCGTCATTATCTCTGAGATAATCAATGACTTTTGGCTGTCCAAGTGTCAATGTTGTGTCCTGTACTCTGGCAAAAAAATTCTTTTTCATAATCAAATGGTTCACCATCACTAAATATCTTAATTTCATATATCTGTACCTTCCAAATTATAACGAGATAATCCCTTTCGTTGGATTTATCACCAATCATATATTTCCTGCCACTATAATAATAAACTTATTTAAACGATTTGTCAATTATTTTAACCTAATTTATTTTTAGCATTATAACAGAATTTTCCCACAAAAAAAGAGAAATAATACACAATTTCTGAAAATACTTTGGTTGACAATTTAATTCTAAAATTTTATTATACACATAATTCTAAATAAATTCTGTTTAATTTATACCTATTATATTTTTCTCAATTTAATTTGACACATTTTTATAATTACCATAAATCTTAAAATCACATAAATCCTGCTACTATCTCCTGAAAGGAAAAATACCTGAGGAGTTTCTCTTCAACTGCATAAAACTTCCTCAGGTATTCCCCACCAATTCCGTTATTGATTAATATTCGGGCATTTTTTCGATATCAATACTTGTAATGATAATATTTTCTATCGGTTTATCATTTTCATCTGTTTCTGCTTCGGCAATCTTGTCCACAACATTCATTCCGTCAAATACCTGACCAAATACGGTATGACCTCTGTCACAAGCATTGAATGCACCGTCAAGCATGGGATTTCCTCCCTGTTCTTCATACAGTTTTTTTACTTCATCGCTGATAAGGTCAGTATCCAGCATTGCTGAACCGTACTGGTATACAAATGCTTCGTATTGTTCTCCGCCTATCGCATAAAACTGACATAATCCAGGATATCTCATTTTCCAGTTCTGTTCATAATACTTCCAGCCTCCAAGACCGTTGTTATCTCCCTGTTTGAACACTTCTGCGTCTGCCTGATTGATAAAAAACTGACTGCCGTTGGTATCTTTTCCTGAATTTGCCATAGATAACGAACCTCTGATATTAAACAGATGGTCACTAAATTCGTCCTCAAAACTCTCTCCATAGATACTTTCTCCGCCTGTACCGTTGCCGTTGGGGTCACCGCCTTGTATCATGAAATCATTGATTACTCTGTGGAATGTCAGACCGTCATAGTACTTCTCTTTTGCATGGGTAACAAAATTCTCTACCGTTTTCGGACAAGCCTCCGGGAAAAGCCTTATCGAAATATCTCCCTTTGAGGTGTGCATTACTGCATATTCTTCTCCCGCTGACGGTTTTTCCAACTGATATCCTACTTTATGCTCCACATCTTGATACACTTTGGCATCTTTCTTTGTTGTCTTTAACACATCTATCGGCGGATAGCTTACTGCTTCTGTGGGATTTTCTGCTTTCGATACAGTAGAACTGTTATCCGTCTTGCTTGTTGTATCCGTGTCTTTTGAACCGCAACCGCTTGTCAGTAATGCTACTCCTCCTATTGTCGCCATACATAACGCAACCATTATTGCTTTTTTCATAAAATTCATTTTTTCCATCTTCTTTCCCGAAAATTAATTCCTCTATAGTTTAGTATAAATCTGTGACGATTGCAATAAGCTGAATACATTTTTTAACGATTATTCATAATTCAGTTTAAGGGCTACCGCCCTTAAAAATCCTGTTTCAAGGGTTGCCACCCTTGAAAATCCCGCCCACTTTTTTGAAAAAAAGTGGACAAAAAACTTTTATGCTCACTTCGTTCGGAATGATTATCAAACCTCCAGCTATGACAACTGAAAGTTTTTGTCGAACTTTTGAGGGCAAGTTCGTGGGGTTCAGGGGCAACGCCCCTGTTTGTGTTTTTAAGGGCAACGCCCTTAAACGGATAAAAACAAAATGGGGTTCAGGGGCAACGCCCCTGATAGGATTTTTAAGAGCAACGCTCTTTAACTACGGTAGTCGCCGTTAATACGAACATAGTCGTAAGTCAGGTCGCAACCCCATGCTTTGGCACTGCTATCACCGTCATGAAGATTAATGTGAATATATATTTCGTCCTGTGAGAGAATTTCTTTGGCTTTCTCTTCGGAAAATTCTACCACCAATCCGTTACGACAAGCTACTATTTCGCCTGCACTTGATGATACATCAACATTAACTTTGTTGATGTCAAAATCAGCTTCTGCATAACCAATGGCACACAATATTCTTCCCCAGTTAGCGTCACTACCAAATATTCCCGATTTCACAAGTGGAGAACGCACTACACTTTTGGCAACGGTAATCGCAGTACTAAGGTCTTTAGCTCCGCTACAGGTACACTCTATCAGTTTTGTCGCACCCTCACCGTCTTTGGCAAGCATTATGGTCAGTTTTTCCAGTACATCATGAAGTGCCGTTTTGAATACAGTATAATTTTCGTTTTCACAGGCAATCGTCTTATTGTCCGCCAGACCGTTCGCCATTACCGAAATCATATCGTTAGTAGATGTATCACCGTCTACAGTAAGACAGTTATAAGTCGTGATTACTGTTTCACTAAGTGCCTTTTGTAACATTTCACAAGTAATAGCAACATCTGTCGTGATAAAGTTGAGTGTTGTCGCCATATTCGGGTGTATCATGCCACTTCCCTTAGCCATACCGCCAATCGTGCAAAGTTTACCGTCCAGCATAAACTGTACAGCAACTTCTTTCGGAACGGTATCTGTCGTCATGATAGCATTGACCGCTTCGGCATTTCCACTATAAGAAAGTCCGTCTGCAAGTACTCTTATAGACTTTTCAATGGGTTCAATGGGTAACACCTCACCGATAACTCCTGTAGAAGCAACAATTACCTGTTCAGGTTTGATACCCAATACTTTGGCGGTCAGCTCACACATTTTCATCGCTTTCTGTTCACCGTCAGCGTTTGCTGTGTTGGCATTTTTGGAATTGGCAATAACAGCTTGCGATTTTCCTTTTGAAAGAGCAAGATTTCGTTTCGTCACCACTATCGGTGAACCTTTGACCTTGTTCTGTGTATATACCGCTGCCGTATTGCACAAAACATCACTGTATACCATACACAAATCGTTCTTATTTTTATCGGGATTGATACCGCAGTTAAGACCGTTTGCCGAAAATCCCTTAGCGGCACATACACCGCCCTCAATATAATTCATAATTGTATTTACACTTCCCTTTTATTTTTTGCTAAGAAAAAACGCCTGTCCAAAAAAGACAGGTCGTTGCGTTTGTAAAAAACAATAAAGCAGAATGTTATTCTTGTAACACTCCGCTTTTTCTGTCTGAAACTGCTCGCATACTGTCAAGCTGATGCATTGAGTTTCTTTGCCAATGCAGACTTGCTTCTGGCAGCTGTATTTTTGTGGAGAATACCCTTACTTACAGCAGTGTCGATTTTCTTAACAGCAAGACGAACGGCTTCTGCTTTGTCGGCTGAGTTGGTATCAATCGCTATATGTGCATTCTTTACGGATGTTCTGAGTGCAGATTTGAAAGCCTTATTTCTGGCATTCTTGGTAGCCGTAACTTTTACTCTCTTTTTAGCTGATTTGATATTCGGCATTATGGTACACCTCCTTCTGTCATATTCATGCGTCCATTATCATACCATTTTATTGTCAAAATTTCAAGTATTTTTTGAAAAAACAAAACAAGAATTTTCTTTTTTATCATTACGCTGTCCTTTATCGGAATTTATGCAATAGATTTGTGAAATATTCTATAAAATAATCTATTTTTTTCGGTAAACCAGATAATAAATCACTCCTGTAACCACCAGTACCCCGAAAGATATTCCCCGTAAAACCCATGCGTAACCTCCTTGCATAAGATTAGTCGCCGTATAAATATCAGCAAGTCTCCATGCTCCCAGAAACACAAAGTATATTGCGGGAATAAATAAAATACGGTATTCTTTGATTGCCATGTATATCAGATATATGCCCACAATCCACAATCCCACTACATACAGATAGGACATTATTGTTCACTCCGTTTCTTCCAAAACTTATCTACTTGAGTAGTTGAAAATTCAATAGTTATTGTCAAAATTTGCTGACACAAATTTTGTTTTGTATCTGGGGAGTTTAAGGGCTACCGCCCTTAAAAATCCCGCTAAGGGCAATGTCGTCGTGAGGAATCTTAATAGGATTCTTCGTCGCTTTCGCTTCTCAGAATGACAGCAATATATTATTTCTAAAAGGCTTTTTTCTTAAGTTGATGACATTGCCGCTAAGGGGCTTTGCCCCAAAATCGCTACGAGCGATTTTCTCCCCACGAAAAAGGCTATGCCTTTCACTTTTTGAAAAAAGTGGACAAAAACTTTTAATTGTCATAGCTACAGGTTATTTTGTATCATTCGCATTTCAGAAAATAATACCAACCGCTCAGGTGAAAACTCATTGCGGTCGGTCTTCAATATTGATATGTTTACTCTGTGGTTTTCTTTTCTTCTTGGCAGAAGTTTTCTCTTTCCTGGCTTTCTTCGGTCGGCTGTAGAAAAGACACACCAACATATATCCACCAAACACAATAATACCAATATAATGTATCCATTGGGTAGCGTCTGAACCTGGTGCAGTTTTTGTGACAATGTAATCTACAAATATCCATATTCCCTCAAACAGAAAAAACAAAGCGATTGGTCTCAACATACCTATCTGTCGAAAAGATGGTGCAAACAGTAGTCCCGTTATCACAAGACATATTCCCATTGCTATTAATGACATCAGCAAAATAAACAACTCCTTTTTCCGATAAAACACAAACTATTATCCATACTTTTTTGTATTCTACCATAAAAATTAAAACAACGCAATAAATATTGACAATTTTTGATTTTGCGTATATAATTATAAAAAACATTCATCAACAAATTATCATGAGAATTTGATATCTGCATTTTCATTTCCGATGACTATACCTGATAAATTGTGTACACTAAAACGACAGAGCTGTTCGTGAGGTACATTATGAAAATCAACAACTGCTATAACAAAAAAGATAAAATATTGTTTCCACTTTTCTTGATTGCCGTATTATTTTTAACAATTTTAAGTATTCATGGATTGCTTTCAGGAAAGTGTTATTTTCTCCGTACAATAGGCGATACAATGTCTGGAAAACTGGTTCTTGTTATTAATATCTTTTTTTGTTTACTGATGTTTGGATTGCTCTTGCTTTTCATACGCAGTATGGTGTTGTGTTTCAGTACAACAACCCTTACAGAAACAGAGATAATTTATCATTCCCTGTTTAAGCAAAAAACAATTTCCTACAACGATATGAGATTTATTGCTTTATTTGATGTTACTGTACCTAAACACAAAATAAAAGGATTTTTATTCTCTCTGGATTGGGATTTGGAACAATATGACTATACTTTCCCTTATGACGGTTTTCATCTGAAAAAACATTACTGCTTAATTCCTTATTCGGTAAATGTTGACCTCTATCTGAAATACCATATCCCAAAAGAAAAATATCTTGATGAGATTATCACAGACAATACACTAAAAAAACTTTATCATATGTAAAAATGCGGGCGTGGCGGAATTGGCAGACGCACAAGATTTAGGTTCTTGCGGAGTTCTCCGTGCAGGTTCAAGTCCTGTCGCCCGCACCAAATAACAATAATCCCAACCTATTTCTAAATTAGAAATAAGTTGGGATTTATCTTTTTCTATACTAATTTCAAAGTGAACTACCCATTGACTTTAGACAAGGAGTAGTTCACTTTTTTCGAAAAATTTCCGTATCAAATCATTAAACATCTGTTGAACACGGCTTTTTTTCTTAAAATTGAAGTCAAGCCTTACAATGCTCCGACAATTCTATGAGGTTTGTATACTTCTTCAAGATAAGTAACATTTTCATCTGTCAAAATTCTGTCAACGGCACGCACTGCGTCATTAAAGTGCGAAACTTTTGTTGCTCCCACAATCGGAGCGGTAACACCTTTTGCATAATGCCACGCCAGTGCAATTTCTGTCATAGTAGTACCGTATTTTTCAGCAAGTTCACTTACACGGGAAACAATCTCAAGATTATTGTCCTGTTCCTTGTCATATTTATCGTGAAGAACTTTATCCGTATTACTGCGTTTACTGTCGGAGTTCCAGTTTTTATGGGTAAGATGTCCGCCTGCAAGAGAACTGTATGGAATAAGGGAAACATTATATTGTCGGCAGATAGGTATCAGTTCCCGTTCGTCCTCACGGTACAACAAGTTGTAATGATTTTGCATAGTCGAAAATTTTGTCCAGCCGTTTTTCTCCGCCACAATCTGCATATTGTGAAATTGATAGCCGTACATTGCTGACGCTCCGATTGCTCTGACTTTTCCGCTTTTAACAAGTTTGTCCAACGCTTCCATCGTTTCTTCAATAGGTGTTGTATAGTCAAAACGGTGAATTTGGTACAAATCAAGATAATCTGTCTGTAAGCGTTTCAATGTACCGTCTATTTCCGTAGCTATTGCTTATTTTCCCAGTTTGCCCTCATTAAAATAGACTTTTGACGCAAGAACAACCTTATCTCTCGGTATACCAAGATTTTTCAGTGCTTTACCGATATATTCTTCACTCGTTCCAAAACTGTAACAGTTAGCCGTATCAATAAAATTAACCCCAAGACTATAAGCGTGTTTTATCATTTCCTGTGTATCTGTCTGATTGAGTGTCCATTGATGGAATTTTTCGGAAGCCTCACCGAATGACATACCACCCATACAAATTTTTGATACTTCTATATTGGTATTGCCAAGTTTACTGTATTTCATATATTTTCTCCGTTATCCGTGAATTTTCATTCCGTTCAGGGCTTTGACAAATGCTGAATCATTATGGTTGACGATTTCACTATGTCCTAAATCTTTTTTGGAAATAATTGACATTTCTTCATCAGTCAGACTGAAATTCCAGATATCAATATTCTGTTCCATACGCTCTACACGAACAGATTTCGGAATAATGGATACTCCTCTTTGCACATTCCAACGCAAAACAACTTGTGCATTGCTTTTACCGTATTTGTCGCCAATAGCTTTAATATCGGGGTCTGTAAAAATACCGTGTCTTCCCTCTGCCAGAGGACCCCATGCCTGTGCAACTACACCGTAGGATTTCATAATTTCCAAAGCGTCAGACTGTGCAAAGAAAGGGTGCAGTTCTACCTGATTGACAGACGGAATGATTTCTACATTTTCGCAGAAATTTGTCAGTACAGCGGGATAGAAATTGGCTACACCAACAGCTTTTGTCAGACCATCTTTACAGGCTTTGATAATACCACGATAAGCGGCAAAATAATCTCCCATAGGCTGATGTAACAGTACAAGGTCAACATACGGCATAGCAAGTTTATCCAAAGAAGTTTTTACAGCATTGTAGGCGGTTTCTTCGTTTGCCATATCCTGCACCCATACTTTTGTGGTTATCTTAATGTTGTCAAGGAAAAAATCAGCCTTACGGCTGACGGCAATTCATCCCCGACCTATAGAGGTCGGAGTCTTCTTGCCGATTCAGGATAAAAAGTTCGTTACGGTCTGTAATACCATCAGTAATGGCACGAGCAACTGCTTTGCCAACAGCCTCTTCATTCATATAAGCGGCGGCTGTATCAATCAGACGATATCCTGTCTTGATAGCATTGTAAACTACCTGTTCACATTCTTTAGGGTCGGGTATCTGAAATACACCAAATCCCTCCAACGGCATTTTTGCTCCTGTGTTGAGTGTTACATACTCCATAATTGTTACCTCCTATAATTTTTTTACCTGAGCGGTTGGCATTATTTTCTGAAATGCGTAATGATAAAAATCAAGGTATAGCTATGACAATTAAAAGTTTTGTCCACTTTTTCAAAAGTGGTGGGGTTAAGGGGCAAAGCCCCTTAGCGGGATTTTTAAGGGCGGCAGCCCTTAAACTCCCCAAAATTTCAAACAAAATTTGCGTATGCAAATTTTGACAATAGCTATTGGATTTTCAACTGCTCAGGTAGAAAACTTTTAATTATCACAGTTAAAGCGTGACGGTGTTCAACCCTCCATTGTCGGACGGATAACCAAATCAGATACATCTACATTATCGGGTTGAGCTATAGCATACAGAACGGCATTGGCAATCGTATCAGGGTAAGACCGATATTTTCGTAAAACTTCGATACCATATCTTTCATTTTGGATTCAGCAACGGTATTCAATAATTCCGTCTTAATTACACCGGGATAGATAGTGGTTGTGCGGATATTTGTCCCCTCCATAACACACTCACTATGGAAAGAATCCAGCATTGCCCTGACAAAATGCTTTGTCCCACAGTAAATGGCATTGTCGGGAACGGACTTTGTTCCTGCCATAAGTGTAAAGATAACTGCTGAAATGAGTGTTACATACTCCATAATTGTTATCTTCTGTAAATTTTACTATAATTATTGTTTACTTTTTACTATTCTTTTTGCAATATTGGTTTCTTGACTTTATTTCTCAGAATATGTTATAATGTGTACACAATACATAACGACACAAGTAACGCAATGCGTGTAAATCTGATTACGGTACAATGTATATGTAATTTTGAT
This sequence comes from uncultured Ruminococcus sp., assembly GCA_902762375.1. Classification (GTDB taxonomy): domain Bacteria; phylum Bacillota; class Clostridia; order Oscillospirales; family Acutalibacteraceae; genus CAG-964. Next base: position 11,778 of record CACWNY010000004.1, on the reverse strand, counting down.
GAGTCATCTGCGTACTTGTGTTGTTTTATTTTCAGGAGGAATTTTTATGCCAAGAAATCAATTTCAAAGAATGATATTTGCATTTATTACAGTTGTCATTACTGTACACGCTTTTGTCTTTTATAACATTTATGTCCTCAATGGCGATATGTTACGCAGTTTTAACTATACCAGTAGTGTATTAACTGCTGTCAACAAACAAGGCGGTATTATGATGTTTGGCAAAATGCTACCGATATGGGCAGTTGTATTGGTAGAATTTGTTTTTGCCTATACATTAGAAATCACTTTAGGCAGTTCGCTGTCTTTCAGAATTGCATCCAGAATGTTCGATATGAAAACAACAAATCCTGTCATTTTTGAAGGAACAATCATCACTGTAACCGTTGCTATTATGTGTCCTGCGATGAGCTTTATTGCGGCTATTATTTATTTTCCGTTTTTTGAAGGCTTTAACCTGATTGTTTTACTTTGTCATTGGTTAAAACTTGTCTGTTTTAACTTACCGTTTGCCTTTTTCTCCCAACATTTGTTTATTCAACCTCTTGTCAGAAGAATATTCAGATTTTTATTTCGCAAAGATATTAAAAACAAAGAGAACAGATAAAATATCTCTATGATTAATGTGCTTATTATCTTAAACCGTTCAGCCAGTCCTTTACGGTTTTTGCGGTGCTGTCGTCAAATACGGAACTGCCACTGACTGCCAGTCCATCTTTGACTGTAGCATTTGGTTCAAACTCTTTGATGGTCTGATAAGTACCTCCGTCACCACTGCCTAAATGCGTATTGAATGGAATAATCGTTTTTCCTGAAAAATCGTATGTATCAAAAAAAGTATACATTATCATCGGCAAGGTGTACCACCACATTGGATAACCAACATAAACGGTATCATAATCCGCAATATTTACACCCAAATCTTCAAATTTTGGTCGTTCATTATTATCTCTTTCGGCTTTTGCTTCATCAGCTACCTTGTCATACTCCAAAGCATAATCCTTACTCGGCACAATTTTGACAATATCTCCGCCTACATTGTTATGTATCAGTTCAGCAAGATGCTGTACTGCACCGTCTTTGCCTTGAACTTGTGTAGCACCTGTTACAGCGTCTGAGGATTTTGTGTTTGCACCGCTGAAATAAATAACAAGTGTTTTGCCACTGTCTGTTTTTGTTGCTGAACTGTTTTTGGTTTCGGATTGCTCCGTTTCATTTGATACGGTACTTTCGGTATTTTGTGAAGTATTGTTGTTATTTTCGCTACCTGAACAACCGACAACAGTACCAAACATAGCGATTGCCAACAACAATGCCGTCATTTTTTGAAATTTCATAGTGTAAACCTCCTCGAATTTGTTATTCATTGATAAATACAGTCAGTGCCGTTGTTAATCTTTCATTTGTTTCGGGTCTAACATTTTAATCACTCTTGCAGGTACACCACCGACAACTGCATAATCAGGAACATCTTTCGTAACAACAGCACCTGCCGCAACTACAGCATACTTGCCGATAGTTACTCCCGGACATATAGTTACATTCAGCCCCAGCCACGCATGGTTTTTGATGATTACCTTACCATAAGTATAGGTAATATGGCGGTCATACATATCGTGATTAATGGTTGCTATTCTAAGACCGGGTGCTGCCATAACATCATCTTCAAATTCAATACCGCCAGACGCAGACAAAATAGCGGAATGATTGATAAATACATTTTTTCCGAATTTTACTCTGTTTCCAAAATCGCAGATAAAGGGAGTGAGTATTCTTACATCATCTAATTTGCGTCCGAATAATTCTTCAAGATAGCTGATGTATGACGGGTCATCAGGAAGAGTTGCATTAGCTTTTGCACACAAAGTTCTTGCTCTTATCATTTCCTTCGATGCCTCTTTAAAATAAGATTCCCGACAATCTGTCGGACCTCCTTGTTCCATAAGTTCATAGACATAACCTTTTTTGTATTCCATAAGTAATGCTCCTCATTATCAAATTTGAGTTTTTATCCATTAAAGGGCTGCCGCCCTTTAAAATCCTGCTAAGGGGCTGCCGCCCCTTAACCCCGCCCACTTTTTTGAAAAAAAGTGGACAAAAAACTTTTAATTGTTATAGCTACAGGTTGTTTTTTATCATTACGGATTACGCATTTTTAGAAATAATATCCATCTGTTTATTGAATAGTTACTACATACATTCCTGTAAGATTTCTTCTATTTCTTCGACTGTAAGTTTTTTGCAACAGCCATTCATCAACATAGTTGAATTTGCGATTGCCTTACAGTCAATATCCGTAATTCCCATTTCTCTGAATGTTGTCGGCAGACCGATTTCTTTGATGAAGTCCGCAAGAGTGTCTACAAAGATGTTAGCTAAGTCTTCTTCTGTTTTTTCGTCAGGATTAATCCCCCATACTTCTACGGCAAGTCTTGAAAACTGCTTGCTAGCCTGTGGTATCATATGTCGGTAAAGTACAGGGTGTAACACTGCCAGTCCCTGACCGTGATTACAGTCTGTATAAGCTCCAAGCTGATGTTCAATCATATGACATTGAAAGTCTATTGTCTTACCAATTTTCAACATACCGTTTTCTGCCAATGCCGCTGCCCAGATAAGTTCACTTCTTGCTTTTTTATCATCAGGATTTTTCAAAGTTGCACGGATATTGCGGATAATGTTTCGTTGTGTGGCTTCGTTGATTTCGTCAGACAAATTGACTTCTCGGGGAGTTCCCATATAAGTTTCCATACTGTGCGAAAGTGAATCGAATGCTCCTGAAATGACCTGTTTCAAAGGCATAGTCATCGTATAATCAACATCAAGTATGGCAAAATCGTAAAAAGCACCGAAAAGAGCTGATTTCAGTAGTTTTTCTTCGTGGGTGATAACCGCACCACAGTTCTGTTCTGCACCCGTTCCGAATGCGGTGACAACTGCACCCATTGGAATAAATTCTGTCGGCAGCCGATATTTGCTGTATTCCAGTTCCCATATATCTTCATCAAGTTTTGCCTGTGCCGATACAATCTTACAGCAATCAATGACAGAACCGCCACCAACGGCAAGAATAAAATCAATGTTATTTTTTCGGACAAGTGTTACACCTTCCTGCACCTTTTTGTAGGTAGGGTTTGACATAATACCTGAAAATTCCGTGACTGTTTTCCCAGCCTCACGCAATATGGAAATGATTTCGTCATAAATGCCTGTTCTTTTGACTGAACCGCCACCATAAGCCAACAAAATATTTTTTCCATATTTGTCAAGTTCCGCAAGAAGTGAAGATTTTGCTATTTGTTCTCCGAAGTGTACTTTGACGGGATATTGATAAGTAAATTTATTCATATGTTTTCTCCTTTAATAGTCAAGTGATTTCAGCCATTCTGATACCGCTTTTTCAGAACGATTTTCTGCTACCGACATTTCCAGCGGTAAGCCTTTCAAAATTCTGGAGTTCGGTAAAAACTGTCTGACAGTCTGATATGTTCCGCCATCTCCCGAACCCATATGCGTATTGAACGGAATAACTGTCTTACCCGAAAAGTCATAACTTTCCAGAAGTGTATAGATAATCATCGGGAATGTATACCACCACATAGGATAACCGATGAAAACAGTATCATAACCATTCAAATTAATTTTGTTTTTAATGAACGGACGCTTATTTTCATCATGTTCTTTCTTCGCAAGTCGTGCAAGAGCATTATAATGATTTCTGTTGTTGTCGTAGGGCGTTTCGGGTATGATTTCCAGTAAATCTGCACCTGTCTGATGGGCAATTTCTCTGGCGAAAGTCTCTGTACTTCCGTAAACCGAAAAATAAAGTACTAAACTTTTTTTCAAAATATCATCTCCGTTAAGCAAAATATTGTCATTACCTTGATTATATGCTATAATGAAAAAAATGTAAAATGCTTTTTAGTTATATAAATATAACTTTTGGTTATATGAAAGTAGGATATTATGATTGAAATTTATCTTTTGGAACAACTTGTTGCTTTGGCTGAACACGGCACACTGTCAAAAGCTGCCGAAAAACTGCATATTTCACAGCCTGCTTTGACACGCTCTATGAAAAAGCTGGAAAGTAATTTAGGCATTACCTTATTTGAGCGTAACAATAAAAAAATCCGTCTGAATGAAACGGGAAAATTAGCGTCTGTACTGGCACAATCACAGATTGAACAAAATCAGGAAATGGTCAGCCGTCTGATTGCCTTTGATAGAAATCTTCACAGTATTCATATCGGAGCATCTGCACCGAAACCTATGAGCGATTTGATGCCCCTGTTACAGTCGCATTTCGGCGATATGACCATTTCCAGTAAACTGATTTACGGTGAAAAGTTGTTGAACGGTCTGAAAAACAATACCTATCAGTTAGCCATTTTTTGCGAAGTTATCAATGATAACGACATTATCTGTCAGCACTTTACTTCTGAAAACCTGTATGTATCGTTACCAAAAAATCATCGTCTTGCCCGAAATGAAAGTGTCACTTTTTCAGAGCTTGTGGGAGAAAAGTTCCTGCTTTATCAACACATCGGTTTCTGGAAAAGCGTCTGTGTAGAATATATGAAAGGAACTTCTTTTATCGTTCAGCCTGACAGGGATTCTTTTATAGAATTGGTTTGCAATACGGATTATCCTGCTTTTTCGTCAGATGCTATCCTAAAATCTGATGATGTTCCTGAAAACCGTGTATACATTCCCATAGACGAAGAAAAAGCACGCTACACCTATTATGTAGCGTGTCATATAAATCAAAGACAAAAATATGCGTCTTTTATGAGCGATGTCAGAAATATTGCCATACGGTAGCTATCTTTATTTCATTTTATCAATATTACGCTTTATTGAATTTATCTTTACCTTGCCTACATCTCGGACATTTCCAGTCATCAGGCAAATCCTCAAAAGCAACTCCGTCATGTTCGGCAGGGTCATACACATATCCGCAGATAGAACATACATATTTTCCTGTTGATTTGTTTTTAGAAAAATCTGTTTCTGCCAAAACGGTCGGCACAGGATTATTCAAATCTATAATGCGTTTTGCTTCCAGATTTTCATAACCTTGCGGTGTATGTGTACCACAATAAACTGTCGGGTGATTACCGATAAATTCACGCACTCTGTCAAGTGTTATGCGTGCTGATTTTATATCGTCAAAAACAACAGAGAGTTTGTTCTCATACAGAGCCTCGTCTACATAGGTAATATCTCCATGTATCATATAGAATAATCCGTCAAGTTCTACAATGACGATACTGTTGCCGTTTGTATGTCCCTTTGCTTTGATAAAATAAATACCGTCTGCTATCTTCTGACTTTCGGGAAAATTATAATATGCACCGTCCGTGAAATTTACAGGAATCAGATTCGGTATTCCTTGTAATTCTGTGGCAGACATTTCTTCAGCATTGACATAAATTTTTGCATTCGGAAAAGACCGAAGTTCTCCGCTATGGTCAAGGTGCTTATGGGTAAGAAGTATTTTTGTAACTTGTTCAGGCTTATATCCGAGTGATTTAAACGCTTCCATATAGCTACAAATATCTTTGCCTGTATAGGCAAGACTGTTTTCGTCAGGAACTTCTTCAGGTGTACCAGCAGGTATTCCTGTATCGACCAGTATTATCTCATTGCCTGTATCTATCAGATAATCCTGCAGACTGCCACGATAACGGATATTCAAGTCAAACTTATCCATACCTTCTTCACCACCAAAGACAAACGGCTGTGAATAAAAACCTTCTTTTCTGAATTTTACTGCTTTAATCATCATAGTTAAATTACTCCTTCTTAATTATTTATCAGAGCTTCCACAAGCTCTCTTTTTTCATACAATACGCAACCACCTTCATGGTCATCAAGCAAAATATCACTGTTTCGCAAAGCGGTAAACAACGGAGATTTTATTGCCTCCAACAATGATGTGTTTTTCACATTTATATCCGAATACGGAGAAAACGGACACGGTTCTGCACCACCATGAGAATTGATATGGAAAAATCCACGACCTGCTGCCACACAGCCACCTGTACTTTTTTCATCTCCCGGAAAGGCTATGTAAATCATCTTAGGATGTTCTTCACGCAAGCGATTTATCTCATTCATTAAATACTCACGCTGTATATTATTCGGTGCAAAATATATTGCTGTCATTCTGAGGAGCGAAAGCGACGAAGAATCTTATTAAGATTCCTCACTATGTTCGGAATGACACTCTTAAGTTGATGACATTGCCCACAAGGGGCTTTGCCCCTTGACCCCACGAACTTTTTGAAAAAAGTTCGACAAAAACTTTTAATTGTTATAGCTATAGGTTGTTTTTATCATTACGAATTACGCATTGTAGAAAATACGCCAACCATTCAGGTGGAAAAATTTTGATAATTGTTTTATTTTTTAAGATTATTTTAAGAATTTTAAAATAAAATTACTTTGGAATTATTTTATTTCAGAAAAATTTCTGAAATAGACGATAATCTGCAAAATTTATTTCAACAAGTAAATAGAGTTCCCCACTTCTATAAGTGGATTGAAACAAGAAAGGAAGAATTGAAATTATGTCAACAAAATTACATTTAAAAAAATTGTCAGTAATTTTGTCTGCTCTTATGGTAGTGAATATGTGTCCGCTGGTTGTTTCTGCGGCAGATGACAGTGATGTAACATTCACTTTTTCGGAAAGCGGAATTACTGTTTCTGATGACACGGTTGAAGGATATAAGATAAGTTCTACAGACCTGACCATCAATTCAGCAGGCACTTACAGAATTACAGGCAAATGTTCAGAGGGCAGTATCAATGTCAAGAAAGAAACAACCGATGTTGTTTTGATTTTGGATAATCTTGATTTGTCATGCAGTTACAACGCACCGTTGAACTGTAAAAAGTCAACTGCCGTTACCGTAAAACTTGAGGGAACAAGTACACTGACAGACAAAGAAAATCCCGATGATGAAAATTCAGAGGATACAGAAATTGCTGACGCTTTTGAAGGAGCGGTCATCAAAGCAAAAGGCGGTTCTGTACTGACAATTACAGGTGATGGCACATTAAATGCGGACGGTTCAGCGTGTAAAAATGGTATTAAAGGAGCGTCAACCACAGAAGTTACGCTGGAAAGCGGAAATATCAATATTACTTCTGCCAACAACGGACTGGCTTCTGATGGGGCTGTATTTGTAAAAGGCGGTACACTGAATATCACATCAGGAAACGATGCCATAAAATCTGAACCTGATGAAGACGACGAAGAATCAGCAGGTATTGTTACTATCACAGGCGGTGATGTTACTCTCAACGCTGACGGTGACGGTATTCAAGCAACAAATGATTTAACCGTAACAGGTGGTACACTGAATATTACCTCAGGAGGCGGTTATACAGCCAAAATTGATGACGATACAAGTGCCAAAGGCATGAAATCAGATAAAGATGTTATTATCACAGGTGGTGATTTCACGATTAATTCCGCTGACGACTCCATTCATTCCAACGGAAATATCACGATAACAGGCGGAACATATGTCATTAATTCAGGCGATGACGGTATTCACGCTGACTATACACTAAAAATCGGTGAAGAAAGCGGTACAGCAAATCCTATGATTACCGTCAATAATGCTTATGAGGGATTTGAAGGAGCTGAAATTTATCTGTATTCAGGTACAGGGTCAATTACGACAAGTGATGACGGTATCAATTCTGCCAACAGTGACCTTACAGGGTATAGCTTTGTTCTGGAAATTGACGGTGGTAACTGGTATGTCAACGCAGATGGTGATGGAATAGACTCCAATGGAGGTATTGTGATGAATGGCGGAAATGTTACTGTTTTCGGTTCATCAATGGAAGATAATTCAGCCGTAGACTATGAAACAACTTTTGTTGTCAATGACGGAAAAGTTCTGGCAATCGGTATGTCAAGAATGGCGACCGTACCGACAAAAGGTTCTTATGTTGCTTTTGGTACAAACGGTATGGGTGGAATGGGCGGTATGCCTATGGATAACAGACCTAACGGAGAAGTTCCGAGAGGTGATATGGTTGACGGTGAAAGACCGACAGGTGACAGACCCGATGACAATGGATTTACACCTATGGAAAGACCGACAGGCAACAGACCTGATGACGGCGGATTTGTACCTGTAGAAAGACCGACAGATGACAGACCCGATGACAATGGATTTACACCTATGGAAAGACCGACAGGCGACAGAACTGATGATAACGGTGGTTTTAGACCTGACGGAAATAATACAAGTTCTATTTCCATAAAAGCAGGTGATACAGTTACTATCAAAGACAGCAAAGGAAATGTCATTGCTACAACAATAGCTGTCAAAACCGCTGACAGTGTTGTATATGCTTTGACTGACGAAAGCGAAACTTATTCCCTTTATGTAAATGATGTCAATGTATCTGATAACAGTGAAATTACACCTGACAACAAACCGACAGAACCTACCACCACTGAAAATGCTACCTCATCTTCATCAGAAGCATCTACATCATCTGTTTCTGAAACATCAACCACTTCTACCTCAAACAATACAGGCGATACAACATCAAGTAATACAACATCAAGCAATACAGGTGTTGTGAATACAGGCAGTAAATCTGTTGTGATGAATATAGCCTTTGTTATGTTACTCAGTGGAATAATTGTATGTGTCATGAAAAAGAAACGCAATAATATTTAATTTTATCTAAACAGTATATTTGTTTATCCTCCCATAATGTAACAGAACCCTGCAAAGCATTTTATTTGCCTTGCAGGGTTCTGATTTTTGTCTTATATAGAAATTTCATCATCAATACAGCAACAATAGAAGTAATACACTCAGCAACAGGAAAAGTCAGCCATATAATCCATGCATTGTGCAAATCAGGAGCAATAAAACGGGATAATCCCCATGCAACAGGAAATATTAACACAAGCTGACGCAACAGAGAAACCACAAGTGATGCAGTACCGCTGTTAAGTGACTGAAAAACGCCTTGTAAAGAAAGGCAAATTCCGGCAAAGAAAAATCCTGTTGAAATAATTCTGATAGCACTGATACAGATTAAATGTGTTTTTCCTGATAATCCAAAAGCACTGCAAAGCGGTTGGGAAATCACTTCCAGTAATATCGTACCGACCAGCATGATTGCTGAAGTATAGAGTACACCGTATTTGATACTGTTTTTCAGACGCTCATTATTTTTCATTCCATAAGTAAAAGAAACAATGGGTGTAATGGTATCTCTCAAACCAAAGGCAGCAAACAATACGAATTGTTGAATTTTGTAATATAGACCGTAAGCGGTTACCAGTGAGGTATCTACTGTTCCGAGAATTAAATTGATACCGTAAGTCATTATCGACATGAGTGCCTGAGCGATAATAGCGGGCAGACCAATTTGATAAATCAGTTTAATAGTTATACCATTCGGACGGATATATTGCCAGTCGTTAGAAATATTTTTGTTATACTTAAAATAAAAGAAAAGTGCAATCATAAACGAAATTATCTGTCCGATAACGGTTGCCAAAGCAGCCCCTACTACACCCCATTTCGGAAAACCAAACAAACCATAAATCATAATAGGGTCGAGAATAATATTGACAACTGCACCTGTAATCTGAGCAATAGTAGAATGTATAGAAAATCCTGTTGCCTGTAATAATTTTTCAAAAATGCTGAAAAATACGATACCTACACAACAGATACAACATATTCTCAGATAGGTAACAGCCATTTCTGAAATTTCTCTGTCAGCCGTCTGACTGTTGATATAGCTTTTCACCCCCAGCAATCCGAACAAGATAAATACTACCGTAATCACAAGTCCAAGAAATATACCGTTACCGGCTACTCTGGAGGCTTTTTCCCTATTATTTTCTCCTAAGTGGCGTGCAAGCATAACATTTACACCAACACCTGTACCTATGCTGACAGCAACCATCAGCATTTGCACGGGAAAGGCAAGCGTTAAAGCATTCAATGCGGATTCTCCGTTTTCCATATTCGATACAAATGCACTGTCTACAATGTTATACACTGCCTGTAACATCATCGAAATGATAATTGGTAATCCCATTTTTATCATTAAACGATTGACTGGCATTGTAACCATTTTGTTTTCCATAATCATTTCTCCTTGTTTGATATTTCGGCAAAGCACAAAAAAGGCGTAAGTCCGTATGCTGGACTTACGCCTTCAGGCTACTCACACTACATAGATTATATCATAAATTTCTCAAAAAATCAAGTCATTAATTTTATCCAATGTTTTTCCGCTTGTATCAAAGCTGACTATAAACTGTGTTCCGTCTTCAAGAGAACTTTCTACAGTAATGTCTGCACCGATAATTTCTGTTATACGCTTGATAATCGAAAGTCCCAGACCGTGACCTTTGATTGTATTTCTTGTTTTGTCACTGCGGTAAAATCTGTCAAAAATATAGGGAAGGTCTTTTTGGGAAATACTGCTGTTCAGATTATGTACAGATAAGATAGCTTGCTTTCCTGAAGTAATAGCGGTAACAATAATTTTTCCGCCCATAGGTTCATATTTCAAGGCATTTTCCAGTAATCCGTTGCAAATTCTTTTGCAATATTCGGTGGTTGCCGTGACAACAAGGTTTTCATCGACATTCCATTCCAGTGTAATACCGTTTTCATAAGCAACACTTTCCATTTGTAATACGCATTGTCTGACAATATCGGATAAATCCACTTTTTCTTTTTCAAAATGACGGTCAACGCTTTCCAATTTAGAGAGTGTCATCATTTCATTAATCATGTTCATCATATCTTTGGCAGAGGTGTTTGTACTGTCAAGCCATTGTGTATAATCGCCAATAACAGCGTTCGGGTTAGATGACAGAATACTGGTATTAGCAATAATCACTGTAAGCGGTGTTTTCAAATCGTGAGAAATATCTGTCATAAACTGTCGTTCCATAGTAATTGCTTTTTCCAAAGGTTCGGCGACAAATTTTGAAAGACGGAAACTGACGGCAAACAGTAAAACAGCAGATAATAAAAACGCAACAATAAGCACAACAATAATTTTCAGTAATCGTACATTCAGATAAGAAATATCTGTTACGGCTATTTTATTATTATTTTCTGTTTTTTCCCTATAATAAATAAGGTGATACTGTTCTAATTTGCCAAAATCATTTTCCTGACGGACAATCTCCTTTACAATATCAGAAACATCATATTCAAATGAAAATGAATCGGATAAAACAGAAATTTTTTCTTCTTTTTCATCGTAGAATATTGTAGCAATGTTATCGTATTTATGATTTGTTTCATGAGGTGTTTTGGGAGGTCTTGGTGGTTTTTCTTTTTGTAAAGAAACAGAGGAATTTTCGGAAGGAGTTTCCTTATGTTTTTCCGTTTCTTTGGAAGGATTTTCTTTTTCTGAATGAACAACATTGGTATTCCAGGGCTTTATCACAAGTGACATTGTATTTTTTAGGTCAAAATATTCACTTCGATAAGTTTCAAATCCGATAAAAGAAAAAGTAACAATTAAAACAAAACAGATTAACCCCATATTCAGAACGATAAAATTCTTACGGTAATTTTTCATTGCTTATTCACTTCCAGACGATAACCCAACCGTTGCAATTTTCTGAAAGAAACTGCTGAACCAAGATATTTCACTATAAATGAGCAAATCTAAAAATTGCACAAAAATAAATAAAGACAACGGCTCCAAAATGAGTTACAATGGAGTTGCAAACCAACCAAAGGAACACAG
>CACWNY010000003.1 GCA_902762375.1 uncultured Ruminococcus sp. | reverse complement strand
GTTTTCTTGTTTCGTGTTGTTTAATTTTCAAGGTCCTGTTCGCTGATGAAATCAGCTTTTTGATTATACCACATTGTTTTCGGTTTGTCAACACTTTTTCAGATTTTTTTCAAAATCTTTTTCAAAGCGTCTTGCCGTTTCAATGTGACGACTTGATTATTATATCAAATCAGATTTTCTTTGTCAATACTTTTTTCAGATTTTTTTCAAATCTTTTTTCGTACTGACTTCCTCACTGTCGTTTTTCTAACAGCTTTATTATTATATGACATTCTTTCCTGTTTGTCAACAAATAATCCGCAAGAATTTCAGATTTGTTTATACAATATAATAAAGTATTTTTTGTTTATTTTGATAGTAGCGTTTTACACAAAAAATATTTATAATAGTAAGCAACGAAAACACTATGAGGTGATATTCATGAAATGTAAGTCTGTAATTACAATAAGCCGACAGTTCGGCAGCGGAGGTCGGGAAATCGGAAAGAAACTTGCCCAACGCCTGAGCATTGATTTTTATGATAAGGAACTTATCTCACTTGCCGCAAAAGAAAGTGGTATTGACCCGTCTGTTTTTGAACATATTGATGAGCAAGCCACCAACAGTCTTTTGTACAGTCTTTCTTTGGGAATGTACGGATTTGGACAGACGGGGTATACTCCCCGTGACCAGATTTCCATTAATGACCGTCTGTATCTTCTCCAGCACGAAATTATCAGGAAACTTGCTGATAAACCATGTGTTATTGTAGGTAGATGTGCGGATTATATTCTCAAAGAGCGTAAAAACTGTATCAGCATTTTTATTTATGCGGATATGGATTACCGTATAAAGCGTGCCGTAGATATCCGTAATGTGCCAAAAGAAAAGGCGGAGAATGTTATCCGCAAGACAGATAAGACAAGAGCCAATTATTATCAGTTCTATACGGAACAAAAATGGGGTGTTCCTGATAACTATCATCTGTGTCTTAATTCGGCAAAACTCTCTCCCGAAAAAGCCGTTGATGTCATTGAAAATTATGTCAACGCTTTTCAAGTTTAAGAGCTTTACCCTGTCGGGGATTTTATCCCCGAACCCCTATTCAAGGGCTGCCGCCCTTGAAAATCCTGCCCACTTTTTTGAAAAAAAGTGGACAAAAAACTTTTAAGGCTCACTTCGTTCATTAAAAGTTTCGGTCAAGCCTTTTCAAAGGCTTGTGGGGTCAAGGGGCAAAGCCCCTTGTGGGATTTTTAAGGGCGAAGCCCTTAAACTCCCCAAAATCAAACCAAAATTTGCGTAAGCAAATTTTGATAATAACGATTTGATTTTCAACCGCACAGATGGATAAATCTTCTATAATATGTGCATACTATACTCAAATGTAAAAGGAGAGTGTATGTATGGCTGAAAATCAGTATTCAGGAACACAGACCGAAAAAAATTTATGGGAGGCTTTCGCCTTTGAATCGCAGGCAAGAAACAGATATACTTTTTTCTCACAGATTGCCCGACAGTCAGGATTTGAACAGATTGCCACGCTTTTTCTCAAGACCGCCGAAAACGAACTGGCTCACGCAAAATTATGGTTTGACGCTCTGAACGAAAGCGGAGATATTTCCCAAATCCTGACAAATTCCGCCGACAAGGAAAATGCCGAATGGACGGATATTTATCAGCGTATGGCAGATGATGCCGACAAAGACGGTTTTCCTGAACTGGCACAGCAGTTTCGTGGCGTTGCCGAAATTGAAAAGCACCACGAGGAACGCTTCAGAAAGTTGTTGCATAATGTTGACACCGCAGAAGTATTCAAGAAAAGCGGTGTTGTTGTCTGGGAATGTCGCAACTGTGGTCATATTATTATTGGAATGCAAGCCCCTGAAACTTGTCCCGTGTGCAGTCACCCACAAAGTTTCTTTGAAGTGAAAGCCGAAAACTATTAACCTGTTTAAGGGCTTTGCCCTTAAAAATCCTATCAGGGGCTTTGCCCCTGAACCCCACCCACTTTTTGAAAAAAGTGGGTCAAAAACTTTTTTCGGCTCACTTCGTTCGGCATTATTATAAATGTTTTATAGACAACTTTTCCCTCTTATGTTATAATCTGTTTATGAAGATTGTGCATATAGAGGGTTAAATTTTTGATAACCGATAACACAAATACATACGGCTAAAGAACTGACCAAAAATGATTAAGAGGATTGACATTTTATGAAACACAAATTTCTGTTGATAATAGCTTTAACACTTGTGTGCGGTATGGTGGGGTGTACTCCGACAAATACAACTAATTCCACATCTGTTTCCACGCCAAATACACAACCCACGCAATCCGAAATAACCTACACTTTATCCAACAAAACAGCCGATGTAACACTGGAAGTAACAGGCAATTCAGATATACCTACAACATTTATGGAAAGTAATCACCTGAAAGAAGAAAACATCGGAACAATCTACATTCAGGACGGCATAACAGGTATAGACACAAAGGCTTTCTATCAATGTTATTTTGATATTGTTTTTATGCACAACTGCAACAGTCTTGTTTCTATCGGCGACTATGCTTTTACACACTGTACAATGCAGACTATCACTCTCCCTGACAAGCAATGTCGTCAACTTAAGAAAAAAGCCTTTTCAAAATATATTGCTGTCATTCTGAGGAGCAAAAGCAACGAAGAATCTTCAAAAGATTCCTCACTTCGTTCGGAATGACAACCTTAAGTTGACGACATTGCCCTGACAAGGGCGTAAAGTATATCGGAGAAGGTGCTTTTCAGTATTGTCATCAGATAACATCTTTTTCCATTCCTGACGGCGTTATCGCTATCAACGACTATACTTTTTACGATTGCATAAGATTAAAAAGTATTGACATACCTGACAGTGTCACCTCTATCGGAAAAGAGGCTTTCGGCTATTGTACAAATCTGGACGATGTGTCCATTCCCGACAGTGTAACCATAATTGACGACGATGCTTTTAAAGATTGCCCTCACCTGACTATTCACTGTTCAAAAGGGTCGTATGCCGAAAGCTATGCCATAGAACATAATATAACCACTATGACATCTCTTTCTGACAATGACAAACCATAAAAGTTTTTTGTCCACTTTTTTTCAAAAAAGTGGTGGGGTTCAGGGGCAAAGCCCCTGAGCAGGATTTTTAAGGGCGACAGCCCTTAAATCAGGGGTTCGGGGAGGAACTCCCCGACAACTCCCCGACAAAAGCTGACGGTCTGATGTTTCAGATTTGTCAGCTTTTCTTTTTATTGGTAAAAATAACTAAATATATTTTTGTTTTTCTCTGAAAAAAACATTGAAATTATAAATTTATTGTGTTAGAATGATATAAAAAAATAAGAAAATTTAAAAATAATATGATTTCTAACTAAATCTCATCAGAAAACAGACACCTCGCTACAGGTGATTTTTCAGGAAAAGGAGGGGGAATTATGAGTTCATACGAAGAGATGTATTTTTTTGAACACAAAATATTACCGTACTATTTTTATACCTATCGGTCGTCATTTGTTATAGCATTGCTGGAAGACGGAAATTTTATTTATCAACTTATGGACGGATTATGGGAAGATGACGGTGAAGATAACAATTTCTATACAGAAGATGATTTCGGCTGTGAACTTGTTTACTCCAAATATGACATTAATGTGATTATGATTGAGTATCCTTCTCCCGAAAAAGAACTGTTATGTTTCCATACATTCCTGTTTTTTGACATCAGCTTTGAAAGACCATTATTCGTTACAGTGGAAAGTGTAACAACTTCTACTGAAAATTCAGTTCCGTTTCTCTGTTCGTGGACACCCGACAAAAACGGTGACTTTGTACACTTAGTTTATCACCGTTGCAGTCTGAACAACAAAGAGAATTTCTTTAACGCACTGGCAATTTATAAAAAATCATTTCATCTGTAAGCGATGAAAGTGTCGTTTGTTTTCTGATGTCTTTATAGGGAAGCCCTTGCCGAAATTTCGGCAAGGGCTTTTCCATTAAAGGGCTACTTCGCCCTTAAAAATCCCACAAGGGGCTTTGCCCCTTGACCCCACCACTTTTGAAAAAGTGGACAAAACTTTTAATTGTCATAGCTATACAATGAGAAATCTTTTTCTGTTATTGAAAAAAAACAGATGTGTATAAAAACACATCTGTTTTGTCATGTAAGATTATTTACGCTTGAAAATAGACATAATGTCATAATAGGAATCATCATCGTTATCATTGAGTTTTTTCGTGTGAGATGATGAACCATAGTTATCTCTTGAAGGACTGCTACCGCCGTAACCGAAACTTCCACCGCCACCATTACTGTAACTGCCACCACCATAACTGCTACCTGAATTATAGGATTCTCTGGAATTGTTGGAACTATTGGAATAACTGCTTTCTCTGGAACTGTTGTGGCTGTTGTAGCTATCCCTGGAATCATAATTATCTCTATCTCTGTCTCTGGAACTACTGGAGTAATTATCTCTGTTATGCTGTGCGGGTTGTGCGTAAGTATTTCTTCTGGGTTCGGGTGCAGACTGTCTGGAGAAACCGCTGTTTCTTCTGTTATTCATGGACTGCTGTTTGTCATTATCCATTTGTCTTTGCTCAAAGTCGTCATCAGATGCAAAGCCTGTAGCGATAACCGTAACGCTCATTTCGTCTTCCATATTTTCGTCAAGTACAGCACCCCAGATGATGTTAGCGTCCATATCTGCCTGTTCGGTAATCATTGTAGAAGCAATGGAGATTTCGTCAAGACCGATATCTGCTGATGCAGTAATGTTAACGATAACACCTTTAGCACCTGTAATAGATGTTTCCAGAAGTGGACTGGTAATAGCCATTCTTGCAGCTTCTTCAGCCTTTTCCTTACCTGACGCAAATCCGATACCCATATGAGCATAACCTGCTTCTTTCATGATAGAGGTAACATCAGCAAAATCAAGGTTGACAAGTCCGGGAATAAGAATAAGGTCAGAAATACTCTGTACACCCTGTCTTAATACATCGTCTGCAATATCAAACGCATTTTTCAAAGTAATTCTCTGTTCACTGGCAAATTTCAGTCTTTCGTTCGGTACGACAATCAGAGAATCAACATGTTCACGCAATCTGGCAATACCCTGTTCTGCCTGTTCCATTCTCTTTCTGCCTTCAAAAGCGAAAGGCTTGGTAACGATAGCAACAGTAAGAATACCCATTTCCTGAGCAATCTCAGCAACAACAGGTGCTGCTCCTGTACCTGTACCGCCACCCATTCCTGCGGTAATAAATACCATATCGGTATCTTTAAGTACTGCCTGAATTTCTTCACGGTTTTCTTCAGCAGCTTCTCTGCCGACTTCAGGTTTTGAACCTGCACCTTTACCGTGTGTAATTTTTTCGCCTATCTGAATTTTCTGATTGGCACTTGAAAACTGTAATACATGGTCGTCTGTATTGATAGCGATAAACTCAACACTTCTTACTCCCATTTTCACCATTCGGTTGACTGCGTTTCCGCCACCGCCACCGACACCTATTACCTTTATAACAGGTATATTATCGCTGTATTCTTTTTCCAACTCAAAAGCCATCGTACTTCCTCCTGTGTTCTTAAACCCTTTTGGTCAAGAGTATTGTTTATTTTACGATTTCAGTGTACCACTGTACCTTTACCATATAAATTTACCACATTTTTTTCGGAATTTCAATACACTAAATGCAGTTATTGATGAATTTTTTGAAAATTCTTGATTTTTTCGGAGAAAATCCGCAAAAAACATACAAGTTTTTCCGTAAGAATAAGACTTTAATCGACATCAGGAAAAAACTTCTCTACGATTGCTCCCTGTGCTTTGAAGATACTGTTTTCAGGTACAAACCCACGCACTCTTGATACGGGATATACCATACTGTTTCTGCCGACAATCGTTCCCGGATTGAGTACCGAATTACAACCAACTTCCACATAATCCCCTATGACTGCACCAAACTTTTTTCTGCCCGTATCAATTTTTTCACCATCAATCGTCAGGGTGACATGAGATTTGTCTGATTTCAGATTGGAAGCAATGACACCTGCTCCCGTATGTGACTTATACCCGTAGACCGAATCTCCTACATAATTGAAGTGCGGTGCCTGTACATTGTCAAACAAAACAGAGTTCTTGACCTCTGTCGAATTGCCTACAACGGCATTTGCTCCGACAATGACATTTCCACGCAAAAACGCACAGTGTCTGATTTCCGCATGGTCACAGATAATTAACGGACCTTTCAGAAAAGCGGACGGTGCTACGGTTGCTGTTTTGGCTACCCATATATTCTCTCCGATTTGGTTATATTCCTCTTTCGGTAGTGTTGCTCCAATCTGCATAATGAAACTACCGATTTTATCCAGCACTTCCCATGGATATTGTGTACTTTCAAATAACGGCTGTGCTATTGTGTGGGTCAAATCCAGTAAATTCTTTGTTTCAATTCCAGACTTCATATTGCTTTTCTCCTCTTCTAGCTATGACAATGAAAAGTTTTTGGTCAAACTTTTTTCAAAAAGTTTGTGGGGTCGAGGGGCAACGCCCCTCGTGGGATTTTTAAGGGCAAAGCCCTTAAACTCCTGAAAATCAAACCAAAATTTGCGTACGCAAATTTTGACATATTCTCATTTTCTATTAATGGTTATACCCGATAAAATCCGCTTGACGATACTGTCTTTGTTATCACAACGAACATGAAATTCAAAACAAATATCTGTAATATAATGCTTTGCTGTGTTATATACGGAAACCGTATAATCATTTTCCTCATCTTTGTGCTTAAACACACACGGAAACCCACTGACAACACTCTGACGGTATTTTATATTATGTCGGTTACAGTAATTAATATTACTACTGAAAAACTCATGATAACTGTCGCATAATTTCTGCTTGTTTTTGCTGATGGCAATGACCAACGGTGAAGTTATCAGATTTTCCGCTTTACTCCGCCATATGATGTCACTGATAGCTATCACATAATCATGTTCACGCATAGTTTCGCTGACACTATAATTACTGGGCAAGGTCATCTGAAATTCCCCGAAACAAACCTTTGCTCCTGCACCGAATTTGAAGTATTCTGTACGATGTACCATCTCTTTAGTAACTGTCTTGCGTTTTTCCAGTAAGGTAACAATGTTCTCTGTTTGTTTCGGTGTATCAGGTGATGTCTTGTTTTCGGCAAGTTCCATCTCCATAATCATGCTGACCTTATCATCTGCCGAAATTAAATGGCTATGGGCAATCTCCAGAATTTTCTTCTGTTTTGTGCGGTACTGTTCGATAGTCTTAGTAAGTTGGGTAATATTCTGCTGTCGTTTCTGTGCCGTTTTATCCTGCTGTGAGGGTACTGTTGTCTGTGTTGAGGATTGTCTTTTCTTTTTCGGCGGTAACTCCTGCATGACATATCCGCTGTCACGAACCTTTATCAGCAACTTGATTTTGTTCCTGATATGACGGTTGAAATCTTCATCATCGCTGATATGACTGTCCAGAATTTTCTGTAATACCTTGATTTTTTCATTATAGGTATACTTCTGATTGCCTTTCGTCTTATTGACAATGACAATCTTTTCCTGTACGCCGAAAATTTCATCGTCCGTACTGTCTGAGGCTGTTTCTTCTATATCATTTGTAACAGGTAATTCATTTTCGGAAAGTGTTTCTTCTGTATCGTGTGTATCGTCAGAAACTATTTCTTCTGTATCTTGCGTATTGTCAGAAACCGCTGTTTCTGAACGGATATGCTGTACTCTCTCTTTTAACTGCTGTTCGATACGGCTTATCGCTACAAATACATCGCTGTAAGAAATCTCTCTGTTTTTTTCTCCCTCTAAGCTCTCTTCCAACAATGTTATCAGTGATTTTCTTTCTTCACTGTGTTCAACGTAAAACTGAATATCCTTCACAACTTTTTCAAACAGAATTTCTGTTCTTGCATTTTCTACCGCTTTATCAGTAAGGCTGACATTTCCTTTTGCTGGGTTATTATTGTCTTTATTGTCACCGTCAAACAGTTTTTCCCATTTTCGGGTAAGAGCATTATCCGTCTTTTGATATTCCTCCTGCGTTTGTGTTTCGGAACACTTTTGGATATATCTTCTGTCATACCCTGACGGATTGGGCTGTAATTCATACTGATTTTCTCCCTTTTCCGTGTTCATAACTCTACTCCCTCCCGAAGCTGAACATTTTAAAAATCACCAAAGGTTATTTTACTATAAAATCGGCATGATTACAATGCTTTTATCCTAAATTTATTTGCAACAAAGCGTAAAATATGTTATAGTGATTGGACAAATTAATATGAATTTTTCCCTATAATAGCAAAAGGGGTGCTGTTAAAAATGATAAAAAACAAAAGATATTTGTTGTCAAACAGTCTTATTTTTCTGTTTTTCCTGTCACTGGGTGTATTTCTCAGTATTTCCTATATCGACTCCCAATCTTACTATACTTCAAAAAATCCTGCACATTGTATAAAATATTCAGGTACTTATTCGGTCAATAACAGTCCTTCCGTCAAAAATATTCCTAAAAATCATAAAATCAGTCTGCATCCGCATAGGAAAACAACAACTGTACGACTGATTATCCGATTGCAGGAAAACATCAGCGAACAACAACCTGTAAATCTCTATTCAGAATATGCAAAAATCCGTGTACTGAAAAACGGTACAGAAATTGCTTCTTACGGCTATCGTGACCGCTTTAACGATGTGGTGTTTACAGTAAAGGACTGGTTTTCTTTCAGCAATGTGAATATTACCACAAAAGATGTTCTCACCATAGAGATCAAGTCTGACATTATCGGAATTAACGAATCGTATTTACAAGATTTTCTGAATAATATTGTTGTCGGCACAAGAGAACAGCTTCTGAAACATCATGTAGAAAAAAATCTGTTTTCCATTATCGTAGCGGGATTTATCTTTGTAATGGGGTTTGTATTATGTATACTGATGTTGACTTTCAAATTAATGAACTCTCCTGTAAATATCGGGGATTTTTCCTGTAGTTTTCTGATGATGAGCGGAGCATTGATTATTTTTTTCAACTATGACTATATCACACTGTTGTTCCGCAATACACTGATGGTAAATATTATTGACACACTTAATCATCTGTTGGTACTGTTTTTTATGCTGATTTATTTCAGACTTTATGTTCACGGTGAAATGGTAAAGCGTGCCGTCATATATTTTCAGAATATATGGGCATTGATGATAGTATTGTTCTGCGTGCTGTATGTGTTCAAAGGATTTAATCCTGAAGTCATTTTCAGTTCATTACTGATACCTGCCATTGTGATTATTCTGGTCACTGCCCTTTTTCTGTGTATTGACTACAGTCATATTGAAAGTTCACATTCTAAAATCATGATTGGTTCAGGACTGATTATGTGTGTATCTTCTCTTTCGGAATTTACCTGCCGTTATCTGAAAGGATACTTTCTTCATTATTCTTTTTTTGTCGGGCTGGTTGTTTTTTCCATCATACAGTTCATTGCCATTATGATTATTGCCAAACGCAATATTCTACAGGCTTCCCGTGCGGAATATATCGAAAATGAACTCCTGCAAAGTAAAATTTCTGTTATGCTCAGTCAGATACAACCGCATTTTCTGTATAATACACTTGTTGTTATCCGTCATCTGTGTGAAAAAAACCCAAAACTTGCCAAAGAGGCAATCACAGAATTTGCCAGTTATCTGAGAGGTAATCTGGACTCTCTGACACTGAATACCACCATTTCTTTTGAAAAGGAAATGGAACATGTGGAAAATTATATTTCTCTGGAAAAGAAGCGTTTCGGGGATAAAATTGAGATTGATTATGATATTGAAGCAACTGATTTTGAAGTACCGTCACTGACTATCCAGACGATTGTCGAAAATGCTATCCGTCACGGTATTACAAAACGGAAAGAAGGGGGAACTGTTTCTATCATCACAAAAGAATACGCCTATACCTACACCATTGAAGTCAAAGATAACGGTGTTGGTATAAGCGAAAAAATTCCTGAGAAAAAGGATAACCGCAGCCATATCGGCATTGAGAATGCCAGAAAAAGAATTGAAACCATGTGTCACGGCACGCTTGATTTTCAAAGCACGCCCAATGTCGGCACTACTGTTCGGATTACCCTACCCAAGTAGTTTATGAGGGGCGTTCTGATTTAAGGGCTGCCGCCCTTAAAAATCCTGCTCAGGGGCTTTGCCCCTGAACCCCACCACTTTTTTGAAAAAAAGTGGACAAAAAACTTTTAATTGTCACTGCTGACACTTGGATAAATAATCCGAACGAAGTGAGCCAGAAAAGTTTTTGTCGAACTTTTTTCAAAAAGTTCGTGGGGTCAAGGGGTGAAACCCCTTGTGGGATTTTAAAGGGCAAAGCCCTTTAATGAATAAAAATTCAAAACAAAATTTGCGTATGCAAATTTTGACAGCACTGTATTCAGAAGAAGATTACTTGAAAGCAACAATACAATACTGTCCGTTGAGTTTGTTAAGGTTATACCTGATACCATCTACGGGAGTGGAATCAAAATAGACAGTAACGGTATGGTCGCTGATAGTAGCACCACCTGTATTACCATTGGATTTAGCGGTAATACAACTGTTCAGCAAGATATTACCGTTGGTATCAGTCTGAGTGAGGGGTGAATCCTTAGTAAAAACAATAATGAATTTTGCATTGATACCGATGTCAATATTCTGACTTTCATTGCCGTTACCGACATAAGATACAAAAACATAGGGTTCCTGAATTTTGTTGTACTGTTCTACGGAAAGATGTTTGCTGGTATCAAGAAAGTGTATTTTAATAGCATTGTCAATGATACGGTTATCATCGACAAAATCAATTCTTTGCGGTCTATCTGTTCCAAGCCACTGATTTAAGGCAAGATATTCTGTTTTGTTGGTAGAACTCATAAATTGGCATACTCCTTAATTATTCAAAATTTTCAAGATAGTTCCAAGTGTAATGGAAACTGTCGTAAACGCTGAAATAAATCCGTTTGAAATCCAGGTCATTCCAAGTACCATTGGTACGGTAATCGACAAACACCATGCAGTGTGCAGGAAAAAATTCTTCAATTTGTTGTGTCAGAAAATATCTTATGGGAATACTGAAATTGTTTCCGTTGAAAACATTGATATAAATTCTGTATTGCGATGGTACTTCAACAATTTCTGCGTCAATGCCAAGTGACGATAAAAAGGCTGTCATGCCGTCAAGTGTAAAATCACTGGAATTGATAGTAAAGCGTTGGCTGATATTTGTGCGTCTTTGTTCAACAGGCAGTTCATTACGAATAATCCCCCACAAATGTTCTCTTAAAGAAAGTCCGTAATCTGTAGCAGTGGTGATAATAATTTCCCGTAAAAGATTGTCAGCAAGAGTTGTCAGCGTTTCAAGTGCTGTAGCATAGGTATGCAATTCTTTATCAATATGATTGTCAGGTTCAATATGATAGATACCCAGTTTCCCCAGTTTTTCCGTCATGCTTTGCAGTGCGGATTTCATCTTACCAACTCCTCAACAAAAGACTTTGAAATACCAGTTTTTCATTTTCGGCAACAGAAATGCCTGTTGTGGATAATTCCAGTAATTCGAATTTCTTTACGCCTTCTGTATGGAAAAGCACATCATTGATTTGTTCTACACTCAAAGACTGACCGACTTCATAGTTTTCGGTAAGGGCTTTGAGCTGATTTTCAGCACTTTCCTGTACCTGTTCGATATCGTAACCGTTTTCCAGTTGCACACGCATTTCAACGGACGCATTTTTAATCGTTGCCAGAATGACAAAGACATTGACATTGATTTCCCGTTGAGTTTGCAACAGTGTTCGGACTTTCTCCAAAGTAAGGTTATCGTTACGGGAATTTTTTCCTGAAATATATACCGCCACTGTACCTGAACCGAATTTATACGGCACAACATTGACACATTCCACACCCTCAACTGTTTTTGCCAGTGAAGAATAATATTCCCTGTTTGTACCGTTGAGGATAAATTTCAGACTGTTGATAACTCTTTGACGCAATGTTTCATCATCTTCGTCATCAGTACCGAACTTAAAGGAAAGCGGATTTGTCACACTCAGATTTTCCAGTGACATGGTAACAATCACGCAGATTTTCCCAGCAGTAACATTGCCGTCCGTACCACCGTTGACCGCCTCAGCACTGACATCAACATAAGACTGACCACTTTCGATAGTAGCATGCTGTGTTGTTTTGAAACTGATAGGATAAGCCCCGTTTGTAGAAACTATCGTACCTTCAGGAATTTCAATTCTTACCGCTGAACTTTCCACTACCGAAAAACGCACACTACCTTTGGATTTCAGTGCAGTTTTACGCTGTAAACCTCTCATCTGTGCATGATAGTCCAGATAAATTCCCTGTGCAGACTGTACGAAAGCCTGTTTTTTAATCCATTCCAGATAGACTTCAAGATTATAGATTTCCCCAGCCAGTACCCTCAGTTTAATTCCCGTATCGGACGCTTCATCACATTCATAGCCGAAACGGGAATAAAAATCATTTTTCATTGTTTCAAAAATTTCGTCATAGGTTCTCATATATTCACCTCAAATTCTGCGGTTTCGCCGTATGCCCTGATGGTAACAGAAAGACTTATATTTTCATTTTGAACCAGCGGAATAACGCTTACTACTTCCACCTGTTTAACAGGTAAAAGAGCCTCTCTGACCAAAAGTAAAGCATTACCATCAAGATATTCGTCCTGTGGAGAAAGTCGGTGCAGATTTCCGCCAAGTTTTCTGTTGTAACAGAAACTGCCCTGTTGTATACCCAGCAGAATTTTGCACCGCTGAACCGTTTCGTTCATACCACTGACGGCATAAATTTTTCCCATTTCATTTTCAGCGAAATCGCCGTTGATAAGAGCCGTGTCCATACACTATACCTCTCTTCCGTTGATGAGTACTCTGCCGTCATTTTTCAGAATGATATTTGCCCCACCTGACGAGTACAGCATAACTTCACCATTCTGTAGCGGTATACTGAAAGGTTTCTGCACAACACCCATACATAAAGCCGTATTGCCGACAGGAAACATAAAAGTATTTTCCCCCACAGGAACAGCAACTGCCATACCATATGGCACTAACATTTGTGCATTGACATACGGCACAGCACCACTTGTATTAATTTTACCATTCTGACTGAATGATACTTTGCCAAGTCCGATATTATTCATATTTTCCATAATGTTTCACACTCCTTTGTAGCTGATTTTCAAAATACTGTTGACCTTACCCTTTTCAAAGCAGTAATCCACCTGTACGATTTCAGCATTAGCAAATGTTTCTCCCTGATAGTGTACGACTGCCTTTCCATGCAGAGCATTGAACACGAAACAGGAACAAGATACCGTAATCATTACTGCCTGTTGATTACTGTTCTGAATAAGTTTTTCAGCGTCAAAAATACACTTGCCACCTGATGGTGTAGCGTCAAGATATTTTACGGACGAAATTTTCTGTTTTTGGGCATAAGGATTTTTTACAGCAAGTGTATAATCATTTTCAGCCAATGAGCTTTTGACATTGACCTGAGAAACTACAGATTTTCTGTCATATTCCAGACAAATAGCAGAATAGGAATAAATATTTTCGGATAAGTCCGTCAATCCGTCTGTAAAAGAATAAGTAATATCGTTAATATTTCCGTCAAAGAAAGCCGTCCCATCGCTGTTCACACGAAAGGCGGTATGAAAAACACTTTGACAGTATTTTTCAGCGAGGTCATAGATACTCATATTCTTACCGATATTCATAATACCGTTGTAAGGTTTGTTAGCGATACGGTGAACAGACAATCCGAAATTTTCCATATAAGAATGATAAATCACACTGTCCGTAATGTTATTGACATTCTGCGGTTGAACTTCGTTATCTGTCAGATAGCCTGCCAGTGACCGACAATGCAATTCAAGGTAGATTTTACCGTCTTTGTGAGTAAGTGTCTGTTTATCCACCATGCCACGAAAGACCGTTTTATCGTCAAAGACAAATTTCACTTCCCTGTAAAAAGAAAACTCCTCATCATAGCGGTAAACGACCGTCATTATATCGCAGTATTCTTTTTGATTTGCGTGTATCGTAATTTTCAGCGGATTATTTTTCAGAACTTTGTTGTCATGGATATCCGTCCATTCCATCAACATTTTGTATCACCTCCAGTTTAAGGGCTTAGTTTAAGGGCTGCCGCCCTTAAAAATCCTGCTAAGGGGTTGCCACCCCTTAACCCCGCCCACTTTTTTGAAAAAAAGTGGACAAAAAACTTTTATAGCTCACTTCGTTCGGATTGTTATCTCAAGGTATAGCTATGACAATCAAAAGTTTTTGGTCAAACTTTTTTCAAAAAGTTTGTGGGGTTCAGGGGCAAAGCCCCTGTTTGTGTTTTTAAGGGCAAAGCCCTTAAACACTAAAAATTTGTGGGGTCAAGGGGCAAAGCCCCTTGTGGGGTTCAGGGGCAAAGCCCCTGACTGTAGCCAGATACGGTCGCCTGTCTGAACGCTGTTCAGAGAACGGATTTGTGGGTTGAGAACAAGTAGTTTTTCTATGGGAATGGAAAATAAATAGGAAATGTCCCACAAATCCTGATTTTCTTTTACAGTGTAGTAATAGGGAAGTGTACTGTTTTCGTGATTTTTCGGAACTTCTATAAAAAAGAACCTGTATTTTACTATATCGTCAACAGGTGTACACTCCAGTTCTAACTGATACAGCAACGCATAGAACGGGTAAATACCACTCAGCGAAAGTACACCGATTTCACAGCAATTACAGGCTTTCTTTAATATAAGGTATTGTTCAAAGGCATTTTCACCGTAGAATACACCACTTCCTTTAATAACAGTCGGATTGTTGTTGGTAAGGGAAACTGACGGAAAAAGATTTAAAGTAAGTTCCTTTTCTACACTGTTACTGTCAGTGATAAGTAAGGTATCGGGATTATGGTGAAGGGTAATGCCATTAAATCGCATAGAGCCGTGTTTCATAAGGTGGCAACATTCCTTTCATAGGCGGTAATCTCATAACAATAGATATTGGCATTGTTATTTGCTTTTACAGAATAATGATTGACCTTACCTTTTCGGTAGCAGATGGTTTCCTCTGGGGTATCGTAGGAAATGAAGAGATTGTTCACTGTTGAAAGAGGAGAGGTTGTCTGTATTTCCAGCGTATAGACGCAGTTTTCCAGAATAGTATCAAAGGGTTTTGACATTCCGTAAACCAGAATGTCACAGGACTGATATTTAACTTTTACAGAAGTAATGATACCGTCAATGGTTGTATCTGAAGAACAGGCAATATGACAGTTCTGAAAGTAAACAGAGGAAAAAGTTGCGGTAATTTTCATACTGTAACATTTTTTCCATTTGTCGTAGGTAATATCTTCCATACTACAACAGACATTTTTCCCCATAGACAATAAAAAGCGACAGATTTCATCAGCCTTGTCGAAAAGAGCTTTTCCCGAACAGGATAAAGGAGCAATCAAATCTAAGTGATAGGTAGTATTGTCGGACTGAAAATCCTTTTCAGCGGTAACAGATACAGCACAACGAAATCCATTGGTAAGCGGAACAGTAAATTCCTGATTGGGAAAAGCATAATAAAAATCAACATCAGAAATATAGCGGTTTAAGTTATCAATGAAGTGTATATTCACAGCAACACCTCTTTCGGACAAGGCGTGATAGTTGCTATGTGATACAGAATATTATGTTTATAATAAAAGGGTTTACAGTTGCGGATATAATAGCGGTCATGATTTTCGGTACAGATAACGGCATTTTCATAGTCGATGGTTTCGTCAGGAGCATTGAAGATAAAGAGCAGTTGAGCTTCATCGTATTTACCGTGTCGGGAATAATCCATACGGGAATGTTCCCGATTTTTCATACCGATACTTTGTATCAGTCCTTTGAGGGGATAGTTTTTCTGACTTTCATACTCTGTCAGCACACAGGATAATCCTTGTTTATTAATACCGTCACGAATGGCTTGATGTATCATAATTTCTGACACTCCTGAACACAAAATAATTATCTTTCAGATACGGGGCAATACTTTTAAGAGATTGCTGTAAATACTGTTTTGCGGATTCGGACTGTTTGCCATAACCGACAGTGAGTTCTCCAGCTTTGAAACTGGTCACATTACTGTCCTTTGCGACAGCGGTATACTTGTATAAGGTCATCGCTGCCGCAACAGAGGAGAGTCGATTTTCACTCAGGGTCTTACCGTTATCCGCAAGCATTTCATACAATTCTTCCGTACATTCATCACACAGCCATCGATATTTTTCGGCTTGTGTATCGTCAAGATTTGCCAGTTCTCTGAATTTTTGAAATACTTGTTGATAAATCATAGCTTACACCGTAAGAACAATGCTTGCGTCAGAGAAAATCTTAGCAAAGCCACTGATAACACTGACGCTTGCTCTTTCCAACTGACGGTCAATAAGTTTGTCATAATCTACCGTGACATCGCCTGCTTGTACCATTTCCATAGCACAGTTTTTATCCAGACCGATAATCTTGTTGCTAGCCAGTGATGGCACATGAATGAGTTTAGCCCCCATAGGGGTAATCATTCTGCCCGTACCGTGAAAATCAAGACCTGCTTTAGCGTCTTTCATTTCGGTGAGGGAAAGCATTTTTTCCATAAGTGCGGTAGGAACAAGAATGGTATTGAGTTCATAGGGAGTTAAAGCTGTCCAGAGTTTAAGTAAATCGTTATAAGTAAGTACACCGCTGTCGGTAACGGTGATAGTACTGGCACTGTTGTTATTGCCGTCACCGTTGATAAGCACTTCCACAGCGTCTTTGAGCTGAGTGCGGGCGATATAAGCTCCGATTTGTTTGAGGGTCACAGTAAAGAGGTCAAGACGCTGAAAACGCAATGCCTCATAACTGGAAACCAACATTCTGCCACGCTTGATAAGTCTGACAAGATTTTCCTGCATTTTGACGGTAGTTGTGGGCAACAAAGCACCTTCACTGACAATTTTGAGGTCTTTGGTATCGGTATCAGGTTCAGAGGAGATACTTCTGTAATCCATGCTGTCAATCTGGGTAACGGTTGCGGTGATGTCAGGCAGGACATTGGCATACTCCATACCTGTTTTGATAGCACGGCTGACATATTCGGGAAACAGTACTGCTGAAGAAGCCGTCTGGAAAAATTTATCCACAATATCAGACTGTACACCGCTGACTTTGATATCAAAGCGTTTAAGTTGTCTGGAGAAAGCGTCCAGTTTAGCGAGTGGTGTATTTTTATAATTTTCGGTAGGGTCAAGTTCTTCCAGTACCTGACTGAAAGTTTTTCCTTTTCTGTTGTACATACTCTTGTCAATGCTGAGTGTTTTATAAAAATCCATTGAGCAAACCTCCAAAATCAAAGAATAAAAGTAACGGTACTGTCATCGACGGCAAGAACGAGATGTTCTTTACCATTGGTAGTATCTTTTTTGATACCGTTTGCGGTATATACCAGTTTGGTATAACCGAGTTCAATACTTCCCGATTTAGTGGCCGTTACGACACCGCAGACCTGAACACCGCAATAGCCGTTTCTGACATTCACGGTAATACCGACAAGTTTGCTGTTGGCAGAAGCCTGTGCAACTTTGCCGTTAGCACTGATAGTTACCCACTGTCCTTTCTGAGTTACGGTACTGTCTGCCTCAAAAGTGAGAACCTGTTCATTAAAACCTTTAAAATCAACATTCATAACCTGACATTCCTTTCACTAGTTAAATACTGTAACCGTCATCGTTATCACAACTTTCAGAATTGTTTTCCACAAATAACTGTCGATTGGCACACTGATGGTTTTCCAGACGGTTTTTTGCTATTCTGACGAGAGTTTCCAGTTCTAATAAACCTTTCCAAACTGAGAATATTTTTCGAGTTCAGAAATATAATCCAGTAAGACTTTGATATTTTTGTTGTCAACAGACTGACATTTACCTTTTTTCAAATCCTGAATAAAACTTTCCACATTTACCTCCACATTTTTATTCTGGTGCAAATAATGTTTCATCACCCCTGCCATACGCTGACTGGGGACAGCAACAAATGACCATTCATAAGCATCACTGACATTTTCCAGCACATGACAGCACAGTTTACCGCCATACACATGACCTTTTTTATGTTCACAATGAGCATTTCTGCTGTTGGTATGACAGATATTGCAGTAAATTTCATCGACCGCACACCCCACACTGACTTCTTTACGGATACCGCTTTCAATCATTTCGATAACAGGTTTCGTGTGTTCATTTACGGGAATATAGGCTTTGGCTACCAGACGGCAATAGGTATCACCGTAAGTTGTTTTTTTCAAAGTATCTTTTTCAAGAGTACACTGAAAAATTCTGGCGGTCTGATTTTCTGCTGAAGGATTGTGGTCAGTGATACCCGTTTTACCGACAAAGAGATGGGTCATTTTTTCCAGAGCCGAAACAGAGAAATATTCATTATCCCTGTCCACCTCATTATCGCAGAGAACGACACTGAAAACATAGAGTTCATTTTTGGTAAAATTACGGCGTGTATACTGATTAATCAATGTAAGTTCATCGTCCGTAATCTTGCTGACACTTTCGACAGTATGATTTTGGTTATTTATTTTTTCCAAGCAATCACCTCCTGTTGTGGGGGGGGACTTTGTCCCCGAACCTCTATCAGGGGCTTTGCCCCTGAACTCCACGAACTTGCCCTCAAAAGTTCGACAAAAACTTTTCCGGCTCACTTCGTTCGGGATTTTCCACTAAGGTTTGGCGGTGACAATGAAAAGTTTTTTGTCCACTTTTTTTCAAAAAAGTGGGCGGGATTGTTAAGGGCGGCAGCCCTTAACACGGGATTTTTAAGGGCTTCGCCCTTAAACGCATCAAAATTCAAACAAAATCTGCTTACGCAGATTTTGACAAGCATATATTTTTCTTGTCATTCCAAACACAGTGAAAAGTTTTTAAATTACGCATTACGCATTAATTGTTCCGCTTTAGCATTGAGTAATTTTGCATTAGCCAATTCTACTTCGTCCTGAAGATTGATATTACTCCAGACGATTTCGTATTCAGCAGGGAAACCGTTCATAGCAAGCCACATACGACAGACTTTATCAATGACAGGGTTCAATAAGAAACGATAATGTTCCAGTTCACTAGTAAGAATGTCGGCTTGTTGAGAGGACATTCTTTCTGTACTGCTCCACGAAAGACCAAGTAAAAAGGGTGGTATACCCAGTTTAGAAACGATTTGTTCCAGAAGTAATCGTGCAGGGGTCTGACAGTCAAGTATCTGGTTATCCGCACCGATGACTTTGATATCCACATCACCCACAGCAATGAAATCAGAAACACCATTATCTTTCATAGCTTTACTCCACTCACTGGCGATGATATCTGCTCTTTGCTGAGTGAAAGCACCGTCAAAGTTATCGTCAGTAGGTTTATAGGTGACAGCATAACGGATATTTCCCACTCTGTCCCAGTTTTGCCCTATGGAATTGAGAATTTTGAGAAGAATACTGCTGACAAACGGTAATCCCTGCAAAACAGAAGTCCCCCCGATTTTGTCGGGTTTAGGGTTAAGGGAAGTGAGTAAAATGAGATTTTCATTTTGAACGGGAATAATCTCACCGTTTTTCTGTTTGACGAAAACAGAGAGTTCCAAAGGATTTTCGGTTTTGGATTTCAGTAAGATGTGATTATTATCAGCGTTATAGATACCGTAGATACCGTGATAATCTTTGAAGGGAAGAATTTCCGCTACTGCCGTACCGTAGGTAAGCAGACGGTCAAAATAACTACTCAGAAAACAGTGAAATCCTATATTGTTGCCGTTTGTTTTCACGGTTTGTAGAAAATGTTGCAACTGTTTTTGAGCGGTTTTGTCAGCACATTCTATCGTGAAAGTACCGAGCAGTCTGACAAGTTTATTCAAAGCGGAATCAATGATGGGGACAGCTTCTCTCAAAGTATCGTAAAGAACATTCTGAGAGTTATGCAGAGGGATATAATGGTTTATCGCTCCGAAAGGATTCTGAAAGCCATACCCCGTCACCGCCTTGACAGGCTGAGAGGAACTGACAGTGGAATTTTTTTGATTTTTTCCGAATTTTTTCACAAAGCACCTCCTCAAAAGCGTTTTGTTGCAAAGACAATAAAATCATGTTGAGGTTTGAAAACGACACCTGAAACAAAATAACGGATATCGTCCATAGCGTGGTCATTTTCTTTTACGGGAACATCAGCACCACCACTTTGCCAGCGATAAAGACTGAACTCCCGAATAGTATCCGAACAGGTATTACAGATTTTGATTTTGCCGTCCTTGAGAGCCGTAGAAACTTTGCGTATACCGTCAAGCACATCGTTTTTAGCAGGTGACACATGAAATTTACCGTGTCGTTTAATGGTCTGGATAAAACTTGAAGCAGACGGGTCAACAATGACATCATCAATTTTTTTGTGGTAGGCAAGAGTTTCCAGAGCCTGATAATGTTCTTCATCCGTTTTCTGAAAGCCGACCTTTCGGGAATCGTAATAATATTCTTCAATGCGATACCATACATCACGATACAATCCCCAAAGTCCGAAAGACGCAGGATTTACCGTACCATAATCGCAACTGATGACATATTTTTCAAACGAACATTCAGGCAAATTCACAAAACTATCCTCTTTCATAAAAGGATAGACACACCCTTCGGCACTGACCCATTTTCCAAGAATAAATCTTTCATAGAAAGCACCACTGTAGAGGGATTGATAGCGTTTTTTCATTTTTTCAGAAAGAGAGGGGTTGTCGTCCATAGTGAAATGCAGATACAGAGCATTTTTCTTTTTTCTGCCCAGAATCCATTCCGTTCTGAACCAGTGTTGAGGATATTCAGGATTGCAGTTGAACCAGAATTTACTGCCACTAACCGAACATCTTGCCAAAGCCTGTTCAACAAAGGATTTAGGCATGAGAGCCACTTCGTCAAAAAGCACACCACACAGGGTCATACCCTGAATTAATGACGCAGAGGACTCATCTTTACCGCCAAAGAGATAGAAACGATTTGTTTTACCGTTGACAGAAATTTCCAGCAAGTTTTGAGAAAATTTCTCATTACAGGTAAATCCCATAGGTTTTAGCATACCCATCAAAGGAGTAACCACATTTCTTCTCAAAGAGCGTATTGTTTTACCGCATAAAGCAAAACTGCCGTTGTTGAAACGGTAAAACGCCCATGATACAAAAGAAATACTCATACATAAAGTCTTACCGCTACGGACTGCACCGTCACAGATAACGGCATCACAATCTGAATACTTACTTCCCTGACACCACCATGTCAATAATTTCATCTGTTTCGGAGAAAATTCACTCGGGAACATTTTCCTCCTCCTCGTCATTGCTGAAAATATCCGCACTCTTTTCCAGTGCCTTATAGAACGGTATACTGCTTTCTTCAGAGAGCTGTTCAATTTCGGTCAGTTTTTCCAACGCTTTTATGCGGTCAAAAAACTTAATCTCCATAGAGCCGTCTTTAGGTTTCTTGATTTCGGATATCATAAATAAATTCATCATATCCAATGACGGCAGATTATCCATATCGTAAATCAGTTTTATACAGTCCGCAATACTGCCAAAGGCTAGCTGACGGTATCCTGTTATTGCCAAAGCCCGTAAATCATCATAGTATGCCTTTCGGTAAAAGCGGATTTTTTCGCCGACATCTTTTCTGGAGAGCAACTTCACCGCTTTGATTTCAGGAGAATTTTTATATCCTGAAAGTACCGCCGAAAGTCTGGCATTACCGTTTAACGCATAAAAACAACAGAATTTTTCCTCTTTAGGTGTCATACCCAACCTCCTTATGATGAAATGTGTAAGAAAATCTTACACTCAATACGGGAAAAACAAAAAAAGATGTACACTATTGGGCAATAATGTACATCTTTAAAAAAATCTTTCTGCAAAAATAAAAAATTCTAAATGTCAAAATTTGCATACGCAAATTTTGTTTTGAATTTTTAGTCATTAAAGGGCTTCGCCCTTTAAAATCCCACAAGGGGTTTCACCCCTTGACCCCACGAACTTTTTGAAAAAAGTTCGACAAAAACTTTTCTGGCTCACTTCGTTCGGATTGTTTATCCGAGTGTCAGCGGTGACAATTAAAAGTTTTTTGTCCACTTTTTTTCAAAAAAGTGGGCGGGGTTAAGGGGCGGCAGCCCCTTAGCAGGATTTTTAAGGGCGGCAGCCCTTAAACTACGACAGCCCTTAAACTAAAGGCGTTCGATTGCTGAACTCTGTCAGTAATCGAACGCTTTGCTGTCTAAATAACCTATGGTAAATTCTCCCCAACTGTAATTCATCATATATTCTCCTGCATAAGAGTTGATAGCCTCTTTGTCACCGCTAAGAAAACGATAATAATCACAGTCATCAATCTTTGATGTGTCTACCGAAAGATGATTATACCGCTTGATAACAATATCTCCTATATTCTCAGCATTCAGCGATTTCATCATTGTGGCGATAATCGTCTGTAACTGCTTTTGCAGGGAAAGTGTATACTCCTTGTCTTCATATAAAACACTTGCCAGTTCTTTCAGGGAACAACCTGTTCCGTTTTTGTGTATCAGATAGGCAAGTAACTCTTTGGATTTCGCTCTGGCAAAATGCACAGGCTGACCGTTGACATAAATTTCAAAATTACTGAATGTCTTGACCGTCACTTTCGGACGGTTTTGTTCTATGGGATAGCGTAATTTGGAAAGTGCCGAAAGTACTGATTTTTTCTCAGCAGGTTTCAAAATATAACCGCTCGCATATACCGAAAACGCCTCCAGTGCATATTCGGAATACCCTGTCACAAAAATAATATTGGTTCTGTCATAAATAGACAACAAATTCTGTGCTAGCTGTATTCCTGTAATATTGTTCATTTCAATATCCAGAAAAGCAATGTCGATTTTATGCTCTTTTGCATAGACAATCACATCTTCCGCATTATCAAAACAGTGTATTTCGGTGTTCGGCAAACATTCCAAAAGCACTTCTTCAAGGTCACTCAACGCAAATACTTCATCATCAACTGCTACGATATTCAATTTTTTCACCTCTGATATCTGTCAAAAAAAGTCGCTTTTTGTATGATAAAAAGCGACTTTTTTTGTTATTGTACGGTTACAATAAAATTTTCCAGTTCCTTACAAGAAATTTCAAAAGTTTCCAATAATACCGCTGTCTGTTCGTTGCGTTCAAATACAAGAAACAATGCCAGAAACATTGTCCATGTCATTTTTCTTTTTTTATTCTCTATCAGCATGATGGTATATCTGCTCACACCGATAATATCTGCCAGATTTTCCTGTGATAATCTGAGTTTCTTTCTCAGTACAGGCATATTCTCTGCCATACTGTTTATGAATTTTTCTTTAGTATACACGCATATCACCAAATCTTTCCAAATACATCATGGGTTTATTGGCTGATGAAATTCTCCAGTTTCAGGAAACCTTTATCCAGTGCCAGAAATCTGTCATTGTAATCGTCTGTCATTTTGCTTGCATAAGCAACCATATTGGCAATCAGTTCCTGTTCAACAACACAGTCTTTAAACGGTGTTGTCACTCTGAAAGTGATAATTCCGTTGATAATCTCATAGTCAAAATTGCCTGCTTCAAGTCTTTCGGAAACCGCACACACTGCAATACCACAAACCACTCTGTTGTCTAAGCTGATTTTATAAGGCATCGGAGATGTTACACTGATAATCTGATTTTCCTTATCTGCTCTCACTGTGATATCCATAGGCAAATCTTCTCCCACAACGGTAAAATTGACGGATAATTCTTCAGGATTTACTGTGTACTCTGCTGTTTCCAACGCTGCTACATTTTTTATTTTCTCAAATATTCCTTCCACATTTTCATTTTCTTTTTCTGTGCGTTCCTCCTTTTCCTTTATACCTTCCTTTTCGATTAAAGCTGTCAGAAATTCTGTAAATTCGTCCAGTGTCATCAGATTATCAGCTAACAATAACAGTTTATCATTATAGTCATCAATTATTTTTACTGCATAGGTCAGTATCTGTTCAAAAACAGATGTACTCATCTCACAGCCGTCAAAACGACTGACAAGCTGAAAATATACCTTCTTTTCAGCAATGTTATATTTGAAACTGCCATATGCCAGATTGGTATTTATCATACTCAAAGCTAAAGCAATATCTGCCTCTTTGTTATCTGCAACTTCAAAGGGAACGACTGAATATAATATGACACGCTGTTTTTCACTTTCGGTGGTGATGACAATCTCCATAGGAATATCATCTCCCCACACAGTAGTGGTAATCTGTAATTTTGATGAATTTTTATCATAGTCCCATTCCAGTTTTGTCAGGGCAAAACAAAGTGCTTCAAATATGGACTGTGCCTGTTGACTGTTCTCCTGCTGTATCATGATTTCACATCTCCGAAAATAAAATGATTTCAGACAAAATAACCATAATGGTTATCCCAAATAATATCCGTCCTACCTATATTATACATCATTTATTTTTTTTGACAATAGTAAATTTCTCAAAATTCGACTGAAAATTAAACAAATTTCAAGTGTTTAATTGCACAAATAAGATATATAAGAGATAATAGTAGTCAATTTTGTACTTTTTAATTGTATTCTATACAATTAAGCGTAAAACTCAGCAGACAATCATAATCTGCTGAAAATATACATAGATATAATATAATAAAACAGGAGGCGGATAGATAATGAAATTTTTTGTGTTTACCAAAAGGCGGTTACTGATTATTATGGGAGCATTGGCATTATTTTTGACAGGTATTGGTATATTCGGAAAAAGTTATGCAAAAGTCATTGATGTATCTACGACAGAGAGAAAAATTCCGATATACTGTGTCGAAACAGACAAAAAACAGGTCAGTATTTCGTTCGACGCAGCGTGGGGCAATGAACAGACAGAAACTTTACTGAATATTCTGGACGAAAAAAAGGTAAAAGCGACTTTTTTTCTTGTAGGAATGTGGGTAGATAAATATCCCGAATCTGTAAAGGAAATTGCCAAAAGGGGGCATGATGTGGGCAATCATTCTGACACGCACCCTCATTTACCGCAACTCTCAGACGATAAAGTAAAAGACGAACTTGAACAGTGCAATACCAAAATTGAGAAACTCATTAAAAAGCGTCCCACACTTTTCCGACCACCGTATGGAGATTACAATAATAATGTCGTCACGGTAACCAATGATATCAATATGTATTGTATTCAGTGGGATATTGACAGTCTGGACTGGAAAAACCCCACACCGCAACAGATGGTAGAAAGAATTAAGAACAATCTGAAAAACGGCAGTATTATCCTCATGCACAACGGTGCAGAAAATACACCCGAAGCATTACCCACAATTATTGATACCATCAAAGAAGAAGGTTACACGATAGTTCCCATTTCCGAATTACTGCTCAAAGGAAAATATTACACCGACCACGAAGGACGAATGCACACTAATTAAGGGACTGCCGCACAGTGTCTGTGTTCCCAACCCCTTAACCCTGCCCACTTTTTTGAAAAAAAGTGAACAAAAAACTTTTTCGGCTCACTGCGTTCGGATTGTTATCTCAAAGTATGGCTATGACAACTTAAAAGTTTTTGTCGAACTTTTTTCAAAAAGTTCGTGGGGTTCAGGGGCAACGCCCCTGATAGGATTGTTAAGGGCAACGCCCTTAACCTCTTAATGCTGAAAAAAGTGGGGGTCTAAGCCCCCACTAAAGAAACTTTCAGAATTATTTTACCATTGAAGCAACTTCATCAGCAAAGTTATCTTCTCTCTTTTCTAAGCCTTCGCCCTTCTCATAACGGACAAATGCGGTAATCTTGATAGAACCGCCAAGCTCTTTAGCAACCGTATTGGTGTACTGTGTAACATTCATGTTGCCGTCTTTTACGAAAGCCTGCTCAACAAGACAGTTTTCCTTATAGAATTTGCCGATTTTACCCATAACGATTTTTTCAGCAATTTTTGCAGGTTTACCCTCGTTGATAACCTGTTCCATAAGGATTTTCTTTTCGTGTTCAAGTGTTTCTGCGGAAACATCTTCCTTAGTAAGGAATGAAGGGTTGATTGCTGCAATCTGCATAGCAATATCTTTACCGTAAGCAACAAATGCGTCATTGTAAGCAACATCAGTATCAAAGTTTACGATAACACCAATTCTTCCGCCAGCGTGTACATAAGCAACAACATTGCCTTCAAAACGGGTAAATCTTCTGATTTTGATGTTTTCGCCGATAGTCAATACTTTCTCTTTGAGCAAAGCGTCAACCGTTTCTGTTGAACCACTTGCTGTACAAGCCAGTAAAGCGTCAACATCAGCAGGGTTCTGCTCAATAACGGTATCTGCACAGGTTTCTACAAATGCCTGGAAATCTGCGTTCTTAGCCACAAAGTCTGTTTCTGCGTTGACTTCGATAACTACACCGATTTTACCGTCTGCACTTGTCTTTGCAAAAGCAACACCCTCAGCAGCAATTCTTCCGCTTTTCTTAGCCTGTTTTGCCAGACCTTGTTCTCTCAAAAAGTCGATTGCCTTTTCCATATCACCGTCAGCCTGTGTCAGTGCCTTTTTACAGTCCATCATGCCACAGCCTGTCTTCTCTCTCAATGCCTTTACATCTTTTGCTGTAAATGCCATTTTTATCAATCCTTTCTCAAAAAGTGTTTTACCTGTTTATCAGAATTATTCTGCAACTTCTTCGGCTACAGGTGTTTCGTCAGCTTCTTCGGTTGTTTCTGCTGCTGCACCCATTCTGCCCTCGTTACCCTCAATAATAGCATTTGCGATTGCTCCTGCAATGAGTTTTACCGCACGGATAGCGTCATCGTTACCAGGAATAACATAGTCGATTTCATCAGGGTCACAGTTGGTGTCTACAATAGCTACTATGGGAATACCAAGTTTCTTTGCCTCAGCAACGGCAATTCTTTCTTTGCGGGGGTCAACAATGAACAATGCTCCAGGCATTTCTTTCATCTCTTTGATACCGCCCATGAATTTTTCCAGTTTTTCGATTTCAAGATTCAGTTTGATAACTTCCTTTTTGGGGAGTAAATCAAAAGTACCGTCTGCTTCCATAGCACGAAGTTGTTTTAATCTGTTAATTCTTCTCTGGATAGTGGTGAAGTTTGTCATCATACCGCCAAGCCATCTTGCATTGACATAGAATGCTCCTGCTCTTTCAGCTTCTTCCTTGACAGAATCCTGTGCCTGTTTCTTTGTTCCGACAAACAGTACACTCTTGCCTTCCATAGAAAGGTCACGGACAAATCTGTAAGCCTCTTCCAGTTTTCTTACTGTCTTTTGAAGGTCAATAATATAGATACCGTTTCTTTCGGTGAAAATGTACTCCTGCATTTTAGGGTTCCATCTTCTTGTCTGGTGACCGAAATGTACGCCTGCCTCCAAAAGCTGTTTCATTGATACTACTGCCATTAAAAATTCCTCCTTAAGGTTAAATCCTCCACCGTACTTTTTTCTGCCGTACCCGACTGCCAGCAGTATAACAGCACCTCGGGAAAAGTAACGGTGTGCGAAATGCCTGTATATTTTACCATACCAAAAAGGGAATTGCAAGTATTTATGATTGATTTTTTTCCGTTTTGTGTTAGAATGATAGTATAATCTTTTCGAAAAGGAGTACCCTCAATTATGATGATATCTACAAAAGGACGCTATGCGTTAAGAATTATGATAGACCTCGCACAAAACAGTGGCGGTCAGTTCTTATCGTTGAACGATGTTGCTCAACGACAGAATATTTCTGTGAAATATCTGGAAAGTATTGTTGCCTCACTCTACAAAGCAGGATTTCTGGAAAGTCTGAGAGGCAAAAAAGGTGGTTACCGTCTGAAATATGACCCCTCACATTATACTATAGGAACGATTTTACAGACCGCCGAAGGAACACTTGCTCCCGTTACCTGTCTGGATAGGACAAAGGATTTTGTCTGTGACCGCTGGGAAAACTGTCTGACTTTACCGCTGTGGCAGAAACTAGACAATGTTGTCAATGATTATCTTGAAAGCGTTACTCTGTCAGACCTTATCAACGGTACTGTGTGATATAAAAACTGCCTTGAGAATGAAATAGTTACTGTCAAAATTTGCTGACGCAAATTTTGTTTGGATTTTGGGGAGTTTAAGGGCTTCGCCCTTAAAAATCCCACAAGGGGCTTTGCCCCTTGACCCCACAACTTTTTGAAAAAAGTTGACAAAAACTTTTATTTGTCATAGCTATATGATAAGAATATCATTCCAACCGCACAGATAGAAAAAACTGTCTTTTTGCCTATAAAAACACCGTGTATTTGTTCAAAACATAAAATTGTTGTTATGAAAGTAAAAGTTTTGTCTTTTTTATTGAAATCGACAACTTTTTGTGTTAATATAACTCATAAGAGATTGGAATAAAATGAAAATAATAGATATATTACACAAACATTCCAATTTGTCTTTAAAAATTCATTTTATAAAAGGAGCGAAAAAATCCTATGAGAAAATTGACAAAACTGACCGCTGTATTTATGGCATTGTGTCTGAGTGTTTCGGCAGTTGCTCTTTCGGGCTGTAACGGTTCAGACGGTGGCAACACGAGTGACGGCGGAAGTAAACTCAGCAGTGATTCCAAAGTTGACACCAGCAGTGTAAAGGAAATCTATTACCTGAACTTCAAACCTGAAATTTCCCAGAAGTATGAGGCTATCGCAGCTCAGTACGAAAAAGAAACAGGTATCAAGGTAAAAGTCACTACCGCAGCTTCGGGTGAATATGAAAAAACACTCACCACACAAATGGCTAATGCAGATTCTGCCCCGACTATCTTCCAGATTAACGGACCTGTCGGTTACGAAAACTGGAAAGACTACTGTGCAGATTTGAAAGGCACAAAACTTTATGACTCTCTTTCTGACAAATCTCTTGCAGTTACCAGCGGTGACGGTGTTTACGGTATTCCTTATGCTGTTGAAGGTTATGGTATCATCTATAATAACGCTATCATGGACAAGTACTTTAATTCTGACAAAAAATCTACAGAATTTAGTAGCATGGACGAAATCAGGAGTTTCGATAACCTCAAAGCCGTTGTTGAAGACATGACCAAAATCAAAGGCGATTTGGGTATCAAAGGTGTATTCGCTTCCACATCACTGAAAAAAGGCGATGACTGGAGATGGCAGACCCACCTTGTCGATGTTCCTCTTTATTATGAATTTAACACAGGCGGTAACGCTTTGACAAATTGCCTCAACGCAAAAGAACTGGCATTCTCAGGTGCTGACAACTATAAGAATATCTTTGACCTGTATACCAATAATTCAGGTACAGATAAGAAACAGTTAGGTTCAAAAACCGTTGACGAATCCATGAGTGAATTTGCTGTAGGCGATGTTGCTATGGTACAGAACGGTAACTGGGCTTGGGGACAGATTTCTTCTACAAAGGGAAATGTTGTCAAAGACACAGATATCAAATATCTTCCTATCTATACAGGTGCTGAAGGTGAAGAAACACAGGGCTTGTGTATCGGTACAGAAAACTACTTCGCTATCAACAGCGAATCTGACCCCGCTAAACAGCAGGCTTCTGTAGACTTCCTGGAATGGCTCTTCTCCTCAGACTATGGTAAAAAAGCTGTTGTTAATGAACTCGGATTTATTGCTCCGTTCACTACATTCAGCGACAATGAAAAACCTACTGACCCTCTGGCTAAAGAAGTTCTGGCTTGGATGGAAAAAGACGGTATCACTTCTGTTCCTTGGGTATTTGCAGGTATCCCCAGTGAAAAATGGAAAAATGACTTCGGTGCTGACTTGCTGAAATATGTTCAGGGACAGACCGAATGGGCTAAAGTTGTTGAAAATGCAAAAACTTCATGGGCTAAGGAAGTTCAACTGAAAGCTGAATAATTCCATCATCTGTATAACAGATTTGGTTTGGATTATATGAAAAAGGTAGTATCACTCGCATTCCTGTTGTTTTGGGAGTGCGGGTGATTTTTCTTAAAGCACTTTTTATTAAAGGAGGTTATCTTATGCAAAAAGCGATAAAACGGTGGTTTCCGCTGTTTGTATTGCCTACTGTTGTGGCATTCATCATCTCGTTTATTGCCCCGTTTATCATGGGTATCTATCTTTCGTTTACCAAATTCAAAACGGTCAGCAATGCCAAGTGGGTTGGAATCAGCAACTATACCAAAGCCTTTCAGGACAGTGATTTTGTCAATGCATTATGGTTTACCGTAAAATTTACTATCGTTTCTGTCATTACCATCAATGTTATTGCCTTTCTGCTGGCACTGTTGCTGACGAAAAGTATTAAAGGGACTAATCTTTTCCGTACCATTTTCTTCATGCCCAACCTTATCGGCGGTATCGTACTCGGTTACATCTGGTTGATGATTATTAACGGTGTACTTTCCTATTTCGATGTGTCCATCACCTATGACGCTTCGTATGGTTTCTGGGGACTTGTCATTCTGATGAACTGGCAGTTAATCGGTTATATGATGATTATCTACATAGCCGGTATACAGAATGTTTCTCCTGACTTACTGGAAGCTGCTGACATTGACGGGGCAACCAATTTCCAGAAACTTATCAAAATTACCGTTCCTCAGGTTATGCCCTCTATCACCATCTGTACTTTCCTCACCCTCACCAACTCCTTCAAACTCTTCGACCAGAACCTTGCTCTCACCGCAGGGGCTCCCGGTACAGAAACACAAATGCTTGCCTTAGATATCTACAATACTTTCTATGGCAGAGTAGATTATCAGGGTGTAGGACAGGCAAAAGCTGTTGTATTCTTCATCATTGTTGCCGTAATTGCACTTACCCAACTCTATCTGACAAGGAGTAAGGAGGTTGAAAGCTGATGGCAGAGATTAAAACTCAAGTTCCCGTTGTGGACGAAAACGGCGTAAAAGGACAGTTCATTCCCAAAAGAGATACTAAAAAAGTCATTATCGCCGATGAAGCAGACACCAAAGTCAAAACCAAAATGGAATCCAAAGATATTCCCTTTTTCATTTTACTGATAGTGCTTGCCTGTGTATTCATTGCTCCCATACTGCTGGTACTGATGAACTCCTTCAAAGGAAAATTATTTCTGAGTAATGCTCCTTTTGCTTTTCCTGACGGAGATTCCTTTGTTGGTTTTGACAACTACACGGAAGGTGCAGAAAAAATCGGCTTTTTCGGTGCATTTCTGACTTCTGTATTCATTACCGTATTTTCGGTTGCTTTGATTATCGTATGTACTTCCATGTGTGCATGGTTTATCGTGCGTGTCAAAAAGTGGTATTCCCAGTTGTTATACCTGTTGTGTGCTTTCTCGATGATTGTTCCTTTCCAGATGGTCATGTACCCTATGACACAGGTTGCCTCTAATCTTAAACTGAACAACATGGTCGGTATTATTTTTGTCTATTTAGGATTTGGAGCTGGTCTTGCGGTATTCATGTTTGTCGGATTTATCAAGGGCGTTCCTCTGGAAATCGAAGAAGCTGCAATGATTGACGGTTGTGGCCCTGTAAGAACATTCTTTCTGGTTGTATTCCCCATTCTCAAACCCACTGCTATTACTGTAGCTATCCTCAATGCAATGTGGATTTGGAATGACTATCTCCTTCCTTATCTCTTACTCGGTGCTTCCGAAACAAGAACTTTACCTATGGCTATTCAGTATCTGCGTGGCGGTTACGGTTCGATTGATATGGCAAATATGATGGCTATGATAGTTCTTTCTATTATTCCTATCGTTATTTTCTATCTGGCTTGCCAGAAGTATATTATCAAAGGTATCGTTGCCGGTGCTGTAAAAGGCTGATATATCCTAAAAAAGCGTTTTTGCTATTGTGACAGATAGCAAAAACGCTTTTTCTTTTGTTTTTTATTGTTTAGTCAATCGGGGGTTTCACCCCCGAACCCCTTATCAGGGGCTTTGCCCCTGAACCCCACGAACTTTTTGAAAAAAGTTCGACAAAAACTTTCATGGCTCACTTCGTTCGGAAATCTTTATCCGAAAGTTGGCGGTGACAATTAAAAGTTTTTTGTCCACTTTTTTTCAAAAAAGTGGGCAGGGTCAAGGGGCGGCAGCCCCTTGTGGGATTTTAAAGGGCGAAGCCCTTTAATGGATAAAAATTCAAATCAAAATTTTCACAAGAAAATTTTGCCCTGAAAATAATTATTCAGGCTGAGTGAGTTTTCGGGAAGTGTCGCCGTAATCAGCAGGTCTGATACCTGCACCGTTAGACAAACTATATACAGAATAAGGCAATTCTTCCTTTTTGAGTTTTTTTCCGTTTT
This sequence comes from uncultured Ruminococcus sp., assembly GCA_902762375.1. GTDB lineage: Bacteria > Bacillota > Clostridia > Oscillospirales > Acutalibacteraceae > CAG-964. Next base: position 51,027 of record CACWNY010000003.1, on the reverse strand, counting down.
TATAGAATACTCTGTAAGCATTGTACCCGTAAGACTCATAGGAACTCCAATCAAGTTCCGTTTCTGTTCTTACTTCGTCAAATTCAGGAGATTGCCAGCCGTATATCTCCACATTGAGTTCGATACCGTCCATCCAGCAACGGAAAAACATCTGATATTTGGAATTGTTCTTCATCTTCAGGTCAATCGCACCCCAGTCGATAGTAGCGTCAAGACCGCCGTATACATAGAACGAACACCATAAATGCGGTTCTCTTTCCACAATTTCCATGTTCGCCATGATACCTGCATTATACAGCGTTGTCGCTGCCTGACAGATACCTCCACCAATACCTGTTGTCATCGCACCCTGCGAAATAACACCCGCAGGAAGATAACCGTTAGACATCAGGTTACTGTTACCCGTACAGTCATTGAATGAAATCACTTCTCCCGGTTCAAGAATTGTGCCGTTGATTGCCTCAAGTGCTGTTGCCATGTTGGAATTGGCATTGGCAGAGTTGGAAGAAATCGTGCTGAATTTTCCGATAAGTTTTGTCGCTTGTTTGACATCAGCAATATTCAACTGTGGAACACTTTCAATACTTGTTGCCGCTAAAACAACCTTTTTCTCCCCTTGATTGAGCTGTTCCATTGCCTGTCTGATTAAAGCGTCCTGGTCAATAATCTTGCCTTTTGTACCGTCTACGAATGTATATCTCTGAGAATTTTTCTCTTTTGAAGTGTCAAATTTGGATACATGCGGTTCTACACAAGGTCTATCCACTTTTTTGGCAACTCTCTGCATAACTTTTTTCACGGAACTTTGGGTTACTTTATAGTCTACTCGGAAATTAACATTTCCTTTTTCAGCATCTACCTCAATATTACCGTCATTCGGCAAATAAGCCATTACATCTTTTGAACCCTCTCCGATAACATAATTACTATATTCGTATGCACGCTCAACAACACTGTTCAGGTCATAAGAAAAGGATAAATCTTCATTGCTGTATTTATATTCGTTTCCTTCATACACAACCGAAAGTTCTGTTTTCGGCAACAGTGATGGTCCTCTTACCGCAAGTAAAGATTTTGCTTCTTCCAGTGTTTTTCCGCCTAAGTCAAATCCCTCTACCTGAATACCTTTGAGAAAAACTACCTTTTCTTTGGGTGCTTTTACCTGTCCTCCAGGAATATTCACTGACGCTGCTACGGGAATTACTGACGGACTGTATTTATACATACAGAAAAATGTTCCGCCTACTATCGCCGCTGATACCAAAAATCCGCACAGGATTTTGACAAATGCAGTACCTATTCCCCTTTTTTCTTTTTCTTCAGGTTCATCAACTACTACCTCTGATGATTCTTCCTGTTGTTTCGGTTGTTCTGCAACAATCGGAGGATTTTCTTTTTGGGGTTCTGCTTTCTGCACCTTTTCGTCTTTTTTGGGAGCTTTCTTTTCTTCTTCCTCCCCTAACACGGAATTGATATCAAACATTTCTTCTTCTGTTGCTACTTGTGTTCGGATTATTGGTTTTGTCTGGGTCTTTTGTCTGACATCGTTCATTATTCCTACCAATGACGAATCAGGTTGTTCGTCTGTTTTTGCCGTTTCCTCAGACTGAGGCTGGGGTTCGGTTGTGGCTGTTTCTGTAGCTGTTTCTGTTTCTTTGGTTTCCGTTGATGATGTTTCTTCCGCTTTGGGTGTATCACTGCTTTTGTTTTCAGATGAAACTTCGTTTTCTGTCTTTTGTTCAGTGTTTTTTTCTTCCACCATATTCTCAGAACTCCTTGCTGAATTACTCTCTGTTTGGACATATTTTCTTACGCTCGCAATTATACCATATCTCTATGAATTTTTCATTAACTAAATTGCAACAATATTTTCGAAAGAATTTTCTCTATTTAGGCATATTTTTCTCACTTTTCGTTACCTAATTTTCTGAACTGTTTCCCAAACAAAAAAACTAAAATATTTTTTTCATCGTATAGCTATGACAATGAAAAGTTTTTGTCCACTTTTTTCAAAAAGTGGTGGGGTCAAGGGGCAAAGCCCCTTGTGGGATTTTTAAGGGCGAAGCCCTTAAACTCCCCGAAATCCAAACAAAATTTGCGTAAGCAAATTTTGACAATAACGATTTGATTTTTAACTGCTCAATTAGAAAAAAGAACAGTCTGTATTTTTTACAGCTGTTCTTTTTCGTTTACCACAAAAACCCCACCAGAGTACCCACAAGTACACCAATGAATATCATTCCGATACCTACCCACATAAATACAATCCGAACGATTTTCCCCACTTTATCGTCAGGCAGATAAAATTCGTCCGTTTTCTTCGGATTGTAATGGATATGTACCGTATCTCCTGCCGAATATTTTGGTGGATTTGTTCCATAAGCAGATACTTTTTTAATCATTTCTCCTGTCATAGTAGTATACTGTATCACAGGGTGCCAACTGCTGTATCTTGGTCTGCCCGCTGAACGATGAACAACATCTGTTACTGTGCCGATAGTTTTTGCCGTACAGACTTCTGTCTTTTTTTTCTGTACAAAGTACATACTTATGGCTATTATCAGAAAAATTATCCCCAGCAACACCCATACTCCTGTAAAAATAAGAATAAACAGTCCTTTATCACTCATGTTTCAACACCGCTTTCATTTTTTATGATTTACTATTTTTGAAAGGCGATAAACACAATCTATAAGCAATAAAACAGAATTTGCTATTATCAACAATTTTAAGGGGAAAATCCACTCAAAATGAATTGCCAATACCAAAAGAAATGCCAGCGAAAGAATTAACTGATACGATTTTTTCATTTTTTTCTTCCTTTCGAGAGTAATACAAGGATAATCATACTTAGTATAATTGATGCAATATCAAGGATTATACTCAATATATGCAGAAATAACTTCAAAGAAAACATAAATTTCACCTCCTAAAATCTGTTTGCTATCCTTTAATATTATGAATATCATACCGTAATTTCTATCTGATTGCCCTCAAAATCAACAATACAACTTTCGTAATATCCGTCACCTGTCGTTCTCGGATTGCTGATAACAGAATATCCATCATTTTTCAGAATATCTGTAAGATTATCAACCTCTTCTTTACTTCCAACTCTGAACGCAATATGAATATATCCTGTCCTGTTCAGATTTTTTGGAGTATCTGTCATATCCGATTTATTCATAATTTCCAATCTTGCACCACTGTCCCAATGAAGAAAATAAGACCGAAAATTCGTTTTTATATTGTGATAACACTCACTCGGCAAAGCATGGAAATATTTGATAAAAAATTCTTTTGTTTTTTCAAGGTCATTCACATACATCGCAATATGTTCTATTTGCATTTTTATTTTCGCTTTCTGTATTTATTTTGTAATCTGTTTGAAAATATAATACCACTAAATCCCAAATTTGTCTATTGTTTTCAGATACACAAAAGCAGATTTTTGCAGACAGTCAATAATATTCTGATTTTGTGAAAAGTCCCATACAGACTTTACCACATCATCAGAATTTTTTATGATACAGTCCGACTGCCCGAAAATTGACAGTAAATCTTCTGTTCGGGAAAAAGTTTCAGAATGAGGAATAACAAACACTCTCTTTTGGTAAATCATAGAAAATGCCGTACAGTGGAAAGAACTTGTAATTACATAGTCAGCGTTTTTGATATAGCTGACAAATTCCTTACAGCCAATAGCACCGCCGACAACTTTAGCATTTTTCAAAGGAAATACACTGATAAGCGGTAAGCCTGTTTTTTGATGGAGATTTTCAGCAAAGTGTTTTAGTGTTTCACTCATCTGTGTGCCGTATACGAAAATATAATTTTTCTGTTCGATAAGATTTTCGCATAAATTATCCCACTCGGATTTATTCAGCAGAAAAACAGGGTCAGCATGACAATATAACTTTCTGTCGGTATATTGTTGTAACATTCGCAACGCTGAAATCTCACGCAAAGAAACATAGTCAAAATCATTTATCAAGCAGATACTTTCGTCACGGTACTTTTCAGGAATTTCATTCAATCCTATACTTGCTGAATAAGACATTTTCAGCTTGTTTTTATTCGCAAATTTCTGAAAGAATATAGGGTCAATGCCGTTTTTCATATTCCATACTTGGTCACTGCCTGAGATAAAACCATCAAAATCCGAATTGAGTATGTACGCATTTTCAGGAGTGATAATTGTTTCATAAAAAGTCAGATGGTTATGCAGAAATTCACAGTAGGCTTTTTGTCTTTTGTATTCCAAAAGATTTTTCAGTTTATATTTGAGTGTTTTCGGTTTAGGCGGTTCGCCGATACGGATAAGCAAAGCCTCATGACCCAATCGACACAAAGTTTTTTGCAAAGCGTAAGATTGCAATAACGCACCGTAATTATACGACTGACTGAAAGTAAGAATAGCAAGTTTCATTCTGACCTCTCCGAAAAAAATTCTATTTATGCTATTGTCAAAATTTGCTTACGCAAATTTTGTTTGGAATTTTCGGGAGTTTAAGGGCTTCGCCCTTAAAAATCCCACAAGGGGCTGTCGCCCCTTGACCCCGCCCACTTTTTGAAAAAAGTGGACAAAAACTTTTAATTGTCATAGCTATACAATGAGAAAATCATTCCTACCGCACAAATGGAAAAATTTGTCTTACTTTTTTCGTCAAAAACTGAAATTCTTCCGTCCGACAAAATACAGCCACAAATAATCCGTTAGGAATAACCAAACAACACAGAATTTTTATCAGAAAAGGAATTATTCCGCTGTCGGGTAAAAAGCGACAAAGATACTGTATGCCGACAAAGGAAATAACGCTGATTATCGTACATCTGAGATATTGCCAGAAGTACAGATACAGTGGTTTTCTGAAAATGTGGCGGAACACCATAAACGGCTGTACCCAAAATCCCGTAAGCAGAATAGAAAGTGAAGTCCCGATAAAAATCCCCGCAACGCCAAAAAAATACACGCCAATCACCGATACGACGATGTTAATGACACACTGTATCAGCGGAACATAGCGGTCGTTGTAGAAAAGACCTGTCGCACTGCGGAACATTTCGATAGCACGCATATTTGTCTGAAGATAGTAGGAAACGATAATGACCGTCACAGTATTTTGTGAAAGCAGATAGTCTTTGCCAATCCAGAGCGTGATAAAAGGATTTGCCAGTACACCAAGCGATACTGCACAAAATCCCGAAAGCCATAAGTTGACAAACTGTACACTGCGAAAAACTTTATATTTCTGAACATTGTTTTTTTCTGCACAAAGGTTTCCCACACTTGGCACAACTGCGTCAAAGACTGTCCAAAGCATAGTTTTCACAACAGTTAAAATAATGGCATAGTTGGAGTAAATTCCGACAGTGATAATCCCGATAAATTTGGAAAGTATCAGGTTATCCGAACTGTTCAACACAACCAGTCCCACTTTGTGCAGAAACATCGCCCCGATATTTTTACGGATATGCTGTTTTTCCAAAACAGAAATATGACCGTTCACCTTTTCTCTCAGATATGGAAAACATTTATCTGCCTTGATAAAGATACGAATGTTCATTGCATAATTGACAATTACGGATATAACCAGATACAACATAAAATTCCGACTGAAATACAAGATACCAATTTCCAGAACAGAGCGTATCACAGTAAAGAGCGTATTATTCAGCGTGACAACATAGCCCTGCTGATAAGCAAGAAAGACAGACTGTTTATAGGCAAAAAAGTAAGTGGAAACTGTACGGACAATATACAGCAGATAAATCACTTCAAGACTTTCAGGAATGTCGGGCATATCCGCAATGAAAAAGGAGAGAAACGGCATAAGAGCAAGACCGATAGCCAGCACAACACACCCAATGATACGGTAGATGTTGCGGTAAGTGTGCATATAAATCTGAATTTGCGGGATATTATTTTCAGCGACAGGCTTGTATAAGAGATACAGCATAGCACTGCCCGTACCGAGTTCTGCCAGTGACAAAAACGACAGAATGTTCACAAACAGACCGTTAATGCCCAGATATTCCACCGACATCAAAAAGACAAAAACGGTTCTCACGGCAAAATTCAGCACCTGTTCAATAATTTTAGAGAACATAGCGGTGGAAATATTTTTCGTGACAAATTTTGTTCTTGACAGTTTTTTCACCTCTTTTTCGTTTTCGTTAAGGGCGTTGCCCTTAACAATCCCTTTTTCGTTAAGGGCGTTGCCCTTAACAATCCCATCAGGGGCTTTGCCCCTGAACCCCACCACTTTTGAAAAAGTGGACAAAACTTTTATGAGAATTTGCGATAGCAAATTCTCTTGGAAAACAACGGTAATTTTTACCAGTAACAACAGTTTTCTATGCTGTCCGCACCGCTGACTGTTTCTTTTTTTGAGGGATATATCCAGTTTTCGTTGAACAGATTTTTGATATAGGCAAAATCAGGAAGTGTTTCCCAGCGTTTTCCCTTTATGCCAAAAAGAATCTGCAAAGCACCGCCAAGATGAATAACCGTTTTTCCCTGTTGTTTCAGTCTTGCTGAAAGCGGAAATCCATAAGCACCACACCCCACCAATGCCACATCAAAATCATATTGCATAGCTTTCTGATACATATAGTCCAAAGCGTCAAACCAAGTGGAAAAGCGGTTGTCGGAGTTGTTGCCGATAGTCTGAACGGCTTTCAGAGTAATGAGGTTAAATTCAGGCAAGATGTCGGGATTTTGAAAAAGCAAAGTTCTTTTCTGATACTGTTGTTGTATGGAGTTTTCAAAAGGGTGAATGACAAGTACATTCTTGCCTTGTAAAGATTTTGTCCATACGCTTGCCACATTCGGAAAATACGGTTCAATAAAGAACATATCGGTAATTTTCGTATTTGGTGCATACGCTGAAATAACATAATTTTCCATACCGTTCCAATGTCTGCCGATAATATCCAGTTCACCACAAGACTGAAAGTAAAGTCTGGCAAACTGTTCAAGGATTGTTTGGGTGACATTGAAAAGTCCTGCGTTATGTATGAGATTTTTCGTAACAGGTGCATTAACCATCAGTCTGTGTTCAAGGTACTGTATCATAGCAGAAAGTTCATAACCGCCCAGCCGTCCGACAAAAAACGGTCTGTTTTGTTGTATGGCATGAGCAATAAGAGTATGCGTTTCCAAAGGGGAAAGCATTTTCCTGTTGCCTATATGTGACGATAAATTTTTATAGGAGATAGTCTTGCGTAAAATTTTCTTGTCAAAAACATCTTTGGCAAGACAATGATAAAATAATAAAGGTTTATTCATAGCAGAGTTCATTCTTTCGGTTATGCGTGATTTGAAAAATATAGGGATAAAGCAACAGCAGAACAGTATAAATACTCAACATATCAGGTTGTCCCACCGACTGATTAAGACAAATCAAAATGACACAACAGGTCGCAACGGGATTTTTGCCGTACTGAAAATGTCCTGCCGACATCAGTATATACAACGGCACGACAAACACAAGACCGCACATCATAATAAAATTGACCAGTCCGTTAGCGGTATATCTTCCCACAACGGTTTGTGCAAGACCGTTTGCCCCTACACCGAAAATCACCTGCAAAGGATTTTGCCACAGATTTTCCGCCATAAGATAATACGGCATACTTCGGGCAGTAGCTGTACCTTGCTGTAAATCAATCTGTCCGTCAGCGGAAAAGATTTTGCGGTAGAAACTCTGATAAAAAATGCTAGTTTCGTCAGCGAAAATCAACACATACAACAGCACTGCACAAATACAAAGCACAATCACTTTTTTTACCGACTGATTTTCTTTGAACCTGTTCGGCTGTAACAGAACCATTCCCATAATTACCACCAGAGAAATAAATCCGCTTGTGGATTGTATCGTAACAAGCGTAATCAGCAACAGACAGAGGTATATCATTTTTTGTTTTCGGGTAAGATTTAAGGACTTTCCCTCAAAAAGCAGAAAGTACAGACAAGTATTGATTATCATCTGATATTCTCCGGGTTCACCGAACATATAGGAATTTCTTGCCAAATCGTCCAGTTTGAACACAAGAAAAAACAGTCCGTAGGTATCACCGCCGAAATACATACCACTAGGTATTCTGTAAAATATTCGGGAAATTCCTCTCCATATCGGTGTAAATCCGACAAAGTGGCTAAAATAAATAACATCGCTGATAAAAGCAAAAAGAACTGTCATTTTGACAAAGCGTGTCAGAAAATTTTCGGGGTCAAGTCCGACGGACACATATATCAGCAGAAATCTTGACAAAATAGAAAGTGATGTGCCAACAGTCATATTGCCCATCGTATAGAAAATACTCAATGCAAACCATACCACCATCACCATAACTCCGAAAATATAACCGTTGATTTTCTTGTTCGCATTGAATAATAATTTTCTCTTAAACGCAAGAACAAATGCCGACAACATCAGCGACAACGAAAAAAATATTGCCGACCCAAGTAAAGTATAAATCCTACCGCCATAATATTGCATGGAAACATAGATACATAATAGTTGTAAAGTTTTAATTTTCGGAATTTTGATTGTCATAATGTTTTCTCCGAAAAGATTTCCCGATACTGTCACCGAAAATATCAAGATACGGTTTGTAATAGTAGAAAATCCAAGTTTTTCTGTTCCACTTTCTGAGGTAGCGTTTGTAAGATTTTCGGGGCAGACCTGTTTTTAATTTCATCAGGGATATTCTTTTCAAAAACGGTAAATCTTTATCTTGCCAAGTATCTTTAATCGGATTTCTTTCACACACACCGACATAATCACTTGAACTATACAGCTTTCCGCCATAGTTTAAAATACGCTGTCCGTAATCGAAATCTCCCAAAGAATGTTCATAGTGATAATCTAAATTCCCGATTTTTTCCGCCACAATTTTCGGAATAAACAGACAGTTTCCATTGATATGCGTACATTCCCGAATGTCACCGCAAGGATTTAACAGACCACTTTTATCTGTTCCGCCGTAGGTAGTTTCACCGCTGACTGCACTTTGCAACACTCCGCATATCACCGAAAACGGTTCGGCTTTACGATAGTCGTTTATCAGAATATCCCACATATTTTCATAGAATACTGTATCATTGTTCACCCAAAGAAAAACATCATATTCTTTCTGTAATGCTTTTTCAAAAGAATGATACATACCTCTGTTCCAGTATAAATCTCCGTTTCCTTGATAAACATTAATGTCAATCTTTTTTGATAAATTTGCCAGATAATCAGCGGTGTTATCGGTGCTTTTATCGTCCGTGATATAGTAGTGGTGAATAACATTCTGCAAAGCTATCTCCAAAGACTGTATACATTGTTTTGTCTGTTCCATACGGTTAAAAACCGTCATAATAATAGCAACCGTCATAACAATACCTTTACAAATATTTTCTGTTGCGGTAGACATCATACCACTTTGTTTTACGAAACAAAGTTCTCAGCAATACCAGATATTTACACAATAGAATACGCTTTGTCCTTACCCAAAACGGCTCAGCTTTGATTACTGACATATCCACTTCTATACCATTCTTTCGACACAGTTCTACCGCTTCTTTTATCCAGTAACCTTGAATAATCCCTGTACAGTAGTAATCAAAAATCAATCTCGGACTTTTCTCCCATACACTTATAAATTTACTGCCATCTTCCGAACTCCGCTTACTACCCATATGTTCAAACTGCCACGCACTTTCTTTTTCATCAATCAAAGAGAGTAAATATTCTCTTTTCCAAATTCCCGCCTGTAAACTCACCCTGTAAGACGCATTTTCAGCAATAATTCCTGTCATAAATTCCCCACAATAACCGTATTTTTTATCAGGCGGTGGCGTGGGAAATAACCGAAAACAATCCGTATCATTCTTTTTGATGTAATCCAGCACCAAGTCAAAATCTTCATTCTTCACTTTCGATTGCAAAAGATAATCTTCCATAATCACAAGCACATATTTCTCTTTCAGAAATTCCAGTACCTTTTTGAACGATTTCGACCAGCTAACATCATCTCCCGTACAAACTGTTGTTACCCGTTCGTGAGTATATACAGCATTGTTCGTCATCAGATAAACCCTGTACGGACAATCATTCCAGAACTTGAAAAACAGTTCAAACATCGGTTGCCAAGCACTTTTGTATTTGTCGCACGAACACACTAACACCGCCATTTCATTCACATTTATCACACCTTAAATTTGATAGATTGATTTTCTATTATCGAAAAAACGAACGAAGTGAGCCAAAAAAGTTTTTGTCCACTTTTTTCAAAAAGTGGTGGGGTTCAGGGGCAAAGCCCCTGATGGGATTTTTAAGGGCAAAGCCCTTAAACTACCAGTAACTACCACCCTCTACTTTCTGAATTTCGGGCGGTGTTTCAGAGGAAAGAGGTCTTATCCAGTAACCGTTGTAAAATTTGGAAATGACAGGGTGATTATCCCAGCGTTTTCCTTTTATGCCGAACAAAATTTGTGTAGCTCCGCATAGCTGAACGGCTTGTTTTCCCATTTGCTTACAGAATATACTCAACGGTAAACCGTATGCACCTGCTCCTATGAGTGCCACATCGAAATCTTTTTGGGAAATCTGTTCTTTCATACTTTGCAAGGCTTGAAACCAGTCCGAAAATTCTGTTGTTGCTCCTGCGTTGGACTGTACCACTTTGACAAATTCTGCTTTTGCAAATTCGGGTAAGATGTTTGGATTTTGCCATAGGTGTTGGCGGTGCTTGAGTTGATGTTGAATACTTTCGGTAAAGGGGTGTATGATAAGTACTTTTTTATCTTTCAGATTTGCTGACCATGAATGTTCAAAATAATAGGGTTCAATAGATTTACTCGGTATGATTTGGGCATGGTTGGTGTAATGTTTCACGATGTGCTTTTCACCCGAAATTCCCCACACACCTATTATATCACATTCTGTAACAGCATTGAGGTATTCTTCACAAAATTTATTGAGTGTAGCATTATCATTCGGAAAAATTCCTGCACAGTAAAGTGCCTGTTCTCTTTCGCTTTTGGAAAAATTCTGATGTTTTAGAAAACGGTTAATACAGTGCATTTCTACCGCACCAAGCCGAACTACGGCAAAAGGTCTATTTTCTTTTATCTTTTGAGAAATAATATTATTTCCGTTTTTTTCAGAACATAAATTCATTGAAAAATAATTGCTTTTCAATTTTGCTTTGCGGTAAAGTATCGCAAGATGTTTCTTAAAAAAATTATCGTTATCCATTGTTATCATTTTTCATATTGTCAAAAAGACGATTGCTGTTATCAAAATATTCTGCATGATTTATCAGCCATCGTTTATCTTTATCCCACCATTTCAAGGCAAGAAGTTTGTTGATGGTATCGCTGTCAAAACGATATCGTATAATTCTGAACGGCACACCGCCTACTATCGCATAAGGCGGAACATCTTTATTGACAAGTGTACATGCACCGATAATTGCACCGTCACCGATGGTTACTCCCTCTAAAATCGTCACTCTTGAACCAATCCATACATCATTTCCAATATAAACGGATTTTTTGGTTTCAGGGTCAAGATAGCGAAATTCCTGAAAACGATTTTTCTGCACATAAGAGGGTATTTTTGCTGTAGAATAAAAACAAGGGTGAACAGATACAAAGCCTGTCGGGTGAGTACCGTTTACTGTCATAACTTCGTTAGCAATGCAAGTATATTTTCCAATAATGGTATTTTTGATAAAGCACTTATCCCCGACATACGAAAGTTCACCAAGCGTACTGTTTAAAAAATCAGAATAGTTTCCTATACGGTTATTTCCCCAAAACTGACAATTTTTGTCAACGGTAGTATGATGTCCGAACTGACATAATTTTCTGTATTTTGTTTTGTGAATGTGTTGTTTGATATGATGTAAAAGTCTCATAATTTTCCACCTGTGCATTTGGAATGATTTTCTCAATGTATAGCTATGACAATTAAAAGTTTTTTGTCCACTTTTTTTCAAAAAAGTGGTGGGGTTAAGGGGCAAAGCCCCTTAGCAGGATTTTTAAGGGCGGTAGCCCTTAAACTCCCGAAAAGCAAATTTTGAAAGTAACTATCTGACTTTCAACCGCACAGGTGAATAATTTTTAGTCCATAATGATTTGATGAATAATTTCTGCGGTAGTCTGCCAAGTGAAATGACGAACAATTCTGTTGTGTGCGTTTTCCGAAAGTGGTGGCATATGACAAATACAATGTTCCATTTCTGTTTTATTGCTGACAAGATAACCGTTTACCTTATTTTCTATGATAAAATCCGTCCCGAAAGAGTGAAACGCCAAAACCTTACACCCATAATACATAGCTTCCAGCACTGACATTCCGAAAATTTCGTTGCAGTTCAGATTGACAAAACAATCCGCTATCCTGTAAAGTTCCCATATTTCAGCATTGGGGATTTTTGATATCATTCTGACAGCATTTTCTAAATTTAATCTTTGAATTTCTGTTTTGACATTGTTTTCCAGTTCGCCACTGCCGACCATCAGCAATTTATATTCCCTGTGTTCACCGAAAATCTCCGAAAAGATTTTCAGCATTAACAACGGATTTTTCTCTTTTGTCATTCTGCCCGAAAAGAATATGATTTTATCGTCTGTACGATAGCCGTATTTTTCTTTGAGAGTATGAACAGAATAATTCCGATAGTCACTTTTCAACATTTCCATATCAAGACCGACAGGGGTAAGTTTGATTTTAGTGATATGAATTTTCTGTAACTGTTCTTTAACGGACGGTGTTTTTGCCAGACAAATACATTTCTGATAGATTTTGCGGTTTCGCAAAAAGAGAAAATTTGTAATTTTTCTGATAAAGACATTGTTGCTGTGACTCTCAATAATACCAATATACGGAATATAGGTAATACCATGCTTTTTACAGTAGCGGTAAACTGTAGGTACGGAAAACTGTGTATCTGAAAAATGAATTAAAGCGGTGATATTGGTATTAATATACTTTGGGTGAAAAAGTCCGTTAATACCCAATGACTTACACGCAATAAATCTGACAGATACATTTTCATTGATAATTTGTGTTGGCTGAGGTTGTTTTGAGAGTTTATAAATCGTGACGGTATGTCCAAATTTGGCAAGTGCTTTGGCAAGACCTGTTTCTTGAGAATGATAAAAGGTCTGATTGCCGAAATTACTGATAGTTGTGATTAAAATTGCTGTTTTCATTCTGAATATAATAACTTCCTGATAAAGCAGTTGAAATTGTTTCCCGAAATGCGTAATCTGTCATTACAGAAAAACAACCTGTGGCTATGACAATTAAAAGTTTTGTCCACTTTGGGGGAAGTGGTGGGGTCGAGGGGCAAAGCCCCTCGTGGGATTTTTAAGGGCGAAGCCCTTAAACTCCCAAAAATCAAAACAAAATTTGCGTCAGCAAATTTTGAAAATAGCTATCTGATTTTCAATCACTCAGGTAAGTAACTTTTCGTGTCGCTGGATTTCTTCCTGTGAAAAACGATAATTAATTACTTTTGCGGGATTGCCGACCGCTATAGCATAGGGTGGTATATCTTTTGTGACAACGCTCCCACAACCGACTATCGCTCCACGATGTACGGTTACTCCGCTTAAAATTATCGCACCAAAACCTATCCACACATCATTTTCGATGATAATTTTCTGATTTTTGCCCTTGAACTGATAATCGCTGTCGCCTATCCATGAGGAACTGTTGATAGTTTTTCCGATTTGGGAATAATCGTGGTCATATTTACCGATAAGCCCTACATTGTTGCCTATAAGCACATTGTCTTGTATGAGAATATTGGTTTCCAGTGTACAGTATTTTCCGATATAGACATTATTACCGATTTTCATACGGTTCGGACACCACAACACTGTACCTCTGCCAAAAGTGGAATTTCTCCCGATAGAAATATTATGCTTGCATAAGACAATCACTTTACACCGCAATAATTTAAGTTGTCGCATAATTCCCATAGACTTACCCCTGTTTCCTACAGATATGCAATATAAATTTTGTATTGGTGTAAAGATAGCGTTTAAGCAGCCGTTTTGGTTGCTGACACAATCGAAAAAGCCATTCCAGACTATGCTGTTGCATAAATTTCGGAGCCTGTCTGATATTTCCTGCCAGATAATCAAACCCTGCTCCTACACCTATCATAAAACTGTTTACCGTACCTTGATTTTCCCACATAAAAATTTCCTGTTTTATCGCTCCAAGACCTATCCAGATAAAATCCGCATTGGCATTATTCAGCAATTCAATAACCTGACTACTTTCCGTATCGGTAAGTTTTCGAAACGGCGGACTGTACATTCCTGCAATATCCAGATACGGATATTCTCTTTTCAGATTTTCGCACATCTTATCCAATGTATTCTGCGTACTGCCGTAGAAAAAATGACGGTAATGTTTTTCACGGCTGATGTCAAAAATTTTTCTCATGTAAGCAATACCTGTAATGCGTTCGATATTTTTACAACCACGCTTTTTTCCCACAACCGCCAGAGGATTGCCGTCAGGAATTGCCATAATACCGCTGTTCTGAATATTGCGGTAAACTTCATCTTCATAGGCGGTAACGGTAGTATGCACATTCGACACACAAAGATAATCACCTTTCAAATTTTCCAGATTTTTCATGGTAAAATCTGTCAGTTGCCTGATATTGATGTCGGCAATATTTACCCCTAAAATATCTGTTGTGGAAATTTGTGATTTATCTGTTTTATGTGTAAATTGTCCTCTTACCATAAATCAACCACCACCTTGATTTTATGGTATCATTATAAGACTTTTTCTGTTACAACGGATATGTTTGTGATAAACCATCATTGAACATTTTTTCAAAAAGCAAAAGCCGTACCTCATTTATAGCAGTACGGCTTTTCTGGAAAAATCCAATATATTATTGAGAAAATCAAATAAAAGTTTTTGGTGAATTAATCTGTGTCATTTTTTCTGCGTTTTTTCAGCAACGCTACTGAAACAGAGGACGCTATAAGTGTAAATACAGCCATCAATGGTGCTGTTGCCCCAGTATCTACAACTTTGCCATCAGGTCGAGGGTCTGTTGTAGGTTCTTGTGTAGGAGCTGGTGTGGGTTCAGGAATAGGGTCGAATGTAGGGAGTTCTGTAGGTGGTACAGGTGTGGGGTCTGTAGGTGGCACAGGTGTGGGGTCTGTAGGTGGCACAGGTGTGGGGTCTGTAGGTAGTACAGGTGTATCAATATCTCTGTATTCTTTTTCACCACAGTTTGCACAAATTCTTACTTCTTGTTTATCGTTATCGGGGTCTACAGTCCACTCACTCCAGCTATGACCTAATGCAGGAATAATCTCTGTAACAGTTTTACCGCAATCTGAACAAGTACCTGTTTTTTCTCCGTTTTCTGTGCAGGTAGGTTCTTTTGTTACAGTAAGGTTTTTGTGTCCTTTAGGGGCGATGTATTCAGTTTTTTCAAGTTCAAGATGACCACAAATCTTACATCTTGTAATTTTCATTCCGCCGTCTTCACAAGTAGCCTCTGTAATATATGTTTCACTTTCGTGGATATGTCCGTCTAAAGCTACAAATTTAATATTCTCTTCGTTTGCGTAATTTTCTGCTCTTGTTCCTGTGTAACCGTAAATAGTAAGTTCATCACTGTGTCCGTCAAACGAACTACTCCACCTACCACCTGTTATGTTTGTAACGCTTTCAGGAATAACAATTTTTTTCAAAGAAGTACAATTACCAAAAGCGAAGTTTTCAATAACTGTTACACTTTCAGGAAGAATAATACTTTCTAAAGATGTACAATTTGCAAACGCACTGCTCTCAATTGTTGTTACCGTAGCTAAAATATTTACATCTGTAAGATTTGTGCAATCCTTAAACATTCTTGATGGAATATTTGTAAATTCCGTATCTTCACTACTCTGGAATACTACTGTTTTCAATTCTTTACAACCCTCAAAAATTCCAACCAAAAATCCATCACCGATATCCTTTAAACCATCTGGTAAGATGATACTCTTAACTTTAGTATTCGCGAATGCACCGTCACCTATTATTTCAACAGAATGACCAAATTGAACATTTTCCAAAGAAGTACAATCTTCAAAAGCTTTGCTTCCTATAGAAGTTACTTTATCAGGAATTTTGATATTTGTTAATACACTACAACCTATAAAACTTGTTTCATCGATAGTTTCGAGATTTTCGGGAAAAGTAACGCTTGAAAGACTTTTGCAATATTCAAAAGTATGCTCTCTTATTTCTTTAACTTTATTAGGAATAACAATATTTTCTAATGCAGTTTCTGCAAAAGCCGAATGTCCGATTTCCGCAATATTTTGACCAGCAAATTCTACAGTGGAGAGTTTAGTACATTTTTTGAAAGTACCACTACCAATTGTAGTAAGATTTTTACCAAGTGTTACCGTTGTTAATTTCGAACATCCATAAAAAACACCATCAGATGAAAAGTAATCGTCTATACTTCCTATTGTTTCCACACTATCAGGTAACTTTACGCTTGTCAGTGCTGTACAATCAGAAAAAGCAATACTTTCAATTGTTTTAACACCTTCTTGAATATTAATACTGTTCAAGCCTATACAACCAGAAAAAGCTCTCTTTCCTATAGTTTCAACACCGTTTTGAATATCAATACTTCGTAAACCTGTACAACCACTAAAAGCTTCTACACCAATCAGTTTAACTGTACCTGGTACAGTTAAATTTTGGTAACCTGTTTTATTTCGAAAAGCCTGTTTTCCTATCTCTGTAACTGTTTTACCATCAACGGTATTAGGAATAATTAAATCTCCACTTTTTTTACTGTAACCTGTAATTGTAGCTGTACCGTTACTATTGACTGTGTACTCCCAGCCGTCAGATGTAGTTTAACTGTTGCATTGTCCACAACGCTGTAAGACATATAAGCCGTACTTGTCACCATAGCACAAGCCAACATCAGCGTGAGAACTTTTTTGCCTGTTTTCATTATGAATCCTCTCCCATCATAAAAATGTAAGTTGTTATTCTGTTTGTTTTTGCATAATGACAAAATGCTATTTTGCCAAAACAAGAATACAAGTAATTTTGATTACAAGTGTATTATATCATACGATAAAATCATCTTACAATGCCCATTTTTTCAAAAAGATATATCATTTTTCACAAGAAAATGATATATCTATGAGATATGTTTTTCTAAAACAGAAAATCCACATAATCTTAATGGAGTTTTTTCTAGTGAGGAATCTTACAAAAGATTTCTCGTCGCTGCTCCTCAAAATGACAAATGGTTATAATTTTATTCCTTATTATTCTCTTTTGGAAAACAATTCCTAATCGTTCAGATGGATTTTTCGATAATAACCGTAAGATTGCCGAAAAACATATTGATATTTTGTATGAAATTACCGTTGATAAATCCATAAAATCAGTGTATGATTAGCATATGATATTATTGAAAATGAAGATGGTGATTAAGATGTATGAAAATGAGATTTTCAGTATGAAAAACACAACACCCGAAGAAAAATTTATTATGTTGCCAAAAGTTGATTTTGTTTTTAAAGAAATTATGCGTGACGAAATGGTAAGAAAAGGATTTCTCAGTGCTGTACTGAATATAAAAGATACAGATATCCAATCAACAGTACTGTTAAATACCAATCTTCCGAGAGTGCATGAAGACGACAAGCAGAGTATTCTTGATGTCAGACTGACAATGAATGACACTACGGAAATCAATATTGAAATACAGCTTGCCTATATGTCCTCGTGGGCAGACAGAAGTACATTTTATCTTTCAAAAATGTTGGTGGAACAGGTTGGTGTCAATAAGAGATACAGTAATCTGAAAAAATGTGTGGGAATAAGTATTCTGGATTTCAATTATATCAAGAAAACAAATCGTTTTCATACAGTGTATCATATTACGGAAGATACGGAACATATCAGGTACACGGATATTCTAGAAATACACATTGTCGAACTGCCGAAATTACCTGTCGTAGACGATAAAACTGACTTATATGATTGGGTAAAATTTATCCGAGCAAAGAACAGGAGTGAACTTAAAATGCCTGCACAAGAAAATGTATATATTAAAAGAGCTTATGATGTTCTGGAAGAAATCAGTGCTGACGAACAGAAGCGTATGGAATACAATACCCGACAGAAGTGGTTGTATGACTATAACACAATGATGGAAGAGGCTTATGAAAGAGGTAGAAATGAAAGACGAGAAGAAGATATTCAAGCAGGTATACTTACAACGCTTACCGACCTTGTAAAGAAGAAGATTATCACTCCCGCACAAGCTGCGGAACAAGCTAATATGACAGTTGAAGAATTTATGAAAACCTCAAATTAAGAAAAAAACAAACAAAGCACTCTGATTACATTCAGGGTGCTCTGTTTGTTATAATAAGCAAATACTTTTCGAGGGTTAATTGAGGTGATGTTATATCAAAATTTGCTTACGCAAATTTTGTTTTGAATTTGGGGAGTTTAAGGGCGTTGCCCTTAAAAATCCCATCAGGGGCTTTGCCCCTGAACCCCACCACTTTTTGAAAAAAGTGGACAAAAACTTTTGATTGTCACAGCTCAACGATGGAATTTTATAATTACGCATTACGAATTACGCATTATTAGTCAAGCACATAGACAGTTACATCACGGCGACCGAACTCATAACATTCATCTTCGGTGTTATAGAACACATCAACAAGTACTCTGCCGTCCATCAATGCACCGCCCGTATCAATCGCAGTGGCATAGCCGTAAACAAAACCATCATCAGATACGATATAAAGTTTTGAACCGTAAGGAATGATGTTGGGGTTGACTGCAACACCGCCTACACAAGCAAGATTTCCTGTTGCTGTCAAAGAACCATAAGGAGCAGTATAAGCTGTACCCGTTCCCTGATAACAAGCCGTATAGGAAACAGCGTTACCATTTTCGTCATAGAAAACATTTCCTCCGACATTTTTTGTCGGGAATGAGGAATAATCGTAATCATCAGTTTCTGTACTGTCGTTATCGTCATTGTAATCATTGTAGTCATAGTCATTATTTTCGTTGGTTATTGTTTGAGCGGTTTCAGATTTAGTAGTTGTTTTGGTTGTTTTCTGTTTTTGAGAAGTTGCCTTTTCGGTAGCAGGTTCAGTAGCGGTTTCTTTCGTACCGACAGTAACGACTTCATTGACTGCCTCTTTGACAACTTCATAACTGATATACTCTGCATCAACCACTACACCACTTACCAGTGTCTGTCTGACAATATTGCGAACTTCACCGTCTACACCTTTAGTGCTTACTTTTTTCTTACCTTTTTCCAGCTTATCAGAATAAACCGTTTCACTCTCAAAAGCGATTTTTTCCAGAGTGGTTACTTCTCTGTAGCTGACCCTTGTTACCTGAATTTCCATACCGTCCGTAACTGCTTCTTCTACATCACAACTGACAACATCGTTCTTACTTAATTTGATGTCCAGATATTCCAGTGCTTTTTTAACTGTACCGACAGGTACTCTTTCTGTCACAGTTTTATTGTCTACGGTAATGCTGACTGTACGGTATTCAGCTACCTTGACGGTCATATTTTCTTTAAGCTGTGTGGTCTTATTGGGAATGACAATATGATTTTCGGTAACGGTCACGCCTGCATTGTCTACCAATTCACCGACTGTACCGCCTGTGACACTGTAAGCCGTCTTTGTACCGTTGATATCGGTATATACTGTAAATGCTCTGGCAATGTTGATGGTAATTACACCGTTATCTTCTGTTGTTGTGACTTTATCGTTCTTGCCTACTTTGATATCGGCATTGGCAAGAATTTCTTTGGTATCGGTGGTCATGGTATTGACCGTCATCGTTTCACCGTCAGCATTGATAACCGCCGTTTTATTCAACGCTCCTACCGAAAACGCCGAAGTCAGTAAAATGGCACTCATCAGCAAAGTTACCATACCACGCTGAAACGCTGATTTTGTTTTATTTCCGTTTGAAGTATCTGTGATAAACATAGATAAATTCTCCTTAACTTTTCCTTTTTTTGGTATACTGCCGTATTCGTATACAAAAAAGAAATTTTGGTTAAAAATATGTTACAAACGGTATTATAACAATTTCGTAGGACAAGTCAAATAAAAATAAATGTCATTTTTTGTGCACATTAACAATAAAATTGTATTTTTTTCACAAAAATACCCGATTTTCCCCTGTAAAATCCCCAAATGACCGCTTTTTTTAGCAGATGGATAAAGAAATTTATGTGCAATCTGTCAAATTTAAATTACATACACGAAATATCTGTTACAAATTTGTTTTATTTTTTTGTGCAAAATTACTTTTATGATTGATTTTTCCGATTTTCCCACAATTCGCAAAGATTTATTAACATTGTTTTATGCTATATGCTGTATAATTGTTTACATTTTTGTTACTTTTTCCGAAACTCCCTCAATATTCCATCACTTATTTTCTGTCTTGCAATATCAGACAATCTATATTATAATCATTCGGTAAACTGCAATTAAGAGGGATAAATCATGAATATCAGAATAATCAACGCACAGGAAATTACACAGACCGTAAAAAAATTATTTATGGACTGTAACTTTTTTATCGGTACGGATATCACAGACGCTTTGCAAAACGCATGGCAAAAAGAACAGTCCCCAGTAGGAAAACAGGTACTCTCCCAACTGCTGGAAAATAACGAAATCGCTAAAAATGAACAACTTCCACTTTGTCAGGACACAGGAATGTCGGTGTTATTTGTAGAATACGGGGATAAAGTTGTCATTGACGGCGGTAACTTTAAAGACGCTGTGGAAGAAGGTGTCCGTCAGGCTTACTGTGACGGCTATCTCCGAAAATCCGTTGTCAGCGACCCTGTTTTTGACAGAATAAATACCAAAGATAATACCCCTGCTGTTATCCATACCGATATTGTTGCAGGTGATACTATCAAATTTACAGTAGGCGGAAAAGGGTTTGGCAGTGAAAATATGTCTGCAATAAAAATGCTTACTCCGTCCTATGGAGAACAGGGTGTCATTGACTTCATTCTGGAAACTGTCGAAAAAGCAGGTCCTAATCCCTGTCCGCCGATGGTTGTCGGTGTGGGGATTGGCGGTACTTTTGAACAGTGTGCCTTACTTGCCAAAAAGGCAACTTTCCGTCCCATAAACACCAGCAATCCTGACAGCCGTTATGCTCAGATGGAAAATCATCTCCTGCAAGAAATCAATAAAATGGGGTTCGGTCCTGCAGGTCTTGGCGGAAATAGTACCGCTCTGGGCGTAAACATCGAAACTTATCCTACCCATATCGCAGGAATGCCTGTAGCGGTAAATATCTGCTGTCACTGTGCAAGACACAAAACCGCAATCATTTAAACGGAGGTTCACACCATGAAAGAAATTACCTTACCTTTGACTGATGAAATTATCGACACCTTACACGCAGGCGACAGCGTATTATTAACAGGTACTTTGATAACAGGTCGTGACGCTGCCCACAAACGACTTTACGAACTGGCTCAAAAAAAAGAAAACCTCCCCGTTGATATCAACGGAGAAGTTATCTATTATGTAGGTCCTTCACCAGCTAAACCTAACTACACTGTCGGGTCAGCAGGTCCTACATCAAGCTACCGCATGGATAAGTATACACCAACACTTCTGGATATGGGACTTAAAGGTATGATTGGCAAAGGAGCAAGAAGTCAGGCGGTTATAGACGCTATGGTGAAAAATCACTGTGTCTACTTTGCCGCTATCGGCGGTGCCGCCGCACTGATTGCCAAAAGTATCAAAGCTGAAGAAATCCTTTGCTATGAAGATTTGGGTACAGAGGCTATCCGCCGTTATACTGTGGAAAAATTTCCTTGTATTGTCGTTATCGACAGCATGGGAAATAACATCTACAAAACTGAACCTCTGAAATACAGAACAATGCGTAATTCGTAATGCGTAATTCGTAATTATTGATAAAATCCCACCGTTGAGCTGTGACAATTAAAAGTTTTTGTCCACTTTTTTCAAAAAGTGGGCAGGGTCAAGGGGCGGCAGCCCCTTGTGGGATTTTAAAGGGCGAAGCCCTTTAATGAATAAAAATTCCAAACAAAATTTGCGTAAGCAAATTTTGATAATGCGTAATTCGTAATGCGTAATTCGTAATTATTGATAAAATCTCACCGTTGAGCTAATATATTGCTGTCATTCTGAGGAGCGAAAGCGACGAAGAATCTTATTAAGATTCCTCACTATGTTCGGAATGACACTCTTAAGTTGATGACATTGGCAATAAAAACCATATTCTTTCTTTGCATTATTCACTTGCTATACGATTTACGATGTGTTAAAATAAACGAAAAGTAATGAAAGAAGTTGAGAATATGCCTGAATATACTATGCCTCTGGGTATCAGTGACTTTGAAAAAATCAGAACTAACGGATATTACTACATTGATAAGACAGACCTGATTAACCAGATTATGACCAACCGTGCAGAAGTTACACTTTTTACCCGTCCCCGTCGTTTTGGTAAATCACTGAATATGAGTATGCTGAAACATTTTTTTGATATCACTGAAGACAGCAAAGCTATTTTTGACGGGTTAAAAATTTCCGAAAATCAGGCACTCTGCGATGAATGGAGAAATCAATATCCCACAATTCTTGTATCGTTCAAGACCGTAGATTCCATTAATTTTGAAAATGCTGTTGCCCAACTGAAGCTGGTTCTTTCTGACTTGTTTGCAAAATACACTTATCTCCTTGACAGTAAAACTATTGATGAAAATGATATAAACAAATTCAAGCGGATAAAGGCAGAAACTCCACAAATATCGGATATAATGGATTCTCTGTTTTTGTTGACCCGTTTGTTGAATGACTATTATCAGAAAAAAGTCATTCTCTTTATTGATGAATATGATGTGCCAATGGCAAAGGGTGACGCAAACGGTTATTACAGGGAAATTACAGATATTATGCGTTCGATGTT
This sequence comes from uncultured Ruminococcus sp., assembly GCA_902762375.1. Taxonomy (GTDB): domain Bacteria; phylum Bacillota; class Clostridia; order Oscillospirales; family Acutalibacteraceae; genus CAG-964. Next base: position 27,991 of record CACWNY010000003.1, on the reverse strand, counting down.
CGGCAAATCTCTGAAAGACAACACCTATATCAAAATGGCAGTTCTTACAGGGTGTCTGAGAATTGCGGAGGAAAGTATCTTTACAGGACTGAATAATCTGTCCGTAAAGACCATAACCGATACAGACTATGAGGAGTGTTTCGGGTTTACCAACGAAGAAATCAATCGACTGCTTTCTGATACAAAACTATTATCTCATCAGCCTATATTCAAAGAATGGTATGACGGGTATATTTTCGGTAATAAAGAGGTGTACTGTCCTTGGGATGTGCTGAACTATGTTGACGCATTACAGAAAAATCCGTATCAGCCACCAATGAACTACTGGGCAAACACAAGCAGTAATGATACCATCAAAAGATTTCTGGAAAGTGATTTTGATGTTTCGGAAGACTTTGAAACATTGTTAAGCGGTGGTTATGTAGAAAAAATCATCAATCCGAATATCACATACGGCAGTCTGACAGATGATGAAATCAATTTGTGGTCAGTGCTGTATATGACAGGCTATCTTACCTTACTTCCGGGTTCTTTGCCCAAAATGACCTCATCAGACCCCAATGAAGTAAAAGGTATGTTTGAGTTGCCGTTTAAACTGAAACTCCCCAACAGAGAAATCCGTATGCTTTTTGAACAGACCGTTGCGGTATGGTTCAGAGAAATGGTTACCACTGATGACAGAACAGCTTTGTTTGAGGCACTCTGGAGTGGAGATACAGAAAACCTGACAGAAATTATCAATGACTATCTTTACAACACTATCAGCTATTTTGATTATAACGAAAACTATTATCACGCTTTTCTGACAGGTCTTTTGTCAGGAAAAAGAAATATTATCGTCAAATCCAATGATGAAGTCGGCATGGGGCGTGCAGATATTATTGTCAAGAATAAAGCAAGACGCTGTGTAGCTATCTTTGAACTGAAAAGAGCAAAATCTGAAGAAAGCATGGAAACGCTTTGCCATGAAGCATTACAGCAGATTGAACGAAACAAATATTACAAACCATTCAAAAGAGAAAAAGTCATCGAATACGGTATAACCTTTTTTGGAAAAGAATGTCTTGTCAAAAAGGCTGAACAAAATTAAATTTTCAAAGGACTGTGAAGAACGAAGTCTGAAACTTCATTGTATAGCTGTGACATTTAAAAGTTTTGTCCACTTTTTCAAAAGTGGTAGGGGTCAAGGGGACAAAGTCCCTTTGTGGTATATTGTTGTCATTCTGAGGAGCGAAAGCGACGAAGAATCTTCAAAAGATTCCTCACTTCGTTCGGAATGACACTCTTAAGTTGACGACATTGCCCTTTGTGGGATTTTTAAGGGCAAAGCCCTTAAACAGAACTTAATCCAGTAAACCAATGCCATCAAGAATAGAAATATCATAATTTGCCTGATGTTCGCACTGTTGAGGAGAATTTTCCTGTTGAGTTTCTGATTTGAGTTTATCGCTGTCCTGTTCGAGCCACCATCGGATATAATTATCCATAGCAGAATAATCCCTGCGTTTTTGCGTGTTGTTATAGAGAAAATCCGCCATCTTTCTTAAACTTCGAATAACAGAAATCTTCGGATAAAGTTGTTGCAGTTGATTTACCGTGTTTTCTGAAATTTGGTACAAAGACCCATCTTTCAACGGCATAGATACAGCATATTTACTTTCTTTTACTTTCTTTTCTTTTTCTTTACTTTCCTTTCTTTTCCTTTGTGGATTTTCAACAGAGTAAACCTGAATTTTCTCAGAGGAAACGAGGGTTTTCTCGGAGGAAATGCCAAAAAGGGTGCAGTCAGCCAGGAGGTATTCCTGAATTAAACTCACGCCTGTTCTTTTCGGTTTCGATACCACTGTCAGATAGGTTTCCTGAATATCTTTTGAAGTCAGTATCTGATACTTTTCAAACAAGTCAAGGTCAAAAATACCCCGTTTTATCCCTGCGTTCACTATGTCTGATACGACATTAACATTCACACCGTTATCATGGGCAAACATTAATGCAATATCATTTGTCCATTCACAAAAATAGCCCTTTTCCAGATATATCTTTTCATAGAGCCTGTAAATCACTGCATATCCTTTTAAACCAAACTGAACTCTTATCCAATCTATCCGTTGGTCGGAAATACAGCTATGCGGAAAGTAGTCAAGACCTTCTTTTCTTGGTCGTGCTATCTTACCACTTCCTGAAATATTGTTTTTTGAGGGATATCTCTGTTAAATTCTTTTTTATACCCAAAAAATGTCCTTTTATGGGCATTTTTTTGCTTTAGTGAATAAAATACATCTGTATCGTATACACAGTAACCGCCAGATAATCCTGCGTTAATAACAAAAAAAGAGGTCGGAAATCGACCTCTCAAAAATATCAGGTTTGTTCTACCTGTGCGGTTGAAAATCAGATAGTTACTGTCAAAATTTGCTTACGCAAATTTTGTTTGAATTTTGATGAGTTTAAGACAAGGGGCTTTGCCCCTTGACCCCACCACTTTTGAAAAAGTGGACAAAACTTTTAATTGTCACAGCTATACAATGGGAATATCATTCCAACCGCACAGGTAGAAATTTTTGCATTGTTTGAAAATCAAACAACAATTCGCAATTTAGGAAACTTGTGCTATTTTCAGTAAAAAAGTGTGTCATTATGAATTGTGTTTTCTGATATCTTCTGCCATTGTTTCCGCCAGTAATTCCTGATAGGCACTTACTTTTTCCTCTTTAATCAACATTGCTGTTTCATAAAGTCTTTCATCGATAATTTTATCAAGCAGTGAAAGTCTTCTGGTATTAAGAATATCTGTATTCTTTTTAATACTGATGTAATCTGTTACTGCCATTCGCCATGCAATGATTTTTCCTTTTGGAAATTTTGTTATCAGTTTGTCAGCAATCTGTAAGCCTTCAGGGTCAAAATCTCCCGCATAATAAACGGTACAGTCATTTTCTATCAATTTACCAATCAGTTTCATTCCTACAGCTTTTATCTGTCCGAATGTACAGATAATCCCACAATGTATAGCTTTTTCTGAAAAATAATCTGTCAGTATCGAAAATACTGACGGATTTTCAACCGCATAGACAATATGATTTTCACTTTGACATCTGACAATATTTTTCATATTTCTGTCACACAAAAGCAACGGTTCTTTAGCTTTAGCAAAACCATTCAGATATGTTTGTTCTTTTCCTGTGTCATCAAAAAACCATATTCCGAAAACAGCCACCGTTCCTGAAATACTGTTGGTTTCTATTCCGAAAGAATCATAAAGCCACAATCTGTCCTCGACAGTTCGGAAATCCGCTTTTTCTCTGTAGAATGCTATGGCATAAAGTAATAGTTTTCCCTGACTGTTCTCAAAGTCAAAATAATGCGAATTGCCTGTGATTTCAGCACTCAACACCGCCAACTGTATCGGTTCAAAATCGTTTGCATATCTTGAATTTATCGCCTGACAAATATTATCCATCAAAATTTCTGCATTACGGTTATCTGCTTTATACTCATGGATAAAAATCGGATAGCCGTTCTTTTTCGTATCTGACATATAACAAAGCCACTCTGCACAACAGTCAGTACTGTATTTTTCTTTCATTCTGTCAATAAATTCCTGTAATTGTTTCTGTTCCAGACTGTTTTTCTCTGATGAAGTATATATTTTTTCGTGATAATAGCTTTCCAGCACAGATTTCAGTGTAGTATGAGGATATGGCGTATGATGTATAGCCTCCTCAAAGGCTTTCACGCTGAAAGTAATAACAGGTGCTTTGAAATATTTCTTGGGTAAAATAAAACAGTTCAATGCTTCACACTCATCAACAGTAGCATCTTTCAAAGTGATGTTTCCCTTATGTTCTCCGTAAGACTGATATTTTCCCCTCAATTTATCCATAATGCGGGAAAACCGTTTGTCTGACTGAAAAATTTTTACCAGTTGTTCTGTATCTGTCATAAGTCTTCTCCTGTTATTTGATAAGAATATCAGCCACAAAACATCAGAAAATACTTCAGATTAAACCTGAAGTATTTTCTGTTTGCCGTTCCACTTGTACTTTATCACCGTAATAAAGTCGCTGTCCTTGTCGTGAAAAAGTTCGGCAATTTCCAGTGCAGAAACACTGTCGTAACAGCCCCACAATGCCTGTGAATTGACAATATAACCAAATTTCAGTTTTTCCAGCAACGCAAACATTTCACTGATGTTGTTATCATCTACACCTGCGAAAGCCTCGTCAAGGGCAAGAATTTTCGGTGCTTGTTCACCAGCCTTTTCGTACTGTGCCGATACGGCTGTAAAAAGCGGTATATATAACGACAATGCTCTTTCCCCTCCACTGAATGTATTGAAACGACTGTTTGTCAATTCTTTAAATTCTTTCATTTTAGGGTCCTTGTACTTCAACACGAACTCAAACCAGTTGCGAAAATCCAGCACATCTTTAATGATATCCGCATAGTTGATATCTTCGCCCAGTTCTTCACGCTTTTTGCGTTCATATTCTATCTTACTGCGAAAATGTTTTGTCAGTTTTTCAATATCATTGGCATTAATCCATTGTTTATCCTTGCTGAGTAATTTGTTCAGTTCATCAAATCTGAGTTCATTTTTTCCCATATCTCTTTTGGGAGTCCATACTAATCGGAATGTCAGTCCCATAGATGTCCTGATTTCTGACATCATATCACACATGGATTTTACCCACTCATTACTTTCCCGTATTCTTCGGGAAAGTTTTTTACTGATGGTATTGAGTAAAATATCCTTGAACATATTTTCTTCTTCTGTCCGAAGTAACAGCTTATCATGTTCTACAGAATTTTCCAGTGCGTTTTTGAAATCTGTCGGGGAAACTGCTCTGGACTGCCAGACAAGCGTAATCTTCACTCTTGAACGGACAGTTTCCGCATCGGGATTTTCAAAAAAACTGCCATAAAGCGGTTTATAGTCCGCCGAAAGAATATTGGCATGTTTTCGGTAGCAATCAAACAACCTTTGTGAAATATCATTGATACTTTTTCTATCATCTCCTGCACTGACAAGCAACACCGATTTTTCAGCACAATCTTTCAGCGTTTTATTTTCCTTTGACATAACGAACCCGAGTTCCAGTTCTTCGCTGAAATATTCTGCCAGTAATTTTTCCTGTTCGGCAATCGTCTGTAAATTTTGCTGAATTTTTGTCAAATTGTCTTGAATGTGCGTTATTCTTTCTTTGAAGCGTACAATGTTATCATCAGAATTTTTCTTGTCCTTTTCCAACAGAATAAGTTGTTGTCGAATGTCATCAATCCTGTGACTTCTGTCGATATTTTCGGGAGCGTTCAGAAACTGGTCACATAATGTTATTGTTAAACGATACTGTGCCATTCTGTTTTCAAGTTCATCAAGTTCTTTGCCAAACTGATTTTTGTCATTTTCCGCCTGTTCAATCTGTTCCCTGATATTTCTGCACAGTTGTTCCGCATTGCCTTTTTCTTTGATACAGACAATACTGTCCAGCAAAAGCTGAATATAATTTTCCGTATCTGTCAGTAGTCGTTCAAAGAAACGGACTGTTTTTTCACAATTTGGAAACTCCAGACATACTTCTTCCCTTTTCTGATATAATTCACTGAGTTTTGTTTTCTGTCTGCCACAAATACTTTCTTGCTCTCTGAAATTTTTCAGGGCATTATCCAGATTTCTTTGACTTTCAGAAACCAGATTGACTGCTGTATTGAGGTCGGAAATATCACTTGTTTTGTCAAATTCCTGTTCCAAAGTCCGTTTTTTGTCAGCGACAGCGATAATTTTACTTTCACATTCATCATACAATATCTTTATTTCATTGTACTGTTGTTCCAACAAATCAATCTGTTGCTGACGATATTTTTTTCGGTTTTCCGCACCAATAAAGCAAACATCTTTTTCGGCAACACTGTGACCTGAAAGAATACCGTTCCGATAATATCCCTCTGATGAAATGCTGACTTTATTCGCAAATGCGGATAAAATTCTTTTTGTTACATCAGAAAAGTCACTTTTCGGTATGACAATTTCAAAACAGGTATTGTCATGTTTTTCATCTGACTCATCAGGAATAAGATAACTGTCGGAAAATCGGGAAAGAACTGCCATTGCTTTTTCTTTCTGATTATCGGGAATAACCAAAGCGTCCAGCAATCCCATATCGGTAATCTGTGCTTCTATCAAGGCTCTTGTTTCTTGCGGTATACTTTCTTTAAAATCAATACATTCGTAAAAAGAATAAAAATCAATCCCATTTTCCTGTAATGCTTTTCGTGCTTCCGTGACTTTTGCTGACCTTTCAGGAACAGGGTCAGTCATATTTCTAAGTTGTGCCAGATGGCGATTAATCTCGTTTAACTTTTCCTGAATATTCTTTTTTTCCTGTTTTAATTTCCAAAGTAAAGTTTCCTGTTTAACCATAAGGGACATTTTACTTTCTGCTAAAAGACGATTATATTCATTTGCCGAACCCTGCGACTCATAATGCGTTATCAGATATTCTGCTTGTTTCAGAGTAACATCATCAATAATGTACTGCGTGTTTTTCTTTACGGAAATATATAGCCGTTCTATCATTTCATTTTTCTGATTATCGAGTACTTCAGTTACTTCCTGAAGAGAAAGTTCTGCTTGTTGGTAAAGATACTGTAACTGTGCAAGTTTTTCCTGTGATTTATCATATACTTCATGTTGCACTTCATATTGTCGTATGGTATATGAAGCTTTTCGGATTTTTTCCTGAAAACATTGATATTCTTTTTTATAGGATTCATGTGGTAATACTTCTTCGCTTTGCAAAGTGGCAAGAAAAACATCGTAAAAAGGAAAATGATGTTGTTGATAGCAAGTCATTTCTTCCAGCAAACGGGAAATTTCAGCTTGTTTCTTTTCCAATACCGTGTTGTATTTCTTGTACTGTCCGTACTTTTGCGTGAGAATTTTTGTTTTCTCTTCCATACGCTGTTGTTTGTCACGGCTGTTTTTCTGCGTCTGCAATAAATAGCGTTCTGTTTCTTCCTTCTTTTTGAGTTGCTCTTGAATGTCGCTAATATCCAGATTATCCAGTTCAATATGCAGATTGTCCATCGTTTGCTGTATAGTTTCCGACTGTCGGGCATATTGTTGGATTTCGTCTTGTATATGTTGTATTTCCTTTTTTGTGCTGTCCGCTTCACTCTGCGTTTTGCGACATTCCTTATATTTTTTCAGATATCTGACAGCTTTCAGCCACAGCATATAACGGTTATAACGGTCATATTCATCAGCAATATATTTTGCTTCACCCAGTGCCTGTACAGCAATTTCGATTTTGTTGTGAGCATCTTCAATTTTACTCATGGCATCTGCCATAGGGTGCAAATCGTAATCAGAAAGTGTCTGTAATGACTCGTTAAGGATAGCATATAATTGTGTAGGTCTGAGATTTTCTTTTGATGCCAACTTTGACGAACGGGTTTTAATCAGAATGTTGGTCAGCTGGTCAAAATCGTCAATTCTCTCTTTGGGAATACCGAAAATCTTATCGGCTACCATAAGTTTGTAGTCGCTGGTCTTGTCGGTAAAGATATTCTGTTCACCAAGATTTTTTTTCAATGTTCTTGCATCATGAGGAATAATGGTACTGCCTACAGCTTTGTAGAGGGAAAAATCCATACCTATTCTTCTGCCGTCCATAAGACAGAAACCCCATGTATTCATATTTCTGCCTCTTTTGGCATGAAGTCCTATACCGATAGTGCGGTACTGTTGCCCATCAGGTTTGACAAATTCCATCCATATGTAGCCTGTACTTTCGTCCTTACCACTGTCCTTGTCGCCTATGAGATAGAATTCCATTTTTCTGTCACGACTGCCGAAAGGGTCAAGTCTGGAAGGTTGCCTGTCACCGTCAAGAATATAGGGAATAAAACTTTGTGTCGTAATGGATTTTCCTGAACCGTTCGACCCTCTAAGCAATATTTTGCCGTTTTCAGGTGTAAATTCTTCCACATCATATACCCAGAAATTGACAAATCCAAATCTGTTCATTTGCCAGCGTTCCATAGTTTTTTCTGCTCCTTTTTTGTCAGATAAGTTTAAGGGCTTCGCCCTTAAAAATCCCATCAGGGGCTTTGCCCCTGAACCCCACGAACTTTTTGAAAAAATTTTGAAAAAAGTTCGACAAAAACTTTTAATTGTCATAGCTATACCTTAGATAATCATTCCGAACGAAGTGAGCCATAAAAGTTTTTTGTCCACTTTTTTTCAAAAAAGTGGGCGGGGTCAAGGGGCGGCAGCCCCTTGTGGGATTTTAAAGGGCGAAGCTCTTTAATCTGAAAGTTGATAATCTTCAGGGAATTTTCCTGCCGTCTTATAAATACCGTCACAAACAAAATAGCCGTTATTTGTCTTTTCAAGAAACTGCCAGTCACAAAAATAGTCGGTAACAAGGGCGGTAAATTTGTCATCACTGAGTTCTCTAAGTTGTTTGCCCAGACCACTCTCAAATTTTTTCTTACATTCCAGCAGAATGTGGTCAAAGGTTGTTTTTTCAAGATAATATTTGTGTGTATCGTTATACGGCAGAAAATGAGCATAGGTGTTTCTCAGTTCGGCACATACCATTGTGGCAAAACCTGAAAGCATACTTTCAGATGGGTGAACTTTTCCAAAAGTATGGTCTTCGTCCAACAGATAAAAGGCACACCCGTTATGGATATCCAGTCTTCCGTCCAGATAATGGTTAAGATTTTTTTCAATGGATTTACGCTGATTTTTCAGATAGATACTGTCGGTGTCATTTTTACTTTCCCAATACACAGCAGGCTGTAACAACAATTTACGGTAAACTCTGTTTGTTCTGGCATAACCTGTATCGTTATCAAGGTACATATCTGTCTGATTTTCAAAATCACGGTAATTTTGAAAATGGAAAATATCTTTGCTGTGATTAACACTGAAATAAGCACAAAGTCCTGTATTTTCATAAAGAATTTGTTTGTTACGGTCACTTTCGAGATTGTCAATCGTTCCGTCTGATATGACAATCAAAGACATATTCTGTGCGAATTTCAACACTTTTACCAGTGATTTTCTGTCGGTGAATCGAGTAAAGTCAACATCAATGACATTACCGATAATCTTTTCCATACTTTCAATCATTTCCGTAAGCAGAAACTGTTCGCTTTCCATTTTGCCGTCAAGAAATATCAGCAATGCACAGAACAGGCAATAGTCTTTTTTGTCGTCAAAAGACTGTATTCCCATAAAAGGATAGGCTTTGGCAGGAATTTTTTCGAGCTTGACAATTTTGTGGTTGACAATTATATTCCAACCCACAGATTCATTAAGAAATCGTTTTGTCTTATCATCAACAGCACGTCTTATACGGAAATAATCGGTGCTGTCATTGTCTTTAACAAACCAGAAATGTTCCAGCAGTTCGGTAAATTCTTTCATTCTGTCAGTCCTCCCCGAAGGCAAATGTATAGGACGGCATAAACAACGAACCATCATCAAAATTCACAGTAACATATCGGTCAGAGGTTATCATTCGGAATTTTCTGCCGAAATCGGTAATCCCTGTTCTTGAACGGTTCTGCATAGCAGAGGTAATCCATTTCAGGAGAGTTATTCTTATCTGTCGGGGAATATTATCACCTTTAAGTGTATCAACACACAACTGATTATTAACAATATATTGTTCTATCATTTGTCTTTCATGTTCAGTTTTCTCAAACCGTTTTTTACGATAAATTTCTTTTTCCCATGTCCGCAAAACAACACCGTCTGTTTTTATACGAGGTTTGTATTTTCGGGTCACAGGCTTGATAACAAACATCTGCGGAGCAACATCGCAGGCATTTTTAAAAATGCTGTCTGTTTCTTTTTCCGCATTGTATTTATAGTGCGATACTTCCATTACCCCGAAAACATGTGCTGAAAGACAATGAGCTTCGTCAATATTCTGACAATCCGCAAACATCTGCATATATTTCTGATATTCATGTTTTTTGCTGATTCCCGAACTCTGCAACTCCATCAGCAACACAGCATTGTTGACCATTTTTCTGATAATATCGTTGGTATATTCCATCGCATTATTACACACCGATTCCCTACCACTTTCGGAAACAAACCATTGATACAAAGAGTTCCAGTCCGTGTATATTTTATTTTTTACTTCTTCATTGTTTTGTGTATCAGTATAATTAGTGCGTGGAATTTCCTGTTCACTTTCAACTATTCTTTCAAGCAGTCTGGCTTTTCTTTCAGAAGAAAGCTTTTTGAGATTGTTTTCAATTTTGACGGAATATCGTTGCAGTTGCGTAATGAAATTACGCAGATAGTCAATGAATTTATCCTTGTGTATCAGAAATTCTACAGAACTGATTAATTTTTCTCCTTTCACCGAACAGAAAGAGTGAAGATAGTCGGAATAATTGGTACTCAGCCGTTTGAAATCTTCCCTCAGATTTTTCCACCACTCATTGAGTTCCTGATTGGATTTTGTATTAATAACAAACTGTATGTCACTCACCGCATTGTCTATCCGTGACAACAATGAAGAAGAAAGAGTTGTTCCCTCAGAAAACATATTTTCAAGTTCTATGGTCATTCTTTCCACGATAACCGCTTCTTCTGTAAGGGAATAACGGTAGATTTTATTTTGATATTCTTCTATGGTTTTTACTCGTCGGGGGTCTTGCATAGGCAAAAGACACCCCCACGCAGTCAGTTGTGAAAGAGCAAGTTTCAGTTTTTCCAAAGACACCGTAGAATGTTCTTCATAGTTTTTGAGTTTCAGAAAAATATCATCAGTACTTAGCTGGGAATTGTAAGATTCTTTTTCCCTGTACAGTATCCGCATAATAGTTCTATACAAAAACGCTTCGGGAGCATTCAGATAAGAAATTACTGAAATACCGTTCATTTTATCTATATTCAGTTCCATGTTTCATACTTTCTTTCTATTCTACACGAAAATTATGATGTCTGTTCAGGCAGACATCAACTATACCTGTTCAGTCCTTAACGGACTGAACAGGTAGTTTGTGGTTCGGGAAACAGGGGATTTCCTATTCTAATTTATGTTCTGCTCATCGGATAAAAAGCTGTACCCAATATTTTACGCCATTCTGTTCATACATACTTACACCAATACCTGTAAATTTCTGACTGAGAATGTTAGCTTTATGTCCGCTGGAGTTCATCCAGCCATTCATTACTGCCTGCGGTGTGCGATATCCTGCGGCAATATTTTCTCCTACAGCAGACCAACTGACATCGTAATCCGTGAATACAGTAAAACAACTTCTTCCATCAGGGCGAGTATGTGAAAATTCCTCTACCAATTCTTCAGCTCTGATATCCGCCAATTCACAGACATCTTCCCTTTTCTCAAGCGGAGATAAACCTTCTTTTTCTCTTTCAATATTGACAAGCTCTATCACTTCATCAACATAGCTTTGTTGTACCGTTACCTCACAACTTGCCGTTGCTCCGCCTGTAACGATAGCTTTGACCGTCGCTGTACCTTGTCCTCTGGCAACAATTCTTCCTTTGGAATTGACTGTGACAACATTTGCATTACTGCTCTTGAAAGTAACAGTTGCTTCCGAATCCTGCGGTGTTACAGTTGCTGTTAAAGTATAGATATCTTTTTCTCTGAGTGTCAAAGATGTTTTATTGAGTGAAACTGTAGGCTTTTGTTTTACGGTAACGGTACAGACTGCTTTATAACCGTCTGATGTGATAGCAGTAATGTTTGCCGTTCCCAGACCTCTGGCAACAACTCTTCCTTTGGAATTGACTGTGGCAACATTTGCGTTACTGCTTTTCCATGTGATGGTTGTACCTGTATTGTTTGTAGCGGTGAGTGTGTACATATCGCCGACTTTTAAAGAAAGTGTTGTTTTATCCAGCGATATTGCTGTTGCCTGACTGACAACGATACTGTTATTCTGTTGTGTTGCCGAAACATTCATGACAACTGTTGCAGTAAGTACACTCTGTACCATGACTGCTGTCAGCACTGTCGACAAGATTTTTTTAGATAGTTTCAAAATAATTTCTCCTAAAGATAACTTCTGTTTAAGGGCTTTGCCCTTAAAAATCCCATCAGGGGCTTTGCCCCTGAACCCCACCCACTTTTTGAAAAAAGTGGGTCAAAAACTTTTTCGGTTTACTTCGTTTGTCTTTTACAGAATACCCAGACCTTGTAATGAACTGAGTATGTACATGAGAATAAACAAACCTACAACTACATACATAATCGGGTGAATATCTTTGAACTTTGCTCTTGCTACTTTTACCACTGTGTAGAAAATAAAACCGAAAGCAATACCGTCCGTAATTGACCAGAAAAACGGCATTCCCACAACCACAAAGAAACAAGGAATAGCCACTTCCAAATCAGCCCAGTCGATATCTTTCAAAGACGAACACATCATAATGCCGACAATGATTAATACAGGTGCGGTTGCCGCTGTGGGGACAAGTCCGACAATTGGTGACAAAAACAAAGATAAGGCAAAACAAATTCCTGTAACGGTAGAAGTCAGACCTGTTCTTCCGCCTGCCGCAATACCTGCTGTGGATTCTACATAGGTTGTTACGGTTGAAGTACCGAAAACTGCTCCTGCTGATGTTGCCAGAGCGTCTGCCAACATAGCTCTTTCAATTTTAGGCAGGTTGCCGTTTTCGTCAAGATAGCCTGCCTTGTCAGCTGCACCAATGAGTGTGCCTATAGTGTCGAACATATCTACCATCAGCAAGGTAATCAGTACCGCAAGCAATGACGCAATAGGTGCGGAAAATAATTCCCCAAATCCTGTAAAACATTTTCCGAACATCGAAAAATCAAAAACAGGTACTAAACTTGTCGGAGCGGTAATTCCCATATCAACATCAAATACAAACTGACAAACATTCGCTATCAGGGCGGTAACTATCATACCAATAAATATTGCTCCCCTTACCTTTTGTATGACAAGAATAGCAATAATAATCAGTCCGAAAACTGCCATCATAACCTTAGGGTCGGCAAAACTGCCCATATCAATAATAGTAGGTGAACCACTGCTTTGCCCGATAACAATACCTGCGTTGGAAAAGCCTATGATAGCGACAAACAATCCTATACCTGCCGAAATTGCCTTCTTTAGACTGTAAGGTATTGCCTCAACAATAGCTTTTCTTGCTCCCGTGACTGTCAGGAAAATAAAGAACAGTCCCGCCAGAAATACCCCTGCCAGTGCCGCACTTGCCGAAAGTCCGAAAGTCAGACACAATGTGTACGCAAATACCGCATTCAGTCCAAGTCCTGGAGCTTGTGCCATAGGATAGTTGGAAAGCCACCCCACTAACCATGTGCCAAGTGCTGCACCGATACAGGTTGCTGTAATGACAGCCGTATCTTCCATAGTTCCGGGCAAATCTGCCAGTGCAGGATTGCTTTTTCCGATGACGGTAGGGTTCAGAAAGATAATATATGCCATCGTCAAAAATGTGGTGATACCCGCAACAATTTCTGTTCTGACAGTCGTACCGTTTTCTTTGAGTTTAAACAGTTTCTCCAAAAAAATTTCCTCCTTTGAATTGAAAATAATGCTATCTAAACAGTTAGAATTATCAAACAACTTATAGCTATGACAATTAAAAGTTTTTGTCCACTTTTTTTCAAAAAGTGGACGGGGTCTGAGGAATCTTTTGAAGATTCTTCGTTGCTTTTGCTCCTCAGAATGACAGCAATATATTATTTTGAAAAGGCTTTTTTCTTAAGTTGACGACATTGCCCCTTGTGGGATTTTAAAGGGCAAAGCCCTTTAACTCCCAAAAATTTAAAACAAAATTTGCCAAAGCAAATTTTGACAATAATTACTTACCTTTCAACTGCTCAGATAAAAATAATGTTATCCTCGTACCTATTATAAAGAACTTTGTCTTTTTTTGCAATAAGATATCCCATTTTTTGGAGAAAATATTTCTTTTCAACAGCAAAAATTGTGCAGAATTTCCTATAGGAAACTCTGCACAATCATAAAAGGACTATTCAACTGTAATATTACATACGGCGGTAAGACCGTTTGAAGATTTTACGGTGATTTTTGCCGTACCTGTACCTCTGGCGACAATTCTTCCTGCTTTGTTGACTGTAGCTACAGTGGTATTGTCACTTTTGAAAGTGTAAGTAACCTCTGTATCTTCGGGAACGATAGAAGGATTTAAGGTGTATTGTTCTTTCACTGACAAATTCAGTTCTGTTTTGTCCAGAACAAGTACCTTTTGCGGTGTGACATTTACCGTACAGTAGGCTTTCAGACCGTTAGAACCGATAACCGTAATTGTTGCTGTACCCTCACCTCTTGCCACAATTCTTCCTGCCTTGTTCACTGTGGCTACAGCGGTGTTATTACTCTTGAATGTATAAGTAACGGTTGTATCTTCAGGCGACATGGACGGGCTTAAAGTATACTGCTCTTTTACGGACAAGTTCAGTTCCGTTTTATCCAGAACAATTTCTTTTTTCGGTGATACTGTTACTGTACAATAAGCTCTCTTACCGTCAGAACTGATTACCGTAATTGTTGCTGTACCCTCACCTCTTGCAACAACTCTTCCGCTACCATTTACAGTAGCAACCGTAGTGTTGTTACTTTTCCATGTGAAAGCGGTTTCTGTCGGGGGATTGACTGTCGCTGTCAGGGTGTACATCTGTCCTACTTCTAAAGTCAGTTCTTCTTTATCCAATACTACATTCGGACAATTATAGTGTACCTTAGCATTTTCAAACCAGCTATTATAAATTTGAATAACAGATACATTTTTCCATTGTTCTACACCGCCAGCATAATATATATCCGTTAAACTATTACAATAAGAAAATGCGTGAGGATATATATACTCCAAACTAATGGGTAAATTTATACTTATTAGATTATCACACCAATTAAAAGAACAGTCACCAATACTTTTCACATTTTTCGGTATAGTTATCTCCTTTAAATTATCGCAATAACTAAATGCTCCGTCACTTATGTAAGTTAAACCATCAGATATACTGACATCCTTTAAATTGCTACAACCTGAAAATACATATCTACCGATTTCTCTCACACTAGCAGGCATCATTATATTAACTAAACTTGCACAACCACAAAACGCATAATCACCGATTTTTTCTATATTATTAGGTATGATGATATTCATTAAACTGCTACATTCATAAAACGCATAATCATCAATGCTATTTATACCTTCTGGTATATTAACACTAACCAAATTTCTACAATAAGAAAATACATTGTTACCCATGCTTGTCACACCATCAGGTATAGTTATATCAGTTAAATTTTCACACCAAGTAAATGAATAATTGCCGATATTTATTACACTATGAGGTATCGTTATACTTGTCAAATTGTTGCATTCACCAAATGCGTAATCTCCAATGCTCGTCACACTATCAGGTATAATATAATTCGTGTTTGTTTTCCCTGCAGGATAGCGAACAATTTCTGTTTTATTTTTATTAAATAATATTCCATCTATTGAACTATAATTATCATTGTCATTACTTACATCGATATTTGTTAAACTACTACAATAACTAAACGCATAATCACTGATATCGCTCACACTGTTTCCTATTGTTATACTTGTCAAGTTACTACAATTAGAAAAGATATAATCTGTGAGGTTAGTCATACCATTTCCTATCGTTGCACTGATTAAATTATTACAGTAAGAAAAAGCATTTTCACCGACATTTGTCACGCTGTCAGGTATAGTTACATTTATCAAACCACAACCAGAAAACGCACTACATCCTATCTTTGTCATACTTTCAGGTATAACTACGCTTGTTAAACCACAACCATAAAATGCGTTATAACCTATATTTGTTACACTACCTGGCATATTTAAATTCGTTAAATTTCTACAAAAAGAAAAAGAATATTCACCAATATTTTTTAAATTATCTGACATCGTTACATTTTTCAGATTATTACACTCTCCAAAAGCATAATCACCAATATCAGTCACATTATTTCCCATTGTTATACTTGTTAAATGGCTATGAAATGAATAAAAAGAATATTTTCCTATATTAATTACGCTATCTGGTATTGTATAACTTGAATCTGTTCTTCCTTCAGGATAAAAAAGAATTTCAGTCTTATCTTTATTGAACAAAACTCCGTCTTCAGAACTATATGTAATATTATCGTTGCTCACATTTATATTTGTCAATTTTTCACAATAGCTAAATGTTTCAAAACCTAATCCTTTTCTCATTCCACTTCCTACTGTTACATCCGTTAAATTAACACAAATAAAAAACGCATTCGCACTCATACTTGTTACACTATCAGGTATTGTTAGATGCACTAAATTTCTGCAACTCTGAAATGCAAAATTTCTAATAGTTATTACAGGCATACCTTCAATTTCAGACGGTATAACAACCTCTGTATCACTGCCCGTGTATTTGTTTATGGTAACTTTTCCATCTGATACGCTGTACTCAAAATCACCATAAACACCGTCCTTACTTTCCTGTACCTGTGTTTGTGCGGTACTTTCGTTTACAGGAGTTTCATATGCCGAAGTTGTCACGGCGAAACCTGTTGTCAATATACTTTGCACCATCAAAGCGGTGAGTATTGCCGACATAATTTTTTTGCTATTTTTCATTTTCACACGACCTTTCTGAATTTTGTTAAATTAAACTACCAACTATTACTATAATTTTAACATATTTTTATACAGCGTCAATGGTTATAATATATGATTTTTTTTAATTTTTCTGTTAAATGTGCATTAATGCCCATTTGAGGGCATTTTTTTCAACAATAGCAATATTCATTGAAAGAAAATCTTTTTAACTGAGCGGTTGTAAATCGAATAGTTATTGTCAAAATTTTCTTACGAAAATTTTGTTTGGAATTTTTGTGAGTTTAAGAAGGGCTTCGCCCTTAAAAATCCCACAAGGGGCTTTGCCCCTTGACCCCACAAGCCTTTGAAAAGGCTTGACCGAAACTTTTAATTGTCATAGCTATAAGTTGTTTTTAGTGCCAACCGTTCAGGTGGAAATTTTTTATCTTTCAGTTTCCTTGCAAGGAGGTAAAACACTATAGCAAACTATCATTTATTTTCTGACGAATTGTATATCTACACCCATTCCGTTTTTGATGGCTGTATTATTCTGCGTGATATTCATGGTGAGCCGTTTTTAATTTCGGAGGGTGATGAAATCACCTTCAATATCATCAAAGCAGACAATGACGGCAATTTTTCAGATATATTTACATTGTCTTTAAGTTGTCAAGATGAAGTGGAGGAAAAATATCCCTTGAAAATTCTGCCTGAAACCACTTCCAATTTATACGGACTATATTACTACAATGTGACACTACACTTTGCTGACGGTGATATTTATACAATCGTTCCGTTTACTAAACTTCATGCTTTGTTACCGTTTAACTGTATCGGATATCATGAACACAAAAACGATATTGTCGGCATTGTTCCCAGAGTGATGGCAAAAAGCGGTTATATTCCCTTTACTGACAAACTTGCTGAATTTATTAGTGATTTTCAATCCGAAAACACATTTATTTCTGTCGAGGGTATTCAGGAGAAGGTTATTCTTTTTGTCAGAAATTTTCAAAGCGGTGTTTCTACCGAAGAATTGATTCAGAATATCAAGAACACTGCCGAAAATTACGGTACAGAAGTATATTATGTTACGGGATTTTTCTATGACAACATCGACAATTACCATAGTGTAATGAAAAATGCTTTTGGCAAATATTTTATTGATGTACAAAAAATTCTGAAAACCCCCGTCTTTGAGAACACTTCCGACAAAATCATATCCAGTATTGCTTTTGACCAACTTAATCAGACACCCTCTGTCACAGATATTCTATCTATTGAACATGGAGAATATCCTGACTGTATCTTACTTGACGAAACCCATTTCAACGACAAAGGACTTCATCTTGTCGCCCGAACTATTTTACAGGAGGTAAATGCTATTGAACTGCAATCCTAACAATTATCATACTGACGAAAACGGTAATATTCACCGTGATATTCCGCTCGGCACTTCGCCTGCTGACGCTTATATCCGCACAAATATAAAACTCCGTACCGAAATTGACAAGGTGCAATCTCATATTGACGGTGTAAGTACTTCGCTTTCGGATATGCAATCCCAACTGGAAAGTGCTGACAGTAACATTTTAGAGGAAATAGATAACCAGATTGCTACTGTCAACGAAAATATTGACACACATTCTCAAAATATTAACGACCGTATTGATTTGGAAATTACCAATGTCAGTGACCGTATTCTTGCCGAAAAGACCACACTTTCTTCCCGAATTGACACTATTGTTGCCAACAGTACCGCCAGTGAGGGCAATACGGAACTTATCGACATTCGCACAGATTTTCAAGGCAGGGTGTATCAGACCGCTGGAACTTCTGTCCGTGAACAGGTAGAAACGCTGGATAATGCTCTCTCCGAACTGCAGGACAAACTCGGCGGAAATCATTCTGCCAGACTTCGTTGGGAACTCGGCGGTATTGATAACGAAGGTGAACCGCAATCCTCTCAGACAAGATTACGCACCACTGATTATATCCGTCTGCCTGAAAAGACAGCCTTTCTGCACTGTCCCGAAAATTTTACTGTTGCGATTGTTGGTTATGACAGTTCCAAACACTATGTCAATAAAATTATCGGTATCAGCACAGATTATACCCTGAATGAAAATCAGAATTTTGACTATGTGAAAGTTGTCATGTATTTCAGTAATTCCCAAATCATTACCCCTACTGACGGTTATGAAAGCGGTATTTTTCTGACGGTTGATGAAGATGAACACTATGCCAGTGCTTCCACGCTGGAAAGCGAAATCGAAAGAATTAAAAACACCTATCTTTTTGAAATGAACTATCAGTACATTCCACCGCTTGATACTACACAAGGCTATCTCAATTCACAAGGTGTAATACTGTATCAGAACCCCAATTATTATCTTACGGATTATTTTGATGTATCTGATTGTGAAGCGGTCAATACCTTCAACATTATCGGTTCAGGGGTATACGGTGCATGGTATGACGAAAGCAAAACTTTAATTTCTACTTTTGCCGAAAATTCCCAGTTCAATGCCGTCTACGAAAAACCCAGTAATACTGTAAAATACTGTCGTATGACTGTTCATGCGTCTGTTGTGGAGAATTACATGATTTTCAAAGGCTATGTTCCCAAAAAATGGACTTCTCCCTACGAACAGTTCGACAATTCTCTTATTCCTATAAAGAAAAACGAAATTGTTCTTCCTGATACCATCTACAAAGCCTCCGACAAAGAATGTAATATCTATCACGATAACATCTGTCACACACTTCCCAGCACTAACGGAATGTTCATCGGTACAAATTACGGCACAACTATTGGTAGTAATAACTGTGATTATGAAAGATTTTTCCGTACAGGCTCAAATGCGACCGTCTATGCAAGGGTTATCAATGCTGACCTTGATGTCACTGCCGAAAAGAAATTCAGTATTGTCAATGTACCTGCCGAAAATCTTCCCCAAAGTGTCAAGATTATGGCAATAGGGGATTCTCTTACGGATATGGGATATCATCTCTGGCAAATCCACGATTCACTCACCACTTACGGCTGTACTCCACTCTGGATAGGCACTAATAAAAATACTCATGCTGATATCACGGTCGATAATCAGACCTATACCATCAACCGTGAAGCTCTTTCAGGCGGTCGTCTGGAACAGTTCGTCACCAATACTCCCTACAATCCTTTCTGGAACAGTTCTCAAAACAAAAATAATGTTTCGTCTTATCTTTCTGATAATCATTTAGAAACCCCTGATTATCTCATTGTTCAGTTTACTTTGAACGATATCGTAAAATACCCCGCAAGAGATTATACCCCATTTATAGATAATCTTAAAACGCTTTACAATATGTTCAAGGTTGTCAACAATGATATCAAACTCATTTTCTCTGTTGAACCGTGCGGTTGTCAGCTCAAGAATGGTGACAATACCGAAATGACCAGTTCAGCGGTACTTTCTTTAGCCAAAGCTCTTATCGGCGAATTTACCGACAATGAAAATTATCCGAATATTTATATCTGTCCGTCATACGCATTTGTTGACCGTCTGTACGGCTATAACAAAAAGGAAGTTTCCTTTGCGTATTTCTCTGAAAAAGAAACTGTCGCTTATGACGCTATTCACCCCAACACAGGCGGTGGAAAACAACTTGGTGACGCTATTTTAGGAATGTTACTTGCCTTATTGAAAGGTTTTTAGTTTAAGGGCTTTGCCCTTAAAAATCCCACGAGGGGCTTTGCCCCTCGACCCCACAAGCCTTTAAAAAGGCTTGACCTAAACTTTAATTATTTGAATTCCATCAAAATAAAAAACAGTGCGGTAAAAATTTACTGCACTGTTTTTTGTGTTAATTATTCTTCTTCACTGTAATCTTCATTGTTGTCATCTTCGCTGTAATCTTCGCCGTTATCGTCTTCGCTGTAGTCTTCATCGTTATTTCTGATAATCCAGCGTATACCTGTATTGTCGTCATAGCCGTCATAATCTTCGTCAACAAAGTCATCGGGAATACCGTCACCGTCTTCATCAATGATATTGTCGGGATAGCCGTCACCGTCTTCGTCGATAAATTCACTTTCGCCACTATCCTGACCTTCTTCGGTAGGCGTTTCCACAACTTCTTCTGCCTGAGTAGTTTCCTGTGTAGAGGCTTCGGTAGGTGCAACTGTAGGCACTTCCGTTGCAAGAGATACAGTAGGTGTCTGTGTAGCTATGGGAACTGTAGGAACTTCTGTCTGTGCCACTGCTGAGGTAACGGGTTGTGTTGCCTGATTATTTTCAGGGGACTTATCACTACTTGCCGAAACCACAAACCATACGATTCCAAATACCAGCAAAGCCAGTACTAACACTAATACAATAATAATCGGTGTGGTTGATTTTACATCATCGTCATCATCATCATCGTCATCATCGTCATCATAATCATCGTCATACTTACTGAGATTACCCTTACTGTTGGACGAAATTTCATTGTCGTCCTTACTGCTGTCTTTCTTGTCTGAAGAGGACGAAATTTCATTGTCGTCCTTGCCCTGACTATTCAGTTTTTTATCTGCGTCTTTGGCATACTCATTGAAAAGCTGACTGTAGTCCGAATTGAACTGTGACTCATATTGCTGTGCCTGAGTAGCACGGTCGATAATACGGTCAGTTTCTTCTTCAGTGTCCATACTGTCAAAGTCATCACCAAACTGTGAAGCATATTTTTCTGCCTGAGTGCGTTTCTTTACGATATCCTCTGAAGGATATCCACACACAGGACAAAAATTTTCGTTGTCGTACTCATTTCCGCATTTACTGCACTTCATATCACTATTCCTCCTGAAAAAATGTTATTCGGCATAATTATTTTTTTGCCGTGATTTTCTTTTCTGTACCATTGATTAAGCGTTTAATATTTTCCTTATGTTTTACTATAACACAAACGCTGATGAAAAGTGTGAACAATGTTGAAATTATGACATAATTTTCCGAATGTGGCAATTCTGTCCGCAAAGATGGGCGATAGTCCACGAAAAAGGTAAAAATAAAGGTGACAACGGGATAACATACTGCTCCGATAAGGGAACTCAAGGAGATAATTTTTGACAGAATAAATACCACCAGAAACACTGCCAGCACAACACAAAACACTCTCCATTCTGCGACCGCCATCAGTGCCGAAACGGTAACCACACCTTTACCGCCACGAAATTCGAAATACACAGGGAACATATGTCCCAGCATACAGCAAAGTCCAGCCAGATATTTACCGTAAGCTGAAAATTCTTCTGCCTGAATACCACCATTCTTCGCTATCATAGAAAACAGTATTCCACCGACAATTACCGCTATCACCGCCTTGACAAAATCAAACACGATAGTAAACACCGCAGGAACTTTTCCTACAGAACGCAATACATTGGTGAACCCTGCATTACCGCTTCCCATTTGTCGGATATCTTTACCTTTATTGACAATATTCGTTATTATTATAGCAAAGTTTATGCTTCCTAGCAAGTAAGCAATCATCACTGTAAGAAGAATTTGCCACCAACCGTCTGACAAAAACTGAACAAATGCGTTCATAAACACACCCCTTAAATAATGCGTAATTCGTAATTCGTAATTATTTTCGGTTAAAGGGCTTTGCCCTTTAAAATCCCATCAGGGGCTTTGCCCCTGAACCCCACGAACTTTTTGAAAAAAGTTCGACAAAAACTTTCAAGGCTCACTTCGTTCGGATTGTTTATCAGAAGTTCGGCGGTGAAAATTAAAAGTTTTTTGTCCACTTTTTTTCAAAAAAGTGGGCGGGGTTAAGGGGTGGCAACCCCTTAACAGGATTTTTAAGGGCGGTAGCCCTTAAACTGCCCTTAAACTGCCCTTAAACTGCCCTTAACCTTTGTCGCTACGCTCACGAATAATAAAGCGTATGGGCGTTCCCTCAAGCCCGAAAGTATCTCTTATTCTGTTTTCCAGATACCGCTGATAGGAAAAATGAAATAACTGTGCCGAATTGACAAAACAAACAAATGTAGGGGGTTTGGTACTTGCCTGTGTCATGTAATAGATTTTCAAGCGTCTGCCCTTGTCTGTGGGAGGCTGTACCCTTGCGGTTGCCTGTGCCAGAATATCATTCAATGTACCTGTTTTGATACGCATAGCATTGGCATTAGCTACGGACTTAATCAAAGAAAACAGCTTGTCCAGTCTCTGACCTGTCTTTGCCGAAATAAAGACAAACGGTGCATACGACATAAAAGAAAAATCTTCTTCCAGTTTCTTTTGAAAAGCATTCATTGTTTTTCCGTCTTTTTCGATAGCGTCCCACTTGTTGACCGCTACAATACACGCTTTTCCTGCTTCATGAGCAAGTCCCGCAACTTTGGAATCCTGTTCTGTAAAGCCCTGCGTTGCATCTATCATGATAACACAGACATCACTTCGTTCTATTGCCATCTTTGCTCGGATTACACTGTATTTTTCAATCGCATCGTCAACCTTACTTTTTTTTCTCATACCTGCCGTATCGGTAAAGTTGAAAATGCCGTATTCATTTTCGACTGCTGTATCTATTGCGTCCCTTGTTGTTCCCGCAATATTGGAAACAATACAGCGTTCCTCACCGACAATCTTATTAATTAGTGAACTTTTTCCGACATTCGGCTTGCCTATAACCGCTACATTGATAACTGTACCATCATCTTCTTCCCACGCACTTTCAGGAATATGCGAAAAGACTTCTTCCAGTAAATCTCCTGTACCATAACCGTGTACGGACGATACCTGTATGGGGTCACCTAAACCTAAGTTATAAAATTCGTAAAATTCGGGTTGCGGTTCGCCAATTTTGTCGCACTTGTTGACACACAACACAATAGGCTTTCCGCTTTTGACCAGCATAGACGCTACTTCTTCATCTGTTGCCACTACACCGCTTTTAATATCCGTTACAAAAATAATGACATCACTAGCATCAATCGCCAGTTCTGCCTGTCTTCTCATTTGTTGTAAAATAATATCGTCAGAATAAGGTTCAATACCGCCTGTGTCGATGATATCCGCTGTTTTATTCAGCCATTCTACTTTGGTATAAATTCTGTCACGGGTAACGCCAGGCGTATCGTCAACAATGGATATCCTCTCTCCTACCAGTTTATTGAACAATGTGGATTTTCCTACATTAGGACGACCCACAATCGCTATAACAGGTCTTGCCATTTTCTCAAAACCTCCTCTTAAAAATCCTGCCCAAAGGCATAGCTATGACAATTAAAAGTTTTTGTCCACTTTTTTCAAAAAGTGGTGGGGTCAAGGGGCAAAGCCCCTTGTGGGATTTTAAAGGGCGAAGCCCTTTAATGAATAAAAATTCAAAACAAAATTTGCGTCAGCAAATTTTGACAATAACTATTTGATTTTTAATCGCTTACGAAAGAATTGCTCTCAGCAGTTCTTCACCGCTGTTATTGACCGCAATTATCTTGATGGCTAATTCTTGTTCTGCCTCATCAAGCGAAATATCATCAAGAAATAAATCTCCCTCATACCGTAACATTACAGACGGTATCAGAAGTTTATCCCCCAGAAATTTTCCTCTAAGCTGACGGATAAGGTCTGTTCCCGTTACCAGACCCGAAACATTGATACCTCCACCAAAAAAATCATTCTTTATTCCTGTCACATTTACACAGACATTCGGGAATTTTTCGGTTACTTTGTCGACCAGTTTCTGCATAAAATCTGCCACTCCTGTTCCGCAGGCAATCGAAACATGAATATTCTTTTCAGGCGGTAATTCTTCTTCCAGTGCATATAAAAATTCATCTCTCAACAATGAAAGCATTCCTACACCATTATCCAGTTGGGCAAAATCTTCATAATAGTCTGCGTCTGGAATTTCCCTTTCGGATTTCAGAAAAAATTCATCTGAGGCAAATACAATTCGACTTCCGTATTTTTTTTTGAACTCATCTCCATACCGTTCAATTAACTGCAAAGTTTCTTCTGCACTTTGTTTTGTATATTCTGTCAGCGGATAAAGTCCCTCTCTGTATCGTGTCAGTCCTACAGGAACTACTGCGATACATTCTACAGACGGATAGAGCTTTTCCAAGTCCGTTAATGTTCTTTCCAGTTCTTTGCCGTCATTGATATTCGGACAGGAAACTATCTGACAGTTGATTTTAATGCCTGCCTCTGCAAATTTCGGCAATACTTCCAGAGATTTTCCCGCAAAGCGGTTTTTCATCATTTTACAACGCAGTTCAGGATTGGTGGTATGCACCGAAACATTAATGGGACTGATGTGCATTTTGATAATGCGTTCAACTTCATGTTGGGAAAGATTGGTCAGGGTGATATAATTACCGAACAGAAAAGAAAGTCTTGAATCGTCATCTTTAAAATACAGACTTTTCCGCATACCTTTAGGCAACTGGTCGATAAAGCAGAAAATACAGCCGTTCCGACAGGAATGTTGTTTATCCATGAGATAGGTTTCAAATTCCAGACCAATTTCTTCATATTCGCCTTTTCTGATGTGCAAAGTCCTTTGTTTTCCCGACACATCTTCGATAACCAGCGTTACTTCTCTCACCGTCTGATAAAAGCGGTAGTCAAGCACATCGACAATTTCATGACCGTTAATGGAAATCAGAATTTCTTCGGGCAAAATCTGAAACTGAAAAGCTTTGCTGTTCTTATCCACAGACTTGATTTTAACTGACATACTTCACTCCTTGTTTACGGGCTTGTCTTGTCGGGGAGTTCCTCCCCGAACCCCTGAGTTAAGGGCTGCCGCCCTTAACAATCCCGCCCACTTTTTTGAAAAAAAGTGGACAAAAAACTTTTTTGGCTCACTTCGTTCGGAATGATTATCAGACCTTCAGCTATGACAATTAAAAGTTTTTGTCAAACTTTTTTCAAAAAGTTTGTGGGGTTCAGGGGCAACGCCCCTGATGGGATTTTTAAGGGCGAAGCCCTTAAACACACCCCCGACTACTCGGGCTGTGTGAGTTTAGTGGAAACTGCTCCGTAATCGCCCTCTCTGATACCTGAACCATCTATACTGTAAACAGAATACGGTAATTCTTCTTTCTTGACCTGTCTGCCGTTGAGATAAAATACACGATAAGCATTATAACCATATGCGTCATACGATGACCAGTCCAAATCACTTTCTGTTCTTACTTCGTCAAATTCGGGCGACTGCCAACCGTATATTTCGGCATTAAGTACATCTCCGTCCATCCAGCAACGGAAAAACATCTGATATTTGGAAGTGTTTTTCATTTTCAGGTCGATATTGCCCCAGTCAATGGTAGCGTCAAGACCACCATAAGAGTAGAGTGAACACCATAAATGTGGTTTGCGTTCAACAATTTCCATATTAGCCATAATGCCAGCATTGTAAATGGTGGTAGCCGACTGACAAATACCTCCGCCTATACCTGTTGCCATTGTTCCTTGTGCAATAACACCTGCGGGTAAGTAACCGTTGGATTCCAGATTACTGTTGCCTGTACATTGATTAAAAGAAAAAATTTCTCCAGGTTCTATCACTGTACCATTGACCGCCTCTAAAGCAAGTTCCATGTTGACATTGGCATTATAGGTATTATTTGTAATGGTACTGTATTTTCCGATAAGTTTGGTAGCCTGTCGGACATCAGCCATCTGCAATTCAGGCTGTTTTTCCTGACTGACAGCGGTAACCATTACATTGCTCGCTCCTGCATTGAACTGCTCCATTGCCTGATTGACCAGCGTTTCCTGGTCAATAACTTTTCCTGCTTTTCCCTCAACAAAGGTATAACGCTCTGAATTTTTCTCCTGTGACGGGTCATAGTGGGAAACATGGGGTTCTGTACAGGGAATATCTACTTTTTTGGCTACTCGTTTGATAACTTTCCGTACAGATTCAGAAGTGACTTTATACTCCACACGGAAATTCAGGGTATTGTTTTCTTCATCAATTTCAATATTGCCATCATCGGGAATATATGCCATGATATCTTTTGAACCCTCAGCAATAACATAATTGCTGTACTCATAAGCTCGTTCAACCACACTGTTCATATTATGAGAGAAATTCATATCTTCGTTGGTGTAGCGGTACTCCAGACCCTCATAGACAATCGACATGGTAACTTTCGGTAATAAAGACCCACCTCTTACAGCAAGTAACGATTTTGCTTCACTCAATGTTTTTCCGCTGAGGTCAAATCCTTCTACCTGTATACCTTTGAGAAATACAGGGTCTTTTTGCGGTGCAGGGATTTTTCCGCCTGGAATATTCACTGACGCTGCCACAGGTACAACCGATTGATTGAAATTATACAGATAAATAAACGCTCCCAGAATGACAACTCCTGACGCAATCAGTCCGCCTACAACTTTCGGATAAAGATTTTTCATTTCCTTTCTGGAATGTTTTTTCTTTTTGGCGGTTTCTTTTTTATCTTTGATAAAAATACTCTGTACATAGGATTTGGCACTGTTTACACTGAATTTTATCTTGGATTTACTTTTGAATTTTTTCTTTGCAACTGTTTTTGAAGGTTCTGCGGAAATATCTATTTTTGGTTCATTGTCATCAATTTCCTGATTGTCCTGCCATGCCGTAAAATCGGGTGCTTTCAGTTTCAGAAAAGATATGGTACTGAAATCTTCATATTGAGATACAGCTCTTGTATCTTGCGTACTCCGATGAAAAGTCAAAATTGCGGGCTGTACCAGTAACGAACTGAAATCAAATTCATCTGTCGGGAATGTTGTTGCTGATGTATCAGGGAAATCTATTGTATTCTTGCTTTCAAGCTGTACAGGGGGTTCGGGAATTATAGGAGGGGTCTTTATATTTTCGGTAACGGTTTCTGTTATCGTTCCAGTCGTTTCTGTTTGACTGAATGGTTGTTCAGATTGTTTCTGAACCGTTACGGGGTCTGTTATATCTTCTTTGGACGGTTCGTGAAGTTGCAGAACAACGGGCGGTGGACTTTTCTCTTCGGAAAATTCTTCTTTATCTTCTGTTTTTTCTGTCAGACCTGTATTTCTGTCATCATCAATATTACTCTTCCTTTTCTGTTGTGTACTGTTCTCTTTTGTCAGATTTCTTTCTTTTTTTTCTTCTTTTTCTTCTTTATTCTCTGCCATTACATTATCGCACTCCTTATCAAATCAGACCAGGTATTTTCGATTCGAACACGGTTCGTTTCATTATAACACAAATATATATAAATTTCATTAACTAAAATGAAACAATATTTCATGTGACATACTCCCGCCGCCTACGCTTCGCTTAGAGGCGGGGGCTTCTCGTTCAAGTACAGCAACCTGTACAGTATCAGCGAGCTAACCCCGTGTGTCC
>CACWNY010000002.1 GCA_902762375.1 uncultured Ruminococcus sp. | reverse complement strand
GGTAAATCCGGACAAGATATTTCCGGCTTATTCAGTATGCTTGTTTCTTGATTTTTTGTGCATTTTCACCATGCTTTCTTAAATTTGCTCATTTATAGTATATTATATTAAATTCTGTAAAAAAATTCAATTCGATAAATCACCAAAGAAAAAATTTTTTATTGTTTATTTTAATATATTAAATTAATTATAATTGAAAAAATTAGTGCAATTTTTGTTATAGTTGTATAAATACTTATAAAAAATAAAAGTTATTGAAAAAATATAAGAAATTTAACAAAAATAAAAGCGATATGATGACAGGGTTTCTTCCATACAGCTATGAAAAGAAACGGCAAATTGTATTTTGGAAAAATATAATTTGCCGTTTTTCGTTGATAACATATGTCAAAATTTGCTGACGCAAATTTTGGATTGTTTCGGAGAGTTTAAGGGCTGTCGCCCTTAAAAATCCCACCCAAAGGCTCCGCCTTTGGAAACCGCCACTTTTTTGAAAAAAAGTGGACAAAAAACTTTTAGTTGTCATAGCTTAGACTTAGATAAAGATTTTTGAACGAAGTAAGCCTTAAAAGTTTTTGTCAAACTTTTTTCAAAAAGTTTGTGGGGTCAAGGGGTGAAACCCCTTGTGGGATTTTAAAGGGCAACGCCCTTTAATCTCAAAAAAATTTCAGAAAAGGCTTGCTTTTTTGAGAGAGATGTGTTAAAATAATCAGGTAGTCAAAATTGACTGTGCGCTGATAGCTCAGTTGGATAGAGTGACTGGCTACGAACCAGTAGGTCGGGGGTTCGAGTCCCTTTCAGCGCGCCAATGACTTCGGTATTGTTTAGATAATACCGAAGTCATTTTTTTTGGTACAAATTATTCCACAAAGAAAACCCTGTCACTTTTTCTTTCGGGAGTTTTAGGCAATTCGCAGTCGGCGTAACCGAGAACACAATGACCAATCCCCTCATAATCGCCCTCAATACCGAGTTTTTTCAGGAACTGCTGATATTCAGGCATTTCAAATTCCTGTTTAGCACGATGAATCCAGCAACTGCCTATGCCCATAGAATGAGCAGCAAGCATTAAATTTCCCATAACCAGACTACCGTCATAAACATAAGTAGGGATAGTTTTATCAGCCAGTACAATAAGCACAACAGGAGCATTGTAAAATGGGTCAAAGCCTTCCTGCCAGCCACCTATCTTACAGTTGATTGCTGAAAATTTATCTCTCGTTTTTTTATCCGTCACAGCAACAATGATAACTCCTTGTCTGTTTTTTCCGCTGGGAGCATACAGACCTGCTTCAATAATCTTCTCAATGTCGTTTTTGGGAATCATATCATCTTTGAATTTTCGTATACTGCGTCTTTCTTTCATGTTCTGAATAATGGTGTTCATCATAAAACTTCCTTTCTGTAATGAAGATAAATCTATTATAGTTGTTTTTTCGGCGAATGTCCAACAAAAAATCTGTCATTGCAACAAATTCTATTTTGTGATAAAATACTGATAAAATAAAACAGGTCAGGGAGAAAAAAACTATGCGTGAAATTATCATCAAAAAAAATGACGCTAATCAGCGTCTGGATAAATTTCTGACAAAGCGTTTTAAAACTATGCCGAAATCGTTACTGTACAAATATATTCGTACAAAGTACATCAAAGTCAACAATAAGAAGTGTGCGATTGATACCGTGTTGCAAGAAGGGGATATCCTTAAATTATTTATCAAAGAGGAATTTTTTGAAGAAGAAACAGAAAATTATGAGTTTCTCAAAGCACCCAAAACATTGGATATTCTTTATGAAGATGACAATATTATCGTGGTCAATAAAAAAGCGGGCGTAATCGTACACCCTGACAAAAATTATCATTTTGATTCGCTGATAGCCAGAATTTTGCATTACCTTTATGATAAAGGAGAATATAATCCCAAAAAAGAAAACTCCTTTACCCCTGCACTGGTCAACCGTATCGACCGTAATACAGGTGGTATTGTCATGGCTTGTAAAAATGCCGAAAGTCTGCGTACACTCAATGAAAAGATAAAGAACCGTGAAGTTACTAAGATGTATCTTTGTATAGTACAAGGTATACTTAAACAGAAAAGCGGTACACTCAGCGGTTATCTCTGGAAAGATGAGAAAAAAAATAAAGTCCGTATTTTTCAGAAAGAAATTCCCGACAGTAAATTTTTCAGAACGGAATATCGTGTTATTGAGGTAATCAAAGGAAACACACTTGTAGAAATTAATTTACTTACGGGGAGAACTCATCAAATTCGTGCCTGTATGTCGGCTATAGGATATCCGTTACTGGGAGATACAAAGTACGGCTATCATAAAAAACAGAATGACCGCTATCCTTATCAGACTTTATATGCCTACAAAGTCATTTTTGATTTTCAATCAGACGGCGGTGTGCTGGAATATCTCCGCAATAAAAGTTTTACGGTAGATACGGAAGATATCTGGTTTTTGCAGGAAAAATAGAAAGGGGCAAATCTTAATGGAGTGTAAAGAAGAAATATTGGAAAACGGAATAGAATGTATTAAATGTCTGGAAATGCCTGTTGTCAGCAGACTTGCCTCATTTTTCAAGGTTATGGGAGATGAAACAAGAGTAAAGATTATCTATGCACTTGTACAGAAAGAAATGTGTGTCAGTGAACTTGTACAGATACTAGATTTCAATATTACACAATCCGCCGTTTCCCATCAGCTTAAACAACTCAAATCAGAAGGACTGGTCAAAGCAAGGAGAGAGGGGAAAAATATTTTTTATTCCCTTGACGATGAACACATTGTGGGAATTTTAGACCAGTCTTTGATACACATACGCCACCGACTGAACTGTAACTGAAAAAATTCCATCTGAGCAGTTGGTATTATTCTTTTTAATGCGTAATTCATAATGATTAAAAACGACTTATAGCTATGACAATTAAAAGTTTTTGTCCACTTTTTTCAAAAAGTGGTGGGGTCAAGGGGTGAAACCCCTTGTGGGATTTTAAAGGGCGAAGCCCTTTAATGGATAAAAACAAAACGACTACCCTCCGGGTAGCCGCTTCAAAATGTTGGCATTTCCCTATTTTTCCAGACCGTCACCAGTCAAGTATCTTCGGCACCACTGAGCTTAACTTCTGTGTTCGGGATGGGAACAGGTGTACCCTCAGCGTCATCAACACCAACTAATTAAGGAATTGTCTTTCAACAACATCGTCATTATAACACTGTTTTCTTTAAATTTCAATATATTTTTTGAAATTTTTGTAACTTCATGAAAAATATGACGAATTTATTATAATATATAACATCTTTTATGAGTAATATGTAAACAGCAAATATCGTTTTTTAAATAACATCGTCAGATAACAAATGAAATCCCTGACAGTATTTTCCTTAAATGTAAATTTACATTTAATTTTGGTTTGCTTTTCTTGATAAACCTGAGTACTTATGTTATAGTGTTTTGCAGAGATTACAATATAATTAAAGGTGTTTTTGATGAAAATATTCTGGCAAGAGAAAAATAAAAAAATCGGGATTATTCTGTTTTCTGTAGTAGCAGTCACCGTATCTGTGTGCATTATGGGAATGGTTAATATCAGAAAAGTCGTTATCACAGAAAAACAGCATAATGCTGATTATACCATTACACAATCTACAGAAATCGCAAGTGAAATTCCCAAAAAAACAAAACTCATTGCACCGAAATATTCTTTTCAGCTTGACCAAAGGGAAATTGCTCTCAAAAAGGGAAGCAGTCATGATGTCAAACTGGCTGGCGGTGTCAAGAAATCATTACTGAACCTGACATGGAAATCCGACAACCCAAAAATCGTTACTGTGGACAAGAACGGTAAAATCAAAGGAATTGCCAAAGGTAAAACTACTGTACTTTGTATCGACAATGACACCAATACAACTTTAAAACTTACTGTAACAGTTTCTGAACCGATTTATCCCGACAGCATTACACTGGATAAAGAAAGCTATCTGATGACCTCTCTCAAACAACCCCTGAAATTGACAGCTACACTCAATCCTGAAAAAAATGTGACCGAGAAAAAACTCACATGGCAGACAGATGACGAAAGTGTCGCTATAGTAAAAGACGGACTTGTCAAATCAGTAGGAGAAGGAAATGCTGTCATCACCTGCACTACTGAAAACGGATTAAGTGCTTACTGTTATATTACGGTTGAAACTCCGATAAAAGTAACCGATATCTACAGTTATTATGAAGAATATGAATTTATTGGTCCTCAAGTGGAAGATGTTCAACTGACAGCGGTTATCAGTCCTGACAATGCCACAAATCAGACTGTACGCTGGCACAGTACAGATACCAATGTAGCGTTGGTAGACGAAGAGGGAAATATTACGATTGTCGGTGACGGTGAATGTGACGCTGTATGCACTACCACAGACGGTACTTATTTATCATCAAGTTGTCATATCATTGCGGAGGGAACAATGTTACCGCAACGACATGACCCGACAGTGAGTGTATATATTCCTGTTGACCCTGTTCCTGCCGATACCGTCATACACGAGGCTTTCCGCTATGTCGGAAAAATTCCTTACATATGGGGTGGTACGGATTTAGCGTCAGGCGTAGACTGTTCAGGGTTTATCTGTAGCATTTATGAAAGATTTGGCATAAATTTATGGGGTATACGGACAGATTTATATCTGGCAGGTGAAGAAGTAGCGTCTATCGAAGAAGCAAAAGAAGGCGATATTTTATGTTATCCCGGTCATGTTGCCCTATACGATGGACACGGTGGACGAGTTCATGCTTATGACGAAGGCTACATGGTCATGCGTGATAGTAACATAGGTGGTTATTATACAATAAGGCGTGTTATGGAATAATTCACAAAAAACAATGGAGGATATCAAATTGAAAAGATTTCTGTCTTTATTACTGATTGCGATAGTTTTTTTGTTATCACTGAGTGCCTGTACCAACACCACACAGAAAGATAACGGCAAAATCAATATTGTTGCTACAATATTTCCGCAATATGATTTTGCACGGCAGATTGTAGGAGAAAAAGCCAATCTCCGTATGTTAATTCCTCCCGCAGGAGAAAGCCATACCTATGAACCTACACCACAGGATATCATCAGTATTGAAGAAGCTGATATATTTCTGTATATCGGCGGTGAGAGTGATAGTTGGGTAGACAGTATTCTTGACTCTGTAGACACCCAAAAAACAAAAATCATCAAATTAATAGATTATGTCACCACTGTAAACGAAGAAATTGTAGAAGGTATGGAAAAAGACAATGACACGGACGAAACGGAAATTGATGAACATATCTGGACATCACCACAAAATGCCATCAAAATGGTCAATGCCATCAGTGAAACCATCTGTCAGGCTGATAAACAAAATGCAGAATTTTACCGCACCAATACAGAAAAGTATATCCATCAATTAAATGAATTAGACCAACAATTCAAAGATGTTGTTGACAAATCCATGCGTAAAGAATTGATTTTCGGCGACCGTTTTCCATTACGCTACTTTACAGAAACATATCATTTAAATTACTATGCCGCATTTCCAGGTTGTTCATCAGAAACAGAACCCAGTGCCTCAACTATTGCTTTTCTCACCGATAAAGTCAGAAAAGACAATATCCAAGTTATATTGAAAATTGAACTCAGTAACGCAACTGTTGCCGAAACTATCGCAAAAGAAACCAATACCAAAGTTATGACTTTTTATTCTTGTCATAATCTCTCCAAAAAAGATTTTGACAACGGTGAAACTTATTTATCTTTGATGACCAGAAATGTTGCCACACTTAAAATTGTCCTGAATTGATTTAACTGAGCAGTTGGCATTATTTTCTGAAAAGGCGTAATGATAAAAACACTTATAGCTATGACAATTAAAAGTTTTTGTCCACTTTTTTCAAAAAGTGGGCGGGATTTTTAAGGGCGGCAGCCCTTTAATGGATAAAAATTCCAAACAAAATTTGCGTAAGCAAATTTTGACAATCTTAATTAAAGGAAAGTCGCTTTTTAAACTTATGCTGATGTGTACTATAATAAATAAGTGTACATTCAATAAAATTCAAAAGTAACTTCGATGTATGTTTGTGCAATCAACATATAGACTTTTCAGAAATTTTGTGCTAAAATCTGTCAAAATGAATTTTACAAAATAAGTTTTTTATTGACGGATTTTGATAGGATTTGTTTTTGATTTACTTTTTTATCTTAATGTGTCAGACATTATGGAGGTACATGAAAATGAAAAAAAGAGTTTTTATTGGTATTTTAGTCGGAGCAATCGCAATGGGTACATTGTTTGCAGGATGTTCAGACAAAACTTCTGACGATAAAACAGCAACAGCAACAGAAACATCAACGGCAACAACTACACAGAAAGCTACAGAAAAATCAACTGCTAAAGCAACTTCAAAAGCTACAGAAAAATCAACTGTTAAGGCTACTGAAAAAGTCACCGAAACGGTAACCGAAGAACCTACTATGGAGGAAATAACGGAAGCACCTACGGAAGCACCTACTGAGGCACCTACTGACAGTCCGACAGAAGCTCCGATAGATGAAAATACACGCACTGACGGAAGTATTCTTACCGATACCGAATACCGTGACAAAATTTGGGGAATGACTATGACCTTTCCTGAAAATTGGCAGGGCAACAAAATCTATGTTCTGAATAATAACGGTGAAAACGGACGGACTTTGGACTTCGTTGAAAAAACAAACTATGATTCAGACCAGCAATTTGGTCTTCTTTTCAGACTTCAGGTAGTTTCTGAATTAATGGAAGACGATAATAATTATAAAAATCTGGGTTATTTTACAAATAACAATGGAGATATTGTATATCTTGTTGCTTTCATTCCCAGTGATGTAAGAGCAAACTTACTTGATGAAACTTTAACGGAAAATTATCGTCAGGTATTCAGAGAAAAAGATGATGTTCTTGATTCTATCACTTTTAATGAGGAAAAAGGATTCGTTCCGGTAGATGAATGGTGGGACTAAAAATTATCTGCCCAAAAGCAATCTGAACGAAGTGAGATTAAAGTTTTTTGTCCACTTTTTTTCAAAAAAGTGGGCAGGATTGTCAAGGGTGCAACCCTTGACGCAGGATTGTTAAGGGCGACAGCCCTTAACTCAGCCCGACAGAAACAGCCTGTTGACATAAAGTCAACAGGCTGTATTTTTTACAGTTTAGTCGGTGATTTTGGGGTCAGAATTTTTCCCTTTGCTTTACTTTCTATTGTATAGTTTCTCTTTCGTCCGCAACGACTACAATAACCGTCTGCACTGAACGAACCGCCACACCACTGACATTTCAAAGCCGTTATCCAGTCACTTTGCTTTCTGCCGAAAGGTGTACCGGCAAATGCACCGTTACCGATACTTCTCACACTGTTGGGAATAAATATATTTTCCAATTTTGAACAACTGGCAAATACACCACTCCTTATCATTGAAACACCATTAGAAATCTGTACATTAGTCAGACTATTGCAACCACAAAAAGCATATTGTCCGATATCTGTAACACTGTTCGCCATATGAATATCTGTAACAGAACTGCAACTTCTGAAAGCACCGTCACCGATAAAATTGACACTGTTGGGAATATCTATGGAAGCTAGACCACTGCAACCACTGAAAGCACCATCGCTGATAGTGGTAATCCCCAAAGGAATCTGGATATTGATAAGATTAGAACAACCGCTGAATGTTCTTTCTCCGATTTTGGTAATACCTACGGGTATCTGTACAGTCGTCAGACTACTGCAACCATAAAACGCATAATCTCCTATACTGGTTACTGTGTCAGGAATATGAATACTTTTCAGACTGCTACAACCACGAAATGCACTCTCTCCGATTCTGGTAACGCTGGACGGCAACTGTACAGAAATCAAAGAAGAACAACCTCTGAATGCACCTTCACCGATTTTCGTAACACTCTTCGGAATAGTAATGGAAACAAGGCTTTCACATTCACTGAAAGTTTCATCATCAATTTTTTTCAAACTGTTCGGCAATGCAATTTCTTTAAGATATTTATTTCCACGAAATGCCTCTCTCTCAATAACCTTTACACCACTTGGAATAACTACTGTATCGGCTTTACCACTGTATTTTGTCAGTACACCGTGTTTGATATCAATGTATTTCCATACCTGAAGATACTTGTACAGGTTCTGTACATCTTTACTGTCACCGTTACTGACTTCCAGAATTTTCTTTACAGCATTTTCCGCAGCTACAAAGTCAAAGTTGCTCAGATACATCGAAAGCATATTTTTCCAACGCTCAATATCTTCTTTTTCCTTTGCAGTTTCAATGCCCGATATGCTCAGCATTTCTCTCATTCTTTCGACAGTGTACTTTGTACCACAGTTTTCACAAATACCGAATTTTCCGCCTGATTGTACTACGACCTTTCCGCCACAAATGTCGCATGATAATTTACTTTCTCCCATTTTTCAAATCCTCCTGTATATCATTAAAGCCTATAAGCCTAATTACTTGTATTATACAAGCAATCATTAAAGCTGTCAAATAAATGTAAAAAAATCAGCAACTTAGCTAATATTTTTATTTTTTATTGACATATACGACAAGTAAATTTGATTTGTGATTTTAAATCTTATAAAATAAATTTACGAAAATTGATAAGAAAATATAACGATAAGTACTTTTCATTTGTTGTTAAAGATGATATAATTTCTAATGTCAGCGTAGCAGGATTTTATGGAAAGGAGAGATTTATGCGATGGCTAAGGTAATTTCGGTAGCCAACCAGAAAGGTGGCGTAGGAAAAACAACCACAGCGGTTAATCTGGCAGCAGGATTAGGTATTCAAGGCAAAAAAACCTTACTTGTAGATATTGACCCTCAAGGAAATTCCACAAGTGGTGTAGGCATTGATAAAAGTCAGTTACAATATACAGCTTATGATTTGTTAGTCGATGAAGTTGATGTACAGAAGATTATTTTGCCGACAAAATTTGAAAATTTAGCTATTCTCCCCTCCAGTATCAATCTGGCGGGAGCAGAACTGGAAATGGCAGACAAGCCTAAAAGAGAAGCATTACTTAAAAACGGAATTACTCCTGTAAGGGGAAATTATGATTATATTATTATTGACTGTCCGCCGTCTTTGGGCATTGTCACAGCAAATGCATTATGTTTCAGTGATACGGTATTGATACCTATTCAGTGTGAGTATTATGCTCTGGAAGGATTGTCACAACTGATTAATACGATACGGCTTGTCAAGAGGAAGTATAACAACAAACTGGAATTAGAGGGCGTATTGTTGACGATGTATGACGGAAGATTAAATCTGACACAGCAGGTTGTGGCGGAAGTAAAGAAATATTTTCCGAAAAAGGTGTTGGGAACAGTCGTACCTAGAAGTGTGCGTTTGTCGGAAGCACCGAGTTTCGGAATGCCTGTGATGTATTATGATAAGTCAGGCAAAGGAAGTATTGCCTACATCAATCTGGCTAAAGAAATTATTGGTAATCATTGACAAAATTTGCTTACGCAAATTTTGAATTATTTCGGGGAGTTTAAGGGCTTTGCCCTTAAAAATCCCATCAGGGGCGTTGCCCCTGAACCCCACGAACTTTTTGAAAAAAGTTCGACAAAAACTTTTAATTTTTATAGCTATACTTGAGATAACAACCCGAACGAAGTGAGCCATAAAAGTTTTTTGTCCACTTTTTTTCAAAAAAGTGGGCGGGATTGTTAAGGGCGGCAGCCCTTGACACAGCATTTCTTAATTTTTTGAAAGGAGGAGAAATATGGCATCTAAATTCAAAAAGGGCGGTCTTGGAAAAGGACTGGGAGCTATTTTTATTGAAAATGAAAATGAGAGTGATAACAGTCCTGTTACTTTGCGGATTTCAGAGATTGAACCGAACAAATCTCAGCCACGCCGAGAATTTGACGAAAACGCTTTGGCTGAACTGGCACAGTCGATATCTCAGCATGGAGTATTGCAACCGCTACTTGTGCGACCGATTGCCGATGGTGGTTATCAGATAGTCGCAGGAGAAAGACGCTGGAGAGCAAGCCGAATGGCAGGTTTAAATGAAGTTCCTGTTGTTATTCGGGAACTGACCGATTTGGAAACAACAGAAATCGCATTGATTGAAAATCTTCAGCGAGAAGACCTCACCCCCATTGAAGAAGCATTCGGATTTAAGAAACTCATAGAAGAATACGGAATGTCACAGGAAGATATTTCTAAGATTGTCGGCAAATCACGACCCGCTATTGCCAATGCGTTACGCTTGCTTTCGTTACCGTCAGAAATCATTGACCTTATCAACAGCGGAAAATTAAGTGCGGGACATGGCAGAACACTGTTGGGATTGAAAAGTCAGGAAGATATGCTTAAATGTGCCAAAGTCTGTCTGGAAAATGATATTTCGGTAAGACATCTGGAGAATATCGTTAAAAAAATCAACAGTGAAACGGAAAACAATAATGTTTCACGTGAAACATCAAAAAAGAAACCGAAACGACTTTCTTACTATGATGAGGTAGAGCTGTCGTTGAAAGAACATCTGGGAAGAAGAGTAACCGTCAACGGTGACAGCAAGGAAAAAGGTACGCTGGAAATCGAATTTTACAGCAAAGAGGATTTGTTTGCACTGGCACAGTTGTTAGGTAAAAATATAATGTAAGTCAAAGGAGTAACAGTATTTATGTTGGATATTAAACTGATAAGAGAAAATCCTGAAATGGTCAAGGAAAACATCAAAAAGAAATTTCAGGACAGTAAATTGATTTTAGTAGACGAAGTTGTTGAACTGGACAAGCAAAGCAGAGCTGTACAGCAACAGGCAGATAATATGCGTGCTGACCGCAATAAATTTTCCAAACAGATTGGCGGATTGATGGCAAAAGGGAAAAAAGATGAAGCAGAAGAACTCAAAAAGAAAGTTACTGAACAAGCAGAAATGTTACAGCAGTTACAAGTAGAAGAAGCAAGATTACAGGAAGAAATTACAAAAAGAATGATGGTTATTCCTAACATCATTGACCCGTCTGTTCCGATAGGCAAAGATGACAGCCAAAATGTGGAAATTGAAAGATTTGGTGAACCTGTTGTTCCTGATTTTGAAGTTCCGTATCACACAGAAATTATGGAAAAATTCAACGGAATTGATTTAGACAGTGCAAGAAGTGTGGCAGGTAACGGATTTTACTATCTTATGGGAGATATTGCCAGATTACATTCAGCGGTAATTTCGTATGCAAGGGATTTCATGATTGACAGAGGGTTTACCTATTGTGTACCGCCGTTCATGATAAGAAGTAATGTGGTGACAGGTGTCATGAGTTTTGCCGAAATGGACGCTATGATGTATAAAATCGAAGGCGAAGACCTTTATCTTATCGGTACAAGCGAACATTCCATGATAGGTAAGTTTATCGACACTATCAATAAGGAAGAAAATCTCCCATATACCTATACCAGTTATTCGCCCTGTTTCAGAAAGGAAAAAGGGGCTCATGGTATAGAAGAGCGTGGCGTATACCGTATTCATCAGTTTGAAAAGCAGGAAATGATAGTTGTCTGTAAGCCAGAGGACAGCAAAATGTGGTTCGATAAACTTTGGCAAAATACGGTAGACTTATTCCGTTCTCTGGATATTCCTGTAAGAACACTGGAATGTTGTTCGGGAGATTTGGCGGATTTGAAAGTCAAGTCAATAGATGTAGAAGCATGGTCACCAAGACAGAAAAAATATTTTGAAGTCGGCAGTTGTTCCAACTTAGGTGACGCACAGGCAAGAAGATTGAAAATCCGTGTAAAGGGTAAAAACGGAAAATATTTTGCTCATACCCTAAACAATACTGTTGTTGCTCCCCCCAGAATGTTAATCGCTTTCTTAGAAAATAATCTCAATGCTGATGGGTCAGTTAATATTCCTGTAGCATTGCGTCCTTACATGGGAGGAAAGGAAATGATAAAATAAGAAAAAATGACTATTACAAAACTCCAAAAAAATGAAATAACCCAAAATGTGATTTTCTGTATTCTAATGGCTTTCACTTTTTTCCTTTCGTTGTGGAAATGTTTTTACGGTTTTCAGGAATGCGATGAACCGTTTTATTTTACGATTGCCAATCGACTTATACAAGGAGATACCTTCTTTAAAGATGAATGGCATCTATCACAGCTTTCAGCAGTGTTGAGAGTACCGTTTATTTTTCTGTATAAATTGTTTCACGGTTCTACAGAGGGAATATTGTTAGCGATGAGAATTACCTATCTGTGTTTGCGTACGGTTATGGGAACATGGATATATTTTCGCTTAAGAAAATACAGATATGCTGCTGTTATTGCAGTAACATTATATTATTTATTTGAATTATATCCTCTTTGTACATTCAGCTATAATGCTACTGCTATGGACAGTCTGCTTGTAGCAGGAATCTTTTTAGCAACAGAAGAACAAAAAAGAAAATTGCCATTAATGATTACAGGAATATTCCTTTCTTTTTCCGTTTTATCTTGTCCGTATGTAGCAATAATCTATATTTTTTATGTTTTGACCGTACTGTTTCGTATTTTTTGGCATAAACTTTTTGGTGAAAAAGGTAAAAATACTGTCATCTTTACCTATCTGTTTGAGGTAAATACTTTTTTATGGATTACGGTCGGTATAGTCCTTTGTGCATTTGCGTTTTTGCTATTTGTCTTTTCGAGGACAGATATAGAAAATATTGTACGGAATTTTCCTTCTGTACTTTTCGGTGATCCTGAACATATTCAAAGTTCTTTCATTAAAAAAATCATAGATTATTTTTTGGCAATATTGTTTTGTTGCGGATATATTTATTTTTGCTTTTTTGCATACTTCATTACTGTTGTGGCAATGCTGTTGGACAAAAAACGAAAATGTCACCGTTCGATATACTTTTCAGTAAGTACTGTGATTGCCATTGTATCATTTTTGCTGATGTATTCTCATCTTATAGAAATGTACTTTACAGCCGTTATGTTTCCTGTTATGTTTGTGGGATTTACTGCCTACCTTTTGTGCGAACATCAACCAAAACCACTATTTTACTGTGTTTTTATTCCAGGAATAATCTATTCTTTTTGCGTACATTTTTCATCTAATCAGCTTTATACTGTTATTTTTATGGCAATGGCAGTATCGAATATTGCATGTATTATCTTTATTTTTGTATTTCTTCAAGAATTGAAATCAGAAAAAGAAAATCAGTCTTCATCATTCAAAAAAATACATCAGAAAGTTTGTCAATTCCTCTTTATATTGGAATTAAGTATGCAAATCTTGTTTTTATTGGCGATAAAAGTTTATCATTTGCCGTATGGAAACAATATGAAAAATATGATTTGTCAAATCGAACAAGGACCTGCAAAAGGAATTTTTACTTCAAAAAACAATTTGGAAAGTTATAACTGCTTCTATGACAGATTATCTTATTATCAGAATAAAACACCTGACAGAATTGTCATTACAGATATTCGAACATGGGGATATCTATATCTTGACCAATTTCCTTGCGGTTCGTATTCTTCATGGGCTTCTGGTATTAAAGAAAGTTCCTATCAAAGACTGAAAGACTATTATGCCCTTAATCCCGAAAATAAAGCCAAATATATTTATCTTCCCGAAGAAAGTGTTTCTGTACTAGGTATCAACGATATCTATACAGAAAGTGCCAGATACGGTTATTCTGTAGAAAAACAAGACGGTATATATTATCTGGAAAAGTAATCTTATGTGATTTAAATTCCTATAATAATGTCGAATTTTTGTATTGACAAATCTGCTGTGAACCGCTATAATCGATATAATAACCTAAAGACAGCTTTATATGTATTTGACCGAAACAATAAGGAGGAATTGCAAAATGATAAACAAAAATTATCAGGAAAAATTTTGTAAAGAGGCACTCACCTTTGACGATGTACTGTTAATTCCGGGAGAGTCCAGCGTTGAACCTGCCAATGTGGATATTTCGGCAAGACTGACAAAGAAAATTACCCTCAATACCCCACTTATTACAGCGGCTATGGATACCGTAACGGAAACCAGAATGGCGATTGCGATTGCCAGAGAAGGCGGAATCGGTATTATTCATAAGAATATGTCGATTGAAACACAGGCAGACCAGGTTGACAGGGTAAAGCGTTCAGAAAACGGTGTTATCGCTAATCC
Source organism: uncultured Ruminococcus sp. (assembly GCA_902762375.1). Lineage (GTDB taxonomy): Bacteria > Bacillota > Clostridia > Oscillospirales > Acutalibacteraceae > CAG-964. Next base: position 49,618 of record CACWNY010000002.1, on the reverse strand, counting down.
TTTTTTCCTTTCGCCCGAACATCTTGTCAGTGACGCTAATCATCTTATGGCAAAATACAAAATCTCAGGTGTGCCTATATGCGAAAATGGAAAACTTGTCGGTATTATTACCAACCGTGATTTACGCTTTATGACAGATGCCGACTATAGTCAGCAGATTAAAAATGTCATGACTTACGAACAACTGATTACTGCACCTGTCGGAACAAATATGAAACAGGCTCAGGAACTGTTGAGAGAACATAAAATCGAAAAACTTCCCATTGTTGATGATGACGGCATGCTGAAAGGTCTTATCACCATTAAAGATATCGAAAACCTTACACAGTATCCCAATTCAGCAAGAGATAACAACGGCAGATTACTTTGCGGTGCGGCAATAGGAGCAACCGCAGATGTACTGGAAAGAGTAGCAGAACTGGTAAAATCTCAGGTTGATGTACTTGTTCTGGATTCCGCACACGGTCATAACAGAAATGTCATCAATGCTGTAAAAAGAGTAAAGACAGCTTTCCCTGATGTACAGCTTATCGCAGGCAATGTGGCAACTGCAGACGCAACAAGAGCGTTAATCGAAGCAGGTGCTGACGCAGTAAAGGTCGGTATAGGTCCTGGTTCTATCTGTACAACAAGAGTGGTTGCAGGTATAGGTGTTCCGCAGATTACCGCTATTTATGACGCAGCTTGTGCAGCCGCAGAATATGGTATTCCTATTATTGCAGACGGCGGTATCAAATATTCAGGTGATATTGTCAAAGCACTGGCAGCAGGCGGTAATACGGTAATGATTGGTTCACTTGTAGCGGGTTGCGAAGAATCTCCTGGAGATAGTGAAATCTATCAAGGCAGACAGTTCAAGGTTTATCGTGGAATGGGCAGTCTTGGAGCAATGGGTAAAGGCAGTCAGGACAGATATTTCCAGAGTGGCTTCAAAAAGTTCGTTCCTGAAGGTGTCGAAGGCAGAGTACCTTATAAAGGAATGTTATCCGAAACGATTTATCAGATGGTCGGCGGATTGCGTGCAGGTATGGGTTACACAGGCTGTAAAAATATTGATGAATTACATCAGAAAGCACAGTTTGTCAGAATTACAGGTGCAGGTCTGAAAGAAAGCCACCCTCATGACATCAGCATTACTAAAGAAGCTCCGAACTATTCTTATAATGGATAAATAATGATGATAAATAATAATCTATAAATCAAAAACTACACGCTTGTCTAAATTAAGCGTGTAGTTTTTCTTAATATAACGATATTTTTCTTTTAAAATTTGCTATCGCAAATTTTCATAAAAGTTTTTGTCAAACTTTTTTCAAAAAGTTTGTGGGATTGTTAAGGGCAACGCCCTTAACTCAGGGGTGCGGGGGCGAAGCCACCGCTTACAAGGGCTTTTTGGAAATTTTTGAATTGTGTCGGGGATATACAGATGGTGTAGCGTTTGTTTTGTCAACAATGACAATACTACGATTGTTTTCATCAATATGAAATTCAACAATGTTGTTATATGTTCCGCCAAGTAATTTTATCGCCTTTCGACTGTTGTCAATTTCAGGTTGTACATTTTTGCCTTTCATGGCAATAAACTTTCCGCCTTTTCTGACGAATGGCAAACAATATTCGCTTAGAATATTCAATGGTGCAACTGCTCTGGAAACAGAAATATCGAAATTTTCTCTGTAAACGGTTTTTTGCCCGCAATCTTCTGCTCGTCCGTGTACGGTTTCGACTGTCATATTCAGTTGACGAGCAACTTCATCTAAAAATATCAACCGCTTGTTCAGACTGTCAAGCAAAGTAAGATGGATATCAGGTCTGACAATCTTTAAAGGAATACTGGGAAATCCTGCTCCTGTACCGACATCTATCATATTTGCATTTTTAGGAATATCCACATAACGAAGAATAGTGCAACTGTCAACAAAGTGTTTAATGGCAATTTCACAAGGGTCAGTGATAGCCGTAAGGTTGAATTTCTTATTCCATTCTATCAACAGATTACAGTAAATTTGAAATTGTTCTGTCTGTGTATCATTAAGTGCAATATTGAATTTTTGCATACCGTTTGTCAGTGTAGTGCTAAAATCATTTATCATCTGGTATCTCCCTTTTGATTAATGGAGTTAAAGGGCTGCCACCCTTTAAAATCCTGCTTTCGTTAAGGGCTGTCGCCCTTAACAATCCCGCCCACTTTTTTGAAAAAAAGTGGACAAAAAACTTTTAATTGTCACAGCTTGACATTTTTTATAAAATAATTACGAATTACGCATTATGAATTACGCATTGAATTTTTGTGTTGTGCCAGCCAGATTAATAATACGGAAATATCTGACGGACTGACACCGCTTATTCTGGACGCCTGACCGATATTTTCAGGTTTGATTTTATTGAGTTTCTCAATCGCTTCCAGACGCAGTCCTGTAATTTCATTGAAATCAATACTGGGTAATTTTTTTTCTTCCAGTTTCCGCATTTTAGCAATCTGTTCAGACTGTCGTTTGATATAGCCTTCGTATTTGACTTCGATTTCTACCTGTTCAAAAATATTGGGGTTCAGCTGTGGTCTTGTGGTATCAACAGAGGTAAGACATTCATAATTGAGTTGAGGTCTTTTGAGCAAATCAATCAGACGGACACCTGTGGAAATTTCTGATGTTTCACGTGAAACAAGTATTTTGTTGACTTCATCAGTAGGGGAGATGACAGTATTTTTTAACCGTTTGAGTTCCTGTTTTTTCTGTTCCTGTTTTGTAGTAAAGCGTTCCCATCTTTCATCAGAAATCAGACCGATTTTTCTGCCGATAGGGGTAAGTCGTTCATCAGCATTATCCTGTCTTAAAATAAGGCGGTATTCTGAACGGGAAGTCATCATTCTGTAGGGGTCGTCAGCACCTTTGGTAATAAGGTCATCAATGAGTGTACCAATATAAGAAGACGCTCTGTCTAAAATCATAGGTTCTTTTCCCAAAACTTTCATGGCAGCATTGATACCCGCTACCAGACCTTGTGCTGCCGCTTCCTCATAACCTGAACTGCCGTTAAACTGTCCAGCACCATAAAGACCTGAAAATTTTTCAAACTCCAGTGTACTTTTCATTGTTGTGGGGTCAACACAATCATATTCAATCGCATAAGCAGGACGCATAACCACAACATTTTCCAGCCCTTTTATTGAATGATAAAAGTCCAACTGTACATCTTCGGGCAAAGAAGAGGACATTCCTTGTAAATACATTTCTTCGGTATTCATTCCACAAGGTTCGATAAATAACTGATGGCGTGGTTTATCCGCAAAACGGACAATCTTATCTTCAATACTGGGACAATATCTGGGACCTACTCCCTCAATCAGACCACCGTATAAAGGTGAACGATGGATATTGTCCAGAATGATTTTTTTCGTATTGTCATTTGTCCAACTGATATGACAAGTCACTTTATTTTCGGGGAGTGTCAGTGTATCATAAGAAAACGGTATAACGGGTTCATCTCCGCATTGTTCTTCCAAATCTGAAAAATCAATACTGCGTCTGAGTACTCTGGCAGGTGTTCCCGTCTTGAAACGCCTGAGTGGTAATCCTAATTCTTTGAGAGATTGTCCCAGAAATGCCGCAGGAAAAATGCCGTCAGGACCACTTTCATAAGAAACATCACCGACATATACTTTACCACTAAGAAATGTTCCCGTAGCAATAATGACAGTCTTGCATTCATAGATAGCTTTCAAACGGGTTTCCAGCAACCAAGCACTTTCTCCTTGTCTGATACTGACAATTTCCGCCTGATGAACTTCTAAATTTTCCTGTAATTCCAGTTTATGTTTCATAATTTGGCTGTATTTCCGTCTGTCGATTTGCATACGCAGAGAATGTACAGCAGGTCCTTTGCCACGATTGAGCATACGCATTTGTAACATACTTTCGTCAGCTGTTTTTCCCATTTCTCCGCCCAAAGCGTCAATCTCACGGACTAAATGCCCCTTTGCCGTACCGCCTATAGACGGATTACACGGACAATTTCCTACAGCGTCCATATTGATGGTAAATACCACTGTTTTACAGCCTAACCTTGCCCCCGCAAGTCCTGCCTCAATGCCTGCGTGTCCCGCACCGATTACCGCAATATCGAATTTTCCTGCAAAAAATCCCATCAAAAAATCCCCCTCTGTATCATAACAATTTAAAATGATTATTAATTTATATTATATCATATCTGTATCAATTTTGAAATGTTTTTTTGATTGTTTTCTAACTTGTATAGCTATGACAATTAAAAGTTTTGTCCACTTTTTCAAAAGTGGTAGGGGTCAAGGGGACAAAGTCCCCTTGTGGGATTTTAAAGGGCGAAAGCCCTTTAATGAATAAAAATTCCAAACAAAATCTGCGTAAGCAGATTTTGACAATAACTATTTGACTTTTAACCGCTCAGGTAGAAAATATTCCTAAAAAACAGTGCTGTGTTTTAGCATACTTGACAATAATAGAATATTCATCAATATTTTTTTATAAAAAATGATTGTTATTTTCTGAGAAATATTGTATAATAATTTTAACTGAATAAACAGGGAGGTTAATTAAATCTATGTTAAGTCAAGTCAGAAAAACAAAAATCATTTGCACAATGGGACCTGCTACAGACGATGAAAATATACTGCGTCTGTTGATTGAAGGCGGAATGAATGTTGCCCGAATCAATATGTCACACGGTACACATGAACAACAAAAAGTCCGTATTGACAAGATTAAAAAAATGCGTGACGAACTCAAAAAACCTGTCGCATTGTTGCTGGATACAAAAGGTCCTGAAATCCGTACAGGTAACTTTAAAAACGGCAAAGAACTCCTTAAAACAGGTCAGACCTTTACCTTCATGACTTCAGAAGTAGAAGGTAACGACAAATGCTGTTCTATTACATTCAAGGGATTGCCTGACGATTTGAAAGTCGGCGATAAAATTTTAGTAGATGATGGTCTGATTGAAATGGTGGTTCAGAATCTTACACCAACAAGTATTGAATGTAAAGTTATCAACGAAGGCTTTATTGCCTCACATAAAGGGGTAAATGTTCCCGGAGTAAGTCTTTCGTTGCCATTTATCAACGAAAAAGATAAAGAAGATATTGCTTTTGGCGTAAGGGAAGATTTTGATTTTATCGCTGCGTCCTTTACCAGAACTCCCGAAGATATTTTCCAGTTGCGTCATGAACTGGCACTCAATAATTGCGATGATATCCGTATTATTGCAAAAATCGAAAATGAAGAGGGCGTTCAGAATATTGATGAAATTATCAGAGCATCAGACGGTATCATGGTTGCCAGAGGAGATATGGGCGTAGAAATTCCTTTGGAAGAAGTTCCTATTATCCAAAAAGAATTGATTAAAAAAGCCTATGAAGCTGGAAAACAAGTCATCACTGCAACACAAATGCTGGACTCCATGATGAAAAATCCCCGTCCGACAAGAGCAGAATCTACCGATGTTGCCAATGCTATTTATGATGGTACAAGTGCTATCATGCTGAGTGGTGAAACAGCAGCAGGTGAATATCCCGTCGAGGCTTTGCACACGATGGATATTATCGCAAGACGAACAGAAAGAGATATTGATTATATCAGCCGTTTCCAGAAGCGTGATATCAGTGAAAGACCTGATGTTACTTCGGCAATCTCTCATGCTACCTGTACTACTGCTCACGACTTGGGAGCAGTCGCAATCATGACCGTTTCTAAATCAGGTCTTACCGCAAGAGAAATTTCTAAATACCGTCCCGCTTGCCCGATTATCTGCGGAACTACTTCTCCTAAAGTCAGACGACAGATGAATTTATCATGGGGCGTTATTCCTATCATGATTGAAGAACAAAATAATACTGATGACTTGTTCGAACATGTGGTTGATGTATCGCAACAGGAAGGATTAGTTCAGAACGGTGATTTGGCGGTTATCACGGCAGGTATTCCGCTTGGAATTTCAGGAACAACAAATATGTTGAAAGTACATTTAGTCGGTGATGTGCTGGTTGCAGGAACGGCTGTCAGTACGGCAGATTATTGCGGTCATCTTTGTGTATGTCAGACGGAAGAAGAAGCAAGACTGAACTTTAAGGCTGGTGATATCCTTGTTATTGCTAAAACTTCCAACAATATTCTTCCTTTACTCAAAACTGCAGGAGCAATTATCACAGAAGAAGACGGAATGTCCTCTCATGGAGCTATTGTTGCTATGACACTGGATAAACCCGCCATCATCGGTGCTAAAAATGCAACAAAACTCCTTAAAACAGGCACAATCGTTAAAATTGATGGTTCAAGAGGTCTTGTCTTTAATGCAACAGGTATCAACTCTCCCGGTTCATCAAAAACAGAGTAATCCTTAATCCCCATATAGCTGTGACAATTAAAAGTTTTGTCCACTTTTTCAAAAGTGGTGGGGTGCAGGGGCAAAGCCCCTGCTGGGATTTTTAAGGGCGAAGCCCTTAAACTCCCCAAAATCCAAAACAAAATTTGCGTAAGCAAATTTTGACATATTCTCAAAACAGTTTTTGTTTATCAATGTTTCACGTGAAACACTCTTTGCGGATATTTTTCCGAATGTTTCACGTGAAACATTACTGTTTATCATAAAACAAAAAATGCCGTTTGTTACACGGCACGAAAACAGATTATTCCAGATATTCCTGTGGAACATTATAACCGCAGTTTTTTAAGGTTAAGGCATACGCTCTATCTTGTAATCTTTGTACAGATTCCGTCCTTTTCTTTTCCAGACTTTTCGCTTTCAGTCCTGTTTTTACTCTGATAATATCCACAATACCAATAATTATCAGTATTAGTCCAAGTACACTGCATAATACTGCACGCAAAGAATAATAACCGTTATAATAGTTCAGTAAATTTATTCCTCCTGCCAATACTGTTCCGATAATTCCTATTAACAAAATTCGTATTCCCATTTTGGTTGTCAGATAATTCGGATTATAGCCCTCTACTGCTAATTCAATATAGCGTGTATCAAGATAAGGTTTCTGACAGTGTTTACAATACCGTACAGGTGTTCCGAAATCTCTTGATGATTGGTTATAACCCGAAATTTTTTTACCACAGTGCGGACAGTAACCGTTGGTGACAGGAATATTTTCCATCGCAAATCCCTCTTTTTTATTTATTGATAGCAAAGATTATAAACCTTTTTTCAAAAAAACACAACATCGGTTCATGATTTTATACGACAAATAGAAATTTTTATAATGTAACAAAATTTGCTTACGCAATTTTGAATTTTTTCGGGGAATTAAAGGGCGTTGCCCTTTAAAATCCCACAAGGGGCTACCGCCCCTTGACCCTGTCCACTTTTTGAAAAAAGTGGACAAAAACTTTTCTGGAAAATTTGCTGTCGCAAATTTTGAAAAAAGTGCTGAAATAAAAAAGTGTGCAAGCGATAATCTGACCTGCACACTTTTTTCATTTTGATTTTCAAAAAGGAAATTGCGACTGTTTGATTTCCACAACCGTATAACCTGCTTCTTTAACGACTGTTTTAATCGTTTCGTCAGAAACATCACCTTTAACAGTTGCCGTTTTCTTTTTGAGGTTTACACTTGCGGTAACACCGTCAATGTTGTTGAGTGCCTGTTCTACTCTGCCTGAACAGTGTTCGCACATCATACCATCAATCAATACTTTTTTTGTCATTGTGTTATCCTCCGTTTCCGGTTCATCGTTTTCGATATTATTATCATCAGTCGAAAGAGTACTATTATTCTCATCGCTGTAATATCTGAATTTCGGGGTAAATCTGCGTAAGCGTAAAGCATTTGTCACCACACATACAGAACTCATACTCATTGCCAATGCACCATACATAGGGTTCATCTGCCACCCCCAAAGGCTGTAAAATACACCACTGGCTATCGGTATACCAATAGAATTGTAGATTAATGCCCAAAAAAGATTTTCTTTAATATTTTTCATCGTTCTTCGGCTGAGCTGAATTAACCGCACGATATCGGTCAGATTGCTTTTGACCAATACGACATCAGCACTTTCAATGGCAATATCCGTGCCTGCCCCTATAGCAATACCAACATCAGCCCTGACCAGTGCAGGAGCATCATTGATACCATCGCCTACCATAGCAACAATTTTATTTTCGCTTTGTAACTGTCTGACTTTTTCTTCTTTGTCTTGTGGAAGTACCTGTGCAAAAACTTTATCAATACCGCAATCTTCAGCAATCGCTTTGGCGGTGGTCTGATTGTCGCCCGTCAGCATAACAACATCAATGTTCATATCTTTCAGTTCACGAACAGCCATTTTACTTGTTTCTTTAATGACATCTGCTACAGCCATGATACCTATTATACGCTGATTTTCCGCAAAAAACAATGGTGTTTTTCCCTGTCGGGCAAGGGTTTCGAGAGTATCGTTAAAGCGTTCCGTGTTGATATTTTGCATTTGCATTAATCGTGTGTTGCCTGCAAAGAAAGTATTGCTTTCTACGATTGCCGATATTCCCATACCACCATAGTTTTCAAAATTACTGACGGTAACAGCTGAATAATTTTTCTTTTCACCGTATTCCACAACTGCTTTTGCCAGAGGGTGTTCAGAGAATTTTTCGATAGAAGTAGCAATATCAATCAATATTTTCCTGTCAAAATCAAAGACCATGATATCTGTAACCTGTGGTTTTCCTGTAGTGAGTGTACCTGTTTTGTCCAGAACAACGGTATCAATTTTTCCTGAAGTTTCCAGACATTCAGCGGACTTAATCAAAATTCCCATTTGTGCCGAACGACCTGTACCCGTCATGATAGCGGTAGGCGTAGCCAGACCCAATGCACAAGGACAGGATATGACAAGTACAGAAATTCCCGTTGATAAAGCAAATTCAAAGGTCTGTCCGACAATCAACCATACCATCGCTGATACTAAAGCAATACCGATAACAATGGGAACAAATACACCGCTGATTTTATCCGCAATTTTGGCAACAGGTGCTTTGGTAGCAGAGGCTTCTTCAACAAGTCTGATAATCTGATTTAAAGTGCTGTCCTCACCGATTTTTGTCGCTTTGATTTCGATATAACCGCTTTTGTTGACAGTAGCACCTGTAACGGTATCGCCCTCATGTTTTTCAACAGGCATACTTTCGCCACTGATAACGGATTCGTCAACTGTACAGTCACCTTTGATAATGATACCGTCAACAGGGATAATGGCACCAGGTTTAACAACAACAATATCGCCTTTGATAACATCGTTAATATCTGTTTCTACGGTATTTCCGTCACGGATAACGAAAGCACTCTGCGGTCTGAGATTGATAAGTCTGGTGATAGCATCAGTTGTTTTTCGTTTGGCACGACTTTCCAGAAATTTGCCGAGAGTAATCAAAGTCAAAATCATTCCTGCAGATTCAAAATACAGGTTCATGGAATATTTTACGGCAATTTCGGGAACATGATGACCGTAACCCCAACCTATACGGTAAATAGCGAAAATACCGTAAACAACAGACGCACCTGAACCGATAGCAATGAGGGAATCCATATTAGGACTGAGATGAAAGAGATTTTTAAAACCGTTTTTAAAATAGTGAAAGTTGATGAATACAATCGGAACGACCAATAAGAATTGGGTGAAGGCAAAAGTCAAAGCATTGCCGTCACCGTGAAGAAAATGTGGTAGCGGTAAACCTATCATATGTCCCATAGAAACATAAAAAAGCGGTAGCAGAAACACTAAAGAGGAAATCAGTCTTTTTTTGATTTGCGTTGTTTCATCTGTTACGGTATATGATTTTGGTTTATTAGTATTCTGATTTTTGAGATTTGCCCCATAACCTGCCTTTTCTACAGCAGAGATAATATTGTCAGAAGTTAAAATATTCGGGTCATAGTTTACCTCCATGCTGTTCGTCAGCAGATTGACAGATACATTGTCAATGCCGTCAAGTTTAGCAACTGTTTTTTCTACTCTGGCACTGCAAGCAGCACAAGTCATACCAGTCACATTATAGTTTTCTTTTTTCATACACTCACTCCTTGTTATCAGAATTAGTTTTCTATAACTTAATTATATAAATTATTATAATTTTGTCAAGACAATCGGGGACGCTGTCCCCGAACCCCTGTTCAAGGGTTGCACCCTTGAAAATCCCGCCCACTTTTTTGAAAAAAAGTGGACAAAAAACTTTTAATTGTCACAGCTATACAAGGATAACAACAAGACTTCCGCTTTTACACGGAAGTCTTGCTTTGGGGTTAGTATATAGGGGGGATTACACTGAAATGGTATTATCTGTATTATTGTTGTTATCATTGAGTTGATTGCCGTTTGGCATTTGCGTGGTATTGTTATCAGAGTTCATTCTGCCACGCATACCGCCTTTGAAATTACCGTCTGTATTACCGTTCATATCAGGAGGTGTCATGTTATCCATACCACCACGCATACCGCCTTGCATACCGCCCATGCCCATACCGTTGGAATTGCCGTAAATGATGTCTGTCATTTCAACAGTTGTATCTGTACCGTTAGCAGTGAGGGTATAAGTGTTGCCCTTTTTGATATCGGGTGTACTGACGACAACAGAATTATAAGTTTTAGTGGGGGAATAGGTCAAAATTGTATTGCCTGAACTGTCTTTCAGAGTGATGTCACCGCTTGTATTTGAAGAAGTGTTGACCATGATTGAACCCTGTGTAGAATTACTGCCAAAGTTCTGAGCCATTCCGCTTGCTCCGACGGCTACAAAGATACCGCCTGTAATTTGTGCGTCACCGTTATAATCCAATGCACCGTTGCCGTTGTTGGTAGGACCGTTGACATAAGTTTCTCCACCACTGACATAGAGATTACCGTTAGAGTCTACACCGTCACCATCTGCATTGATAACGATTTTACCGCCTGAAATTTTGATATAGGCATTGTCATCACTTGCGAACATATCCTGTTTCATATTGCCACCGAAACCACTCTGGTCATTACCGCCTGCGGCATTGATACCATCATCAGTTGCGTAAAGGGTAATATCTCCACCTGAAATTTCGATTGTCTGTCCTTCGATACCCTCATAACTCTTTGTGATGTTGATTGTTCCGCCACTGATAGCGGTATTGCTGTCGGCGTGTATAGCGTCATCGCCTGTAGAAATGGTAAGCGTACCTTTAGTAATATTGAGATTAGTATTGGAATGTAAAGCATCGTCAGAAGAATTGATATTGACTGTTCCGCCTGATATCGTAATATCACCGTCTGCTTTGATACCTTTGGTACTGGTTGAATCTTCATCAGAGGAGGTATTGGTATTATTCTGATTGAAGTTTCTGCCGAACATCATATCATTATCCTGTTTCTGTGTAGCATTAGAAACTCCGCCACCTGAAGTAATGTCTATAGTTCCGCTTACAATCTGGCAACTTAAAGAAGCGTCCATGCCGTCACCGTCAGAAGTAATTTTGAATGTACCGTTTTCGATATAGATAAAGCCTTTGTCAGTATCTTTGGTATTTTCGCTGTGGATACCGTCTTTACCTGCAGTGAGGTTGAATGTACCGTCTGCTATACGAACACTATCTTTACCTGATAAAGCGTGGTTTTGTGCTGTCACTGTATAAGTACCGCTGGTAAAGACAAGGTCATCTTTTGATACAATACCGTGTCCATATTTTGCATTGACGGTGAGTTTGCCTGAACCGTTGAAAGTAATATCATCTTTGGAATAGATAACAGCATCTATTTCTTCATCATCGGTATTGACAAATTCTTTGGAATTAGAGAGCGTATTTTCGCTGCCGTTAGCAAGAGTGATAAATACCTTGTCAGCCTGTTTGACATAGATTGCTGAACTTGTTTCGCAGTTGATATTGACACCGTTGAGAACTAACTGAACTTTTTGGGAACTGTCTGTATCAACAATAATCTGACCGTTTGTCAATGTACCTGAGAGGATATAGGTACCTTCTTTAGTAATGGTAACGGTATTGCCGTCTACAGTAACAGAGTTGTCGCTGGAGGAGGTTTTGTTGTCGGCGAGGGTGATAGTAACGGAAGTAGTGTCATCATAGCCAACTTCTTTGTCACGGCTGGTAAACATATCGTCAGCAGATGTTGAAGAAGTCGTTTTTACTTTTGATGAACTGTCAGAAGATGTAGTATCATTTTTATCTGTATCATTTTGATTACTGTTTATCGTAGCAGTCGTATTGTCATCAGAGGTCGTATTGTTTGTCGTGGAACAACCGACAAAAGACATAATTAATGCAAGACTGATAATCATAGCTGTTAAATTCTTTTTTGTCAATTTTTTCATGGTGTTACCTCCTAAGTAAAATTCATATTTTGGATTGATGTTATTTGTTAGGGATAAGAATAAAATCGTAAAGCCCCTGAATATCTGTGTCATAGATTCCATCTCTGTTATTCCCGTTTCTGCAACGGAGTTTAAGAAATGAACGGTAAATATTGATTTTTTCAGGGGCTTTTGTATGGATTTATCTTACAGTTCATTGGTATTCATTTCAGGTTTGGAAATACTGATTTCAAGATTACCGTTTCTGCAACGGAGGTCATCAATGAATTTCTTTTCCAGTGAACTGTCTTTTAAAGTGATATTATAGGTGAGTTTGAACATACTACCCATGTTGGTTGTCTTTACAGAAACAACTTCGTAATTGTTGGTATACTGTTTCATAAGGTCATCGAAAAGTTCATTATAGTCAAGGTCTTCAGGAATGGTGATGCGTAATATTTTGTCGCCTGTTTTATCTCCGAAACTTGAGAGGTTGTAAAGTACAATGATGATACCCATTATCAGAGAAAATAATACAGCATATCCCAGATAACCCATGCCTGTCATTGATCCTGCACCCATTGCTAAGAAAATTGTCGCAATTTCTTTGGCATTGCCCGGAGCTGAACGAAATCTGACTAAACTGAATGCTCCTGTAACCGCTACACCTGTTCCGATATTACCGTTGACCATCATAATTACCACACATACCACTGTCGGTAAGACTGCCAGTGTCATAAGAAAACTCTTGGTGTATTTGTTTTTCACAGTATAGACAAAAGCAAGAAATATGCCTATCAGCAGTGAAACTGTCATACATAACAGAAAATTCTCTACGGAAACGGTTGCTTGTGTGCTTGTATCGAAAATCCCTTTAAAAATTGCGCTTGTCATAGTGATATCCCCCTTATTATTATACTGCCATCTTTTCAAGTGGCTGATGTAAAATCAAATTTGCTGTTTCGTTTATCTGTTCTTTCTGATGTTGATTTCTTTTGAATATCTGTGTGTATGCCGTACCATATTTTGAAAATGAGGTTTTGTAGATTTTATTGACACTGAGAAATTCAATCAACCAAAGCGGAATTGCTCCTGCTGTCTTGACTTCCAACAATACTTTATCTTCGTCAAGTACGGGTGTTCCATAAACGCCATTGCATAAGGAAAGGTCATAATCTCTCCATAAGATGTTTTCGTCAAAAGTCATTCGGAAATTGTCATCTGTCTTGCTGTAAAAAGCCTGTCGTTTGTATGATAAAAATACTTTCGGCTGTAAATCTGCATAGCGTTCAAAACAGTAGTCAATTTCTCTTGCAATCTGAGAGTTCGGCTTTTCTGTTCTGTCCACTAAAAATCGTTCCGCCTGTTTTTCTGTCATGTCGATACGCCTTTTGTAAACTACAGAGTTGTATTTCTTTTTCAGCTCTACAAATACCGTACTGTCTTTTTTTGCTGTACCGTAACTTCTCACCCTGAGTTTTTCCTTATATTCGGGTTTGTCGTTGGAACGCCTGACAAGGAGATAATCGGGAGTATCATAATAAATGTTACATATTGTACTTCTTCCATACTTATCTGCATTCATATATAGGCTCATCAGCTTTTCCAGTTCAGCTTTTTGTTCTTTAGTGATGATGTACTTGATTTCGTACCTTTTAAATATATTCTGATAACTCATGTTCATTTCCCCTTTCGTTTTCTGTGATTATAGTATATCAGCCGAACTTTAAATGAACTTTAAATTTCAAAAGTTTTTTGAAAAAATTATTTTCACGCCAATTTCTGAAATTATCTTGATGTTTTGACATTTTGTGGTAGACTATATTATGGTATATTGTATCATAAACCAGAAGTGTAACATTCCCTCAGACTTTCCCGAACGAAGTGAGCTTAAAAGTTTTTGTCCACTTTTTTCAAAAAGTGGTGGGAGGGGGGCAAAGCCACTTGTGGGATTTTTAAGGGCAAAGCCCTTAAACTCCCCAATCCGATAATATACATTTTTATATGAAAAATAAGAGGGATTTCTTCAGAAAAAAGTTTACAAAATCGAAAATTGTTGAAAGATTGTGGAAAACTTGTTGAAATGTGGAAAATGTGGAAAACTCAATTTTCAAAAATTTTTTGCAAAAATTGAAAAAACGGTTTTCCACATGTGGAAAATGTGGAAAATGTGGAAAACTTTTTAAAATTTCTATAATAGAAAAAAATAAGCCATTTTTTTAGCTGAATTTCATAAAAGTTATTAAATCTGTCGATATCTCAAAATCAGGTGATAGCCGTAACGATTTATCACATAACGCTGTTTTCCATAATAACAAAAGACAATTCTCTTTATGAATTGAGGAATTTTTTCGGAGTTTTCCTCATTTTCCACATAGTTTTCAACATTTTTTCTTCTTCAAAATCTGTCATTGTGAAAACTTTAAGGATTTGACTTTTCCACATAGTTTTCAACATACACAAACGGTTTTCCACATTGAATTGTTGAAAACTTTTTTTGCTGTTTTCAAAGTTTTCAACATTTTCAACACTTTCAACATTTTCAACAGGTTTTCAACATCAATTCACCGTTGAAAATGTTGAAAACTCACCCTTTGCACAAAGTTTTCAACATTTTCAACATTTGCTGTTTCCACATTTTCAACAATTTCTTTTTTTTGTATAATCCAATGATTTTTCGTCAATGCTTACCTTGAAAAAATCAATTTTTCGGAGATGATTTGCTATGATTAAGGGCATTAACAGAACCATTATTGAAGTGACAGAAACCGATAACCGCTATTATGAAAGAGCTTTATTGGTATTGAAACCTGAATATACCAATGTACAGCGTTCACTACTGGAAAAAGAAGCTAAAAAAATGCTTCATTCTTTGTCAGCACCTTCCGTCATCACAAAAGGTAGGGCATTTTTTTACTGGAGTGTACGCTTAGGTGCTTCTGCTTTGGCAGGTGCTTTAGTCACTGCACTTGTTTTCTATTACCGATAATCAGCACGATGAAAATTTTCGGCACCCCCATTTCCCAAGTAACAAACTCCCCTTTCAGACCTCTAACGGTCTGAAAAGGGAGTTTGCCAGTTTGATTGGAACATTTTGTCATATATCAAAATTTGCTTTCGCAAATTTTGAATTTTTATAGAGAGTTAAAGGGCTTTGCCCTTTAAAATCCCACGAGGGGCTTTGCCCCTCGACCCCACCACTTTTTGAAAAAAGTGGACAAAAACTTTTAGTTGTCAGAGCTAGATTATCTACAGTATTATTTTTAGATATTCTCATATAAATATACAGTGGAGAGTGATTATCATGGTAAAATCAGGACAACAGAAATTACGAAATTTAGAGATTATTGGTACATTATTGATTTTCCTGTCAGGCATACTTTTACATTTTCTGTATGATATCACACAAAAAAGTGTGGTAGGTATTTTATTCGGTTGTGTCAATGAAAGTATATGGGAACACAGCAAAGTTTTTGCTCTTGCATTATGCGTCTGGACAATTATCGAACTTGCCTGTTCTGTACCTTATTTCCGACAATTCATCGTAGCCAAAGTATTTTCTTTGTATCTGCAATGTACCGTAATTATTACAGGCATTTTTTTGTATCAGAATATAACAGAAAAGATAATCCCTTTATCCAAAGTAGGCATAATTTCCTTTTTTGCTGTTGTGATTTCCCAATTTACTGCATACAAATTTACTATATCAGAAAAAGATATCCGTGAATTATTTCCCTTAGCATTAGGATTTCTGTTTTTATTTTTCATTATTTTTTTCTGTTTCAGTGTCGTACCTCCCCATATGGTTGTTTTCAAAGACCCGCTGACCCAGATTTATGGTATTATACCAAAAAATATTGATGTCGGAGCTTATTTTATGAATAATACAGAAGTATAATGAATTTTTTTCGGAAACACTTTGCTATTTTTTCTATCTATGTTATAATTCAAGTGTATATGCAAAATTTATATTTTCAGAGGTGCTTAGATTGAAAGATAATGCACAGAAACCAAAACACAGAAAACATACGGAAGATTACAGTGCAAAAACACATTCAATTAGGGAAGAACATAATGAAAAATACAATGATGTGCTTGTCGGCAGAAATTGTGTCAGAGAAGCATTAAAAAGTGGCAGAACGATTGACAGTATTATTATTGCCAAAGGCAACAAAAACGGGTCTTTAGGAGAGATTATCACCCTTGCCAAAAACAGAGGAATACCTGTTAAAGAAGCAGATAGCAAAAAACTAGACTTTTTAAGTAAGAACGGTGTACATCAGGGCATTATTGCTATGGTAGCCTGCAAAGAATATGTAAACATTGACGATATTTTCAAAACAGCGGAAGAGCGTAGCGAAAATCCGTTCATTATCATTCTGGACGAAATTGAAGACCCTCACAATCTGGGAGCTATCATCAGAACAGCAGAATGTACAGGTGTACATGGTATCATTATTCCCAAAAGGAGAAGTGTCGGATTAAGTTATGCCGTAGGAAAATCATCGGCAGGTGCAGTAGAATATGTCAATGTAGCCAGAGTGACCAATTTATCTGCTACCATAGAAGAACTCAAACAAAGAGGTGTATGGGTACTTGGTGCAGACATGGACGGTATACCATCACAACAGTTTGATTTAAAAGGCAGTATTGCCATTGTCATCGGCAATGAAGGAAAAGGTATCGGCAGACTTATCCGTTCAAAATGTGACGGCATTGTTTCCTTACCAATGAAAGGAAACATTAATTCTTTAAATGCGTCTGTCGCTGCAGGAATTCTCATGTATGATGTGTGCAGACAACGAATATAACCGTTTGATGAATAGAGGAGATTTGTGAATTATCGCTAAGGAAAAGAGTTGATAATTGTGAAACATGAAAAAAAGAATAACAACAGTTTTTTTAAACGATTATTTAAAGATAAAAAAGAGAAAAAATTAGTGGAGGATATTACTGAAGAAGAACCGTCAGAAAATCATACAGAATCTTCTGAACCTACCGAATCCCCAGAAATCTCTGAAAATAATACTGAAAACAACACTTTACCAGACAACAATACAGAAACTCTCCAGACTCCCTCCAATTCAGGAAAACCGCAGTTCAAAATTGTCGGACAACCTCAACAATCCCAACAATCACAGGAAGAAAATCTGGAAGAAGATACGGATATTTCCGTTGAGGATTACCAAAATATCCAACAGGAAAACACTGATGAAGATGAAAACGACGAGGCATTCAATTCCGAATACGGAAATCTCAATGAAAGAAAACCTTATCGCAAAGCCAAATCGTTTTTCAATTCCATTTTTCGTTTCGGACAGGCACTCAATGCAAAACCCGATGAATTTTCAAGTGATGAGGATATCACCAATGCCGACAGTACTGACGAAAAAAATTATCAAGAAAAACATATCAACGATACAACAACCGAACAAGGAGAAAAGTTTAATTATGATGATATTCTCAATGATTCTCCTTACAGTGAACAACGCCGAATTAAAGCACCACCACCGATTGAAGATATTGATATGAGTTTTGCCACAGTCAAAAAGGTCAATGGCAATATTTTTATCGAAAACAACATTGCTCCTATGTATACCATAGAAACCACAAAATCGTCTTTCAGCGTGGAAATCGGCAAACTTTATCCCATTATTTTCCATGCCTATGAGGAATATCTTGACCCGACAATTCTCAAAGCCAAAAGAGAAGCCGAAAAAGCACGCAAACAGACGGAAGTTCCTGATGAAGAAATTATCACTAAAGCAACCACCGTTTTCGGAACATTCCGCAATGACAAAGAAAAAGAAAAGAAAACCACAAAGGAAGCCAATAAAAAGGTTTTTGAAAAAAAAGATTACTCCAAAATCACTCCCGAAGAGGACGAAGAAGAAGACGAAAAAATCGCAGAAAAATATCGTTTGTCGTTCTTATCAAGGCGTGAGAAAAAGAAACTCCAAAAGAAATCAGGAAAACAGAAATCTCCCAAAACCAAGAAAAGCAAAGATTCTTCTTTTACCTACAGTATGACAAGAGATTTGAATCTGCTCGCCTCCAGTACCTCAAAACAGGAATACGAAAAAATTGACGATTACGAAGTTCCACAGGATGCAAGAGCTGTATTATCCGAAATCAATATGAATATCAAGCGGTTATTTTTCCGTATGCTGATTGTTGGCGGACTGTTTCTGTTTGATTTTATTCTTGTTTTTTTACAGTGGAACTTTTCAGAAGAATTTATCAATCTTATTCCCGATGCAGGTATGGTTTACTGTTCGGCAAATCTGCTTTTGCTATTGGTAGGGATAGGTGTATCTTTTGAATCCATAAAAAAAGGACTTGCTCCGTTAATTTATTTCAAAGGCAGTTCCGATACCGCCATATCTGTTGCTTGTGTAGTATGTCTGATACAATGTATTGTTGCTCTTTTCAATGCAGACATTTTTTACAACGGACAACAAAATCTTTATGCTTTGCTTGTTCTTTTTGCACTGACCGTCAATTCTGTCGGAAAATTAATCATGGTATTGCGTATCAAAGACAATTTCCGTTTTGTTCTTCATGACAGAAAAAAATATGCAGCAACTATCTTCAACAACACAAAAATTGCTGAAAAAATGGTGAGAGGAACAAATTCTGCTGACCCTATCATCGCCTATCAGCGGAAAACAGATTTTTACAAAAATTTTCTTAAACTTTCCTATGCCAAAGACCCTTGTGAAATATGGTCTGCAAAATTTTCCATCTGGACAATTCTTATTGCCGTTATTACCGCCATCATACATGGTATTATTTATCAAAGTATAACAGGAGCAATTTCTTCTCTTGCTATGGTCACCAGCCTTACTGTGCATGTTGCCTGTATGCTCTCGGTCAATATTCCCATGAAAAGACTTTGCCGAAATGCCTTACTTAATGATGCTATGATTGTTGGTTATCCAGCTGTAAAACAATTTGCCGACACATCAGCCATTATGCTGGACAGTAAAGAACTTTACCCCTCGTCCTGTGTCAGGCTCAAAGCATTAAAACCTTTTGTCAACAATGAAATTCTGGAAGAAACTTTACTCAATGTTGCTGCCGTACTGAAATTTACCAATACCTCACTGACCTATGTGTTTTCCGAACTGATTAACAATAAAGTTGATGAACTTCCCTTTGTGGACAGTGTTAAATTTGAAGAAAACAAAGGTATTGTTGCCTGGATAGGCGGAGAAAGAATCCTTATCGGCAGGCGTTCTCTGATGGAAAAATACGGCATTACGGGTATGGAAGAAACTAAAACTGTTCCTTTTCTTCAAAAAGAAAAAGACTTGGCAGACCAGCACACGACCATTATCTATATTGCCAGTGCAGGACAGCTTACCGCATGGATTGAGGCTTCCTATTCTCCTGACGCAAAAATCAAAGCTGAACTCCTACGCTTACAAGAGAATGGTGTTTCCATTTTAATCAGAACCGTTGACCCTGTTATCCGTGCAGAAATGATTGCAGAAGATTATGGGTTGCATGAAAATTCCCTCAAACTTTTTCCCAACTCTCTGGGACACATCTGTAAACAATCCATTTCCGAAAAAAGCACCCGTGCAAGAAGTTATATCTGTACAAGAGGAAAATTCTCTTCACTTGCGGGAGCAATTTCAGGTTGTATTAAAATCAAAAGTAATATTACCCGTGCGGTGATACTAGAATTTGCAGTAATTCTTTTCGGATTAGCTACCTCTGTAGGGATATCCCTGTTTTCAGCGGAACAAAGCATTGGCACAATCATATGGTTACTGCTCATGATTTTCTGGACAGCCTCTTCCATCATCGCACCGCTTATTTAATGCGTAATTCGTGACAATTAAAAGTTTTTTGTCCACTTTTTTTCAAAAAAGTGGGTGGGATTTTTAAGGGCGACAGCCCTTAAATCAGGGGTTCGGGGAGGAACTCCCCGATAGGAAAGGAGTAAATCAACATGAAAATCGCACCATCATTATTATCATGTGACTTTGCAAAAATGGGTGAAGAAATTATCAGAATGGATAAGGCAGGTGCCGACTATATGCACCTTGATGTTATGGACGGTGCTTTTGTACCGAACATCACTTTCGGAGCAGTTGTTATCAAAGCTGTCAGACCACTTACCAAAGTTCCGTTTGATGTTCATTTAATGATTGACAACCCTTTAAACTATATTGAAGATTTTGTCAAGGCAGGAGCAGATATCATCACTTTCCATGTAGAAGCAAAATCCGATATCCAACAAACCATTGACAAAATTAATTCCTTTCATATCAAATCAGGACTTGTCATCAAACCGAATACCCCCGCCGAAGTTGTATTCCCCTATCTCAAAGCGATTGACATGGTACTGATTATGACCGTAGAACCTGGATTTGGCGGACAATCTTTCATGGCAGATATGTTGCCCAAAGCGATAAAAATCAAAGAAGAAGCTATCCGACAAGGTACGGATATCCTTATTGAGGCTGATGGTGGTATTAATGAAAATACCATTTCACAATGTGCTGAATACGGTATAGATATCTGTGTATCAGGAACAGGTGTATTTAAAGCTGAAAGTCCGAAACAGGCTATTGCTTACCTGCAATCATTCTAAAAAATACCTGAACGGTTGAAAAGCAAATAGTTATTGTCAAAATTTGCTTACGCAAATTTTGTTTTGAATTTTTATCTATTAAAGGGCTTTGCCCTTTAAAATCCCACAAGGGGCTTTGCCCCTTGACCCCACAACTTTTTGAAAAAAGTTGACAAAAACTTTTAATTTTTATAGCTATACTTGAGATAACAACTCGAACGAAGTGAGCCATAAAAGTTTTTTGTCCACTTTTTTCAAAAAAGTGGGCAGGATTGTCAAGGGTGCAACCCTTGACACAGGATTTTTAAGGGCGGTAGCCCTTAAACTTGGAGTGTATGATGATGAATAAGTTTAAACTGAAAAGCAATGTTGTTTTTGGCTATACTTTTGCTGTTATTTTTTCGCTGATTGTCATTGGTGCCTCTACTGTCATCTTTAAAGACATCTACTCTCTTTTTTTTACCGCTTTGATTGTCTTTTTGTTCATGAAAGCGAAAATTTCTTACAATAATGAACATCTCGTCAAAAAAGTGCGTACTCAAATCCGAATATTGCACTTCAATCGTCAACAGCTCATTCTAATGGCTGTCATTGTTGTGATGGCTATGTTCATTATGCAACTTATTCTTGGTTACTTTCTTATCAGTACTCCCGTTACAGACTGGATGACCATTGACACTATCGCCAAAAATTTTGCCAAAGACGGTAATTTTGATAATATGTATGTGGGACTTCCTGAAGGGCGTTCTCACTATATGGCTCGCTATACCAATAATAATGGTATTTTAATTATGCTTTCCTTCTATTACCGTGCTATTTATCTGATTTTCGGCAGTATCTCTACCTTTGCTCCTGTTATTCTGAATACGGTGTTTATTAATGTGTCGGTCATTTTTACTTTTCTGATTGCCAAAAAAATTTTTAGCTACAAAGGAGCTTTTCTCACCCTGTTCTGCTGTCTGTTATTTCTTCCCTACTATACCTATACCGCCTACTACTACAGCGATTCTTTGAGTATTCCGTTTACCGTTATTTCCATTTACTTTATCATCAAAGGACAGGAGAAAATCAAACAGAATAAACACGATTTCCATTTATCCGTAATTTACTTTTGTATCAGCGGAATTTTTATTGCCATCGGATTTGTTATAAAAGGCAGTATTCTGATTATTCTTGTCGGTGCAGTGGTTTACATCTTCTTATGTGGCAATATTAAGAAAACACTGATTTCCATTGTATATATTCTATTATCAACATTTATTTTCATTTTCAGTATCAATACTTTCATCAGTTCTATGAACATTGTTTCGCAAGAAGAACTCTATGCCCAGAAGTTTCCTGTTCAGCATTGGCTGATGATGGGTCTTAACGGCAACGGCGGTTTCAATCAGAAAGACGCTTCTTTTACTGCCCATGCTGGAAACTACGACCAGAAAAAACAAGCTAATATTCAAAAAATACAGGAACGCATTTCAAGTATGGGCTTTGACGGTATGACTAAACATCTCTATCGCAAACTTATCTATACATGGAGTGACGGCACTTACTATATCCAACACCATTTGAACCGCTTGGATATTGATGGTCAAAGAATTGAAGATGAAAACATTTTCTTTGAATTTGTACTCAATGACGGTCAGCATTATGAGGCTTTCCGTACTTATAGTGGCGTATACCATATGTGTATGCTGATAGCAATGTGCCTTTCGGGATATTTCTATTTGAGAAAAAAACGTCCTGATAAAATTACGCTGATTCACGGAATTATTTTTGGAGTAATATTGTTCTTTTCTGTATGGGAAACACGCTCCAGATATCTTTATAATTTTACACCGCTTTTCTTGATTACGGCTGTTGACGGGATTATCCTTTTCTGGAACTCTGAATTTTTCAAGCCGAAACAACATACAAAGGCAGGTATCGTTCATGAAAACAGTCACTAAGAAAAGAATTGTGTACATTTTGCTTACCATATTACTGTTTGCTGTTGAGGTTTATATCGCAAAATATGTCAATGATGATATTATCCGTCCCTATGGTGGTGATACACTGGTTGTGATTTTACTGTATACATTTGTTCGGATTTTCATACCTGAAAAATATCCGTTGTTGTCGGTGTATATCTTTATTTTTGCGGTGTTTGTGGAATGTATGCAGTATATTCATATTGTGGATATACTGGGTATTCAGAATTATGCGTTAAGGATTGCTATTGGTAATGGGTTCAGCGTATGGGATATTGTGGCATATGCGATAGGGTGTACTGTCACAGGAATATACGAATATATGACTTATCGTTGCAGAAAAGGAAAATAAAATTATGTCATCTGTGCGGCTATGACAATTAAAAGTTTTGTCCACTTTTTCAAAAGTGGTGGGGTCAAGGGGCAAAGCCCCTTGTGGGATTTTTAAGGGCGAAGCCCTTAAACTCCCCATAAAAATCCAAAATTTGCGTAAGCAAATTTTGACAATAACGATTTGATTTTCAACCGCACAGGTAGAAAAATTTTGTCGGCTTTACTGGAAAATAAAAAGGCTTATATGGTGGAATAAAAATGTTGCATGAAATGAAGTTATACAAAAAGCCGTTTGAACAGATAAAACAAGGAACAAAAACCATTGAGTTACGGCTTTTTGACGAAAAAAGACAAAAAATCAGACCTTTTGATGATATCAGGTTTACCGATATCACAACAGGGGAAACATTGACAGTAAAAGTGTATGCGTTGCATATTTATGCAGACTTTCGGGAATTATACAGACATTTTGACAAAATACAGCTTGGTTATGACCATGAAGAAAAGTGTTGTTATGAAGATATGTATGCGTATTATTCAGCAGAAAATATTGAAAAATACGGTGTATTAGCGATAGAATTAATCAGGTAACAAAGTTATTTTTGATAAATTTGTTATATAGCAAAATTTTCTTACGAAAATTTTGTTTGGATTTTCAGCTTAAAAATCCCACAAGGGGCTTTGCCCCTTGACCCCACAAGCCTTTGAAAAGGCTTGACCGAAACTTTTAATTGTCATAGCTGAAAGTCTGATAATCATTCCGAACGCTCTTTCGTGTCATTCCGAATATTTTTTCGTGTCATTCCGAACGAAGTGAGGAATCTTTAATTACGCATTACGAATTACGCATTACGAATTGTTAAAGGTGGTGTTATCATGTCGTTCGTACATCTTCATGTACATAGTGAGTATAGTCTGTTAGACGGTGCATGTCGTCTGGAGAGATTAATTGAAAAAGTGAAATCAGATGGTGAAAATGCGGTTGCCCTGACTGACCACGGAAATTTATTCGGGGCAATCGGATTTTATAAAAAAGCGACTGCAAACGGGATTAAACCTGTTATTGGTTGTGAAATGTATGTAGCACAGAGAAGTCGTTTTGATAAAGAGAATGTCTATGACAGAAAAAATTACCATCTCATTTTATTATGTGAAAATGATACAGGGTATCAGAATTTAATCAAGTTAGTGTCAAAAAGCTGGACGGAGGGTTTTTATAGCAAACCTAGAATTGACCATGAATTATTGGAACAGTATCATGAGGGATTGATTTGTCTGTCAGCGTGTCTGGGGGGAGAAATTCCGCAGAATATTCTTAACGGTGATTTTCAGAAAGCCAAAGAAATTGCCCTTTACTATCGGAATTTGTTTGGTGAAGAGAATTTTTTTATTGAAGTTCAAAATCACCATACACCCGAACAACAGACGGTATTACCGCAACTGGTGAAATTATCGCAGGAAACAGGTATACCGCTTGTAGCAACCAACGATTGTCATTATATTGACAGGTCAGACAGTGAAATCCATGAGATTTTATTGTGTATTCAGACTAACCACAAATTAAGTGACCCCGACAGAATGAAATTTGATACTGATGAATGTTATGTCAAGACAGAAGAAGAAATGCGTCAGTTGTTCTCTGAGATTCCGCAGGCAATCGAAAACACGCAGAAAATTGCTGACCGTTGTCAGGTGACTTTTGAATTTGGCAAAACGAAATTACCCCATTTCGACTTACCCGACAACAAAGACCATTATGAGTATTTCCGAGAAGAATGTTACAAAGGACTTTATGAAAAATATTCAGACAAGCCATCACAGGAATTGATTGACCGTCTGGAATATGAATTATCCGTCATTCACAGAATGGGATATGTGGATTATTATTTGATTGTCAATGATTTTATCCAGTATGCCAAAAGACACGGTATTCCTGTTGGTGTAGGGAGAGGTTCAGGAGCAGGTAGTCTGTCAGCGTACTGTATCGGTATTACAGGACTTGACCCTATCAAATACAATCTTATTTTTGAGCGGTTTCTCAACCCTGAAAGGGTAAGTATGCCCGATTTTGACATTGATTTCTGTGGAGAAAGACGGCAGGAAGTCATTGATTATGTTATCCGAAAATACGGCAAAGACCATGTTTCCCAGATTGTCACATTCGGAACAATGGGAGCAAAAGCGTCCGTGAAAGATGTGGCAAGAGTTACAGAAATTCCGTACAGTGTTTCCGATAATGTTTCCAAATTAATTCCGACTACGCTTAACATGACACTGGAAAAGGCTTTGGAAACATCTTCAAAACTTAAACAGCTTTACGATACGGATTTACAGATACATAAATTAATTGATACAGCTATGGCATTAGAGGGTATGCCACGACACGCCTCACGACACGCAGCAGGAGTTGTGATTACAGAAAATCCCGTCAGCGATTATGTACCGTTGGCAAAGAATGATGATGCGGTTGTTACGCAGTATACCATGACGGCCCTTGATGATTTGGGACTGTTGAAGATTGATTTTCTGGGATTGCGAAATCTGACGGTCATTCATGACGCAGAAGTGATGATAAAACAGGCATACCCGAATTACTCTCCAAATGATCTTAATGAAAACGATGAAAAAGTATTTGCGATGTTATCTGAAGGACATTGTGACGGTGTATTCCAGTTTGAAAGCAGTGGCATGAAAAATATGTTACGGCAACTCAGACCCGACAGTATTGAAGATTTGATTTCGGCAATTTCTCTTTACCGTCCTGGTCCTATGGATTCTATCCCCATGTTCATTGAAAACCGACACAATCCCGAAAAAGTTACTTATCTGCACCCTATGTTGAAAGATATTTTAGATGTTACTTACGGTTGTATTGTTTATCAGGAACAGGTTATGCAGATTTTCCGTACACTGGCAGGATATTCTTTAGGTCGTGCAGATATTGTCAGGAGAGCGATGTCCAAAAAGAAAAAAGATGTAATGGAACGGGAAAAAGATATTTTCATTCACGGTCTTACAGACGAACAAGGCAATATTACAATTGACGGCTGTATCAGGCGTGGCATTGATGAAAATACCGCCAACATTATTTTTTCGCAGATGGAAAGTTTTGCGTCTTATGCGTTTAACAAATCCCATGCCGCCTGTTATGCAGTAGTGTCCTATAAAACAGCATGGCTGAAATATCATTATCCCAAAGAATATATGTCGGCTTTACTGACCTCTGTTCTGGATAATTTTTCTAAACTTTCCATCTACACCGAAGAGTGTACCCGTCTTGGCATAAAAATCTTGCCTCCTCATATTAATCAAAGTTTCCGTTCTTTTACCGTAGAGAATGACAGTATTCGTTTCGGACTGATTGCTGTCAAAAATATCGGACAGAATTTTATTGATGATATTATCCATGAACGCCAAAACGGAAAATTTTTGTCCTTTTACGATTTTTGTAAAAGAATGTACGGCAAGAATTTAAATTCCAGAGCTGTAGAAAGTCTTATCAGGTGCGGTGCATTTGATGATATGGGCTATAACCGAAAAGAAATGATAAATTCCTTGAAAACCGTTCTGGAAAGTTGTGAACATGACTACCGTTATGCAGGACTGGGAATGGTAAGTCTGTTTGACAATTTTGAAGATAATGACAACGAAAAGCAACTGATAAGTCCTTGTGCTGATTTTCCCATTACCGAAAAACTGGCTATGGAAAAAGAAATGACAGGTATGTATCTTTCGGGACACCCTGTCAGCAAATACGATGACCTTCTCAAGAAGGTAAAAACGGATAAAATCTCACAAGTAGCAGACAGTGAAAGTCCCCGTTATACAGACGGCGATAAGGTCAATGTTGT
This sequence comes from uncultured Ruminococcus sp., assembly GCA_902762375.1. GTDB lineage: Bacteria > Bacillota > Clostridia > Oscillospirales > Acutalibacteraceae > CAG-964. The sequence continues at coordinate 22,595 of CACWNY010000002.1, read as the reverse complement.
GGGCGTTATTTCAGGTGTGAAAATACGCACCACACGAAACAATCAGACTATGGCAACTGCTTTTCTGGAAGATAAAACAGGTATTATTGAAGTTGTCGTATTTTCGCAGATACTCCAGCAATTCGGCAAAATATTTTATGACGGCAATATTGTCAAAGTTTTCGGAACTGTCAGCAGACACGATGACGAAAAAAATAAAATTCTCTGTAACGATATTCTCACTATGAAACAGTTTGCCAAAGAAATCAATACCCCTAAACCCCCCAGAACAGAACAAAAAACAATACCGAAATCCGTTTCCAACGAAATCCCGAAACAAGTGCAATATCTGTATCTGAAAATTGATAATCTCCACAGTGAAACATTCAAAAAGGTCAAAAATCTGCTGGAAATCTTTGATGGCAAAACAAAAGTTGTTTTCCGTACAACTGATGACGGTAAAAAACTGCTTGCTCCTGCCAATTTGTGGGTTATGCTTAATCAACCGCTGATTAACGAACTTTGCTATTTACTTGGTGACGAAAATGTCTTTTTGAAATAATGAAAAGTTATCTAAAAAATTCCACCTGTGTGGTTGAAAGTCAAATCGTTATTGTCAAAATTTGCTGACGCAAATTTTGTTTGGATTTTGATGAGTTTAAGGGCTTCGCCCTTAAAAATCCCACAAGGGGCTTCGCCCCTTGACCCCACCACTTTTGAAAAAGTGGACAAAACTTTTAATTGTCACAGCTATACGATGAGAAAATCATTCCAACCGCACAGGTGAAAAGAATTACGAACGAAGTGAGCCAAAAAAGTTTTTGTCAAACTTTTTTCAAAAAGTTTGGCAGGATTGTCAAGGGTGCAACCCTTGACACAGGATTTTTAAGGGCGGTAGCCCTTAAACAAAAGGAGAAGATAAGAAAATGGCAGAAGATTCCCCTAAAAAAAGCAACGGCTTTTTTAACAGGCTTTTCCACAGTAATGAACCTGAAACGCAGATTGATGCAGAAAGTGAAGTTATCAGGGTTATCAATATGTCGTGTGAACAGGGATTGATTGACCATAACTGTAAAATCATGTTGGAAAATATGTTCAAGTTCGATGATATTTCCGCTGGAGAACTCATGACACACCGTAAAGATGTTGTTGCTCATGAAGATACCGACAGTCTGAAAGAAGTCGTTGAAAGCGTTATCCGAACAGGTTATTCCCGTATTCCCATTTATCATGAAGATATCGACAATATTGTGGGGATTTTGTATGCAAAAGATTTGTTGCGTTTTGTGTTCGGAACAATCCCTGATAACTTTTGCCTTACAGATATTGTGAGAGATGTCTTTTTTGTACCAAGTTCTAAAAAATGCAGTGAACTTTTTGCGGAAATGGTCGCTGAAAAAAAACAGATTGCCATTGTGGTAGACGAATACGGCGGTACAGACGGCATTATCTCTTTTGAAGACCTGATAGAGTTCATTCTTGGTAATATTCAGGACGAATTTGACAATGAGGAAGAAGAATTTAAAAAAATTTCCGAACAGATTTATTCTGTAGACGCTTCTGCAGGCATTGATGAAATCAATCAACTGATAGGGTCTCATATTCCCGAAGATGAATTTGATACAGTGGCAGGGCTGATAATGGACAAACTGGGAAAAATCCCCAACGAAAATGAAAAACCATCTATAATCATTGACGGTGTGAAATTTACGGTTGCTGAAGTTCATAAAAGACGCATTGTCAAAGTATTGGTAGAATTTGCCGACAGAAAGGAAAAAAATCAATGAGTACACGAAGCGAAAATGCCTACCGTAATTTTTTAAGTGGTTATAATTGTTGTCAGTCCGTTATGCTGGCTTGTCGGGATTTGACAGGGCTTGATGAAGAAACAGTGTTGATGCTGTCATCAGGTTTTGGCGGAGGAATAGCAGGAACAAGAAATGTATGCGGAACAGTCATAGGTATGGTAATGGTAGCTAACATGATGAATGGTTATACGACGCCAAAAGATATGATTGCCAAAAAGAGAGTGAATACCGTTGTACAGAAATTACTTGGAGATTTCCAGGAACAAAACGGTTCCCTCATCTGCGGAGAACTTCTGGGACTGAAACCCGTGAAGGGAACAAATCAAAAAATTCCTAAAAAGCGTCCTTGTCCGTTACTTTGTCAGGACGCAGTGGAAATTCTGGAGAAAAATTTGGATTTTTAAGGGCGTTGTCCTTAAAAATCCGATAAGGGGCTTTCTCACTTATTTCGACAAGCTTTTAAAAAGCCCTCTCTAAACTTTATGTTTTGTAAGGAAGTTGAAAAATGACAGAACAAGACAAAGAATTTTACGGTGAATATATGCCGTTACTGGTAGAAAAAGAGAATTTGTTGCTCAACGAAGTCAAAAATATACTGGATAGTATCAGTACGGATTCTGAAACGGCGTTGGCGGAACATATCAAGAGCCGTATAAAGGGCAGTGAAAGTATGCGTACCAAACTGAAAATGCGTGGGTTTGATGATACAGTAGAAAACGGTCTGACAAAACTTTCTGACATTATCGGTTTAAGAGTAGTATTGCACTTTGTGGGAGATGTCTATACTATTCTGGAAAAAATTCGTCAGAGTGACAAATGGAAAGTGGTTTCAGTCAAGGACTATATTGCTAATGCCAAACCGAATGGTTATCGTAGTCTGCATATTATTTTGTCAATACCATTTGAAAGTGAAACTATTCATCATATCGAAGTGGAAATTCAGTTGCGGACGATTGCAATGGACTGTTGGGCAAGTTTGGAACATCAACTGAAATATAAAAAAAATATTGCCAATACACAACTGATTGTCAGTGAATTGAAACGCTGTGCTGATGAGATGGCATCTACCGATTTGACTATGCAGACTATCCGAGAATTAATCCAGAAGCAAGGGAATGAATAAACATGAAAATATTATATGCTGAAGATGAAAGACAGCTTTCCTCAGCCGTGACAGAAATATTAAAGATTGAAGGATTTGAAGTTACCGCCGTTTATGACGGACAACAGGCTTGGGAATATATACAAAAAGAATATTTTGATGCTGTAGTCCTGGATATCATGATGCCGATAATGGACGGTATACAGGTACTGGAATATATGAGATTGAACGAAATTTTTACCCCTGTGCTTATGCTTACCGCAAAAAGTACGGTAAATGACCGTATTGATGGTCTTTCTAATGGGGCAGACGATTATTTAAGCAAACCTTTTGCTATGAGAGAATTGGTTGCTCGATTACATTCCATGATACGCCGTTCCAGTGAATACAGACATTCCGTTCTGAAAAGCGGAAATATTACACTGGACACCGCCAGCGGTGAATTGCAATCTGATACAGTAAGTCTGCGTTTAAGCAACAGTGAAACGGAATTGCTTGCTGTTCTGCTGAAAAACAAAAATACCCGCTATACTTCAACAGATATCAATAAACTTGTCTGGAACGGTAAAAAAGACGAAAGTACCGCCGAACTCTATATAGCGTATCTGAAAAACAAGCTAAGCCGTATCAATTCACAAGAAAATATTCTGAGTGATACAAACGGTTATTATTTCGGGGATTGACAAAGTATGAAAAAATTAAAACGAAAAATTCTGATTACCGCCTTTTCGGCATTGATGATAGTTTTCACTATTACGCTGGTACTGACAAGTATTGCCATCAATATTTATAATATGCAAAAGGCAGACAATATGAATTTGGTTATTGAGAGTTATGACGGTAATGTTCCTGAAAGAAAAACTTTTGAAAAATTGGATTTTGAAGACAAACCGCTTTTTGTCGAAATTACCGATGAATCACAATATCGGACACGCTACTTTATCGTTTATTTCGATAGTAATAATCAAGTAACGGATTATAATGTTGAACATATTGCGTCTGTAGACAAGACAGTTGCCAAACAAATGACAAAAAATGTCTTTCAAAAAAAGACAAAAACAGGTTACTGTAATAATTTCCGTTACAGGGTGACAGATGATAATTATATTATTTTTCTGGACTGTTCAGAAGATATGGAAAGGTTGCGTTCCAACATACAGATTTTGTTTGCGGTATGTATGCTGTTTACTTTAGTGATTATGTTGGTATTTGCGATGTTGTCGAACAGAATGATAAAACCGTTTGAGGAAAATAACCGCAAACAGAAACGCTTTATCACTGATGCAAGCCATGAACTGAAAACACCGCTGGCTATTATTTCCGCCAATGCCGAAGTATTGGAATATAAGAACGGAGAAAGCGAGTGGAGTAAAAATATTACCTTTCAGATTAACCGTATGAGTACCTTAATCAATGAATTACTCACTCTTAGTCGTCTGGAAGAACTGGACGGAAAAACACCGCTTGCTCCCGTCAATATCAGCAATGCCGTCAAAGAAGTATGCAGTACTTTTGACGAAATTTTTGAAAGTAAAAATGTCATCTGTTCTTATGATATACAAGAGGATATTGTCATCAATGCCAATGAAGAACAGATAAGACGGCTTGTTTCTGTACTGACAGAAAATGCTTCCAAATATGTTTCTGAAAACGGCAAGGTAGCCATTACTCTGCATAACGAAAAGCGGTATGTGATTTTATCTGTTTTTAATTCCTGCAACATTGACAAAGATTTCGACAACAAAAAGCTATTTGACAGATTTTACCGTCCTGATTCTTCCCGAACTTCCAAAACAGGAGGTCACGGTATAGGGCTTTCCATTGCCAAAGAGATTACCCTTTTACACAACGGATATATCAAAGCAGACACCAAAGATGGTGGTATTTACTTTACTGTAAATCTTTCCAACCGTTTAAAACTCAATAGCCGAAAACACGGTTCCCGAACCTCTGTTTAAGGGCGACAGCCCTTAAACACTCTGATTATTGTCAAAATTTGCTTACGCAAATTTTGTTTGAAATTTTTATGAGTTAAAGGGCTACCGCCCTTTAAAATCCTGTTTTAAGGGCTGCCGCCCTTAAAAATCCTGCCCACTTTTTGAAAAAAGTGGACAAAAACTTTTAATTGTCATAGCTACAGGTTGTTTTTATCATTTTGCTGAACAATTTATTCCGTATCAAGTTTGAGAACAGCCATAAAAGCCTCTTGCGGTACTTCTACACTACCAAGCTGACGCATTCTTTTTTTGCCCTCTTTTTGCTTTTCAAGCAGTTTCTTTTTACGGGTAATATCACCGCCGTAACACTTGGCAAGCACATCTTTACGCATAGCTTTTACCGTTTCTCTGGCAATGATTTTTCCGCCTATACACGCTTGTATAGGAACTTCGAATAACTGTCTGGGAATTTTTTCTTTCAATTTTTCGGTCATTTTTCTTGCTCTGGGATAGGCTTTATCCGCATGGATAATAAACGACAATGCGTCTACAACTTCTCCGTTAAGCATGATGTCAAGTTTAACCAGTTTACTTGGTGCATACCCCGAAAGTTCATAGTCAAAAGACGCATAACCTCTTGTACGGGATTTGAGCGTATCAAAAAAATCATAGACAATTTCCGCAAGCGGTAACATATAGTGAATATCTACTCTGTCATTGTCAATGTAGGTCATATCTTTGAAAACGCCCCGTCTGTCCTGACAAAGTTCCATAATATTGCCGACATACTCTGACGGTGCATAGATATGAGCGTTAGTAATAGGTTCTTCGGCACTGGCAATTAGTGCAGGGTCAGGGTAATTGGTAGGATTGTCTATCATTTCTACTGTGCCGTCTGTTTTTGTAATTTTGAAACTTACACTTGGTGCTGTTGTGATTAAATCCAGATTATATTCTCTTTCCAGTCTTTCCTGAATGATTTCCATATGCAAAAGCCCCAAAAATCCGCAACGGAAACCAAATCCTAAAGCAACAGATGTTTCCGCTTCAAAAGACAGTGAAGCGTCATTTAATTTAAGTTTTTCCAAAGCGTCACGCAAATCGCCGTATTTTGCTCCGTCAGCAGGATAGACACCGCAGAATACCATCGACTGTACTTCTCTGTATCCAGGCAACGGGTCTTTTGCGGGATTTCTGACCAATGTGACCGTATCACCGACTTTAGCGTCCTGTACGCTTTTTATAGATGCTGCAATATAGCCGACTTCTCCCGCACAAAGTTCCTGTTTCGGTTCAAGAGATGTGGCACGCATATAACCTGTTTCCACTACCGTAAATTTCGCATTGCTTGCCATGAGTTTTATTTCATCGCCGACTTTTACCTTTCCGTCTTTTACCCTGATATAAATAATAACCCCTTTGTAAGCGTCATAGTAAGAGTCAAAAATCAAGGCTTGTAACGGCTTATTGTCATCACCTTTCGGAGCAGGAATGTCAGATACAATCCTTTCCATGACATCATGAATATTTAACCCGACTTTTGCCGAAATTTCGGGAGCATCTTCGGCAGGAATACCGATAACATCTTCAATTTCCGTCTTAACCTTTTTGGGGTCAGCACTGGGCAGGTCAATCTTATTGACGACAGGCACAATCTCCAGACCGCTATCCACAGCCAGATAAGTATTCGCCAATGTCTGAGCTTCAATTCCCTGAGAAGCGTCAACCACAAGCACAGCCCCCTCACACGCTTCCAGAGAACGAGAAACCTCATAGTTAAAGTCTACATGACCAGGAGTATCAATCAGATTGAACATATACTCCTTACCATCATCAGCCTGGTAAATCAGCGTGACCGCATGAGCTTTGATAGTAATTCCTCTTTCTCTTTCCAAATCCATATTGTCAAGCAACTGGTCTTCCATATCTCTTAACGCTACAGATTGTGTCTGTTCAAGAATACGGTCAGCCAGTGTACTTTTCCCATGGTCAATATGAGCTATAATACTGAAATTTCTGATAAGTTCTTTGGGATAAGACATATTTTCAACTCCACAAATCAATAAAATTAAGGTCGGGGACTTCGTCCCCGAACCCCTGATTTAAGGGCTGTCGCCCTTAAAAATCCCACCCACTTTTTTGAAAAAAGTGGACAAAAAACTTTTAATTTTCACCGCCGAACTTCTGATAAACAATCCGAACGCAGTGAGCCGAAAAAGTTTTTGTCAAACTTTTTTCAAAAAGTTTGTGGGGTTAAGGGGCAACGCCCCTCATGGGGTTTCAGGGGCAAAGCCCCTGACATGACGGACAAAACTCACGCATACAACATTTGTCACATTCAGGGTTTCTAGCCTTGCAAACTGCCCGTCCGTGCAGTACAAGACGATGACAGAAATTATTCGATTCTTCGGGCGGTAAAATTTCTCTAAGTATCTTTTCGATTTTCGTGGCATTTTTGCTGTTGTGAAATCCTAACTTTCCTGTAATTCTGATACAATGTGTGTCTACCACAATCGCAGGCTTTCCGAAAATATCCCCCAGTACAAGATTTGCCGTTTTCCGTCCGACACCTTGCAACGATACTAAATCGTCCATGTTGTCGGGAACTTTTCCACCGAATTTATCTCTGATAGTTGTACACATAGCAATAATATCTCTGGATTTCGTATGATAAAATCCGCAACTACGGATAATTTCTTCAATATCTTCTACTTTTGCATTTGCAAAGGCATTCACATCTTTGTATGTATCAAAAAGTTTCGGTGTTACCATATTTACCCGTGCGTCCGTACATTGTGCCGCAAGTCTTGTGGCAATCAGTAGTTGTAAAGGGTCAGTATATTCCAGCGAACACTCTGCGTCAGGATATTCCTTTTTTAAAGTTTCTACCGCTAAAAGTGCCTTTTCTTTGTCTGTCAAATTCATCACCCCATTATCTTTTAGCTTATTGTATCATAAATTTTTTCGTTTGTCAGCATTTTATCTGAAAAATAAAAACCCCTTTTTATTTTATCTCAAAAAATATTTGTAAAATCTCTTGCAATTCTGAAAACGATGTGTTATAATATCCATCGGACTGTAAGAAGTCCTTGATAAAGATGTGCGGATATGGCGGAATTGGCAGACGCGTATGGTTCAGGTCCATATGAAAGCAATTTCATGCAGGTTCAAGTCCTGTTATCCGCACCACTTTTTTTCGAGGTGTAACTCAGTTTGGTAGAGTGCTACGTTCGGGACGTAGATGCCGCAGGTTCAAGTCCTGTCACCTCGACCATGATATGTGTTATACAATTTCTGGAGGCTTAGCTCAGCTGGTGAGAGCGTTTGCTTGACATGCAAGAGGTCACAGGTTCGAGTCCTGCAGTCTCCACCATCATTATTCAAAAATCCCCGTGTTCACGGGGATTTTTGTTTTTGCAAGCAAATGAGGTGAAAAAATGATAAAAAACAACCTATAGCTATGACAATTAAAAGTTTTTGTCCACTTTTTTCAAAAAGTGGGCGGGATTTTTAAGGGCGGCAGCCCTTAAACAGGAGTTCGGGGACAGCGTCCCCGACTAACACACGAATTTACAAAAAGTTAATGAACAACTGCACAAAATTATGCTATAATGCTGACATAATCACGCATTGCGAGGATAATTTTATGCTGAAATTTTTTAAATTCGTGATATATCTGTTCGGAGTAACTGTAGCAAGCCTTTCATTCGTTTCATGTACTGAGGGGAAAATTCCCACGCCTTCCCAACATACAACCGATACTGAAGATACTACACAATACTTTCTGACAGATAGCGAACTTTCACAGAATGATGATTTTACTTATACCATAAAAGATAACGCTATCCTGTTGAAAAAGTATACAGGTACAGAAGAAGATGTTATCATTCCTGAAACTATTCAGAACCTTGAAGTCCGTACCATAGATGCACGCTGTTTTGAAAATCACAGCAATTCCAATGCGGTGCATACCGTCACAATCCCTTCCACTGTCTGTAACATCAGCACCCTTGCTTTCTACAACAGCAAATTTTTGGAAAATATCATCTGTGATGACAATATCAGCTACATTTCCGAAAATGGAGTCCTTTATACTTCGGATTTCCTTTCCCTCATTGCTTACCCCGAAAACAAACCCGATACTTCCTATGTTATGCCTGATACCATTACTAAAATCTACAGTAACGCTTTTTCTTTTTGCAACTGTCTTGAAACCGTTACCCTTTCTTCAAATCTCGAAATTATTCCCGATTACGCCTTTGCTTACAATGCTAACATACAGTCTGTCACCGCTACAGGCAACATTTCCCATATTGGTTTTGCGGCTTTCTGTAAATGTGAGAAACTTTCTTCTCTCTACTTTCTTTCTTCTGTCGATAATATTAATCCGAAGTCTGTTCTTTTTTGCAACAGCCTCAAATCTTTTTCAACTACCAACGATAGTGCTACTTTAAAAGATTACGCTCAATATCTCGGTATCGTTTATACCGTCAGCAAGGAGCAATAACAATTTTGACATTTTCTGACCTGTCCTTAGCAGGTCTTTTTCTTTTGTGATTTACTTTCCCTATTTGGATTGTCTGTGCGTGATACCAGATAGTCCAGACTTGTATGGTAATAATCGGCAAGTCTGATAAGTAAACGGAGCGGAATTTCCCGTTCACCTCTTTCATATTTGGAATACAGCGACTGGTCACACAACAGAATATCTGCAATTTCTTTTTGGGTCAAATCATTATCCTCTCTCAAATCCCGTATACGCAGTTTCAAGCATATCACCCATAAAAATGATACAATACACAAAAAAAATTCTTGACATATAGGACAGATAGTCCTATAATGTAAGTACAGTGTATTAAGGTTAATTGTAAAGTTGTATAGGATTAAGTATGTTACATTTTTCATAAAATAATGATGACAGAATTAATTTGTGTTAATTTGGTTAAACATTGAGTGATATGGGGTTTATTTTGCATAAAAAACAGCAGATACTTTTTATAGGTATCTGCTGTTTTTAGGTTTGGGAATATGACAAAATTTGCTTACGCAAATTTTGGATTTTTTCGGGGAGTTAAAGGGCTGCCGCCCTTTAAAATCCTGCCCAAAGGCTCCGCCTTTGGAAACCGCCACTTTTTGAAAAAAGTGGACAAAAACTTTTAATTGTCACCGCCAGAAAAGGCTAACTGAAAATAACATCTAAAATCATCATCACAGAAAATCCTAAGGCAAAAGAGATTGTTCCTATATTAGAATGTTTTCCCTGCGACATTTCAGGGATAAGTTCTTCCACAACAACATAAATCATTGCACCCGCCGCAAAACTCAACATATACGGCATAATCGTCAAAAAGATATCAGAGGCAAATATGGTCAGTAATGCTCCGATAGGTTCCACAACAGCCGAGAGAATACCAAACAGAAAGGCTTTTTTCTTACTCATACCCTCTGTTCTCAACGGCATAGAGATGATTGCCCCTTCAGGGAAATTCTGTACAGCAATACCTAATGCCAGAGCGAAAGCTCCTGCAGCAGTTATTCCTGTATTACCTGCTATCAGTCCTGCATATACCACTCCGACCGCCATACCTTCAGGAATATTATGCAAGGTGACAGCCAGCATAAGCATGGTTGTTTTTTTCAGATGATGAGATATTCCTTCTTCAGCGTTGCTGTTACGGTGAAGATGAGGGATAAGGATATCCAGAAGCAACAGAAAGAGTATGCCAATCCAGAACCCGACAACTACAGGGATAACCGAAAACCAACCATCATTTTCACCCATTGCCAACGCAGGCAAAATCAGACTCCACACAGACGCAGCTACCATTACGCCTCCTGCAAATCCTGTAAAAGCCTTATTTATCAGCACAGGGAGGTCTTTTTTCAGAAAAAACACGCAACCAGCCCCTAACACAGTCCCCAGAAAAGGGACACTTAATCCGTTTAACACATCATAGAGCATTTCTACAACACCTCTGATTTCAGAATATGCACAAAATAAAAATCTGACAAAGCAATTTCAGATATCAATGAAGTTAGCTTTAACTAACTTACAGATTAATTATATCATTTATTATCAATTTGTCAAGAAAAACGGTAAAATCCAGTTACAGGAAAAAATAATTACAGAAATGATAAAAATATATTTGCTATTTGATAGGATAGCTGATATAATATGAAATAAGAGGTTATGCAAAAGGAGAGAAGAAATCATGAAGATAGATTTTGAAAAGGTATATTACGATGAAAGCGGAAATTATCTGATATTCCGTTCTAATCCCGAAAGATTTTATCTTTTGCGGGTCATGGATTTTGCAGGAGGGTTGCGTTTTACAGGAACGATAGCCGACATGGAGAAGATAGAAGAAGGGAGCGGAGTAATTGCAGAGTATCTGATAACGAAAGAAGAGTTTGATTTATGGGACACAGATGAGCAGGCATTCCGAGCAATAGTAGAAACCCTCTGTAAAACAGCTCCGTCAGACAGATTTTTAAAAGTATACTACCAGCGTTCTCCACAATCACCGCCAATCCCACTTCAGCCGATAGTAGGAGAAGCTATGGGAACAGAACCCAATCCTGTAGAAGAAATGAAAGGAATATTCAGACTGGAAAGAAATACAGACATCGCCAAATTCAAGGAATATCTCAGTGGGAAAAGTGAGGAGGAAATATACTTTGTTCACAGCGACCGTTTAAGAAATATTTTTCCGGCGATAGATTTTGACGGAAAGATGTTTTTCACCGAAGGAGAAAGACAAGCCAAAGCACTTACCCAAGCTACCAAGACATTTGGTAATCAATACTACAAAGTCAGCGGTGAACAGGCAAAAGAGATTATCGAGAACTGTAAGCGATACGGCGTATATAAGATACTGTACATCAAAGCAGATGGAGAAGCCTTCGTGATGGACAGAGATGAATTATTGAATGCACCTACCGATAATAAATGGGAAACCTATAATTCCGATATCTACAACTTGCTGATACGCTGTATAGAGTGTTCCAATATAGCGAACCCTCAGGTGAGAGCCAATCAGATGACCCTTACCAGTCAGTTAAGTCAACGGATTTTCAAGACAACATTTTTAGTCGGAGTATCGCAGGCAAGCGTGAAACCAAAAGATACTGTATGGCTTTCAAGCGGTGCAGAGGCATTGTACAAAGAAAACACATTTGTATTCAGCGGTGCAGAGGATTTCCGTTACGATAACGCACCTGAAGAAAAATTCATTATCAGAATGCTTGTCAACACTAAAGATAATTCTTATGCTATTCCCGTTTTTACGGATATGAAAGAGTTCAATGCCATGCTCAGTGAGAATGGAGATATTCCGTTGGCGGTCACACTGGAAGAAATCTGTACGATGAAGAACAGTGAGGTCAATACCATTTTATTAAATCCCGCCACATTAGGATTTATCTTCAGTGATGAAGCCATAAATCAACTCACCGAGATGAGTAAACAGCCTCCTATGGTATTTGAACCACAGAAACCTGAAAATCAGGAAATCATGATAGGCGACGCCGATACTGACGAAAAAGAAACCACCATCAATATACCTGTCGTACCGCAAGTGTCTTCCACAGAATCTATTCTGAACATGGTAGCCAATCAGATTAACCGAGAAGACTCTGTACGGAAAGAACATAATGTTACATCAGGTAAGGTTGTTTCCACAGAAGAACCTTCTACACCTTTTACCCTACACGAACATACGGAAGATGAAAGCGAAGATATCCCTGAACAAGCTCCGTCCACTTCCGAAAAAACCGATACAGATAAAATAAATCCACAAAAAAATAAGAAAAAAGGTGGTTTGTTTGGTTTGTTCGGCAAGAAAAAATAGTTATCAAGATATTACCAAATAAAAATATAAAATTCCACTTGATTATTTCCACTCATTACTGTTATAATGTGATGAGTGGATTTTTGGGATATTGCAGATAAAAATATTTTCAAAGAAATTCATTAACGGAGTGAAATTAAAAGTTTTTGGTCAACCTTTTTTCAAAAAGGTTGTGGGGTTCAGGGGCAAAGCCCCTGACAGGGGTTCGGGGACAGCGTCCCCGACAAGGCAGAAAAAATGTGAGGTAAGATTTATTATGGAGATGGTTCTCAATCTTGTGGCAGGACTGGCACTGTTTCTGTTCGGTATGAACACGATGGGTGACGGTCTGGAAAAACTTTCAGGCGGTAAACTGGAAAAACTGTTGGAAAAAATCACAAGCAGTACATTCAAAGGCTTTCTTGTTGGTACATTGGTTACAGCTCTAATTCAGTCATCATCAGCAACAACCGTTATGGTGGTGGGATTTGTCAACTCTGGTATTATGAAATTATCCAGAGCGGTTGGTGTCATCATGGGGGCAAACTTAGGTACGACCGTAACTGCATGGCTGTTGAGTTTGTCAGGACTGAAAGGTGACAGCGTACTTGTCAGTCTGTTAAAGCCTAGTACTTTTTCGCCTGTGCTGGCAATATTGGGTATAGGTCTGGTGATGTTCTGTAAAAATCAGAAGAAAAAAGACGCAGGTTCTATACTTATCGGATTTGCTGTACTTATGATAGGCATGAGTATGATGAGTGACGCTGTTGAACCGCTGGCAGATAATCCTGAATTTAAAAATATTCTGCTGATGTTTTCCAATCCGTTTTTGGGTGTGCTTGTAGGTATCGCTTTTACCGCAATTATCCAGAGTTCATCAGCGTCAGTTGGTATTTTGCAGGCATTTTCAGCAACAGGCAGTGTCACTTATGCGATTGCCGTTCCTATTCTTCTTGGACAAAATATAGGTGCTTGTGTACCGACATTGATTTCCTGTATCGGAGCAAAGAAAAGAGCTAAGCGTACAGCGTTGGTACATTTATATTTCAATGTCATTGGTAAGACTTCTATTCTGATTATCTTTTATATACTCAATGCCATTCTTGATTTTCAGTTTATGGGTGAGGCAGTAAATCCTATTATTATTGCGATTATCCATACAGTATTCAGTGTAGCAGCAACTACAATATTCTTACCGTTGAGCAAGTGGCTGGAAAAACTTACTTATCTTACTATTCCTGATAAAGACAATGAGGACGATACTCCGTTTATTGATGAAAGATTTTTGAATACACCTGCTGTCGCTACATCGCAGTGTAATAATATGTGCAACAGAATGGCATTACTTTCGGAAGATACAATTAATGACGCATTTGCGGTACTTGCGAGTTATTCTGAGGAAGTTGCTGACAAAATAAGAGAAACCGAAAAGAAAATTGATGTTTATGAAGATGTATTGGGTACATATCTTGTCAAATTGTGCAGTAAAAATTTAAGTCCCAGAGATAGTGCATTAGCTTCTAAGATGTTACATTCCATCGGTGATTTTGAACGAATCAGTGACCATGCTGTAAATATTGTATATGTGGCAAAAGAAATGTACGAAAAGGAAATTTATTTTTCAGAAAAAGCCGTGCGTGAACTTGATGTTGTCATATGTGCTTTGATTGAAATTCTTGACAATACAACAAGAGCCTACATCAACAATGATATAGAGCTGGCAAAGAAAATAGAACCGCTTGAACAGGTTATTGACAAAATTGCCAATGAACTTAAATTAAGACATATCAAGCGTCTGCGTGAGGGAAGATGTACGATTGAACTTGGCTTTATTTTCTCCGATTTACTTAATGATATCGAAAGAATTTCTGACCACTGTTCAAATATAGCCGTATGTATGATAGAACTCAAGGAAGAAAGTTTCGGTACTCACGAATATCTATACGAATACAAGCATAATGATGAGGCATTCAAGAATGACTACAAACAGTATAAAGTGAAGTATTCTTTGCCGTGATATGTGATATATCTTAAATAATGTTTTGCTTACTATTAACACAAATACATGGAAAAAGCAACTTGAGTATTACTGTTTTTTCCATGTATTTTGTGTATTGTCGTAAAATAAGAGGTGACTTTCTATGAAGAAAATGATAAAAAATCTTTGGGACTACATCAATGGTATAAATGGTTTATTAATTATTTTATATGTTATTTTCATTCTTTCAACACACATTATTACCGGTAAATATTTTTCAAGTTATTATTTTTTAATTTATTTTATTCTTATTACCTTATTTTCAATTTTTATCTGTCCTTTTATTACCGGATTTTTATCCGATAAAAAAATCAGACATGATGAAATCTGTAACAATATCTTTAAAAATTTATTATTGAGGAAATTTATTTTTTTTATTGTTCCATTCGGTATATTTTTAATCTATTATTTTGCATATTATCCCGGAGGATTTTCCCCTGACTCTATTGACCAGTATCAACAAGCGGTAAAAAATAGCTATAATGATACGCATCCGGCAATGCAGACACTTTTCACCTTTAAATTACCATTGACTTTATCGGGCGGTTGGACAGGTTCCATCGTTTTATTCCAGATAGTATGTTTTTCTGTTGTTCTGTGTTATTCTTTTGAGGTTATATTCCAATATACCGGTATAAAATACACATTATTTTCAATCGTATTTATTGTATTCAATCCTCAAACAGGCAATATTACAATGTATCCTTGGAAAGATATTTCATTTGCTATGGGTACAATGTTATTATTATCTTATAGTTTACAGATTTATCTGACAAAAGGAAAATGGATACACAAATGGTCGAATACAGTGGCATTCAGTATAGTGTGGGTACTTACCACATTGTTCAGACATAATGCTGTCCTATTTACTGTTCCTATACTGTTTGCCGTTTTGCTATGTTTGAACAAAAAAAGAATATTGATTATCGTGTTAAGTGTGATATTAATGGTAGTAGGGATAAAAGTTCCCTTATATTCTGTTTTGAGTGTAGAGAAGCCGGGTGAAAGACAAGTCGAAACTTTAGGGTTGCCGATGACAGTTATTGGTGCAGTGATTACCTATCGTCCGGAACTGGCAGATGAAGAAACAAAAGAATTTGCTTATAAAGTAGCACCAAAAGAAGTCTGGAACGAAAATTATGTTTTTGGTAGCTATAATTCTGTAAAATGGAATGATAAAACTAATAACAATATCATTGAAGAGTACGGAACGCAAAAAATTATTACGATGATGTTTAACTGTTTTAAAAACGCACCTGCAACAGCATTGAAATCGTTAATTGAACTTACAAAAGCTCCGTATACCATTTCTGATAAATATAATTTCATCATCTTTCCCGGTATTGCAGAAAATAAATGTGGTATAGTTTCTGAAAATAACTTAAATTTAATGAATATTTGTAACGGATACAGTGAATTTGTCAGCGATAAATTTTATGATTTGTTTATGTCTTTGGGAATGATGCATCTTATTCTTATATTATCCGTATTATCAAAATGTAAACTCAGTAAATTTAGTGACTGGAAAAAAATATTTTTTATTTTACCTGTATTTTTCTATAATTTCGGAACAACTTTACTTTTGACAGGAATAGAGGATTCTGTAAGATTCTTTTTCTATACATTTCTTCTGATACCACTTTTACTGATTTTCATATACAGAACAGATGAAGTGAAAGAATAGTATTTAAGGGGGAAAGTCTGCGTTGCCGTCTTTGTTTGAATATCCTATTGAGCGTTTAAAGGGAATAGGTGAAAAAAAAGGTCAGCTTTTCCGAAAACTTGGTGTCAGTTCCATTGGAGAGCTGATATGCTATTATCCGAGAACCTATGAGGACTGGAGTAATACTGTAAAGATAGCAGATGTTATAGTGAATGAGGTAAACTGTATCAAGGCAACAGTGATATCTCAGGTATCACAATCAAGAACATCAGGAGGAAAGATAATTGCCAAAGTAACCCTTTCAGATGGTGAGGATAGTATCACAGCTACCTTTTTCAATAATCCGTATATCAGAAATCTGCTGGTGTATAATGGGGAGTATGTATTTATGGGAAAAGTTCATTCCTCTTACGGAAAAAATGAGATGATAGCTCCTGAATTTATCTCCAGTGGAAAAGCACGGAATATAAGACCTATATACAGTTGTACTGCAGGACTTACTACCCGTCAGATTGAAACCGTAATGATAAATGCTTTGGCGATGTTGCCTGAAACTATCAAAGAGAGTATTCCCGAAGACATCCGACAGGAATACGATATTGTGACATATGCTGAAGCTATCCATCAGGTACATTTTCCGCAGGATAAAGAGGTACTGATGAAAGCCAGAAAACGGCTGATTTTTGAAGAATTGCTGGTGTTGTCGTTAGGATTATACTCCATGAAAAGCGGTCGGAAAGCCGAAACACCTGTTACGATAACAAAAGATTATGAAGAAGAATATCAGAAACTGTTATCGTTTGAATTTACGCAGGGGCAAAAAGAGGCTGTTAAAGACTGTATGAACGATATGTTACAGTGTGATTATCCGATGAGCCGACTGATACAGGGAGATGTTGGTTGCGGAAAGACAGCGGTAGCAGGTTGTGTGGGATACAGTGTGGTAAAGAACGGTTATCAGGTAGCATTTATGGCACCGACAGAAATTCTTGCGGAACAGCATTATCTGTCCTTTACGAAAATATTTTCGGGTACAGGAATTAATGTGGAGTTGCTTTTAGGAAGCACCACAGCTAAACAGAAAAGACGGATTAAAGACGCATTGCTGACAGGTGCTTGTGATTTTGTGATAGGAACACATTCATTGCTGTCGGAAAGCGTGGAATTTGCAAAACTGGGACTTGTTGTGACAGACGAACAACATCGTTTTGGTGTCAAGCAGAGAAATACACTGGTTGAAAAGGGCGCAAATCCACATTTACTGATTATGTCGGCAACACCTATTCCCAGAACACTGGCATTGATTGTGTATGGAGATTTAGATATTTCGATTATTGACACTATGCCTCCCGGCAGACAGCCTGTAGAAACTTATCTTATCGACAGTAAGAAAAGAAAGAGGGTCTATAATTTTCTCAAAAAACAAATCGAGAGCGGAAAACAGTGTTATATTGTATGTCCAGCGGTGACGGAAAATGAAATGATTAAGGTAGCCAGTGCAGAAGAATATGCCCAGAAATTACAGACGGAATATCTGACAGAAAATGTTGTAGGTGTATTGCATGGAAAGATGAAAGGTGCTTTAAAAGAAGAAATCATGTCATCATTTGTTTCGGGAGAAATACAGATATTGGTATCCACAACGGTGATTGAAGTTGGTGTAAATGTACCAAATGCAACAGTTATGGTAATAGAAAATGCCGAACGGTTTGGCTTATCGCAGTTACATCAGTTAAGGGGTCGTGTAGGGCGTGGAAGTGACAAATCCTATTGTATTCTGATATCGGATAATCAGAATGAAGAAACATTGGAACGACTGGAAACGATGTGCAAGACAAACAACGGTTTTGAAATAGCTGATGTGGATTTAAAGCTGAGAGGGCCTGGCGACTTTTTCGGGTCAAGACAGCACGGTTTACCCGAAATGAAGATAGCAGATGTTTCTAATTTAGATAATCTGAAAGAGGCTGGAAAATCAGCGGAGAAAATTATCAGTGCTGACCCCGAACTGAAATTGCCCGAACACCGTCTACTCAATGCAGAAGTGAAACGATTGTTTACGAAACTTGGTGAAGGCGGTTTTAACTGATAAATTCGTTGACATTACCAATGATTAATGATATTATTTTAGCATGATAAATTGATAATAACAATTATCAATTTTTTTATCTGAGCGGTTGAAAATCAAATAGTTATTGGTAAAATTTGCTTTGGCAAATTTTGTTTTGTGTTTTTATCTATTAAAGGGCTTCGCCCTTTAAAATCCCACAAGGGGCTTTGCCCCTTGACCCCACCACTTTTTGAAAAAAGTGGACAAAAACTTTTAATTTGTCATAGCTAGAGGTTGTTTTTATCATTACGAATTATGTATTTTAGAAAATAGTGCCAACCGCTCAGGTGGAAACATTTTTCATCAAAGAAAGGAACGGTAAGATGTCACTTAGGAAATCAGAAAAGAAAATGGACAGAATATTCAGTATATTTATGATAATAATCCTTGTAATGAGTATGCTGTATATTGTTGTAGACAAAGTGGAAGCTACTGGAGAAAAGAAAACATTTACAGTCGGATTTGACGCAGAGTTTCCGCCTTACGGCTACAAAGATGAAAAAAGCGGAGAATATGTTGGTTTTGATTTGGACTTAGCGGAAGAAGTCTGTAAGCGAAACAACTGGAAACTTGTCAAACAGCCTATTGACTGGGATTCCAAAGATATGGAACTTTCCAGCGGTTCAATCGACTGTATCTGGAATGGTTTTACCATTGACGGCAGAGAAAATGATTATACATGGTCTACCCCTTATGTGGATAATTCACAGGTAGTTGTAGTAAAAGAGGATTCTGATATTCAGAAACTTTCGGATTTGGCAGGAAAGATTGTCATTGTACAGGCAGATTCATCAGCACTTTCAGCTTTGACATCAGATGATGCTACAGACGAAAATAAAAAACTAGCTAAATCCTTTAAGGAATTGCAACAAGTCGGCGATTATAACAGTGCATTTTTAAATCTGGAAAGTGGTATGGCACAGGCAGTTTGTATGGATATCGGTGTAGCCAACTATCAGATTGAAAGTCGTGGAAATAAATTCCGTATGTTAGATGAACATATTTCCAGTGAAAAGTACGGAGTAGGGTTCAAAAAAGGCAACACAGAATTAAGAGATACCGTTCAGAAGACATTACTTGAAATGAAAAAGGACGGTAATTTTGAGAAAATTGCTAAGAAATGGAACTTGGAAACAAGCATTTGTCTTAATGAAAATGACAGTTATATAGACGGTGTTGACGATACTGCCAACGAAACAGACAGAAAACAGTTTACGGTTGGTTTTGACGCAGAATTTCCACCCTATGGCTATAAAGATGAAAAAAGCGGAGAATATGTTGGTTTTGATTTGGACTTGGCAGAAGAAGTCTGTAAGCGAAACAACTGGAAACTTATCAAACAGCCCATTGACTGGGATTCTAAGGATATGGAACTTTCCAGCGGTTCAATCGACTGTATCTGGAATGGCTTTACTATTGATGGCAGAGAAAATGATTATACATGGTCTACTCCTTATGTAGACAATTCACAAGTAGTTGTGGTAAAGAGTAATTCAGATATTCAGAAACTTTCAGATTTGGCAGGAAAAATTGTTGTCGTACAGGCAGACTCATCAGCACTTTCAGCTTTGACATCTGATGACGCTACAGAAGAAAATAAAAAACTGGCTGAATCCTTTAAAGAATTACAACAGGTAAGTGATTATAACAGTGCATTTTTAAATCTGGAAAGTGGTATGGTACAGGCAATCTGTATGGATATTGGTGTGGCAAACTATCAGATTGAAATAAGAGGAAACAAATTCCGTATGTTAGACGAACATATTTCCAGCGAAAAATACGGTGTTGGTTTTAAAAAGGGCAATGTTTCCTTGAGAAATACCGTTCAGAACACATTACTGAAAATGAAAGCAGATGGTAAATTTGATGAAATTGCTAAAAAATGGAAATTGGAAACAAGTGTCTGTTTAAGTGCAGACGATAAGTACATAGACGCAGAAACACAACAGACGGCAGACAGTAGTACAAAATCTGATAAGTTAGGTGCAGGTGAAGTGCTTTTGCAACTGATTGAAGGTGTAAAAGCAACACTGCTAATCTTTATTTTGACATTGTTGTTTGCGTTACCGTTAGGATTGTTGATTACTTTTGCCCGTATGTCAAAATTCAAGGTTGTCAATATGCTGGCAAGGATTTATATTTCCGTCATGAGAGGCACTCCACTAATGTTACAGTTGCTTGTAGTATGTTATGCTCCGTATTATGTATTTGATATTCAACTGGGACAAGGCTACCGTTTTTATGCGGTAATCATCGGTTTCTCTCTTAACTATGCCGCTTACTTTGCTGAGATATTCCGTGCAGGTATACAGTCTGTTCCTCAGGGACATCGGGAAGCAGCACAGATTCTGGGGTATTCACGCTCACAAACATTCCGAAAGATTATTTTCCCGCAGATGGTCAAACATATTCTTCCTCCTGCTACCAACGAAATTATTACTTTGGTAAAAGATACCTCTCTTGCTTTTGCATTGGCTTATACAGAGGTATTTACTTTGGCAAAACAAATTGCCGCATCACAGGCAAGTATTATGCCATTGTTTGTGGCAGGACTGTTCTATTATGTATTCAATATTCTTGTGGCATTTGTCATGGAAAGAATTGAAAAATCTCTGAGCTACTATAGATAATTGCGGGAGGTATGACAATGAAAATTCTTGAAATTAATCACTTGGAAAAGAAATTCGGGGATAAAACTGTTTTGAAAGATATCAGTATGAGCGTAGAAAAGGGGGAAGTTGTTTCTATACTGGGACCTTCAGGTTCAGGAAAATCAACTTTACTGCGTTGTGCTACTTTTCTGGAAACGATGGATAACGGAGAACTTTCCTACAGCGGACAGAAAATTATTACCAGTGAAAATGGAAAATCTGTTTATCCCTCTAAAAAAGTTATGCGTGAGGCACATTCCAAATTCGGACTGGTGTTCCAGAATTTTAATTTGTTTCCGCATTACAATGTACTCAAAAATGTATCAGATGCACCTATCAGTGTGATGAAACGGGATAAGGAAAGTGTGTTGGAAGAAAGCAGAAAAATATTGAAAAAAGTGGGTTTAGCCGATAAGGAAAATGCTTACCCTTGTGAACTTTCAGGCGGTCAGCAACAGAGAGTTGCTATTGCCAGAGCATTGGTAATGAATCCTGATATGCTATATTTTGATGAACCTACCTCCGCTCTTGACCCTGAAATTACAGCAGGTATTCTCAAAATCATGAAAGAACTGGCACAGGAAAAAATGACTATGGTTATTGTTACCCACGAAATTGCCTTTGCCAGAGCGGTTTCTGACAGGGTAATCTTTATGGACGGTGGTGTAATTGTGGAAGAGGGTAGTCCGCAAAATGTCATTGACAATCCCAAACACAAAAGAACACAGAAATTTCTGGAGAAATTGTCCGTCTGATATTTACGGTGTTTTAGTATTGCACAAAGAATTTTTTAGCAACTCCATAGTATTATTCTATGGAGTTGCTGTACTTTAACGCATAAATACGGTACTGTATGAAAAAAAGTTTTCAAGGTTTTCCACAGAGTTTTCCACATTTCCACATACTTTCCACAGGTTTTCCACAACTGTATATAGTGGAAAACAAGCTGTAATTCATTGAAAACACCCATACATAACGGATTTTTCCATTATCGAATAAAGTTTTCAACAGGTTTTCAACATTTCAATGTTGAAAATGTTGAAAACCTGTTAATGACATGTCAAAAACTATTTTGCGTATAATATTATTTTAACATATAAGAAATATCATTCATTATCTGAGAAAATGCACTCATCATATCGTCAGCTTTACGCTTGAGAGATTTGGGATTTTTGCTCATAATCCGATTGCTTATATATCCTACTGTTGCTCCCGTAACTACACCGAGTGCAATGCCTTTTGTCATATTGACAGCACGCTTACTCAATTTTTTCCATCTCCTCCACTTGAAATATAAAATTATCAAAGTTTTTATACTGATTTTAGGGTAAGTCAATGATTTATCACTTCCTCAAACATAGTTTGTGTCAGGAAATTGATTTTATCCTGAATCGGCAAGAAGACTCCGACCTCTATAGGTCGGGGATGAATTGCCGTCAGCCCGTAAGGGCTGAGAATAAATTGACATCTCAAAAATG
>CACWNY010000001.1 GCA_902762375.1 uncultured Ruminococcus sp. | reverse complement strand
ACCACCTGCAATCAAAAGAAGTTTCTATTATGAAAGAGAACTTCTTGTTTCCTGAAATTTGTCCGAATAAAATGTGTCAAGTATTATTGACAATATCAATAGTATAAAAAAATTATATCACATATACTGACCAAAAATCAATATATGTGATATAAAAATTTGTCTAATTCTTTATATTTTTGACGATAATGTTATATTCTCAAATTCGATAACAAAATGTTCTTCATCAGCTTTCACAGGCGGATAACAACCACTGCTTTTTTCTAATTTTATACCGTCAATCTCCTTTGAAAATTCATCTTCACAAGTGCCGAATACCAGATACTGACAAATCAGATATTGTATCGTATTGTCATCTATATCAATATATTGTAACTCATACGGTCGCAGAATATCTATACTAAGACTTTCAAAATATTCTGCTAATTTTGGATATAGACCTTTTATCTGGTAGATAAAGTTCTGACAACCGCTACACTCACAAGGTAAAGATTTTTCAGATTGATAGTATTCCTGATTTTTACATTTATCGACCGTCATAAAAAATCCTCCCCATTATTTTCGCTGTCAAAATAAATTTAATCATCGTCATCAAAAGAAAAATTATTGAGTTCTTCAAAATCCAGAAACTCACTCAATGTCATATTAAAAGCAATAGCTATTTTATGAAGATTAACTACACCTGGATTTTTCGACCGTCCATTAACTATATTATCAATGGACGATTGTCTTAATCCACTCATATTGGCAAGTTGATTAATAGATAAATTTCTCTTTCTGCACAGACTTCGTATTCTTTCCGCATAAATTTCAGAATATTGCATATAACACTTCCGCAAAAAGCACAATTCTGATTTTTACATTTATCTACTGTCATAGAGAATTTCTCCGTGATTTTCGGAAAATATTCACCAAACAGTAAATAACATCTGCCAATAAAAACACTGTTACAAATGCAAAATACAGAAAGATAAAAAAAGTATCAACCATAAGTTCTTCATTTTTATTTTTGGCTAAGTCCAAAGTCCCTATACATAAGATAGCGTGTAAAATCACCAAAGAAATATCATTTACACATTGATAACGATAATATTTTTTTGTAAACAATAATCTGTTAGCAATTAGCAGAGTAATAATCGGAATAGTAAAAAATATCCGACTTACTATCCAACCTCTATCAAATTTTGCTAAATAGGGATAACACCATAAACCACCAAAAAATTCCAGAAATCCTATTGTAAACAATACAACAGGAAACAATGCACGATATTCTAAAAATTATATTTTTGACTTTACTTTCGATGTTGCTATTTCTGAAATTACTGGCAAAGAAACAAATGATTTCATATGATTTTCTCCCTTAAGCCATCAATGTTTCCAGTCTTTTGCCTATTTCAACAATGAATGTTTCGGTATCGACTTTTGTTTTGTTTTCCAGAGTGGAAAGCAACGCAAGGTCACCAGTCATAATGCCGTCCTCAATGGTGGAAATGGTCGCTTTTTCCAGTTTGTCGGCAAAGTCACAGAGTTCGGGAGTGTTATCCAGTTCGCCTCTTTTTCTCAAAGCACCGCTCCATGCGAAAATAGTTGCTACACTGTTGGTTGAAGTCTTTTCGCCTTTGAGATGTTTATAATAGTGACGCTGTACTGTACCGTGTGCCGCTTCGTATTCGTAAATACCGTCAGGCGATACTAAAACAGAAGTCATCATTGCCAAACTGCCGAATGCTGTGGCTACCATATCCGACATAACATCACCGTCATAATTCTTGCAAGCCCAGATATAACCGCCCTCACTTCTCACAACTCTTGCTACTGCATCATCAATCAAGGTATAGAAATATTCAATACCTGCTTTTTCAAATTTTTCCTTGTATTCATTTTCAAAAATCTCGTTGAAAATGTCTTTGAATGTATGGTCATAAGTTTTGCTGATAGTGTCTTTTGTGGCAAACCATATATCTTGTTTCAGGTCTAACGCATAGTTAAAGCAAGCTCTTGCAAAACTACCTATGCTTTTCTCGGTGTTGTGAATACCTTGTATAATGCCGTCACCGTCAAAATTATGAATGAGTTTTCTTTCTTCTGTACCGTCAGGATTGGTAACACAAAGTTCTGCCCTTGCTCCTGCCTTTACCGAAAGTTCGGAATTTTTATAGACATCTCCGTAAGCGTGACGGGCAATAGTAATCGGCTTCTTCCAGCTTGGAATAAAAGGCGTAATACCTTTAACGATAATAGGACTTCTGAAAACTGTACCGTCAAGCATAGCACGGATAGTACCGTTAGGGGATTTCCACATTTTTTTCAAGTTATATTCGGGTATTCTTGCCGCATTGGGAGTAATCGTTGCACATTTTACCGCTACACCGTATTTTTTGGTTGCGTTGGCACTATCTATGGTAACTTGGTCATCTGTTTCGTCACGGTGTTTAAGACCTAAGTCATAGTATTCTGTTTTCAAATCGACATACGGGTAAATGAGAATATCCTTTATCATCTGCCAGATAATACGGGTCATTTCATCGCCGTCCATCTCGACAAGTTTTGTTTTCATTTCAATCTTTGCCATAATATGACGCTCCTTTTAGTTTAAGGGCTACCGCCCTTAAAAATCCTGTTTCAAGGGCTTTGCCCTTGAAAATCCCACGAGGGGCTTTGCCCCTCGACCCCACAAGCCTTTGAAAAGGCTTGACCGAAACTTTTAAGAAAATTTGCTTTCGCAAATTTTGAGGAATATTCGATTGTTTAGGTGGCTGACAACATATCAGCCACCTTTTATTTACACACCAAGTCTGTTTCTAATGTCCGTCAGCACTTCGCCGTTATACATGAAATACATACCACCTTGTACCGTACTCGTAGCATTAAGTAATTCAGATGCTAATTTTGACATTGTATAAATCTTGCCGTTATACTCGATTTTATTATCATCGTCTTTAGTCGTACAAGTAATATTGGTATCTCTCACGAAAACAAGCATTGAACCTATCGGTATGTTAAGCATACTGAATTTCAATCTGCCTCTTTTAGATACTCTTTCAGATTGCACATTATCAATATTTTCGGGAATCTCTATGAGTTGCATTTCAAAATAGCTATCGGCAAACGGATTTTTAATCAACAGTTCTTCGTTACCGTTTATCTGTGCGATTGCCGACAATATATCATAGGCTTTCTGACAATCCATTTCATAAAATTCACGGTTTTTAGCGTGTCGTAATGACGGGTCAAGCGTATCAATAAGGTTATGTAACTGCAAATCTTTCAGTCTTTTCTTCACCTTATAGATAGCATAACAATGATACGGGTCAGGCAATCCCGAATTACTGTTAAACTGTTTCAGGCGTTTCTGCACATCGTCCGCATAACCTATTTTGACTAATCCCGAAAATGCAGGATTGACAAGAACATAAATTGCTCCAACAAATTTTTCTTTTTTGTACCAGCCGTATTCGTAACCTCGTTTTCGCAACTCTGCCCCGAAATCAGCCGATACTATACCGATAATTTCTTCATCAGAATAGTTGGATAAATCATTCTCACTCATTTCAGGAATTTTCCCTTGTATAATTCAGCAGACCGCCTGCCAGAATAATATCTTTTGTTCTGTCAGAAAGTTCACATTTGGCAACGATAGTTTTGCCGTTGGTTTTGTTTTCGATGACAATATCTTCGCCGTTGACGATTTTTTCTTTGACATTTGGCAAAACAAGTTCATCATTAAGACTGATGTTATCATAATCACTTTCGTTGACAAAAGTAAGAGGAATAATTCCTGCGTTGATAAGATTAGCACGATGTATTCTTGCAAAGCTCTTTACCAGAACGGCTTTCACACCAAGATAGAGCGGTGCAAGTGCTGCGTGTTCTCTTGATGACCCTTGACCGTAATTTTCACCGCCGACAATAATACTTTTGCCCATCATTTTTGCTCTTGTGGGGAACTCTCTGTCACAGACGGTAAAGCAATGTTCAGAAATGGCGGGTATGTTGGAACGCAACGGCAAAATCTTTGCCCCTGCGGGCATAATGTGGTCAGTGGTGATGTTATCTTCCACTTTGAGAGAACATTGTGCCGAAATACTTTCTTCAAGCGGATAGGTTGCAGGATAAGGTTTGATGTTAGGTCCTCTTAAAACTTCCACACTGTCCATTTCTTCTTCGTCAACGGGAGGAGCAACCATATTATCATTAACAAGGAATTTTTCGGGCAATTCAATTTTGACTTCATCACCCAGAGTTCTCGGGTCACAGAATACGCCTGCCAGTGCTGAAGCGGCTGCTGTTTCGGGGGATACAAGATAAATCTGACCGTCAGCCGTTCCTGAACGCCCTTTGAAATTACGGTTGAATGTTCTCAACGAAATACCTTTGGAATTAGGTGACTGTCCCATACCGATACAAGGACCACAGGCACATTCTAAAATTCTTGCCCCCGCCGAAATCAAATCGCCCAACGCACCATTAAGAGCCAACATATTGTAAACCTGTTTAGAACCTGGAGCAATAGCAAGCGATACATTTTCGGCAACAGTCTTGCCTTTAAGAATAGCGGCAACTCTCATCAAGTCAAGATAGGAGGAGTTTGTACAAGACCCTATGCACACCTGGTCAACGGTCTGTCCTGCAAGTTCACTGATAGGTTTAATGTTGTCGGGACTGTGGGGACAAGCTGCCATAGGTACAAGTTCAGACAGATTAATATTGATAATTTCGTCATAAACCGCATCTTCATCAGCCGAAAGTTCACACCAGTCATTTTCCCTGCCCTGTGCTTTGAGGAATGATTTTGTCACTTCGTCAGAGGGGAATATTGAGGTAGTTGCACCAAGTTCAGCACCCATATTGGTAATGGTAGCTCTTTCGGGAACGGTCAAAGTCTTGACACCCTCTCCGCCATATTCGACAATCTTTCCGACACCGCCCTTTACAGACATAATTTTCAATACTTCAAGGATAACATCTTTAGCGGAAACCCAAGCCTGTAATTTACCTGTAAGATTTACTCTTACCATTTTTGGCATAGTGATATAATACGCACCGCCACCCATAGCAACAGCTACATCAAGACCGCCTGCACCAATAGCCAGCATACCGATACCGCCACCTGTAGGCGTGTGGCTGTCTGAACCGATTAAGGTTTTGCCGGGAATACCGAATCTTTCGAGATGTACCTGATGGCAGATACCGTTACCGGGACGGGAATAATAAATACCGTGTTTACGGCATACTGTCTGGATAAAGCGGTGGTCATCTGCATTTTCAAAGCCTGTCTGTAAAGTGTTATGGTCGATATAGGCAACGCTTTTTTCTGTCTTGACACGGGGAACACCAATGGCTTCAAATTCCAGATATGCCATTGTACCTGTTGCGTCTTGTGTAAGGGTCTGGTCAATTTTCAGTCCGATATCTGTACCGACTATCATTTCTCCGCTCAACAAATGTTCTTTGATTATCTTCTGTGCTATCGTATAGCCCATAACATAACCCCTCCTTGATAATAATTCGTATGTGTTTTTATTATATCAAAATTTGCCTTTGGCAAATTTTGTTTGTTTTGGTGAAGTTTAAGGGCTACCGCCCTTAAAAATCCCGTGTCAAGGGTTGCACCCTTGACAATCCGCCAAACTTTTTGAAAAAAGTTTGACAAAAACTTTTAATTGTCATAGCCGAACTTCGGATAAACATTCCGAACGCAGTGAGCCAAAAAAGTTTTTGCCTCGCTTTTTTCAAAAAGCGAGTGGGGTTCAGGGGCAAAGCCCCTGATAGGGGTGCGGGGGCAACGCCCCTGCATTACAGAGTTTTGACAAAATCTTTTAAATAGGCTTTAAATTCTTCACCAAATTCCTTGTTGGCTACACCAACTTCGATTTGTGCCTTGAGAATACCGAGTTTGTTTCCCATATCGTAACGGATACCTGTAAAATCAACGGCTGTCATACCTTCACTTCTGGCAAGAACTTTCATTGCGTCCGTAAGCTGAATTTCTCCGCCGACACCTGGTTCAATAGTTTCGAGAATACCAAAAATTTCGGGCGGTAAAACACATCTTCCTAAAATAGAAAACAGTGAAAGTACATCTTCTTTTCTCTGTGGTTTCTCTACCATATCCGTACAATGATAAATATTATCTCTGATGTTTTCCACTTTGAGTGAACCATACTTATGAATTTCACTTTCAGGAACAGCGTTGACTCCCAGTACACCCTTGCCGTATTCTTCATAAGCTCTGATAAGCTGTCCGATAGCAGGGTCTTCTCCGATAATGACATCATCACCAAACATTACTGCAAATGGTTCGTCACCGACAAAGTTCTTTGCACAGTGTACAGCATGACCTAACCCTTTTGTTTCTTTCTGACGGATAAAAGTAATGTTGGCAATCTGCGGAATAGCGTGAACTGTTTCATAAAAAGCGGTCTTGTTACCTTTGAGCAAAGCCTGTTCCAGTTCGGGCGAATAGTCGAAATGGTCTTCGATAATACCTTTTCCTCTGTTGGTAATAATGAGAATTTCTTCAATCCCCGACTTTACCGCTTCTTCTACAATATACTGAATAGCGGGTTTGTCAACAATCGGAAACATTTCTTTTGGCATAGATTTGGTGGCAGGGAGTACTCTTGTCCCCATTCCTGCTGCAGGGATAACTGCTTTTCTGATTTTTTTCATAATTTACCTCTCTGTACTATGATTTTAGTTACCTATAAATGATGGCAAAGCATTGAGTATCACATAACCAATCAACAAAATAAAACCGATTACTGTATCAACACCACCTGTTTTATCCAGATATTCGGCAACTTCTTCTTTGGTATGGAACTGTTCTTTTGCCTGTCTGACTTTTTTGACAACATGATGGTAGTAACAACGGTTGGCAGTAAATCCGCTGACAATCATTACCACATATTGTATCAGTTTGAACAGCGATGGAGCAATAAAATATATCATGCTGTCGGAATATTCAGAAAACAACACACGGTAAAATTCTTCATCTGAACTTACCCCTGAACTGTAAATCTGATTGTAAATACTGAGATAGGTTGGCACCGTTATGATATAACCGCATAAACATATTCCCATAATCAAAGTGAGAATAATTCCGATACGGTACTGCTTACGGTAAATAAACCACCCTCCGCCAAACAGACACGCCGCAAAATTAAAACGACTTCTGTTTAACATTCTCAGATTTCTGAAAATAATGCTGTAAAAAAAGCTGTTCTTCTGCACATATTTTTTGGCATCACCTAGTGTGACATTATCCGCAATCTCTTCTTTATCGCTGACTGTAGTAAAATTGAATTTGAACGGCATACTTCCGTTATTCTGAAAGTTGTCTTTGACAAAACTCTCAAATTCTTCTTCATCTTCATCTTCGTCATCATCGCTGCTATCATCAGTTCTAGTATCAAATACTGTACCATAATGAACATTTTCTTTGCCTTTGAGCGGATTGGAACAGTGTTTGCAAAAATAAGAGTCATCACTGTTTTCTGTACCACATCTGCTACAGATAAGCACACCTCTTTCACTGCTTTCTTCTTCAGCTGACCATTCGTAATTTTCCGAATGTTTTTCGTAGTTGATACAACGGTTGTTTTCTTCGTAACATTCTCTGTGCTGGGGTGTTCCGCATACCGGACATACCACTACATCATCATCTTCCGTAAACTTCTTTCCACAATGGTCACATCTATGATTGAGATAATTCAACGCTAACTCCCCTTTACAACAAAATCTTATACCCTCTAATTTTAACAGAAACTCAAAAAAACTGCAATACTTTCCCCACTTATTTACAATTTGGATAAAAATTTAAAAGAGAATTTGCGTTCACAAATTCTCCGAAAATTCTTTCACCTGAGCAGTTGGCACTATTTTCTGAAATGCGTAATGATAAAAAAGCAACTTATAGCTATGACAATTAAAAGTTTTTGTCCACTTTTTTCAAAAAGTGGACGGGGTCAAGGGGCGGTAGCCCCTTGTGGGATTTTAAAGGGCAACGCCCTTTAACTCCCAAAAATTCCAAACAAAATTTGCGTAAGCAAATTTTGACAGTAACGATTTGATTTTCAACCGTTCAGGTAGAAAAAATCTTTATCCACACTTTTATTCTTTTTCAGACGGAACAACATTAATTAAAGTAACTTGTGGAAAATTATTGATTCGGATACACCGTCTATCCTGTCCCAGACCGCCTGTAATCACCATATGATAAGGATTTTTGTTTTCTTTATCAACAAGAAAAAGTCCTCTGTCATACTCAGGGAAAAATCCCTGATTGGGTGCAACCAGTCCACCAACAAAAGGTATTCTGATAAGTCCTCCGTGTGTATGACCGCATAACATCAAATCAAAATTCGTTTCGTAATACTTATCTTGTCCGAAAAACCACGGAGTAAACTCAGGATAATGACACAACAATATTTTAAAACCACTTTTGGAACAGAATTTATCCATAATTTCAGTATAGCGGGGGTCTTCGTATTCCCCGTTGGAGTAAGTATGCAGACCCAGAATATGTACTTTGTCACCGTTGAAAGTGGCAGTAATTTCCGCTTTTGAAATGATTTCTTTTCCGTTATCGGTCGCACGCAGAAAGTGAACTTTTGAGGACATGATTTCCTTTTTGAAAGTTTCGTATTGCGGACAGCTTTTATCGTGATTTCCCAGAACATAATAAGTAGGAGCAATATCAGGAAGCTGTTTCATCAGACTTAGTGTAGGAGTAATATCTGTAGAGCGTTCATCTATCATATCTCCTACTACCGCTATCATATCTGGCGAATTTCTCTTAATGGTATCAATAACTTTCCGATTACCGTTACCAAAATCCATGTTATGTAAATCACTGATTAGGGCAATTTTGAAACCATTTTGCACCTTGTCACTTTTAATCGTATATTCAGGAGTCAAAATCACATACTGGTCACAAATTAAATAGGCTGACAAGATAACAACACCACAAAGCAAAATTTTTGCCAACAACCTTTTTTTTGATATTTTCTTCATTCAAAATCTCCCCTTATATTCGCTATTATATAAGGAATTTTTTGTCATTGCAAGAAAAAAACAAGAATAAACAGTGAAATTTGTGTTAATGTAATTGTTAAACAACAAACTTTATGGTATAATACAAACAGAGAATTTACATCGCCCTTAAAAATCCCACAAGGGGCTTTGCCCCTTGACCCCACCACTTTTGAAAAAGTGGACAAAACTTTTAATTGTCATAGCTACAGGTTGTTTTTTGATAATTACGAATTACGCATTTCAGAAAATAATTCCCAACTGCTCAGATAGAAGAATTTTTATGGAGGATAGTTATGTTAAATATCGGTTGTCATCTGTCAGCGTCAAAAGGATTTTTACATATGGGAAATGAAGCGGTTTCAATAGGGGCAAATACCTTTCAGTTCTTTACCAGAAATCCACGAGGATTTCAAGCGAAACCTCTTGATTTGGACGATGTAAATGCTTTTTTATTATATATTAAGGACAAGCATTTTGCTCCCATTGTTGCTCATGCCCCCTATACTCTCAACGGCTGTTCCGCTGACCCCAAAATCCGTCATCTTGCCACTCAGACTATGCAAGATGATATTCGGCGTATGGAATATCTTCCTAATAATTACTATAATTTTCACCCCGGCAGTCATGTCAAACAAGGCGTGGAAACAGGAATTGCCTATATTGTTGAAATGCTGAACAAAATTTTAACACCTACACAGACAACTACTGTCCTTCTGGAAACAATGGCTGGCAAAGGCAGTGAAATCGGCAAAAATTTCAGGGAATTGCAGACCATCATGGAAAATGTAACATTAAATAATAAATTGGGGATTTGTCTGGACACTTGTCATGTATGGGACGGTGGTTATGATATTGTCGGTAATCTCGAAAATGTTCTGGAAGAATTGGATAAAATCATCGGTATCCATAAATTATGTGCTATCCATCTCAATGACAGCAAAAATATCTGTGGCAGTCACAAAGACCGCCATGAAACTATCGGCAACGGTCATATCGGTCTGGACGCACTCGTTCGTATCGTCAATCACCCTAGCCTCTGTCATTTGCCCTTTGAACTCGAAACCCCTAATGACCTCAATGGTTATGCAAAAGAAATACGGTTATTGAAAAGTCTATACACACAGTCATAAAAAAAGAAAGCGGTGTCATCAGTGAAACAAGTCTGTTCGATATGCCATAATAAGGCAAGTATCTGGACAAGAATGAAAATTAAAGACGGATTTCTTTGTGGAAAATGTGCCGAAAAATGTAGCGAACATATCCTCAATACTATCAGAACTTATACCGTAAGCGATATCCAGAAACATCTTGCCTACCGTCAGAAAAACAAAACCAGTGAACGCTTTCAAAAATTCCGTCCTGACATCACTCTTGGTAAACATCAGACTTTGCAGATTGACAGTGTACATCATCTTTGGTCACTCGATACTAATCGTCCCTTTCGTCATAATGATAACCCTGATATCTTCTTCCTCTCGCAAATTAAAACTATCCGAACAGATATCCGAAAGGAATGTATCAATAAATTCGAAAATTTCAACGGAAAACTCAGCCGTGTTCCCACAAGGCTCAGACGGAAAATTAACCGTACACCACTTTATGGTTACTGGTTCTATATTATAATAGAGGTTCAGCATGAAATGTTTACCACTCTTACTATGCGACTAAATCAGTATATTATCACTGACTGGAATAAGGAAACTTATCAGAATACAGTAAAAATGATGAACGAAATTATCACAACTTTACAACAACTTTCAGGAAAGGCAGGAAATCATCAACTATGACAGATAATATGAATGAATTGAAAAAAGCGTGTCTGGAATGTAAAAAATGCCGTTTATGTGAAACAAGAACAAATTTGGTTTTCGGTGTGGGCAATGAAAATGCTGATGTACTTTTTATCGGTGAAGGTCCGGGAGAAAATGAAGATTTGCAAGGCGAACCGTTTGTAGGTCGTGGCGGAAAACTGCTGGATAAATTTCTTAATGCCATTGACCTCGACCGCAAAAAGAATATTTATATTGCTAATATGGTCAAATGCCGTCCTCCCCAAAACCGTGACCCCTCCCCTGATGAACAGGACGCTTGTATCGGTTGGCTGAGAAATCAGGTGAAAATTATCCGTCCGAAAATTATTGTCTGTCTGGGTAGGGTTTCCGCTACAAGAATTATCAAAAAGGATATGAAAATCACTAAAGAACACGGTATTTTTTTTGAAAAAAATGGTGTGGTCATGATGGCTACCCTTCACCCCGCTGCTCTGTTGCGTGACCCTCGCAAAAAGCCTGATGCCTTTGAAGATTTTCAGAAATTGCGTGATAAAATCAATGAAATTTGTCCCCATACCTACGATTAGCGAGGGAACTATTTTCAGGAGTTTAAAGGCTTCGCCCTTAAAAATCCCACAAGGAGCTACCGCCCCTTGACTCTGCCTACTTTTTAAAAAAGTGGACAAAAAATTTTTAATTGTCATAACCCAAACAGTTATGAAATATTTGTTAATTCTTGTTCAGATTTATACGAAATTTGTTGAAATTTATTTTGTTTTCGCTATAATAAAGGGGTAATCTTAAAATCTGAAGAAAGGAGAACGACAAATAATGAAAAAACTGCTATTGTTATTTTGTGCTGTATCGATTATGACATTGTGTGCCACAGGGTGTAACTCCTCTTCAACCGACACTTCAACTACACAACCTCCCACGCAAATTCCCACACAAGCTCCTACTCCTACAACTCCTCCCACACAAGCTCCCACCTCTCCTCCCACACAACCCCCTACACAACCTCCTACGCAAATGGAAGAAATTCCTCAGGAAGATGGTACTTTCTATATTATCATAGAAGAACCTATTACAACACCTCCTCCAACTGAAATCCCCACTGTCGCTCCTACACAAGCTCCTACCGAAGAAGAAAGTTTGCCATCATCAGAAAACGATACAGTTGCAGGCAGTTGGACACTTGCTTATTATGAACGCAGTGGCAGACATGTTTCTCCCAGAACAAACATCGTCTATACTTTTAATATTGATGGTACTTTCTCGGTAAATAATAATGGTTTTGAAAGAACAGGGCGATATTCATTCAATGGAGAAATTTTGTCGTATGTATCCGATACCAATGGGGAAATCGGTAATTTTGTCTTTGATGAAACTAAGGATATTCTCACTGACACAGACGGTGACAATATTGCGGTATTCATGAGAAATGAGTAAAAAATCATTAAAATTTCATAAAAACATTATTCATAATTTGTTAAGTTTTTTTTTGAGTGTATATTCAAATCAGACAGAATTTATGGTATAATTATTGCAATTAATTATCATTATACAGAAAAGGAGACAGTATTAATGAAATTAGGTAAAAAAACGCTTTCGGTTATTTTATCGGTAGCAATGGTGGCAACACTGACGGTAAGTTCTACGGCAGTTTCCTCTTCTGCAACCGAAACAACACGAAAAACAGCCTCCAGTTTTTCGTGGGATAATGCGTCCGTTTACTTCCTTTTGACAGACCGTTTCAATAACGCTGATACAAGCAATGACCATTCCTATAACAGAGGTCTTAATCGCGACGGGTCTGTATCAACAGATATCCTCACTGACGCAGGTTGTTTTCAGGGCGGTGACTTCAAGGGCATTACACAAAAAATCAATGAAGGCTATTTTGATAATCTGGGTGTCAATGCGTTGTGGATATCTGCACCTTATGAACAGGCACACGGCTATACTGTTGGCGGTGACGGAGCTAAGAGTTTCCCTCACTATGGCTATCACGGTTATTATCTGCTTGACTATCTCAATACTGATGCAAACTTTGGTACAAGAGAAGAATTTAAGGAAATGGTAGATACTGCTCATAGTCACGGTATCAGAATTGTCATGGATATCGTTATGAACCATCCCGGATATTCCACAATGTACGATATGAACGAATACGGCTATGGCACACTGAAAAGCGGTTGGGAAGATGTCTATTACGATTTCGGCAATATCAACAGTACCTATTACAGTAAGATTGATTATGACCATAATGCCTCCGACTGGGCAAAATGGTGGGGTACAGACTGGATTAGAGCTGGTATTGCAGGATATACTTCAGGCGGTAATGACGATTTGACAAAGGGTGTTGACTATCTCCCTGACTTCCGCACAGACTCTACCAAAGAAGTAGATATTCCCGAACTTCTGAAAACGAAATGGACAAAAGAAGGCACTTATGACACAAATGTTGCTAAGACGAATGCATGGTTTACCAAAAACGGTTACGCTAAAACTCCGAGAAATTATCAGATTTGTTGGTTAGCTGACTGGGTAAGAGAATATGGTATTGATGGTTTCCGTTGCGATACGGCTAAACATGTCGACAAAGAGGCATGGGGTGCATTGAAAGCAGAATGTGTACTTGCTCTCAACGAATGGAAAGCTAACAATCCTGATAAGGTGCTTGATGACAGCGATTTCTGGACAACAGGCGAAAATTATGGTATGGCTCTTGAACCCTCCAGTGATTACTATACTACCGCAGGCTTTGACTCCATGATTAACTTTGAAAACGGTGGCGGTATGCCGACAATCGATAAACTTAATGACAAATATGTGGATTATGCGTCTAAGATTAACAGCAACGATAATTTCAATGTATTGACCTATATTTCTTCACATGATGATAAGATGGCAA
Organism: uncultured Ruminococcus sp.; assembly: GCA_902762375.1. Taxonomy (GTDB): domain Bacteria; phylum Bacillota; class Clostridia; order Oscillospirales; family Acutalibacteraceae; genus CAG-964. The sequence continues at coordinate 180,524 of CACWNY010000001.1, read as the reverse complement.
ATGCTAAATCAGGTGCAGATATGTATTATCAAGGTTCGGCATTTGAATTGTTGCCCGGTGCTATTCAGATTTATTACGGTGATGAAACTAACAGACAAAAGTTACCTATGGTAAAATTGCCCACAGGTGGCAGACTGGCTCTCAACGACCACGCTCTGAGAAGTTTCATGAACTGGGACGAAATGGATAACGATTTGCTGGCTCATTGGCAGAAAGTCGGTCAGTTCAGAAACAATCATGTTGCTGTCGGTGCAGGTCAGCATAGTCTGATTTCAAGCAGTTATACATTGCCTGAAGGTACAACAGGTAGCGTTGTTGCTTTCAGCAGAACATACGATAAAAACGGTGTTAAAGATGCTGTCGCTTGTGCAATTACTTCTTTTGCCAATACAGATGTCAATCTTAATGTATCCTCTCTCTTTGAGGACGGCACAAAAGTTGTGAATGCTTACGATGGCACACAGGCAGTCGTTACAGAAGGCAGAGTAACTTTCAGCAGTGGCGAACATAATACCATTCTTGTCGAAAAATATGAAGAACCTGTCATTGAACCTCCTACAGAAGAAACCCCTACTGAGGAAACTCCTACAGGTACAACTCCTACAGAAGTTACTCCAACAGAAGCTACTTCAAAGTCAGAAACCCCTACCAACGCTACCGATAAGGCTTCCGAAAACACTCAGTCTACTTCAGCAAACAACGGCGGTAACAATAATAACAGCAATACAAACACTGGCAATACCACAACAACTACCGATACAACAGGTAAAGTTGCTACGGGTGATTCTTCAACAACCGCAGGTATGATTTCTTTACTTTTACTGGCTGGTGCTACAGTAACTTTCGCTAAAAGAAAAATTAAAGAATAATTTCTATTTCTGACCATAATAATCACACAGACTATTTTTATCTGTTAAAGATAGAAATAGTCTGTTGTGGTATATCCAGTATACTATTGAAAAACCATCGTTTAATAACTAGAAAAATAAAAAACGGAGTTGATTTCGATGAAAAATTATGTTTATAAACCAAGAGGAGTATGTTCCCGACAAATAACTTTTTCGCTTGAGGACGGTAAATTGCATAATATCAGATTTATGGGTGGTTGTCCTGGAAATTTAAGTGCCATTTCAAAATTACTGGAAGGGGCTGACGCTGAAAATACCGTAAAATTACTCAAAGGTAATGATTGCGGTGGCAGAGGTACTTCCTGTGCTGACCAACTTGCACTGGCCGTTGAACAGGCTCTACAGGATTAAATTCTTTTGAATAGAGTGGAAATTTCATGCAAAGTTTAACCGTAATTAATAATTTAGTCAAAAAATCAGTCTATAATATGGTTACTGAAAACGATTACAAGATTTTTTCATCTCCCTTTTGATAATATATTTGATTCGAATGGGCAATTCATTTTCAATCCGAGTGGTTGACAATGAATTGCCCATTCGACTTTGTTGTAGTTTATGTTTTCATCTTTTAAAAAAGTGGACAAAAATTCCTGTGGTTCACATCGCTGAGAAATTTCTTTATCCGACTTTCGGTAACAAAAAAGAACATAATGTATGATAATCAACATAAATATAATTAATGAATATTAATCCATAAAAAGTCAATGTTATATTTTCTAAAAAAAATTATCTGTTTGAATATAAAAAGTATAATAATTTGTATGTACCAAAAAATTTCTGTTGTACTTGAAATAATGATGAAGTAGTGGTAAAATAGTGACAGTCAAAACAACAGCAAATCTTAGTCATGTTTCTATAATTTTCTGTTGAAGGCTGTTTTTTTGTTTTATATACAAATATGCCAGATAAAGGAGATGAGTATATGGAGGATATGTTATCCAGAATAGTAGATATGGACGAAAAAGTCCGATTGGAAACACAAAAGGCTGAACAAAACAAAGCGGATACCTTTAAAAAAATTTCCGAAAAAAAAGACGCTATTTACAATAACTACATCACTCAAGCCAGAGAACGCATAGACAGTGACTATAAAGCGGAATTACAGAAGGCTGAAGAAAAAAGCAAAGTCATACAGGATAAACAAAAGGAATGTCTGGAAAAAATGGAGATGATGTACAAGCAACACTGCGATAAGTGGGTTGACGAAATTGTAGAAAGGGTCATCGGTTGCTGACGGAAACACGACAGAATATTCGGGGAAAGAGGTGAAAAAACTTGTCCAAATACGCATCAAATGCGATTTTTTCCAAAGCACGGGCAATGTACGGCAGACGACTTACCGAAAATGATTATAACAAACTGCTTGCCTGTAACAGCGTACCTGAAATTCTGACCTACCTGAAAAATAACGGAAGATACGGTCACCTTCTGGGAAAACTCAGCGAAAGCACTATTCATCGTGGTGAACTGGAAATGGTTCTCAGACGACAACTCTTTGATGACTATGAAGCCTTGTGTCGTTATGAACTCACTGTCGGCGGTGAATTTGCAGATTATACGGTCACAAAAGCCGAAATCGCTCAGATTATGCACTATCTGACTATGCTTAGTGCAGGAAACCCACATGATTTCTACAGCTTATTACCCCAATATTTTTCCAGAGTATCGTCTGTGAACTTTACCGCTATGGCGGGTGCGGAAACTTATGAGGAATTTCTGGAAGTGCTGAAAAAGTCACCATATTACAAAATTCTCGAACCCTTTAAACCTGAAAAAGGAAAAAGAATTGATTTACCGTCTATTGAAAATGCGTTGTATAATTATCAGTTCGGCAAAATTTATGCTATCATCGACAAAACCTCTCCGGAAGAACAAAAGGCTTTGCATGATATGTTAGATGCTAATATAGATTTGCGTAATTTTACCAGAATTTTCCGACTGAAAAAATATTACAAACTTTCCCCTGACGAAATCAAAAAACATATTTTACCGTTTGGTTCTCTCAAAGCAAAGCAGATTGACGAACTGTGCAATGCACAGGACACTAAAGAACTTTTTGCCATCATGCAACAGACTTCATCGGGAAAACGCATTACGAAAATGAATTATACCTTTCTGTTGGAAATCCCCAGACGGGCTTTGTATGAAGAAAGTTATAAGAATATGTACTTTTCAGTCAGTCCCACAGTCGTTCTGATTGCCTACTACAATCTTGCTGAGGCGGAAATCAATAACATTATCAATATTATAGAGGGTGTCCGTTATAAGGCAGATACCGAAAAAGTCAGAAACCTGCTGATTTACAAATAAGTAAAACAGTCAGAATATTTACCTTTATGAAAGGAGGCAATGCTATATGTCCGTTTCTCCTATGAAAGCCATCAGTGTGATAGGCATACAGAAATATTTCGATAAGGTTATTGATGTACTGGGCAACTCTCAGGCTTTTCAGCCTGAAAATGTCACAACCTTTTATTCCAATACAGAAAACTTTGTCAATTTTTCAGAACCCAACCGCTATGCCGAAATGCTGAGTGAACTGGATAACTCTCTTGCTGTTGCAAAACTTGAACCTGAACTGGTAGATATTTCGGATTTTAGTTGCAGTGATACAGAACTGTTCGACTACTGTTCAAAGGCAATTCAAAGTCTTGACAGCCGTGTAGCTAAGGTTACGGATAAAGAAAAGGAAATTGAGCAATGCCAGAAAATCATTGAACAGACTTCTCATTTTGTGGGAATCACTTTGGATATGAACCGTTTACAGTCGTGTGAATATATCCGTCCTCGTTTTGGCAAAATGCCCGTAGAAAGTCTGCGTTATCTGGACAGATATGATGATAATCCCTATGTCATGTTTGTACAGACTTCTGTAGACGGAGAATATGTATGGGGAACTTATATGGCACCTGTTGACAATGCCGAAGATATTGACCGTATCTTTTCAGGTATGTTGTTTGAAAAATGCGATATTTCTGAAATTGAGGGAACTCCCGAAGAATATGTTGCCAAAAAAGAACAGGAAAAACAACAACTGGAAAAAGAGCTGGAAGCTATCCGTAATGAAGCAGTGGATTTCAAGGCACAGAATTATGATGAATTGTTGCTGTATTACACAAAACTCAATCAGAAGACTATTTATCAGAATATGAAAAACTATGCTATGCTGTACAACAAAGGTGAAAACAAAAGTTTTGTGCTGTGTGGTTGGATTCCCGAAGAAAATATGGCGGAAATTGAGAAAAAACTCAAAAAAATCAAAAGTGTGGAATGGGAAATTGATGATGCTCTTAATCAACTGGAAAAGTCACCACCGATTAAACTCAAAAACAGTTGGTTTTCCAGACCGTACAACTTCTATATAGAAATGTACGGTGTGCCGAAGTATAACGAGGTTGACCCGACTTTCTTTGTGGCGATTACTTATACCATTCTTTTCGGAGCAATGTTCGGTGATTTTGGTCACGGTATTGTATTGGCTTTTGCCGGCTGGATAATGTATAAATTCAAAGAGATGAAAGTGGGTAAAGTACTCATTCCCTGTGGCATATGTTCCTCCATATTCGGACTGATTTTCGGGTCACTGTTCGGATTTGAAGAGGCGTTCAACGGTATGTACAAAGCTCTGTTCGGACTGGACGAAAAACCGATTGAAGTTATGGGAAAAGATATTATCACCGTCATACTTGCCTCTGTCGGCGTGGGAGTATTCCTCGTTATGACAGCGATGTGTCTGAATATTTACTCTTCTCTCAAACAGAAAAATTACGGCAGTGCATTGTTCGGTTCTAACGGTATTGCAGGACTTGTGCTTTATGGAAGTGTCTGTGCAGGAATTGTCTGTACCGTTGTGTTTGATATTCCGTTCTTCAATATTTTCACCGTCATTCTTTTGATTATCTTGCCGTCCGTACTGATATTTATGGCGGAACCTTTTGGCGAACTGGTTAAAGGCGAAGAACATTGGAAACCTGAAAAATGGGGCGAATACTGTACTCAAAGCGGTTTTGAAATGTTTGAAGTCATTCTTTCCTATCTTTCCAACACGATGTCTTTTTTAAGAGTAGGAGCTTTCGTGATGGTTCACGCCGGTATGATGCAGGTAGTCTTTACGCTGATTGAACTTGTCGGCGGTGTCGGCAGTGTCGGCGGAATTATCACGCTTGTTCTCGGCAATCTTTTCGTTATTGCCCTTGAGGGTCTGCTGGTTTCCATTCAGACATTAAGACTGGAATTTTATGAGATGTTCAGCCGTTTTTACAGCGGTTCGGGCAGACCTTATACTCCCGTTACCTTAAAATTAATGCGTAATTCATAAAATCCCCACTAAGTATCCGCTTACAAACCAAAATTCTTACAAACTTAAAGTCTTACAAACTTAAAAGTTTTGTCCACTTTTTCAAAAGTGGTGGGGTCAAGGGGCAAAGCCCCTTGTGGGATTTTAAAGGGCAAAGCCCTTTAATCGGCTAAAAATTCAAACAAAATCTGCGTATGCAGATTTTGACAATATACTCTATATTTACTTTCAGGAGGAATATTATTATGGAAATTTTTTTACTTGCTCTGTTACCCGTACTGTTTTTAATCGCCTCTGCCATAGTTACCACCAAAGCGGTAAGCAGAGGAGCTAAAAGAAAAAAATCTGTTATTCTTCAAATTTTATCTTTCGCAATGGTATTGATTGCCTGTGCAGCATTTCCGCTTATCGCAGGTGCAGCAGGCGAAACAGACGCAGCCACTACAGCAGAAGCTACACAAACAGCGGCTAACGGTCTTGGTCTGATTGCGTGTGCGATTTCCACGGGTATTGCGTGTCTTGGTGCAGGACTTGCCGTAGCCGGTGCAGCACCCGCCGCTATCGGAGCAACTTCAGAAGACCCTAAAGCATTTGGTAAAGCCTTGATTTTCGTTGTACTTGGTGAAGGTGTTGCGATTTACGGTCTTTTGATTTCCATTCTTATCTATACAAAATGCTGATGACTTATCCTGAAATCAAGGTGATGAACTTATGCGTTTCTATCTGATAAGTGACAACATAGATACTCAACTTGGTATGCGTCTGGCAGGTATAGAGGGAGTAGTGGTTCATACAGAGGAAGAGGTCAGACGGGAACTGGAAAAGGCGATTGCTACCGAAGATATCGCTGTGATTTTAATGACAGAAATACTGGTAAAACTTTGTCCCGAAATGATATACGAACTCAAACTCAGCTGTTCCCAACCGCTGATTGTCGAAATTCCCGACAGACACGGCAACGGCAGAACAAAGGATTCCATTACCCGATATGTACAGGACGCTATCGGCATAAAATTATGATTAATCATCGGGGACGCTGTTCCCGAACCCCTTTTTTAAGGGCTACCGCCCTTAAAAATCCTGTTTCAAGGGTTGCACCCTTGAAAATCCTGCCCACTCTTCCCCCAAAAAGTGGACAAAAAACTTTTAATTGTCATAACTGACAGTCTGATAATTATTCCGAGCGCAGTAAACCTTGAAAGTTTTTGTCAAACTTTTTTCAAAAAGTTTGTGGGGTGCAGGGGCAACGCCCCTGCTGGGATTTTAAAGGGCAACACCCTTTAACTGACGGGATTTTAAAGGCATTGCCCTTTAATTCGGATTTTATCTCAAAGGAGGGATTTTCACTTTGGCTGAAACAAAATCCGCAAAGAAAAAAAGTGATAATGAAAGCAAATTTCTGAAAGCTATCGAAAAATATGCCAAACGACAACAAAAAGCATTAGAAACAGAAACGGAAGTTTTCGAAAAAGAAGTCCTTGCCAAAGCTGAACAGGACGGATTGAGAGATGCTCAGGCACTCATTACCAAAGAACAAAGTGCTATGCGTGCCAGAATATCCGCCGATATGGCAAAAAAAGAAGCTGAAGGCAATCTGGAAATCTTTAAGACAAGACAGAAAATGACCGAAGAAATTTTTGATAAGGCTTCTCAAAAGCTGAAAACCTATGCACAGACACCTGCTTATGAACAGAAACTTCTGGATTATGCCGGAGAATGTGCTGAATTTTTCGGTAAAGATACGGTAGAAGTGTGTTTATGCAAGCGTGATATGAAATTTGCCGACAAAATCAGCAGAATATTTTATGGGGAATGTCGTGTAAAGGAAGTCAGTGATATTCAGATTGGTGGATTTCGTGCTTACTGTCCGCAACAGAAAATTTCCGTAGACAAGACTTTCGATACGCAACTTGAACAACAAAAAGAATGGTTTTATGAACACTCTGACCTGAAAGTAAAACCTGAATAAACTTCATAGAAAGGATAGGATGGACAATAATGGAAAATCAGAATGTCATATACGGTATTAACGGCCCTGTTGTTACCGTTTTGAAAACAAAGGCTTTTTCTATGATGGAAATGGTTTATGTGGGAGAACAAAAACTTGTCGGCGAAGTTATTACCGTCACGGAAGACCTCACAACAATTCAGGTTTACGAAGAAACAACAGGTCTTAAACCAGGTGACCCTGTTGTCGGTACAGGTTCACCAATGAATGTTTTGCTGGGTCCTGGAATTATCAGAAATATTTTTGACGGTATCGAAAGACCACTACAAGCTATCGCTGATGAGAGCGGTGCATTTATTTCCAGAGGTGTTGCCGTTTCAGCACTGGACACCGAAAAAGAATGGAATGTTACAATAACAGTCAAAGTCGGAGATAAACTCTGTTCAGGTCAGATTTATGCCACTTTGCCTGAAACCCCTGTTATCGAACACCGCCTGATTGTTCCCCCGAAAGTAAGCGGTAAAGTAAAGAAAGTTTTTCCCAACGGCAACTATAAATTGATGGATACAGTTGTTATATTAGAAATGGAGGACGGTTCGGAATACCATCTGACACTTTGTCAGCAATGGCCAATCCGAACACCAAGACCCGTCAAGGAAAGACTTGCCCCGACAGTTCCGCTGATTACAGGACAAAGAGTTATTGATACCCTTTTTCCTGTATCAAAAGGCGGTACAGCCGCAGTACCCGGTGGATTTGGTACGGGCAAAACAATGACACAACATCAGATTGCGAAATGGTGTGACGCTGATATCATTGTTTATGTCGGTTGCGGTGAGCGTGGCAATGAAATGAGCCAGGTTTTGGAAGAATTTTCCGCACTGGTAGACCCTAAAAATAACCGTCCCATGACAGACAGAACCGTATTAATCGCTAATACCTCAAATATGCCTGTTGCCGCAAGAGAAGCGTCCATTTATACGGGTATTACTTTGGCAGAATATTATCGTGATATGGGTTACGATGTGGCAATTATGGCAGATTCCACTTCACGATGGGCAGAAGCGTTAAGAGAAATTTCGGGTCGACTGGAAGAAATGCCTGCGGAAGAGGGTTATCCTGCTTATCTCCCCTCCAGACTGGCTGAATTTTATGAGCGTGCAGGCAGAGTTACCCCTTTATGTGGCGGTAACGGTTCGGTTACGATTATCGGTGCTGTATCTCCTCAGGGCGGTGATTTCTCTGAACCTGTTACGCAGAATACCAAGCGTTTTATCCGCTGTTTCTGGGCATTGGATAAGTCACTCGCTTATGCAAGACATTATCCCGCTATCAACTGGATTGGCAGTTACAGTGAATATTTTACCGATTTGGATAAATGGTTCGCTGACAATTATGGCGATGAATTTATTAAGTGCCGTAACAGTATCAGTTCACTTTTACAGGAAGAAAGTTCTCTTATGGAAATCGTCAAACTTATCGGGGCTGATGTTCTTCCTGATGACCAGAAGTTGGTTATTGAAATTTCTAAGGTTATTCGTGTAGGCTACCTCCAGCAGAATGCTTTCCATAAAGATGATACCTTTGTATCTCTGGAAAAACAGTTGCTGATGATGAAAACGATATTACATCTCTATGAACGCACTAAACATCTTGTCAGTGCCAATATCCCCATCGCCAGAGTTCTGGAAAAAGGTCTTTTCGATAAACTCCTCAAAATGAAGTACGATATTCCTAACGATAAACTCGAAATGTTTGATGATTATATCAAAGATATTGACCAAAAAATTGAAGAAATCATGGCAGTACAACTGTAATTTCATTGAAAGAAGGGTTTTAACAGATGATTATAGATTATGTGGGCGTTAAAGAAATCAACGGGTCACTTATCGTGATAGATGGTGTGAAAGATGCTTTTTTTGATGAGGTTGTAGATATCCGCCTTGATGACGGCACTATGCGTAGAGGCAGAATTGTCACTATGGAGGGCGAAAGGGTTGTCGTTCAGGTGTTTCAGGGAACACGCTCCATTTCACTCACCAATACCAGAACAAGACTGACTGGTCACCCTATGGAAATGCCTATGTCACCTGAAATTGTCGGCAGAGTGTTCAATGGTTCAGGCGTTCCTATTGATAATCTGGGAAATGTTTTTCCTGATAAAAAATACGATATCAACGGTTCTCCTATCAACCCTGTTTCCCGAATTTATCCTCAGAACTATATCAATACGGGAATTTCTACTATTGATACCTTAATGACGCTTATTCGTGGACAAAAGTTACCTATTTTTTCGGGTTCAGGTATGACACATAACGAACTTGCTGTACAGATTGTTCGACAGGCTAAAATTTCTGATGAGGAAGGACAAGGATTTGTCGTTGTGTTTGCGGCAATGGGCGTTAAAAACGATGTTGCCGACTATTTCCGCAGAAGTTTTGAAAAGTCAGGCGTTTTGCAAAGGGTTGTCATGTTCCTTAACCTCGCCAATGACCCCATTATTGAGCGTATTCTTACGCCCAGATGTGCTTTGGCAGTCGCTGAATATCTTGCCTTTGAACTCAACAAACATGTATTGGTCATTATGACAGACATGACATCTTATGCAGAGGCTTTGCGTGAGTTCAGTACATCAAAAGGCGAAATTCCGGGTAGAAAGGGCTTTCCGGGATATATGTATTCTGACCTTGCGTCACTCTATGAGCGTGCAGGAATGGTCAAAGGTAAAACAGGTTCCGTTACACAAATCCCTATTCTGACTATGCCCAACGACGACATTACTCACCCTATCCCCGACCTTACAGGCTATATCACCGAAGGTCAGATTGTTCTTGACAGAAGTTTGCAGGCACAGGGAATTTATCCGCCTGTATCCGTTTTGCCGTCACTTTCCCGACTGATGAAAGACGGTATCGGTGAAGGCTTTACCAGAAAAGACCATCAGTCTGTTGCCAATCAGTTGTTTGCATCTTACGCAAAGGTTATGGACGCAAGGTCTTTAGCATCTGTTATCGGTGAGGAAGAACTTTCCGCCGTTGATAAGAAATATATTCAGTTTGGCAGACTGTTTGAAGAAAGATTTGTCAAGCAAGGCAGTGATGACAACAGAAGTATTGAACAAAGTCTGGATTTAGGTTGGGAACTATTATCTCATCTGCCGAAAAGTGAACTTGACAGAGTGGACGATGAAACCCTCAACGCACATTATATTGATAACATTGAAGAATATGAATCGAAAAAAGGTTAAGGGCTACCGCCCTTAACAATCCTGTGTCAAGGGTTGCACCCTTGACAATCCCACCCACTTTTTTGAAAAAAAGTGGACAAAAAACTTTTAAGTTTTACCGCCGACACTCAGATAAACATTCCGAACGAAGTGAGCCAGAAAAGTTTTTGTCGAACTTTTTTCAAAAAGTTCGTGGGGTCAAGGGGCAACGCCCCTTGTGGGATTTTAAAGGGCAAAGCCCTTTAACACACAGAGGTGATAACATTGGCAAATAAAGCGGTTGCCACCAAAGGTAATCTTATCAATATGAAAAAATCTCTGGCACTGGCAAAAGTCGGCTATGAACTCATGGATAAAAAAAGAAATATTCTTATCAGAGAAATGATGGCTCTTATCGACAAAGCTAACGAAATTCAGGGAAAAATTGATGACGCTTACAGTGAAGCCTATCTCAGTTTACAGACCGCTAACATTACTATCGGCTTTAACCATGCAAGAGCAGAAACTATTCCTGTCGAAAATACTTTGCAACTCTCGTCAAGAAGTGTCATGGGAGTTGAAATTCCCATCGTTGCCATTGACTGCGATGACACAAAAATTTCTCTGGAATACGGTATGTACGAATCCAATAATGTTCTGGATAATGCAAGATTTAAATTTGTACAGGTCAAAAAACTTACCGCCACCCTAGCCGAAATCGAAAACAGTGTCTACCGTCTGGCTGTGGCTATCAAAACTACACAAAGACGGGCTAATGCTCTCAAAAATATTATGATTCCCCGTTTTGAAGAAGATGTCAAAACTATTACTGACGCTCTGGACGAAATGGACAGAGAAGAGTTTTCCAGAATGAAAGTCATCAAAACTCAAAAACAAAATAAGGCTCTTCTCCAAAAAAGGTTACATGATAATTCCTGAAAAAAACATCTCCGAACCGTAAATGGTCTGGAGATGTTTTTCATTAAAAAATTATTTCATGTTCTTTTCGTAGCTTTCAATCATTCTTTTGACCATCTGTCCGCCTACTGAACCTGCCTGACGGGAAGTAAGGTCGCCGTTATAACCCTGCTTGAGATTTACTCCGACTTCACTGGCACATTCCATCTTAAATCTTTCCATAGCTTCTTTCGCTTCAGGAATATTAATCTGATTATTGTTTGATGACATAATAAAAATCTCCTTCGATAAATAATATTAAAAAATTCTAAATCGCTTATTAACAACAACCGAATTTCTATTTCGTGATGTTGTACTATTATTATGTTCTTAAAGATTTTTATTATCAGCGGTAATTTCTGCAAATTTTTTTACCGCTTTCGGGCAATATAAAAATTTCGCTGAGTGTTTTCTTTCGGTTCATCAAAAGAAAGTTCCTCAAAAACATCAAGCAGTTCAAATTCTGCATTCCTAAGCATACTGCACAGTTCTTCATGCGTATAAGCATATTCTCTGAAATGTTCATGATAACGCTGATAGTTATTATCTTTCACTTTTTCAAAAAAGTCAAGTGAAATATCTACCGTTCGTCTGTCTTTAAGCAATGTATTCTGCCACACACAGTAAACATTCTCCGTATCATAAACAAAAGCATTGTCCCCAAGCACAGACTGATGTTTGTACAGCGTATTGACATCAAAAATAAACAATGCTTTCGGGTTCATGAAAAATGACACTTTATCAAAGGCTTTTTGCAATTCCTTTGAATTAGTAATGTGATTAATACTGTCAAGCGTACAGATACAAGTATCAATCGTACCGAAAAGGTCAAGGTTCTGCATTTTCTGACATAAAAATAACATTCCGTGAATTTCTTGCGAAAGTGCTTTCTCCTGAGCAATCGAAAGCATTTCCGCTGAAGCGTCAATTCCGTAAATATCTATACCCATTTTTTTCAGCAATACTGTCAGACTACCTGTTCCACACGCTAAATCCAGTGTAAGTCCCATATCATGGTTATAGTGTTCTGCCAACGATAAAATATAGCGTGCTGTCTTTTCATAGCGAACATTATTTGTCAGTTCGTCATAAAATGACGCAAAATAACCGTAATTAGTCATTATTTTTATTACCGTCCATTTTTTCAAACACTGTCTTATAACCGTCACAACCGTACTTCAGCGAACGGTTTACACGACTGATAGTTGCTGTACTTGCTCCTGTTTCTTTTACAATATTGCTGTAAACCTGATTTTGTGTCAGCATTTTCGCTACGGCAAAGCGTTGTGCCATCGCCTGAAGTTCCCTTACCGTACATAAATCTTCAAAAAATCGGTAACATTCTTCGGCTGTTTCCAGATGTAATATCGCTTCAAACAACATATCTGTATTCTTGTCTTTAATTTTTGAATCCATGTCAAAATCTCCTTACCTGCAAGAAATTTTAATTATGCTTTCTGCATTGTATCACATTATTTTGGATTAGTAAAGTGCTTTACCACATTATTTTGGTAAAATATTTCTGCCTGAATTGACACAATTTGCTTTGGCAAATTGTGTTTTGAATTTTTATTCATTAAAGGGCTTCGCTCTTTAAAATCCCATAAGGGGCTGCCGCCCCTTGACCCTGCCCACTTTTTGAAAAAAGTGGACAAAAATTTTTAATTGTCATAGCTATAGGTTGTTTTATCATTATGAATTACAAGAAAATAATGCCAATCACTCATTTCTAAAAAATAATAAATGACACACTTTTTCATTCAAAAGATAAACTCTCCATTCAGTTTCTCATAGGCTGAAAAGAGAGTTTGTTTTTTCGATTGGAACGACTTTTAAAGCAAAGGTTTAAGATATTGTCCTGTATAACTTTTAGAATTGTCAGCAACATCTTCGGGTGTTCCTGTAGCAATGACTGTACCGCCTTTTTCACCGCCTTCAGGACCAATATCAATAATATAATCGGCTGTTTTGATAAGTTCAAGATTGTGTTCAATAACGATGACGGTATTACCGTTATCAACCAGTTGTTGCAGAACATCTATCAGACGGTGAACATCAGCAATATGCAGACCTGTTGTGGGTTCGTCCAGAAAATAAACCGTTCTGCCTGTAGACCGTTTAGCCAGTTCGGTAGCCAGTTTTATTCTCTGAGCTTCACCACCTGAAAGCGTAGTTGCACTTTGACCAAGTTTGATATAGCCAAGTCCTACATCAGTAAGTGTTTTGAGTTTCTTATAGATTTTGGGGATATTCTGGAAAAACTGCGTTGCTTCATCAACAGTCATCTCCAGCACATCATAAATGGATTTACCTTTATACTTCACTTGTAAGGTTTCACGGTTATAGCGTTTTCCTTTACAGACCTCACACAGCACATAGATATCGGGTAAAAAGTGCATCTCAATCTTTAAGATACCATCTCCCTGACAACTTTCACACCGTCCGCCTTTGACATTGAACGAAAAACGACCTGCATTATATCCTCTGATTTTAGCGTCATTGGTAGAGGCAAACAGCTCACGGATATCGGTAAAAACACCTGTATAGGTAGCAGGGTTGGAACGGGGTGTTCTGCCAATAGGAGATTGGTCAATATTAATAACTTTGTCAAAATTTTCGATACCCGTAATTTCTTTAAATTTTCCTGCCTGTGTTTTTGCACGGTTGAGTTGGGAGGCAAGATGTTTATAAAGAATTTCATTGACCAGAGAAGATTTTCCTGACCCTGAAACTCCTGTCACACAGATAAATTCTCCTACAGGGAATTTTACGGTAATGTTTTTCAGATTATTTTGCCTTGCCCCAACAACAGTCAAAAAATTGCCATTGCCTTTTCGTCGGCTTTCAGGTAGAGGAATTGCTCTCTTCTTACTAAGATACTGCCCTGTCACAGATTTTTCGCAAGCCATGATGTCATGGATATCGCCACAACCGACAATTTCTCCGCCGTGAACACCTGCACCTACACCGACATCAATAATATAATCTGCATTTTTCATGGTATCTTCATCATGTTCCACAACAATGACTGTATTGCCTAAATCACGCAATTTCTTCAGCGTGGCAATTAATTTATCGTTATCTCTCTGATGTAATCCTATACTAGGTTCATCAAGAACATACAATACCCCCATCAGAAAAGAACCTATCTGAGTTGCCAGTCTGATACGCTGACTTTCTCCGCCACTGAGTGTACCCGATGAACGGGACAGCGTAAGATATTCCAGTCCGACACTCTGTAAAAATCCCAGACGGTTATCAATTTCTTTAAGAATAGGTTCAGCAATGCGTTTTTGTTGCGGTGAAAATTCTATATTTTTCAGAAATTCGTTGATTTGGTCAACCGACATATCACACAAATCAGAAATATTTTTTCCACCAACCGTCACTGCCAGACTAATATCTGAAAGTCGTTTACCTTTACAATGTTTACAGGTAACTTCACTCATATAATTCTGAATTTCTTCTTTGACCCACTTACTTTGCGTACTGGAAAAACGGCGTTCCAGATTGTTGATAATTCCCTCAAATTCTTTATAATACACACCTCCACCGTAATCTGTATTTCTTTCCAGACGAAGTTTTTCCCCTTTTGTACCGTAAAGCAGAATATCAATAATATTTTCGGGCAAGTCTTTAACAGGTGTATCTAAACTGAAATGATAATGTTCCGCTAAAGCCTCAAAATACATTGTGGCAATGGAATTCCCCTCCATTGCCCAACCACTTCCTTTGATACCGCCCTGTCGTATGGATTTTTCGGAGTTGGCAAGGATAATATCGGGGTCAATTCTCATAAATACCCCTAGTCCCGTACAGTGCGGACACGCTCCCATAGGATTATTAAACGAAAACATTCGTGGAGAAAGTTCTTCTATGCTGATACCGTGTTCAGGACAGGAATAGTTCTGTGAAAACAACATTTCTTTCCCGTCTGCCACATTCACAATAACCAAACCGTCTGCGAGCTTGACCGCCGTTTCCAAAGAGTCTGTCAGCCGTGAACGAATACCCTCTTTAATCACTAATCTGTCAACAATAACTTCAATGGTATGCTTCTTGTTTTTTTCCAGCTTGATATTTTCGGACAAATCGTGAACTTCACCATCAACACGCACACGCACAAAGCCATTTTTACGGACTTTTTCCAGTTCTTTAGCGTGTTCGCCCTTCTTTGCCCGAACAAGCGGTGCTAATATCTGAATTTTTGACCTTTCTTCCAGTGACATGACCTTTTCTACAATCTGGTCAATACTTTGTTGTGTAATTTCCCTGCCACACACAGGACAATGCGGTATACCCGTTCTGGCATAAAGCAGACGCAGATAATCGTAAATTTCCGTCACTGTACCAACGGTAGAACGGGGATTTTTAGAAGTCGTTTTCTGGTCAATGGAAATTGCAGGCGACAATCCCTCTATGCTTTCTACATCGGGCTTTTCCATCTGTCCCAGAAACATTCGGGCATAAGATGACAACGATTCTACATATCGTCTTTGTCCCTCCGCATAAATCGTATCAAATGCCAAAGAAGATTTTCCCGAACCTGAAAGTCCCGTAATCACAACCAACTTATCTCTTGGAATTTCCACATCAATATTTTTCAGGTTGTGAACTTTTGCACCCTTTATAATAATTTTCTTTTCCGACATCAAAAAACTCCTTAGTTATTTAGTCGTTAGTCGGGGACGCTGTCCCCGAACCCCTGTTTAAGGGCTACCGCCCTTAAAAATCCTGTCCACTTTTTTGAAAAAAAGTGGACAAAAAACTTTTAATTATCATAGCCAATTTTCGGATAAAGACTTCCGAACGCAGTGAGCCGAAAAAGTTTTTGTCGAACTTTTTTCAAAAAGTTCGTGGGGTTGAGGGGCAAAGCCCCTCATGGGATTGTTAAGGGCAACGCCCTTAACCTCCCAATGTTTTGATTTCCTTGTTGTACAGGTTGGTAAATAGCAGTATCGCAAACAACAACGCCATCGCTTCTGCAATAGGAAATGCAAACCATACCGCATTCAGACTGATATACGAAAGAGCAAATGCTGACGGCACCAATATAACAAGCTGTCTTAACAGGGATATCAGCATACTCCTCATACCGTGTCCCGTTGCCTGAAAAAATGATATGAAAATAATTCCTACAGCGGCAGGCAAAAAACACAGACAAATAATCCTTAACGCTACACAACCAATATCCATCATTTCTTTATCAGCATTGAACATTCCCAACAGAACATTCGGTATGGTCATGAAAACTGTAAATCCCACCGTCATGATACAAAAGGCTATCGTTACACCGTATTTCAGTGTTTTTATCAGACGCTCTTTATTTTTTGCTCCGTAATTGTACCCCATAATCGGTAAAAGTCCCTGATTTAACCCGAAACACGGCATAAATACAAATGACTGTAATTTGAAATAAACATTCAATACCGATATGGCAATATCTGAATTGGAAAACTTCTTCAAAATCAGATTGACAAGCACCAACATCAATGAAGTAATAGACTGCATGACAATCGCAGGAATACCTACCGCATAGATATTTTTTACCGTTATCCAGGAAAGTTTCACATCTTTGAAAGAAATTTTAACAGCGTGTTTCCTGAAAACAAGAATGATAACTGCCAGTACCATTGCCACAATCTGTCCCAGAACAGTAGCAATCGCTGCTCCCTTTACCCCCATGTCCAACACAAATATAAATACAGGGTCAAGTGCGATATTCAGCAATGCACCTGTAAGCATAAAAATCATCGGAAAAATCATATTTCCTGTTGCCTGTAAAGTTTTTTCAATAATCACTTCTAAAAAACAACCGAATGAATATATCATAATAACAGACAAATAATCAATACCCATTTCGGCAATTTCAGGATTGTCGGTAAAAGCATTGATAAACGGTTTGACGATTGTCAGTCCCAGAATCAAAAAGACAATCCAGTTACCAATTCCCAGCACGATACCATGTGTAGCGGCACTATCAGCCTCATGCTGTCTTTTTTCGCCCAGTCGTCGGGAAACAAGAGAGTTAATCCCTACACCTGTTCCCACAGAAACCGCTATCAACAACATTTGTATCGGAAAGGCAAGTGATACCGCTGTCAGACCGTCCATACTGTACATCGATACGAATATGCTATCAACAATATTGTAAAGTGCCTGAATTATCATGGAGAATATCGCCGGTAACGACATACTCACAATTAATTTGAAAATGGGTGCATATCCCATTTTATTTTCTTTTCCATTTTCCATTTCTTTCACCTCAGTTAAAGGGCGGTAAGCCCTTTAAAATCCTGTTCCATTAAAGGGCTTACCGCCCTTTAAAATCCTGTTTTAAGGGCTGCCGCCCTTTAAAATCCTGCTAAGGGGCTTTGCCCCTTAACCCCACCACTTTTTTGAAAAAAGTGGACAAAAAACTTTTCATCTCACTTCGTTCGTGTTGTCTTTTGGCGTAACTGTCTGATAACAAAGAAAATCAGGAGTACTGTCATAAAACCTGTGAGTATTCCCAGAAAATCCAAACATACATCTGATACCTGTCCTGACCGACCAGGTGTGTATAGTTGTATGGTTTCGTCAATGACAGGAGTAAGCAATCCGAAAAAAAGTGCTGTAAAAAGATAATGCAATGGTCTTTTTACATCATGGGCGATTGTATAACACACCATCGACATTCCTATCATTACATATTCCAAATAATGAGCAAACTTTCGGAGAATGTAACTGTTAAGTGGCTTTGTGGGAATGTGCAGTGTTGCAAAAATATCACGAAGAATCGTCAGTACTATTCCGCTTTCATCACTGGAAACTTCCGCAGGCATGAGAGAATGGATAAACGCAAAGGCAATCATACCTATTGTTGTGCAAAGAAAAAAAATCTGATATTTTTTGTCAGCAGGATATTTTTGCAAAAAATCACCTTATTAAAAATCAATTTGTTGTCTATTATTTTACCGCATTTATGGATATTGTCAATACAAATGTTCGGATTTATCGTAATGTATAAATTTATCGGCAAAAACAGGAAGAAAATGTCCGTTTTTGTTTTAAAGATAATGTTGCAATCAAAAAATATTTCTGTTATACTCTACAAGGTAATTTTTTATGAAAAAAGGAGCAGATTTTTGTATGTGGTATTTGTATGTGTTTTTGATTTCGATGGTGCCTATCGTTGAGTTGAGAGGAGCAATTCCCATAGCCGTAGCAAAAGATTTAAATATCGTTATTGCCTATGTGATTTGTATTATAGGTAATATGATACCTGTGCCGTTTATTTATCTGTTCGCCAGAAAATTGCTGGAATGGGGTAGCGACAAACCTGTTATCGGCGGATTTTTTAAATTCTGTCTGGAAAAAGGGAAAAAAGGTGGAGATAAGTTACAGGCAAAAGCAGGTAATGGACTATTTGTGGCATTGATGTTGTTTGTTGGTATTCCTCTTCCCGGCACAGGTGCATGGACAGGAACTCTTGCCGCAAGTCTGTTGGATATGGGCTTTAAAAAAAGTATCTTGGCAGTTGTTCTTGGGGTATTAATCGCAGGTATTATTATGGGAACAGGTTCATTGCTTGTGGCTAACCACTTTTTTCAAAAAGTGGGCAGGGTTAAGGGGCGGCAGCCCCTTAGCAGGATTTTAAAGGGCGGCAGCCCTTTAACAGATAAAAATTCAAAACAAAATTTGGCAGGGATTATCCTCAATGAATTTTCTTAAATACGATGTGGCAATAATCGGCGGTGGCTGTTCAGGATTGATGACGGCAACCGCCATTGTCAAAAATAATCCAAAATTAAAAGTCGTTCTCATCGAAAAAAATGCCAAAGTCGGCAGAAAATTACTGGCTACAGGCAACGGCAGATGTAACCTCAGTAATGAACATATCTCCCCTGAATTTTACTTCGGCAGTTGTGCTAAACATTTACACAATGTATGGGAACAATATAACTGCGATTTTATCAGAAAATATTTTTCAGACTTGGGCTTACTTACCGTCAGTGACAATGAGGGCAGAATTTATCCTGTAAGTAATAGTGCAAGTTCTGTGCTGGAGTGCATGCGGAATTATTACCATTATTTCGGCAATGTTGATGAGCTGTGCAACACAGTAGTGAAAACAATTAAAAGCGGATATCTTCTGGAATGTATCCGCACAGATAATGACACTGTGCGGATTTCTGCTAAATATGTCGTGCTTGCCTGTGGTGGAAAATCCAGCCCGAAACTCAGTACGGACGGTCTGGGGTATGACCTTTTAAATTCCTTATATATCAGAACTTCTGTATTATTTCCGTCGCTTGTCCCAATCACTTGCAACGATAAGTTACTTAATCTATTGAAAGGCGTGCGGATAAAAGGCAATGTGTCTTTAATGATTGACGGTAACATTGTGGCTAGGCACAATGGGGAAATACAATTCACAGAAAAAGCATTAAGCGGAATTTGTGTTTTTCAGCTATCAAGATTGGTCAACGAATATTTTATGAGTAAAAAACAGACAGATATTAAAATTGCATTGGATATTCTACCGCAGTTTTCAAAACAAGAATGTAAAGCATTTCTTGTCAGCCGTGTTCAGCATTTCGGAAAGTATACACTTGACAATTTATTTGACGGTCTGTTACAAAAGAAAATCGCATTGGCTTTATATAGAAAGTGCGGTATCACAGATTTGAACAGAAAATCCGCTACTCTGAACAAAAAAGAAATTCAGTTACTATCAGATACATTGAAACAATGGGAATTTATTCCGACAAGTGCAAGCAGTTTTGAAAATGCACAGATAACCGCAGGTGGAATTATCTCCAGTGAGATTGACTTTACGAAAATGGAAAGTGTCAGATACAAACACTTATATTTTGGCGGAGAAATTATAGATATCGACGGTCTGTGCGGTGGATACAATCTGCATTGGGCGTGGTGTAGTGGCATTATCGTTGCCCGTGCCATTGGTGGTTAAGGGCGTTGCCCTTAACAATCCCAGCAGGGGCTTTGCCCCTGCACCCCACAAGCCTTTAAAAAGGCTTGACCTAAACTTTAAGTTTTTTCTTTTTGAGGGTCTGGAGAACAAGTATGGAAAATGTCATTAAATTAAGCAATGTGAAATTACCCGTTGATTACAACAATAAGATTGTGATGGGAAAAATAGCGGAAATGCTGAAAATTTCAGAAAAATTGATTTTGCAATATGAATTGATACGGCTTTCGGTTGACGCAAGAAAAAAGAACGATGTCCATTATCTGGCAACAGTTAAGGTAATACTGGACAAAAAAATCAATGTCGGGCAAATGATGAGAAAAAATAAAAAACTGGCAATCTCTTTCTGGAAAGATTATCATTATGAAATTGTGAAGATTGCTGATGAAAAAAAGCCGTCATTACCGCCTGTTGTTGTTGGTTTAGGTCCTTGCGGACTGTTCTGTGGTCTTATTCTGGCACAAAGCGGTCTTAATCCTATCATCATCGAAAGAGGTAAACCCGTTGACCAACGCCAAAAAGATATCGAAATTTTCTGGAATGAGGGTAAACTTGACGAAAATTCCAACATACAGTTCGGTGAAGGCGGTGCGGGAACATTTTCAGACGGTAAATTAAATACAGGTGTCAATGATACAAGAAGTCGGAAAGTGTTGGAAGAATTTGTCAAACACGGCAGTCCCAAAGAAATACTGTATCAGGCAAAACCACATATCGGAACAGATAACCTCCCCCATACCGTCAGCAATATCCGAAAAGAAATTATCCGTCTGGGTGGGAAAGTCTTATTTGAAACACAACTGACGGATATTTCTATCAAAAATCATATGGTTAATGCGATTACTGTCCAGCGTAAAGGTACTGTAGAAAAAATAGATTGTGATACGCTGATACTGGCTTTAGGTCACAGTGCGAGAGATACTTTTTCTATGCTGAACAACTTAAACATTCCTATGCAACAGAAACCATTTTCTGTAGGAGTGAGAATTGAACACCTGCAAACTAAAATTGACCGTTCACAGTATGGCAGTTTTGCGGATAAGGGAAATCTCAAATCAGCGGATTATAAACTGTCAGCACATTTGCCGAACGGCAGAGGCGTTTATACTTTCTGTATGTGTCCTGGCGGAACGGTTGTCGGTGCGTCCAGCGAAAAAGGACGGCTTGTCACCAATGGTATGAGTGAATTTGCCAGAGATAAAGTCAATGCCAATAGTGCTTTGCTTGTCGGAGTTGACGGTAAAGACTTTCAAAGTGAAGATGTATTGGCAGGTGTGGAATTTCAACGCAAACTGGAAGAAAAAGCCTTTGCTTTGGGTGGATACTCCTACAAAGCACCCGTACAGAGGGTAGATGATTTTTTGAGTAACCGAAAAACAGTCGCTTTCGGAGAAGTATTGCCAAGTTATACTGTCGGAAGTGAAATGGCAAATCTCAATGAAATTTTGCCTGAATATGTCAGCCAGTCACTCAAAAGCGGAATTACGGCTTTTGACAGTAAGTTAAAAGGTTTTTCAGACGGTGACGCTGTTCTGACAGGTGTGGAAACAAGAAGTTCTTCACCGATACGGATTTTAAGAAATGAATATATGCAAAGTATTTCCATAAAAGGACTATACCCTTGTGGAGAAGGTGCAGGCTATGCAGGAGGCATTATGTCGGCTGCTATAGACGGTATTAAGTGTGCGGAAATGATTATACAACAGTTACAGAAAGGCAAATAATGAGTAAATTTTTTAGAATAATTACAGTGATTATCGTTGCAGGAATGACTGTTTTATGTTCAGGGTGCAGACCGAAATATGCCACCGAAAATGATGTAAAAACTTATGCACAAAATATTGTCAAAGGGGAAAATATTGAATGTGTCGGTGAAGCAGAACAACATAAATTCCATTTTATCTCCAAAGACAGAAATCTGGAATTTGATGTCTGGTCAGAAGCAGGCACAATCAATATAGATGGTGCAAACTTCGGCTATACAGGGGATTATCATATCAATAATGATTATCTTAAAAATGTCAATCTGTATTACGAAAAACGAGTTTATACCCTTTTGAAAAAATATGGATTTGACAATTACCGCAAATCTGACGACTATTATTCTTTACGGATTTTAGAGTTCAGTTTGCCTGAAATTATGAGTATGAAAGAAAAAGAAAATTTTGATGAATTTCTGGCAGAACTCAAAAAAATTGTAATTGAAGAAAACAACAAACATACAGAAAACATTTACAATGAATATTCTGCCATGTACAATGTGGAAGTGTGGTATAAAACACCACAAGGAGATTATCTGCGTACTTTGGGACTGAACAACAATAATTACAGTACAGATATTCTCCCTGATGACACCGTGTATAAACTGGAAGATATCCCAAAATCAAATATGGTCGTACAAAATATCATCAGACCCTTGCGTGATGGTATTCTGATTGAATTTTCTTCTGAATACGACAAAAAATGATAACAAAAAGATTATTCCCTTTACTGTAAAAAATAAAGGGAATTTTATTGTCAGTTATTATGTTTTCTTCGGATAAATGACCCTTGCGGAATAGGAATATCACAAGGAACTGTCAGCTTTTCCATAGCGTGAGGGGCTGAATTTACACTTTCGCCAAGATGGTTAATAATTTCTGTTACGGTAAAGGTAAAAGATTTTCCGCTAGGCGGTAAAACATCAAGCGTATCTCCTACAAGAAATTTGTTTTTTTGTGTTAAACAGGCTATGCCGTTCTCATAACCGTCACACATCGCTACAACATCATATTCTCTGATATAACCGCCGTTGTCATGTACCTGACCAGGCTCGTTTCCTAAAAAAAATCCTGTACTGTATTGACGATGACTGATTTTGTTGAGTTCTTCTTTCAGATAATCAGGCAATATATAATTTTCGGGGTCTTGATAGTAAAGGTCAACGGCATTTCGGTAAGCGTAAGTGGTTACGGCGGTATAGTAGGCAGACTTTGCCCTGCCTTCAATTTTCAGACTAGTAATACCACATTCTATCAGTTCGGGGATATGGTTAATCATGCACATATCTCTGGAATTATAAAGATATGTGCCGTCACTGTCCTCTTCAACAGGGAAATATTGCCCATCTCTGTTCTGTTCAAAGAGATGGTATTTCCAACGACAAGGTTGCGTACAGTCGCCACGATTAGCGTCACGACCTGTCATATACGCTGAAATCAGACACCTTCCACTAAATGATACACACATCGCTCCTTGTACAAAACATTCTATCTCCAATTCTTTGGGAACTTTTGCACGGATTTCGGCTATATCTTCAAAAGTCAGTTCTCTGGCAAGCACAACCCTCTTTGCTCCCATGTTGTACAGAACATTGGCAGTATGATAGTTCATAATTCCTGTCTGTGTTGACATATGTATATCTGTATGCGGTGCATATTTTTTTGCCAAATCCATAACCCCTATATCTGCCACAATCACTGCGTCAACTTCCGCATTCTCCAGCATAGCAAAATGTTCAGGAAGTCGCACAATTTCCTTGCTGTCGGGAACTGTGTTGCAGGTGACATACACTTTTACTCCCTGTAAATGTGCCTGTCTGACACACGCTTTGATTTGCTCACTGTCAAAATTTTTGGAGGCTGTCCGCATACCAAATTCTTTTCCCCCTAGATAAACTGCATCTGCTCCGAATTGCAGTGCCGTTCGGAAACTTTCCCATTCTCCACACGGAGATAAAACTTCTGTCGGATTGCCGTGTCTGAATAATTTCATGATTCTTCTCCCCCATTTTTCATGTAATGTTATTACTCATTATAACAGATATTTGTATTTTGGCAACCGAAAAAAATAAATATCAGATTTCTAAAAAAAATTTTAAAAAAAGTGTTGACAAAACAAAGATAGTGTGGTATATTAATAAAGCACTAAGGCAAGGGATAAAAAAACAAGCTGGTGTAGCTCAGTTGGTAGAGCAGCTGATTTGTAATCAGCAGGTCGGGGGTTCAAGTCCGTCCACCAGCTCCATTATTTTGCCTTTGTGCTTTATTATGGGAGATTTCCCGAGTGGCCAAAGGGGACAGACTGTAAATCTGCTGGCTTCGCCTTCGGTGGTTCGAATCCACCATCTCCCACCAGAAAAAACGCTTTTCGTTGGAAAAGCGTTTTTTCTTTTGCTTAATGCGTAATTATCAAAAGGCAACTTATAGCTATGACAATTAAAAGTTTTTGTCCAGTTTTTGTCCACTTTTTTCAAAAAGTGGGCAGGGTTAAGGGGCGGCAGCCCCTTAGCAGGATTTTAAAGGGCGGCAGCCCTTTAACAGATAAAAATTCCAAACAAAATCTGCTTACGCAGATTTTGTATAAATAAGGAGGGGAACTTTGATATGAATTACCGTTCTCTGGAACAGCACAAAAAGAACCGCCAACGAAAGAAAAAACAAGCTCAACAACGCAAAAAAAATCAAAAGAATATAATAATTATTCTGTTGGTGATGATAGTTGTTGTTATGGTTATTGTAGGGATATCTTCCTGTGTTTCGGATTGGGTCAAAAGGGAACAAAGTTCCGTGTCTGATACACAAAGTTCGGAAATTTATGCTCAGAAATCTACGGAAAATAAAAACGATATTCCTGACAATGGCGATGATGGTTATTATCTCAATGAAGATATTTTCGTCTGGAATAGACAGGCTTTTGAACTATTTCACGGCAATCAGAAAAATGCAGAAACTTATGCTTCTTTGATAAATCACTGTAGCCAACGCTTACCCGAAACCGTCGAAAATGTGTACAGTATGGTTATCCCCTCACATATCGCTCTGGGTCTGCCTGAACGACTGATAAATACCGTACAAAGCAATAATCAACAGGAATATATCCGTCAAATCTATCAGCATTATGACAGCTCTGTAAAAAGTATTTCTGTTTTCGATACACTCGATAAACACAAACGGGAATATATCTTTTTTCGAACCGACCACCGCTGGACAACTCTGGGAAGTTACTATGCCTACGAACAGTTCTGTTCTTCGGCTGACCTTTCCCCCATTCCCCTCAACAACCGTACATATACAGATATTCCCTCTTTTATCGGTTCAATGTATGCCGTGACAAATCTCGAAATTCTGAAGAATAATGCTGACACTCTCCGCTATTATGATATTGATGTGGATTACCGTGTCCGTATTCAGAAAACCAAAAACAGCAGTTTCAAAACTTATGACAGTATCTATAATCTTTCTGCCAGAAATACCGCAGATACCTATCAGCTTTTTCTGTACGGAGATAATCCTGTTACACAAATTACCTGTCCTGATGTCAGTAGTAACCACAAATTACTGGTTATCAAAGACTCTTACGGCAATGATTTTATTTCTTGGCTTATCGGTCATTATCGTGAAATTCACGTGATTGACTTTACCTCCTATGAGGGCAACATTCCTTATTATTGCAAAAACAACACCATTGATACTGTCCTTTTTCTCAATGATGTGATGAGTAGCGTCAATTCTTTTCAGATTGACCATATCGCCAGTGTCTTTTAAGGGTTGCCACCCTTAAAAATCCCGCCCAAAGGCTCCGCCTTTGGAATCCGCCCACTTTTTGAAAAAAGTGGGTCAAAAACTTTTTCGGCTCACTTCGTTCGGTTTATTTATTTAAGTGTCAGCTTACACAATTAAAAGTTTGACAGGATTTTTAAGGGCGGTAGCCCTTAAATAGAAGTTCGGGGATAAAATCTCCGAAAAAGAAAAATTTTATAACATCTTGGTCAATGGATGATAAAAAATACGGTTAAACCCTTGTGCATACATATCGTAAAATTCTTTGTTCTCCTTATTGTCGAATACAATCGAACATCTCTCACTTGCCGATGACACAACATTGTAAATATCTATCTTCAGATAAGAATTTGCTGATTTTTTCGCTTGCAGAATACTATAAGATATCGGCACGGAAACTGTCTTGACACATACCTGACCTGGAAATTCTGCTTTCAGTTGTAAAGCAAAATGAATACTGTCGTAAATCACTTTTTTGTCGTTGGCAAAACTGTTGCCGTACATAAAAGTTTTCATCAGCTCTAAAGCGTAATCGCACTCGGGGTCAAGAAATACCATATTCAATCTCGGTTTCTTTTCTGATGTCAAAGCATTCATCAACGCTTTCTTATTGGTCGGTTTGAAAAAATCTCCATAATCCTCTATCAGTGACGGACAGGAAATCTGTAACATATTGATTTCTTCTGCCCCGTCCAGCAAAACATCAAAATTTTCTTCAATCACACTCTTGTCATACACCCTCACATAATCAAAATCACTTTTGATATTATATTTCTTTGTCGGATAAATAATCCTACCCGTTTGTGCCAGAATAAGCAATGTGGCTATTGTTTTGATAACATCTGTATTACAGTAAATATTCTCCAGTGCTTGTTTTTGTTCTTTGTTCCACGAAAATTTATATTTCATATAAGTTTCTGGACGATAAATCATATCTTCTACTAATTGTTCCAGTTTTTCATCATAATGTACTTTAAGAACCGTCTTCAGATGTTCATAACAGAAATTGTAAATCACCTCCGGAATGGAATCCAGATTACTCTGCCTGAGCAGTGTCCCGAACATAGATACTGTTATATTCTTAACCATCCACTGGTAGGCGGTACGGTGATAATTTGGTGCCTCTGCTTTTCTTGTTTTTAAATTTGCTTCAATCTCTTTTGTCCAACCGTACATCGCTATGTAATAATCATACTGGTTACCAAGTGCCAGCTTATGGCTAAAATACATTTCAAAAAAATTTTGATTAATATTTCTAAACAAACCCATTCCTTAAATTTCTCCTTTCTATGTCCCAAAAAAACTATATATTCTGTATTTTACTCAAAAAGTAAAGTTTTTTCAATACCCTTTATATCGCACATATATCTCAAAATTTGCGTTTTTTTGGTTAAAATAAATCTGTATTTTGATATATATTGTTTTTCACATAACATTTATTTTTGAGTTTTATACAGTTATATTTTCTTTAGTATTGTATATTTATCGCACTATTTTCGCTATTTTGATATATATATATTATACTATTTAAAACGATTTTTCCTGTATAAGATTTCTCATAACCGTTTTTAAAATCTCTTCATGTACATATATTTCCTAAAATAAGCAAGGTATAGATATTTACTGTCCACAAAAATGGTGTGAAAAAGAAAAAAAGTGTCGTGATACTGTTGCAACCTGAACATAACATATCAAAAAGCAACCTGCCCCATAAATTATCAGGACATCTCCTTTTGGTGACAGAAAATATTTTACGACCACTTGCCAAAAAACAAAAACCTCCTATTACGCATTTCAAGTTGAATGTGGCTATCAAAATAATACCTCCACCAATACCACATACAAAAAGCAATGCAAGAAATTTTGAAAAGACTTTTTTGTAAGTATTTTTGACTTTCTCTTTTCTGATAAATCCGACAATCCCAAGACTAAGTTCACCAATCAATACTACAGGTAATACTTCATATATCATATCAGTCATAAAAAAATCACTCCTTAAAATCGTCCATTAATAAAAATTCCTTGCCGACCATGTAACGGAAAAGTTTACACATCTATTATTTCCATTAAGTCGTTCTTTTATTATTTTACTTACTTGATTAAAAAATGTTAGCACAATTGTAACAAGGTATAACAAAAAATTGTATATATGCGTAAAGTCTATACTAATAAAGAAGTTCAGGTGATATTATGCCATATCAAATTCCAAAATATATTATTTCTATAAAAAAGATAAAAGATATCCTTATAGAAGGAACTTCTATAAGTTATTCTCACGAAACCTTTGCAAAATTGTTATTTGTTGATACTTCATGTCTTTTAACAGAACAATATTTTGAAGATACGATTTTGAAAAACGATAGTGCCTTTAATCTTTTTATCAATGGCAATTTGCGTAAAGACTGTTTAAGTTATGCAATTTCCAAATCAACAAAATACCTTTTATCAATTAATAAACATAAAACAAATTGTGTCTTTGAGTCCTTAAGAGATGCTTTTGAAGATACAATAATGGCTGATATTTTTAAGTCTATTGAAGATACTAGTGGTAATAAACTATCGTATACAAATGTTTTGTTTGAGAATTTAAGAAAACTGATTTGTAAAGAGAACTTGTATTATAATGAACTTTATGATGAAGTGAACGATAAGCTCCAAAAAAAAGTTGATTTAAGTAACATATTTGCTTTACTCTGTCTAATTGCAATATTTCAGGATAATATTTATTTACTTTTCCCAGATAAATACCGAACCAGATGGTCAACGACTGACAATGGCTTTTTCCCTCATTCACCTAAAATACCGAATATTTCTGATACGGTTCCGCCAATTTCTATGGGAAACTTTATTCCAATAGAAACAAACGCATTTTTTAATTTTGTTCTTTCTAATAATTATAATTTTGGGAAAATCAGTGAGATTGATATGGCTTTTCATAGTGGATATTTTTGGAGAACTGATGAAGAAAAAGTTGAGATAATAAAAAATATTTTAAAAAGGAATATTAAAATACGGATAATTATCAATGCTCCTGAAACAATAAATGATATCTGTATTCATATGTGTAATCCTTTACAAGAATATCCTGATTTTGACACATGCATTTTATCATGGAAAAAATTAATGCAACATTATCCCGATTTAGTATCATTCCGTATATCAACAGTACCTTTAATGCACAGAATATATATAGTGAGAGATGAATGCAACAATGGAGTTGCCCATATATCGTACTATACTTATGGTAACTATATAACGAAAAAAGATAAGAAAATATGTATTGATAATACCGATGAAACATATAACCTTTATATTAAAGAGTTCGAGTACTTATGGGATAAAACAAGTTACCAATATGATGAGGAATATTTTAACAAATAAATTTTAAATCTTATAAAAAAATGACTTCCAGGCAGTATTTCTGAGTATAATTTCTTCTTTGCTTACATCTACCCGAAAAATTTACATCTCTATTATTTCCACATTGTGAGAAGATATACTCTCATCATTTTCTTTCCCATATCTCATAATTTTACAAAAATCCGTCAAAAAATAATTTGGAATATGTATTGTTTATCAACAACCGATATGGTAAACTACCACCATAGTGTAATGATATAAATGCAACAATGTCATTAACTTAATAGTATGAGAAATCTTTTGTATGGTTCTCATTTCGTTCGGAATGATATGGAAATATTTCCTATAACATTAAAAATGCTATTTTTAAGTTAATGACATTGGCTGTCACTTTTTTCAAAAAAGTCCTCCCTCTCTCTTTGAAAAAACAGACAAGTGATTTTCTATCTTATTTCATTTTCTCCACCCCATTTCCTGAATATCAAAATTCCTTTCAGACCTTTACGGTCTGAAAAGGAATTTTGCCTGTTTAATGGGAACGCTTCCTGAAAAGTTTCATTCCCTTTACAAAAATGATAACATATCCAATATGTATATTAACAGTGAAAATAAAAACAAATTTTCTCAATTTTAATTTTTGACATCGTTTAAAAAAATTAAAATTGAGATTTTTTCTTAAATTATTGATTTTTTGATACATTTGCGTTACTATAATGATATCTGAATAAAAGTCGGTGAAGATATGTCTGAAAGAAAACCAAGAGAAAAAGCATTTACAAATCAACAGATGAAACAAATTTCTCATAATGTCAATATATTGCTCGAACAATGTAGCATGACCTATGAACAACTTTGTGAAAAATCTGAATTATCCGAAAATACCATCAAATCTATAAGAACTTATGAATATAAACCATCTTCGACTATTCCTTCCAGACGCTCAATAACTAAACTGGCAAACGCATTTGTTGAATATTACGGTTATGGGGATATTACAACGGAAACACTGATAAAAAAAGATTTTGCGACGGTTGATTTTTCAAAAAACAGAAAACTTCGTCAAAAACAAGAGTGGTATGAGGGAATATATTACGCTTATTCTATTTCAAGTACACGCACTCAAGAGGAAAATTGTTTGCAATATTCTATCCTCAGAATCCACTTTAAAAATAATCACTTGAGATGTTCTTTATTAGTACATAAAGGTAAAGAATTTCATGTTCAGGCAGAAAAATATATCAAGGCAGGATTTTCGTTTGAGGATATGTTCGAAAAACTGAAAAAAGATTTTCACCAGGAAAACCGTACCCTTCCTTTCGTATGCTATGAGGGTGAAATTATATTTTCAGTTGATTCCGCCATCACCATCAATTTTATAGGTGACGAAAACTCTCATACCCGGTGTATCACATTCAGAGATTCTTATGAGGTCTTGAAAAAAAGATTACATCATTTTGAAAGTGCTACAGGAATTATGTTAGCAAGTCCCCGTGCTTTTTATCCTGCTATCGCTCAACTTGTCACAATCTCTTTTGAAAGAAAATCTGATGCAAAAGTGAAAAAATTATTGACTGACCATTTGCAAAGTTTCATGGGTGGGTTTCTATACTTTTATTAACGCTGACACTATTCCTTGTTTTTTATACTGAAAAAATTTACCGTTTATTCATACGCTGTCCCAAAAATCGGGTATAATAACTATATTCTAAAAAATACACTGGAGGAAAAATTATGGAATATGAATTGACCGCTGACAACTTTGAAAATCTGGTATTAAATACTGATACATTAGCGTTGGTAGATTTCTGGGCATCATGGTGTGGACCTTGCCAGATGCAATCTCCTGTTATTGAAGAACTTGCCGAAGAACTTGACGATGTTATCATAGGAAAAGTCAATGTTGACGAACAACCTGAACTGGCTATGCAATTTGAAGTAAGTTCCATTCCTACACTACTGCTTTTCAAAAAAGGAGAGTGTGTGAGTGAACAGGTCGGCTACCACTCTAAAAGAGATTTACTTTCCTTAATCAACCAATATCGCTGATATTCTGACAAAAACAAATGCTAAAAACGGTAAGCTGTATTTTTAAAAATACAACTTACCGTTTTTCTTTATTCAACCATAAAAAATATCTATCTGAGCAGTTGAAAATCAAATAGTTATTATCAAAATTTGCTGACGCAAATTTTGTTTTGAATTTTTATCCATTAAAGGGCTTCGCCCTTTAAAATCCCACAAGGGGCTTTGCCCCTTGACCCCAAAAGCCTCCCCAAAGGCTTGACCGAAACTTTTAATTGTCATAGCTACAGGCTGTTTTTTATCATTACAAATCACGCATTAGTGGCGGTTTCCAAAGGCAGAACCTTTGGTGGGATTGTTAAAGGCAACACCCTTAACCTCCTTAACGGATGCCTAAAAAATGTATCAGTTTGTTATAGCCGTTCAGTCCTAAAATGCGTTTGAGAAGTTTGTGTGGAATATGAAGAATAAAATCACCCACCGAACGCATTTTATACCAACCAAAACGAATGTGCCTTTTCATCTTACTTTCTTTGGGATTCCATGTTGCTTCACAATGATGTATCGAATAAGTCTTTTCACTTGACCACATTCTGCCTGACCATGAATCTAACGGTGAGAAATATTCTATAGGATAAATCGCTACATCATGAATTTCCTGATAACTGTCATCATTCTTCATTCCTTTCTCAAACAACCAACGACTGTTCCTTTTCGGACAAGTCAGTAAATCCATTGTCCCATCTTCTTTGATAAATGGTATGCCCTCATAATCTTCTATCATCTTCTTAAGCACTGGGTGACCCTTTTCTGCTCCAAATCCTGAACCTGTATTGATTTCAAATCCATGCTGTCTGCCTATATAAAATTTATGTTTCAGTAAATCATCTATCGGACGGATTAACTCTACATCTGTATCCAGATAAATTCCACCGTTCTCATAAATAATAACCAATCTGGCATAGTCTGTCGCAAATGCCCACTTTTTATGCTCATACGCCTGCTTACAGTAAAGATTATCGTTAATCGGAAAATTATCTTCGTTCCATTCCTTAATCTCATAATCGGGACAGTACTTTCTCCAGCTTGCCATACAGTCAAGAACGGATTTCGGCTTGGGATTTCTGCCAAACCAACAGTAATGTATCACTTTGGGTATCATTTTCTATCCGCTCCTTTACCTTTACTTATGAAATAACGACTGCACTTTCTTCCATCTCCAGTAGAATTTCATGAAAATCGGAAAGGCACTCTCATAATATGCTGAATTGTCTTTTACCGAAATACTGCATAACTTTGCTTTTTGTCTGAGTAATTTTGCTAATTTCCGTTTGAGTGTTTTATAATAAGGTTTTCCGTCAGGCAAAGTTTTCAGATTTCGCATATGGCTGTCGTAATAGTACATTAACCGTCTGTAGGCTTGTATCAGGTTCTTTTCATCGTGCTTTTCCTCGAAAAATTGAACCTGCTCCTCTCCTGCCTCTACCTCATCAAGTTTTTTTATTGAATAAACAGTATTCATTGAACTTTCAGGATTGTTAAAATAAAAATATAACGGACTATCAATAAATATAATTTTTTCGGCTTTATATATCAGCTTATACATCAAAAATACATCTTCATAAAGTTTTCCGTCGGGAAACAGACAATTCTGAAAAAATCCTATGGGAATTAATTTGCATACAGGCATATGACACACATAACTATGCCGTAATAGAAATGCAGACGGTGTATACTGTTCCACTTTATATCCGTCTTTTTCGACAACAATCTTGTGCGTATTTGTCATTTTATAATTGCAAATTGCCATTACCTTTTCATTATGTAGACAATTTTCATAAAGAATTTTTAAAATATCAGGGTGTACTGTATCATCGGCATCAATAAAATGAATCCATTTACTTTTACTGTTTTGGATAACCCAGTTTATCCCACTGTTTCTGGCATTACCAGCTCCACCATTCTTTTGGTGTATAACATGAATGTTTTTATATTGCTTACTGTAACTGTCGCAAATTTCAGCACTACGGTCTGCACTGCCATCATTAACAAGAATAATTTCAAAGTCTTGAAAAGTCTGTGATAAAATACTTTCTATACAGTAGGACAAATATTTTTCTGAGTTATATACAGGTACAATCACACTGATTTCTGCCATACCATCACCTCAAATTATTTTGAGATAATTTGTCGTTTAGTTTTAACCAAAAATAAATCTATCGTTAATTTTATAATATAATTTTTTTGTATTTTTCATCAAGGTCAATGTTCTCAACACCATAGCAAACAATTTTATTTTTACCCTTTGCTATTTCGAATACAGTGAAAAGAAAACTTTGAAAGACTCTTCTTCGCTTTTACCCCTTAGAATGACACATGAAACAATTTCTTTTACCGTTTACTATAAAAGAAAAATCATAGTAACTATTCAGCCATTCTTTTTTTCAGTAAGCATTCAATGAAATTTCTAGCTATAAAATAACATTTTCAGTAATTATAGAGTTTTTTCAATAATATTGTTTTTATTTATTTTTTCTTTTAATATAACATCATCAAATTTGACATGTCCCCACCATTGATGTAACCATATCAACTCAGTATTATCACTCTCTACTTCAAAAGTTATTGCTGGTTCTACACGGTCAACCACAATTTGATTACCAAATTCATCATATTCATACAATAATGCAGCAGCATAATATTTTCCTTCAGGAATATTTCTGGTCGGCAAGCTCATATGTAAATCAAAATAATTCCCCTCTTTTTCAGATACAGCTTTATCAGAAAAAGTTGTTCCTACAATAGAACCATCAACATAACAAATTTCAAAACGAAGTTTTATTCGTTCAGCATTTTTGAGAGCTTTACATGACAACACAAAATGAATATCTTCTCCATTTGCAAAATAATTTTTCTCTTTGTTTAAAATTTTCAATCCTAACATCTGTAACTTTTTCGTTACATATTTCGGACGCTCTAATTTTGAATAATCATAAATAGTTTTACATTCATTACTATGTTCCATATAAATAGATATTGCTTCTTCTACTTTTCCTGTAAAAATAATCTTTCCTTTATCTAGTACAATACATCTGTCGCAAAGTTGTCTGATGGTGTTCATATTGTGACTGACATACAAAACTGTACGACCGTCTTTATTGGCAGCCTCTCTCATCTTATCTAAACATTTTTTCTGAAAAGCCATATCGCCTACCGCAAGTACTTCATCCATAATCATAATTTCAGAATCAAGATTTGCTGCTACACTAAACCCTAATTTGACAAACATACCACTGGAATATCTCTTTACAGGGGTATCAATAAATTCCCGTACTTCAGAAAATTCAATGATGTCTTCCATTTTCGCATCAATTTCAGCTTTCGTCATTCCCAGAATAGCACCGTTCATATAGATATTTTCCCGTCCTGTAAGTTCTCCGTTGAAACCCGTTCCGACTTCCAACATAGAAGTAATCCTTCCATAAATATCTATCTCACCTTCAGTAGGTGCTGTGACACGACACAACAATTTCAGCAGCGTACTTTTTCCTGCACCGTTTTTGCCGATAATCCCTATCGCTTCCCCTTTATGTATCGTCAAATCAATTCCGTTAAGTGCCATGAAAATGGTGCCATTGCTTCTCTCCTCACCAATTTTGGAGTTCGGGTCTTCTTTTCCCCTTACTTTAGCCCACCAGCTTTGCAGGTCTGCCTGTAAAGTTCCTCCCCCAATCTGACCGAGTTTATATCTTTTCTTAACTCCCGATATCTTTACGGCAATATTTTTATTATCACTACTCATCAAAAACACCTCATACTGTATCCATGAATGTTCTCTCTACTTTGTTGAACAATACAATACCCCATAGCAAAACAGTTACTGTAAAAATGCATGAAACTATCAACGGCAATACCAGAATTTCACCCTTACCGAGTAAGACCAATCGGAATAATTCCATAACGGGGGTGACAGGGTTATATAAAATCAACTGTTTTAACATTCCGTCTCCTAATTGAGAAAGTGGATAGACAACAGGTGTCGCATACATCCACATACTGATAAAGAAACTGACCACTACAGATAAATCCCTGTATTTAGTGGTAATACTGGAAGCTATAATTCCCATACCCAGTCCCATCATACCCAAATGTATCAAAATAAGAGGAATTAACGGAAACATATACCAGTTAGGAGAAATTTCTCCCTTAATAAGAAAATAAACCAGGAAAATCGTCACCATGAGAATCTGAATACAAAAATTGATAATCTGAATCAGAACATTGGATATTGGCACCGTCAGACGGGGAAAATATACCTTTCCGAATACTCCTGCATTCCCGATAAAAGTACTGGCATTGCTACGAAAAGAAGACGCAAAATATTCCCATATGGCATTACTGGAAAGATAGAACAAAATCTGTGGAATACCGTCCGTCCCCATACCTGCAATGTTTCCGAACAAAAAAGTATAGACTACACTTGTCAGGAACGGACTGATTATTAGCCACGCAGGTCCTAAAACGGTCTGTTTATACGATACTGTAAGCGACCTCTTTGTAAAAAGCCATATCAAATCTCTGTATTTCCAGACTTCTTTTAATTTCAAATCAAATAACTTATGCTTAGACGATATATGTACATGATACTTTTCATTTTCCATCAAAACAGTACTCCCTTATCTTTTGATTTTCCCTTTTAAATTTTCGTATGTTTCTCTGCCTAGCACTTTAATAAGTATTTTGTTGGGCAAATGGATAATCCCGTCAAACTTACGGATTTTCCGCCACTTCTCCATCTGCTTTTTTTCCTCTTCACTCCGCCAGCTTCCCGCAAACCAATGTATTGTGTGCGTATTTTCCGTTTTCAGGAGCTTACCTGATTCGTAATCAATCGGGCAAAAAAATTCTTCGGGATAAAGAGCAAAACCGTCAATAATCTGAAACTGGTTATTTTTAACCAGACCTTTTTTCTCACACATTTCTGTAATAATGGTGACATTGGTAACGATATTGAGTGTACCATCCTCATTGACAAAACAAACATCATCATAATAGTCCAGCAAGTATCTGAAAAGTGGAAAATCTTTCTCACTTGCCATAATCCCTGTAGGAATATTGATACCGTCCTCAAATCCTGAAAATGCCTGATGTTCCAGAAATTTGTCTAATGGCTTAAGTACTTCCACATCAGTATCCATATAGACACCACCGAAATTTACCAACGCATACAAACGAACATAATCGGTAATAAATGCCCATTTTTTATGTTCATAGGCTTGTCTGACATAGAGTGGAGCTGAACGAATATCAAAATTATCTTCGTTCCATTCTGTCAACTCATAGTCAGGACAATATTTCCGCCAACTGGCAATACATTTTTCCGCCAATTCAGGTTTGGGATTTCTGCCGAACCAACAGTAGTGTATTTTTTTGGGAATCAACTCATCACCCCTACATAAAGAACAGTCATACTGACACTGTCCTTAATTCTAGCATAAAGAAAATCGTAATGCAAGAGATTTTCTGAAAAATCAAATACAAAAACAAAATCATGTATTTTCTGATAAAAAACAGAAACACTAAAAATATACTGATTTTCACAAAAGGAGGGATTTCTTTGACAATCCGCACCGACCTTGCTATGGAAGCAAAGGAACTTTCCGCAGATGGCTTACCACGAGAATTTACAGAAACTTTTTCTGATATGACAATCCGTACCATGACTATCACTAACGAACAGCAGGCTGAAAAAATCGGCAAAGCCAAAGGAACATATATCACTGTAGAATTTTCTGATATAGCCGAAAATTTTTCTCATGCTGATAAACGGATAACCGTTATCGGAAACTATATCCGCAAGTTATTACCCCCTACAGGAACAATCCTTGTAGTAGGATTAGGTAACCGAAATATTACTCCTGATGCATTAGGGGGGAAAAGTGTCGGAAAAGTGATTGCTACAAGACATATCCGTAAAGAAATTGCCGAACAGACAGGTATTGCAAAGTTAAGGCGTGTCGCTGTGATTACTCCAGGAGTATCTGGACAGACAGGAATTGAAAGTTGTGAATTTATTTTAAGTATCGCCAACAAAATAAAACCATCGGGGATAATTGTTGTGGACGCACTTGCTTCACGCAGGCTTAATCGTCTTGGCTGTACTTTGCAGATTTCAGACACAGGCATTACTCCGGGTTCAGGTGTAAATAACCATCGCTTTTCTATTACCGAAAAAACACTGGGTATTCCTGTTATTGCTATAGGTATTCCTACAGTAGTAGACGCACTCACACTGGCTTACGACATTGTTCCCCATAATCCCGAAAACTTTACAGAAAATGTTTGTCCGCAAGGGCGTAAAATGGTTGTCACTCCGCAGAATATTGATGTACTGATTGAACACGGTTCAGAACTTATCGGTCTGGCAATAAATTCAGCACTATATGAAACACTCACACTTTCTGAAATTGTCGCCCTTTCCAGTTAAAGAGCTACCGCCCTTTAAAATCCTGTTTTAAGGGCTGCCGCCCTTAAAAATCCTGCCAAGCCTTTGAAAAGGCTTGACCGAAACTTTTAATTGTCATAGCTGACACTTAAATAAACAATTCAAACGCAGTGAGCCGAAAAAAGTTTTTGTCCCACTTTTTTCAAAAAGTGGGTGGGATTGTTAAGGGCAACGCCCTTAACTTGACGAAACTTCTCCAACAAAATTAAAGCAAAACGCTTATAGGTTGATGTTGTTCAAAATAGTAATAGCGGTCAAAACCCAGATTTTGAAGTATATGCAATCCTTCATTGATACCGTTTCCGATATCTTTGCACTGATGTGCGTCTGACCCTACAGTAATCAATTCTCCGCCCATCTGACGATAGCGTTGTAATAAAAATTCGTCAGGCATAGTCGCCGAAATTTCCTGACGCAGACCTGATGTGTTGATTTCAAGAGCCTTGTTATTCCTGATAAGCGTGGCAAAGATTTCGTCAATAACAGGAAAGTAATTGCGGATATCTACACGAACTTTTTCTCTTCCACAAATGTACCGTAAAGGATAGGTCAAATGGGCAAGACTGTCAAATTTATTCCATTGAGTGACTTCCAATACTTCCAAAAAATAATCGTACAAAATCTTTTTAGCGAACTCCTCTGTATAGTGTAACCAATAAAAATCTTGTGTATTTCTGATATTGTGAATTGAACCCAAAATAAAATCAAATTTATCCAGTGTTAAAATCTTTTCGGCTGATACTAAATCATGAACTGGCTGACCAAGTTCCAGTCCACAAAGTAATTTTATCTGACCGCTATATTTTTGCTGACTACCTCTGATATGACGAATAGATTCAGGAATAAGTTTAGTTTGGTCACCAAATTCTATGTGATTTTTATTCTTCCATGCGTCAACTTCACAATGGTCAGTAACCGTAATAACCGAAATTTCAAGCTGTATAGCTCTTTGACAGATACTATCTGTCGTTTCACAACCGTCAAAACTCCACTCACTGTGACAATGACAGTCGCACACTGTTTTAAAATCATATATCATTTGCATTACTTCCTTATAAATAAAAATTTGAACGCAATAAAGTAAGCTGTACAGTAAATATACAGCTTACTTTATTGTCTGTATGAATTTTGTCAGTAAAATTATTTTCCTTTTTTGCGTCTATGGGTAGCTATCAGTACCGAAAAAACAATGATAATCCCTGAAAGTATCGACAACCATAACCCTAAAGCAATAAATACATTCCCTTCACCGTCATCGGTAATCGCAAAACGCTCCAGAAACGGTGGGTCGGTATGGGTTTCTGTAAGAATTTCAGGTTCATAGACTTCTGTCATTTCTTCTGTAGGGGGTTCATAAGAATAATCATAATAATTTTCGTCAGGTTCATCATAAAAATTAAATGTTGCTTCTTCTGTAATTTCTTCTGTAGGTTCTTCTGTGAATTCTTCTGTGGGTTCTTCTGTAGGGAAAGTACTTTCATCATAATCGTCATAATCATTGTCATCAAAGGGATAAATATAGCTGTCTGTGGGGAAAATCGGCTGTGTAGCGGTATCTGTTGTCACTTCAGCAGGGGGTTCGGTAGAGTTCCAGTAACGCTCTACTGCACTGCTGATACCGTCAACAATATCATTCAGATAATCTTCAGGGGCTGCCGATACACTCACTGTCCCTACAAATAGCATCCATAGTACCGTCAACAGACAAATCCCGCATTGTTTTATCGTCTTTTTCATTAAAAGCTCTCCGTTTTTTTCAGTTTTCTGCTTTTATTATATTCGTCATTTCGGATTTGTCTATACTCTCACACAAATTTTACAATTTCTTATCATTTTCTAAACTGTCACTTTTCCGTTACCGTGCAGAACTTCGGCAAGTACATTGCCCAGTAATGACCCCGTGTATTTGGCTTCGGATAATGTATTGCTTTCCGTCCCCACTTCTATCAGCAAAGACCCGTTATTGATGAACATATTGTACGCAAAGTCGCCAAAATATAACGGTCTTGTCATACCCGGATATAATTCTTCGGCTTTATGCTGAAGCTGTAAGGCAAAAGTCAGATTTTCTTTCCAATGTCCTAAACCATATTCGTTGTCGGGGTCATAACCACTCATAATCATAATCTGTGCCGCTTTTTTTCCGTTATAGGTAAATGCCGTTTTATATTTTCCCCTTTCGTCATCGTAACCTACTGCGTCACGGTGAATGTCCAGAATGACCTTGATATTCGGATATTGTTCAAGATATTTATAGATAGTCTGTTCACTTCTGTCATACGACCCTGTATAAGTTCGGTCATGAATTTCTGTTGCGTGTACGGCGGAAATACCGTTCTTTTTCAGTGATTTGATAATTTCTTCTCCTACTGCTACCATGTTTCTGTTCTGGTCTTCACTGCGGAAAGAATAATCCGTAAAATAATAACCATTGTCGTTTATCAGATAGGATTCTGTGGTATGTGTATGGAAAATCAGTACCTGAACCTCATTATTCTTCTCTATGTGAAATCCTAAATCATTGGAAAGAAAATATTCATAGTCAATATCATAATCCGTTGTGTTTTTTACGGAAAAATTGTCGTAGTCATTTTCTTCTTTGCCGAAATGCTGTTCAATAACGGGATATTTTTCTCCACTGTAGTTGCTTTCATCATCGGTGATGATATTTTCTTCCTGATAATCGCTTTGCAAAGTAGCGTTCTGTGTTTTGGAAATGCTTGTGGGATTGGTAGGCAATTCGTCAGCACTGACAACTTTTTTGTTTTCCGCAACCGTTTCTACACTGACTGCCCCCTGTGGCATGGACAAGGAACTTGCCATCAATTCAAAAGAAAGTCCTGTATCAAGTTGCCTGACCCTCACTACTGTACACACTATCCCCACAATGCAAAGTATTCCCCCCAACACACTGGCAAAAAGATTTATGATACTGTCTTTGTCAATCTTTTTCATGATACAACCTCCAGAAATCACTTTGCCGTTTTTTTATGTATATGATTTTTCCAGAAACATTATGCCCGTGTTGTTAAAGGGCTACTGCCCTTTAAAATCCCGTGTTAAGGGCTGCCGCCCTTAACAATCCCGCCCACTTTTTTGAAAAAAAGTGGACAAAAAACTTTTAATTATCATAGCTGAATGTTTGATAATTATTCCGAACGAAGTGAGCCAGAAAAGTTTTTGTCGAACTTTTTTCAAAAAGTTCGTGGGGTTCAGGGGCAACGCCCCTGATGGGATTTTTAAGGGCAAAGCCCTTAAACTTCCTCCCAAAAAATAGGGCTACCGCCCTTTAAAATCCTGTGTTAAGGGCTGCCGCCCTTAACAATCCCGCCCACTTTTTTGAAAAAAAGTGGACAAAAAACTTTTAATTGTCACAGCTAAAAGTCTGATAAACAATCCTAACGAAGTGAGCCTTGAAAGTTTTTGTCAAACTTTTTTCAAAAAGTTTGTGGGGTCAAGGGGCAAAAGCCCCTTGTGGGATTTTTAAGGGCAAAGCCCTTAAACTTCCCGAACGCTTTTTCTTGTCATTTCGAATGAATGACACAAAATCGGTTACACTAAAACAAGAGATTTTTACAGTTTAGGGAGATTTTACAATGAGCAGACGAACAACGGCATTCATCTTTATTGCCTTTATTTTTTTGATGACGGCTGCGGTAATATCCGCTTTCATGAGTTGTCAGCATACCGCAAATGCAGAACCTGATGAACCCTCTACAATCCCTCCTACCGAAAGCGTCACCAGTGAAGTACCATACAAAACTTACATTATTAAAGAGTATAACGGATTTGTAGCAGTGTTTGAATCAGACAATTCTCGTCCATTGAAAATTACAGATTGCTATGTTTCTTCACTGCCAGAAGCGGACAGAAAACAGCTCTCTTATGGGATAAGAACCAATTCTGAAAATAAAATGAAACGCTTATTGGAAGATTTGTGCAGTTAAAAAAATCTGAATACAGGAGCTGAATTTTTGTGACAATATCCGTTATCCGAACGATAATACTCTACATTCTGATACTTGCTTTGATGAGAATTATGGGTAAACGGCAAATCAGTGACCTACAGACAAGCGAACTGGTCGTTACTTTGCTGATTTCCAACATTGCGGTCATTCCTATGCAAGACCCGACTTTACCGCTGGTCAGTGGGGTAATACCGATAACGCTTCTGGTAGGACTGGAAGTACTGATGAGTTATTTCATGATGAAAAATACAAAATTCCGAAGTCTGATATGTGGAAAACCTCAGGTAGTGATATGGGAGGGAAAACCTGACCGTGAAAAAATGAAACTTCTACGCATGACGACAGACGATTTATTTGAACAGTTACGACAACAAGGTGTTTTCGCTTTGAGTGATGTACGCTATGCTATCATAGAAACTAATGGAACATTGAGTGTTATGAAAAAAGCTACCAAAGATACGGTCACACCTGAACAGCTACAACTGAAAAATGTTCACTCTGAATTTGAAATTGTGGTTATCAGTGATGGCGTAATCGCTGAAAATTCTATGAAATTATGCCACATTACACAAACTCAATTACAGAATATTCTGACCAAAGAAAAAATTAAAGCAAAAGATATCTTTATTATGACCCTTACCCCCACACATAAATACAATATTATCAAAAAACAGGAGTGTTCATCATGAACCGAATGATTATTGCAATAACTATGTTATTCATCGTCATTAGCAGTGCTATAGGTGAAAGTTATTATGTCACTGATGTTTCTCAACAAACAGAATATCATCTCCAGATGGCATTAACACATTATCATCAAAATCATATTTCACAGACCAAAGACAGTCTTAGGCAAGCAAAAAATATCTGGAACCATCATCATGCTGTGCTAAATTCCCTCCTGATACACAATTACACCGAAAATATCAGCGAAAAAATAGAAACTTCTCTCAATACGCTTATCTATGACGAAGATAAATTTCCCATAGAATGTCAGAACACTTTGAATGCTTTGCAAGTAATCAGAAATTCCATGATACCTTATATGGATAATATTTTATAATTGAGGTGATAGAATGACTAAAATTCAGCGGATTTCAACCGCTCAGCTTTTTGCTTTGCTGTATATCAGCCGAATGGTTATTAATGTGACTTATAACCGCTATTCTACTGACACCACCAATTTAAAATATGCTGTCTTTACAGGAATTTCAGGATTTCTGCTCACTTTACTTATGCTTATCCCCATTCATCTGGTAGTCCGTGCAGGAAACGGCAGAAATATTCTCGACAGTACCTATTCCATTTCCAAAACATTTTCTGTTGTCATCGCTATTATCTATGCCTTTTACTTTTTCTATGCAATTTTACACACCGTTTCCTTTTTTGATACGATGGTAAGCTATGTTTTCAATCCGAACCTTTCTGTGATAATATTATCAGCTATAGGAATTATCGCCACAATTTACGGAGCGTGTAAGGGTGTACAGACTTTGGCAAGAGCTTCGGCTTTATTTTGTGTAATGATAGGTATTGCCTTGCTGATACTTATCTGTACACTTATTCCGAAAGCTAATTTTCTTAACCTAGAACCGCTATCTACAGACAACTTACCCACTATTGCTAAAATGACACTTTCTGCACTTGGAAAAAATGCCTGCGTTCCCTCTATGGTTATGCTTATCCCTCTTACCAATGGCAAAACCAAAACGCTATCGGTATTGTGGGCATTTGCCGTATATGCTTCGATGAGTATATTAACCGTTTTCATGGTTACTGTACTCGGCGAATATCTTTACACACAGACTTTTCCCGTCTATACACTGACGGCTGTTGCGTCTTTGGGTGTGACAAGACGACTGGACGGTATTTTTATGGGGGTATGGCTTGTGGGAATGTTTGTCCGTGTTTCATTGTTACTCCGTCTTTTTTCTATGTGTACGGAAAAATTTTCGGGAGAAAAAAAAGCAAAACTTTCAATTATTTTATGCGGTGGGATTATCTTTATTATAAGTGCATTACTCAGTCACAATAATACTCTTTCCAAAAATCTTTTTCACCCGTACTTATTGCTTTCTCTTACACTCCTGACCGCAGTTGTACTACCATTGATAGTCACCGTCTTGATAAACCGTAAAGTCAGACAAACGCTTTCAAACAGTGCAAAAGCATAAAAGTTTTTTGTCCACTTTTTTTCAAAAAAGTGGGCGGGGTTAAGGGGCGGCAGCCCCTTAGCAGGATTTTTAAGGGCGGCAGCCCTTAAAAAGGAGGAAATTATGAAAAAATTGCTGTCGCTGGTCATGATGACTGTACTTCTTCTTTCAGGGTGCAAAGGCAAAGAACTGAATCAGAAAATGATTGTTCTGGGAATGGGGATTGATTTCTCGGACGATAATTACCTTGTCACTGCTGTCTATATCAATACGGAATCCGCTGACGGTCAAGAAAAATATCAGACAAAATTCGGTCGTGGCAAAACAATTACGCAAGCTGTCAATAATATCGCTACACAAAACGGTCTGGAAGTTATGTACAGTCATATGTCTTTCATTTTGTTCGGAAAAACGGTATGTCAACACGGTCTTAACGACACTTTGCAATTCTTTTCAGGCTACTATCAGTGCCGACCCTCCGCAGATATATTGGTCTGCAATAATTCCGCCAAAGATATTCTCACTGACAAAAAAATTACCCCTGAACAGATTAACCGCATCGCTCAAAGCTACACTGTTACAGGTGTAAACCGTACCCTGCCTTTCTACCGCTTCTATGCCGATATCCTTAATCCCTCTGTTTCTGCCTGTACATCGCTAATTACACAAAAAAATGATGATATCAATTCTCAAGGTGTTGCCGTATTCCATGACGATACTTTCGCCTATTCCCTCAACGATGAGGAAACTTTGGGACTATTGCTTGTCAGCGAAAATCCTTCATCAGAAGTTATCCCTATCACCGAAAGCCACAAAAGTTTTTCTCTTTCAGACAAAAAGACCAGTTTTTCTGTCTGGTGGGAAAATAATACCTTGTATTGTGATGTCACCATCAACGCAACAGTTTCTTTCTATGAGTACGCCGAAAATCCACAACTTCTGGAAAAA
This sequence comes from uncultured Ruminococcus sp., assembly GCA_902762375.1. GTDB lineage: Bacteria > Bacillota > Clostridia > Oscillospirales > Acutalibacteraceae > CAG-964. Next base: position 135,739 of record CACWNY010000001.1, on the reverse strand, counting down.
TCTGTCGAAAAAACATTACAGAAACTTGTTCAGAATACACTGAAAAAATCTCTGCAACATGGCGATGACATCTTTTATCTGACTAAAAAACTTCGTCAGACCAACAAACAGGTTTACTATTCCATCAACGACTGGCAATCTGTACTCCAGAATACAGTATTTACTGTACATTGTCATGTTTCTGTACGCTGAAAAAACTCCGCTTTGATGATAATCAAAGCGGAGTTTTAACTGAAATTATTTTCTGAAGTACATAATAATAAAAAACAACCTATAGCTATGACAATTAAAAGTTTCGGTCAAGCCTTTTCAACGGCTTGTGGGATTTTTAAGGGCGAAGCCCTTAAACTCCCAGAAATCCTAGTACAATCAGCCCAACAGTGAAAATCAAAGCTATCCCTACCGCAATTCCTACACCAACCCATGCTTTTTTATTTTTGGATTTTGGTGTGTTGTCTTGCTGACTATCCTGACGGTTTGTATCAGATGAATAGGTCAGATTGGCATAAGGATTGGCATTATATTTCTGCGTGGCAGGTTGCGGAACATACTCATTCGGTCGGAAATCATTATGATGATTGTTCATGCTATCAGCAACATACGGAGAAACATTTTTTAATCCTACTGACTGTGCATGGTAATCGGATTTACCAATATTCAATACACTTACGGTTTCATTGTCTTCTATCATGTTTCTGACAGTGACAAGAGCATTTTTCATAGCAAGCGGTGTTTCCCAGCGTTTTTTACTGTCAAATTCACACGCACGCAGAATAATTTCAGACAACATTTTAATGCCACACCCTATCGGCGGATTAAGTTTCTCTCCATTGAAACGGCGGAAATTAGACATCTCTATTTCTTCAGACGAAACTTTATTAGCATTCGGATTGACAAACGGTGCCTTTCCGTTGTTCAACATTCTATACATGACCATTCCCAAAGAATATATGTCAGCAGTAATATCTGCATTTTCTTCTCGGTAAACTTCAGGTGCCATATATGGATAAGTTCCCGCTATCGCTGTAGGCGTTGTATGGCTTTTCAAAATTCCAGCCTCTCCAAAATCTCCTAATTTGAAATTTCCCTCATCATTGACAAATATATTACCTGGCTTGATATCTCTGTGCATCATATTTCTGACCATCAATACCTGCAATGCTTCACAAATATCTATGCCTAATTTGATGACTTCTCTTTCATTGATTTGGTGTGATACGCTGTATTCTTTCAGACTGTGCAACAATTCCATACGGATAAATATGTCATACCCTTTTTCGTTTGTCTTTGGTACAATGTAACTGTCCTCATAGGATACGATATTGGTGTGTCCTCTCAATTCGTAACAGAAATTGATTTCTTTGACCATTTTGTCACGCAAATCATCATAACAACGGTAAACCATGTCCAGATTCTGAGCATATCCCTTTCTGACAATATCCTCCGCATGAACACCTTTCTGCGGTATGGAAATATGCTTTACGGCTGATTCATAGATGTTTCCATATTCTTCTTTCACCGCCCTGTATACAGAACCGTATGAACCTTTTCCTATTCTCTCCTGTAAATACCAGTTCCCCCACAACGGCGAAAACTGCTGAACTGTGCTGTTCATTACTATTCACCCCAAATAAATTATATCTGTACCTCCAATTATATATCACACAACTTCTTGTTGTCAATATAGGATTTTTTTGTAAACTTTGTTGAGTTCAAGGGCTTTGCCCTTGAAAATCCCATGAGGGGCTTTGCCCCTCAACCCCACGAACTTTTTGAAAAAAGTTCGACAAAAACTTTTATGGCTCACTTCGTTCGGATTTTTTCTCCCCTGTTTCCTAAAGAAAAAAATTTCCTTTCAGACCTTCACGGTCTGAAAAGAAATTTTTCCCCTTTGACTGGAACGCACTCCACTATAAAATGATACAGATTAATCCATTGCAACCTTCGTTGATAATGCGTTCTATTGTTTCTTTCATTTTTTTACGGGCATCTTCGGGCATACGGTTGAGTTTGTTATGAAGTCCCTCGTTGACAAGTTCATGAAGAGATTTGCCGAAAATGTTCGTTTCCCAAATCTGAATGGGATTTTCTTCAAATTCTTTGAGCAGATAGGAAACCAATTCTTCTGACTGTTGTTCAGAGCCGACAATAGGTGTTACTTCTGTATTGATGGTCGTTTTCATCATATGAATAGACGGTGCGGACGCTTTCAGACGAATACCGTACTTACCACCCTGTTTGATGATTTCAGGTTCTTCCAGAGAAAGTTCTTCCATAGTAGGCATGACAATTCCGTAACCTTTCTCATTGACATCATCATAGGCTTTACGGATTTTATCAAACTCACTTTTCATTTTTGCCAGTTCCATCACACAGTTGAGCATATCACCTTCATCATTGATACGCAATCCTGTTTTCTCTCCCAGAACCTGATAAAACAGATTTCCGTTAAGACGGACAGTAATTTTAGCTGTACCGTTACCCAGATTAATATTAGTGATAACCACATTTTCAATATTTTCACATTCTTTGGCGGAATTGGTTACAGACTGAATTTCTCGGATTTTACGAATATTTTTTGATGGTTCGGCAATAGCACTGTAAACGGAACTTTTTAACCAATGATTTTTTTCCAGATTGGTTATCCATCTTGGCATATCCACTTTGATTTCTTTTATGGGAAATTCAAAGAGAATTTGTGCCAGAATGTTTTTAATCTGTCCCTCATCAAGTTCGATACAGTTGACCGCCACAACAGGAACATCATATTTATTGCCGATACTTCTTGCCAGAGCAGTTGTTTCGTCCGACTGTGGATAAATACTATTGAGTAGGACAATAAAAGGTTTATTGATAGCTTTCAGTTCGTTAATCACCCGTTCTTCGGCTTCAGCATATTCTTCTCTGGGAATATCACTGATACTGCCGTCTGTCGTAACAACAAGTCCTATGGTAGAATGGTCAGTAATCACCTTTTTTGTACCGATTTCCGCTGCCATATTGAACGGGATTTCTTCTTCAAACCATGGTGTTTTTACCATGCGTGGCTGTTCGTCCTCAATGTAGCCAATCGCACTCGGAACAATATAGCCTACACAATCTATTGCACGGACTTTCAGTTGGGCATTACCGTCAAGCGTGATTTCTACAGCATTTTCGGGAATGAATTTGGGTTCAGTGGTCATGATTGTCCTTCCGCCTGCGGACTGTGGCAGTTCATCTACGGCTCTTTCTTTGCTGTTTTCATTTTTGATATTCGGAATAACAATGCTGTCCATGAATTTTTTGATAAAAGTGGATTTTCCTGTCCGCACAGGACCTACTACACCAATATAAATATCGCCGTTTGTTCTTTGTGCGATATCCTGATAAATATTTGTTTCCGCCATCTTTTTCACCTCACACACTCGGAATAAATAACATCATGGTATTAGGAATGATATCTTCGGTAAGTTCGTTCTCCTCCATTACCTGCTGACAGTCAACCCCATAATGTCTGGCAATTTCCCATACACTTTCTCCTTCAGTAGTATAATAAAGAGTGAGTGCAGTGGGATTGTCTTTTATTCTGGGTTTGTCGGTGTCGGGGGTAAGAGAGGCAACATAGCGGACTGTCTTTGTGTTGGTAACAGTGACGGAAAGTTTGGTTTCTATGCGGAAATCCAGAGAATTTGCACCGTTGATACGATAACTTACGGATTGTACTGTGGCAACTACCTCAACCTGATTATTTTCAGAAATTTTGCTTAACGGATAGGTAAAATCAATCACTCTTTCGGAATAAAAAGGCATATTGTCGTTATCCAGTGCCAGTACACACATATGCAACTTACCCTTGACCATAAAGTTGCCGTCCTCACTGACTACCGAAGTCTGACATTGCTCACACCATATATCTGTTACGCTTTGAATACTGTTAGCTCCGATTTCTACAGTAGATTTGGTTATACAGCTTTCGGCATAAGATTTCTGCATTTCAGAAAGCGTCATCTGATGATACAGCAAATTGAGTTCATATTCTGTAGAGTAAGCGTCATCAATATAAGTAATTTCGTCACTGCGATATCCCATTGCCGTAACCGATAATTTTACTTCAAAATCTGCCACCGTACCGCTTTCGGCATAGTCGTTCTTGACATTCACCGTGTGATTGACAAGTTCGATATCCGTCAGGCAAAGACAGTTTTCATCAACACCATCAGCGTCCAGAATTTCACTGAACGGTAAGGTATAGTCAAAAATTCCTGTTTGTCCTGTGTTGATATCCGCAAGATACAATACACGAATATTGACATCTCCTTTGACAATGACTTTGTTGCTGATGGCTTTACATTCTCCTTTGATAACCGTAGCGTCACTTTTCAGAACGGTTTCAATATTGCCGTTGTTTGTACCAAGACTGACACTCTCTGTCAAGGTGAATTGTTGCTGTGCCATTCCTTCCAGCACAGATAATTGGGCTTGGGATTTTTTTATCTGTACGGTATTGTTGTCGATGTCACACGGAAATTCCGTTTCAGATTTGCAAATCACTTCCGCACTTACCGAAAATGCTCCGTGAATATCCAGTCGTCTGGGACTTAATGCACGACAGTTGATATATTCTGTACGGACTTTGGCAAAGACAATACCGTTCTGCGGATTTTGTTTCATATTGAAAGACGCTGAAAACGGAATATTATGGTCACTGCACCGTAAAGATTTCCGTACTGCATCAACATAGAGGATTTTCAGTTCGGCACTGCCCTCAATTTCCAGACGGTCAGCGGAAATGCTCTTGGTGAGAATTTTCGGACTTACCCGACATTTGAGTATTTTCATCATATCAGGACAGTAGTCAGGTAAAGTAAGGTCGAGGTCTATGGGCTGTTCTGAACTTCCTGTAAAGACGGTTTCCTTGACCGAAACCGCTTTTTTGGACAAACTGTAATTCATTCGCTTATCGCTCCTTTTCAAAGACAGTCTTTTTGGTCTACACCTCCACTATATTCATTTTCTTTTGAAAATATGTCAAAAGTTTTCGGGGAAGTTTAAGGGCTGCCGCCCTTAAAAATCCTGCTAAGGGGCTGCCGCCCCTTAAACGAAGTGAGCCTTGAAAGTTTTTGTCGAACTTTTTTCAAAAAGTTCGTGGGGTTCAGGGGCAACGCCCCTGATGGGGTTGAGGGGCAACGCCCCTCATGGGATTGTTAAGGGCAACGCCCTTAACCCACCGATGGAAACAAAAAATCACGCTATTTGGATAAGGGCATATTATATAAAAAAGAGTTGTACAAAAAAGAAAGAGGTGAAAATTATGTCAAAAAAATACATGATGTTTCCGTCCATCACCTATGCGATGAAAGCAAAGAATATTTTGCGTTCACAGGGGATTTATGCGGATATGGTCAAAACTTCACAGTTCAGTACACAAAAGGGTTGTGGATACAGTCTGGTATTCAACAGAAATTTTGATAAGGCATTGGCTGTGTTGCAAAAAAATGGCATTTCCATAACGGATATTGCTACTTCATAAAATAATGAAAAGGGTGTTTTTGATGATATATGCTGACAATTCAGCAACAACTTTTCCTAAACCGCAAAGCGTCTACAAAGAAGTCAGTCGGGCAGTGAATATCTATGGTGGAAATCCCGGCAGAAGCGGTCATGCTATGTCGTTGAGAAGTGCAGAAGAAATCTACCGTTGTCGGGAAACTGTGGCAGAATTTTTTCATGTTGCCGACAATGAGAAGATTATATTCACATCTGGCTGTACACAATCTCTCAATACCGTTATCAAAGGCTATCTGCGTCAGGGCGACCATGTGGTGATTTCTGATTTGGAACATAATTCTGTATCAAGAACTGTTCATGAAATGAGTAAAAACGGTATTACCTATACGGTTGCTCAGACCGTTCACGGGGATTTTGAAAAAACAATCGACAATTTTCGCAAGGCTATCAATGATAAAACAAAACTCGTGATTGTTACTCATGTATCTAATGTCACGGGAACTGTATTACCGCTTAGTCGTATTGTCGCACTGGCTCATCAGTACCGTATCAAAGTTCTGGCGGATATTGCTCAAAGTGGCGGTGTTATTCCGTTGGATTTTACTGATATGAATATTGATTTTGTTGCTTGTGCGGGACATAAAGGTCTTTTCGGATTAATGGGAACGGGTATTCTCTATCTGAAAAATGCAGAAGATGTCAGTCCGTTGCTGTATGGCGGTACGGGAAGTAGTTCTTTGGAGTTGACACAACCTGAAATTCTCCCCGATAAATTCGAAAGCGGTACTTGTAACATGGTTGGAATTTCTGCATTGAGAAAAGGAATAGAGTTTCTTAATGCAAGAGGTGTAGAAAATATTCATAAGCAAGAGTTTGCCTTACTGGAAGAATTGTATGATAATCTGGCAAAATTACCTGATATCCGCCTGTATACGCCACAACCTGATATCCGTTTTCAGGCACCGCTATTGTCGTTTAACATAGGGGATATTCCCAGTGAGGAAATCGCACAAATTCTCAATGACCGCTATCAGATTTATGTCCGTTCAGGTCTGCATTGTGCTACGCTCACCCATCAGAAACTGCATACCGAAAATCAGGGTACAGTAAGAATTTCACTTTCTTGTTTCAATAACCGCCCTCAGATACAGACTATCGTCCGTGCTGTTAAAAATATTTCTAAAGAATATTTTTAAAATTAACAAAAAAGTAATGTACTTTTGCAGATTTTGTGATAAAATCATTTTGTATAACTGTTTGATGGGAATGAAAATAATTATGGAAATGATTTTATCATGGTTTCGCTCACTGTTTTCGGTTATCAAAACTTTTGAACTGAAAGACGCTGTGGATATTCTGTGCGTTACCTTCATCATATATATATTAATCAAATTCATCAGAGATACCAAAGCTGTACAACTGATGAAAGGGGCAGTTATGCTCATGGTAGTTTATGTGCTGGCAAGTTTCTTCAATCTTACCATGCTGTCGGCACTACTCAGAATGTTTGTTGAATTTGGCGTATTGATTATCCTGATAATCTTTCAACCCGAAATACGCAACGGTCTGGAAAAACTAGGCAGAAATAATTTTTCGCAAAAAATAGGTATCGGTATCTCCAAATCTTATGATGACAATGAAACATTGGCACTACAACGAAAATGTATCAGTGATGTGGTTGCTATCTCACAAAGTTTCAGTCAGAAAAAAGTCGGAGCTTTAATCGTTTTTGAACAGGAAACAAAACTTGGGGAAATTATCGCTACAGGTACGGTGCTTGACGCCTTGCCGTCAATTTCACTTTTTGGCAATCTTTTTTTCAACAAAGCACCTCTCCATGATGGTGCGGTAATTATCCGTAAAGGGCGTATCTGTTCGGCGGGGTGTATTCTACCGCTGACAAGAAAAAACAGCGATGTTGATGCAGATTTAGGGACACGCCACAGAGCTGCGTTGGGTATGAGTGAAGATTCTGATGCGGTTGTTGTGGTGGTGTCGGAAGAAACAGGGTCAATATCGCTTGTACATAAGGGTTATCTGAAAAAAATGAAAGACAGCGATGAACTCAGAGAACGACTGGAAAATCTCATTCTTCCCGACAATCCCAAAACTGACCTGACAAGCTATTTTCCGTCTTTCTTATCAAGAAAGGATAAAAAAAGTGAAAACAAAAAAAATAAAGAAGTTTAAACTCTCTAAACTGTTTGAAAACAGTAAATTCATATGGCTTTTCTCTTTTATATTGGCGTGCTTTTTCTGGGTTGCTTTCGCTTCACAATCAGACGAAATCAGCACCGTTATCGTATCTGATGTCCCCGTTACTGTAGAACTCCCCGAACAGGCAAAACAGGACGGTCTGAAAGTATATCGTGGTGATGATATCAAAGTATCTGTACAAATTCGTGGTAACCGTCTTACAGTAGGGTCTGTCAATAACGCAGATTTGCAGGTTGTCGCACAAAATACCAGCAGTATCACTTTCGCCAATACTTATGCACTTGGACTGACCACCAGAAAATTGGGTATGAAGTCAGACTATGAAGTCGTTTCTATTTCACCGTCCGTCATCAATGTCACTGTGGATAAAGAACGCACACAACAATTTACCATCGAAAAAAATATCAATACTTCCGAAGTGACACTCCCTGTCAGCAACAATGACTCTACAACGGAATATTATCTCGCTAAACCTGTTATTTCTGAAAATAATGTCACCGTCACAGGCCCTGAACAAGAGGTCAAGAAAATCGCTAAAGTGCAGGTCTATGACAGAATTACCGGTCAGCAAAGTGAAAATATCAGCAAAACCCTTGATGTACAGTTGCTGGATTCCGCAGGCGAAATTATCGAAAATGAACTTCTGAATGTTTCTCCCAAAAAAGTAAATATGACCATTCAGATTTTACCCAAAAAAGAAATCCCCATTATTCCCCGATTTCTTAATATTCCTGATGGTATGAATATTGACGAACTGTATTCCGTTAAACCTTCACAGATTACTGTGGCAGGTACGGAAAGTATACTCAACGATATCGACAGTATTCTCCTTGACCCCATCGATTTCAATTCCCTTGACCCCACCAAAACACAAATCACAAGTTCTATCTCTCTCCCTACAGGCTGTATCAATATCAGCAATGAGGAACAAGCCAGAATCTCTCTTAGACTAAGTAACTATTCTTCTACCGTTGTTACCATCTCTAATATTGAAACGGTAAATGTTCCTTTCGGATATCGGGCTGATGTTTCTACAAAGTCACTCAGCATTTCTGTAGCAGGTCCGAAAGATATTATCAATCAGATTACTTCTGATAATGTGAAAGTCAGTGTGGATTTGAGTTCACTTGCCAGCGGTTTTGAAGGTTCTAAGGAACTCCCCGCTGAAATTGACCTCTCTGAACTGGAAAACTGCTGGTGTTTCAACGAATACACCGTCAATGTATCCATCAAAAAAATCTGATAAAATCGTATAGCTATGACAATGAAAAGTTTTCCATCTGTGCGGTTGGAATAATTTTCTCATTGTATAGCTGTGACAATTAAAAGTTTTGTCCACTTTTTCAAAAGTGGTGGGGTCAAGGGGCAAAGCCCCTTGTGGGATTTTAAAGGGCGAAGCCCTTAAACTCTCCAAATACAAAACAAAATTTGCAAATGCAAATTTTGACATACTCCCCCCAAAAAAAGGAGCAAGTTCAAAATGGCAGAATATCTTAATGTTTTTGAGAATACGGAAATCTATATTATTTCCCCGACTATGGTATGTGGTGGTGCAGACGCTTTACATCAACTGGTGTATTACCTTAATCAAGAGGGATTTCACGCAACAGTTGTTTATCCCTACGCCAATGCGGATTGCACCGTCAAGGAGAATTATCATCAGTATACCCGTTCATGGATTACGATGAATGATATCCGTGACATGAAAGAAAATATTCTCATCTTTCCTGAAGATAATACCTATCTGCAATATTACAAAAATTTCCATAATATACAAAAAGCTGTCTGGTTTCTAGGATTGCGGTTCTACAGGGGGTTCTGTGGCGACTATTACACTTTTGTACAAAAATGCTGGTGGATAATCAAAATGTGTATGATAGGTGTAAATTCCTGTTTCGGCGGTTACCGTATCCGTCTGAAGAAAAATGTTAATCTTACCGCTTCACATTATGCTTTCGATTACATAAAGAAAAAGGGCGGAAATCCCCGACTTTTCATTGAACCCGTCAGTCTGGAAATTATCCACTATATGCAACAGCGTAACTTTCAGTTTGACAGTGCTGACAAACGGGAAAATATCATTCTCTATAATCCTAAGCGTGATGCCAATAATACTGTCGCCGAAAGTTTACAAAAAAAATTTTCACAGTATCAGTTTCTTCCCTTGCAAGGCTATACCCATGACCAGATGCTCACTTTGATGAACAAATCCAAACTTTTAATTGAATTCGGTAATTTTCCGGGAGCTGAGCGTATTCCCAAAGAAGCGGTCATCTGCGGTATGTGTATCATCGCTAACAATGAGGGTTCTGCACGCTTCAAAGAAGATGTCGTCATTGATGACCAGTACAAATTTGACGGCTACGACAATCACCAGAACGAAATCCAAAATCTTATCGTCGATATTATGGAACATTATGAAAATCATGTCCATCATTTTGACGATTACAGAAGTACCATCTATCAGCTTGAAGAGAATTTTATCCAATCTATCCGTGAGATTTTCAGAAAAGCTGAATAAATATAAAAAAGCGGAGGTATAAAAATGTCATTCTTTGATGAAATCGTAAAAAAAAGAACGCAAACAACCACCACTACCACCACTACTACAACTACTACAACTACAACTACCACCACATCTGTTGACCCGTCAAAAATTATTCCAACCACTAAAAACGGTATTACAGAACTGGTATTTATCCTCGACAGAAGTGGGTCTATGGGCGGTCTGGAAAGCGACACTATCGGTGGCTTCAACTCCATGATTGACAAACAAAAAGCACAGGACGGCACTGCTTATGTAACAACACTGCTTTTCGACCATGAAATGAAATTTCTCCACAGTCACGAAAATCTGGAAAATATCCAGCCTCTTACCGACAAGGATTATACCGTTCGTGGCATGACCGCCTTAATTGATGCTATCGGCTTTGCTATCGACCGTATTGACAGTCAGCACAATGAAATTCTAAAAGAACAAATTCCTGAACATACTCTCTTCGTTATCACCACTGACGGTCATGAAAATTCCAGTAAGAAATTTTCCAGCCAGACCGTCAAGAAAATGATTGAACAACACAAAGAAATCGGTTGGGAATTTATCTTTATCGGAGCAAATATTGACGCTGTGGAAACGGCAAGTCACTTTGGCATTGCTTCTGACCGTGCTGTCAATTATCACGCTGACGCACAAGGTACTCAGGTTTTGTACGAAGCTGTTTCTGATACTGTTTCCAATATGCGTGCTAACCGTTCAGTTGGTAAGCGTTGGTCTAAAAAAATTGATGACGATTTCAACAATCGTAAAAAAGAAGGTAAATAATGTCTTTTTCTGTTTCTTATCTTTTCGTCTTTATCGCTGTGAGCATAATCTGGATAATTGTACGGGTAATTATCGGCATGGAAAAAAATTCTGTAGATATCCTCAAAGAACTTAAATTGCTGACTTTATATGTCTGTCTGGTCGTGATTGTGCGTATCACTTTCTTTCCATGGAATTTAATTGATGGTCATATCCAACCCCTAATCTTCGATTCCGAACAGATTTTTCCTCCTAAACTTAATCTTATCCCCATTATACATCTCTTTGATGAATATGACGGTTGGCTAAAAAATCTATTTGGCAATATCACTATGTTCATTCCCGTTGGAATGGCATTGCCGTTTTGTTTCAACAAACTGGACAACATCGGTAAGGTAACACTTTCAGGATTTCTCCTCTCACTCTGTATTGAACTCCTTCAACTGCCTTTCTTTGACAGAACTACTGATATTGATGACCTCATCACCAATACTACGGGAGCTTTCATTGGTGCTGTTCTGTATTTTCTTATTCGTGCGATTGTCAGAAAACAAAAACATTCCGCTTGAATTTTTATCTCTCTATTTCCTGAATAATAGACTTTCCTTTCAGACCATAAAGATTTGAAAGGAAAGTCTGTCTATCTGATTGGAACATTTCAAACTAAAATCAACAAAAGTGAAAATAACATAAAAAAGAAAATCATGGCTAAAGTCCTTATTATTTTATACTGCACGATAGCAAAAATTTGTCTGATTTGACAGTAAAGTAAGTTTAAAGAAAGGTAGCTCTTTGAAATCTTGTGTACCTTTAAAATCCTGTCCACTTTTTTCAAAAAAGTGGACAAAGAACTTTTAAGTGTCATAGCTGAACTTCGGATATTCATTCTGGACACAGTAAACAATAAAAAACTGTCATTGATAAAACATCAATGACAGTTTTTTTATTGTAAGGATAATTATTCTGTAATAATTTCGCCGTCAACCGTACCTATAAGACCTGCGGCATTTGCTTCGTCAGTGTCCAGATGAACGGCAGGTGCATAACTAGAACTTACTCTTGCCACAACATCACCGAAAATAACATTTCGACCGTTAGCACCAACCTTTACGGAAACAATCTGCTTGTCCACAATACCGAATTTTTCAGCGGTTTCGGGGTCAAGATGAACATGTCTTTTAGCGACCATGACACCCTGACTAATGTCTACCTGACCTCTTGGACCTATTAATTTACAACCCGGAGTACCTGCTACATCGCCTGATTCTTTGATAGGTGCAGGAATACCGATTTTCCTTGCATCTGACATAGAGAGTTCTACCTGTGTATCTTTTCTTACAGGTCCCAGAATAGACATATTGAACTCACCTTTGGGTCCTACTACCTTTACTTTTTCCACACAAGCAAACTGTCCCGGCTGAGATAAATCCTTTTTGTTGGTCAGTGTTGCTCCTTCTCCGAAGAGAGTTTCCAGTACTTCCTGTGTAACATGGATATGTCTTGCTGATGTTTCTACCATTACGATTTTGTCCATTGTAATAACCACCTTAATGTTAATATAATGCCGTCTGTCCTTTATGACAGACCAACTGTATTCTAAGTATACAACTTTTTCCTTAGAAATGCAACCTTTTTAGGCAAAAAATACCGACCGAACTGTCTTTTTGCAGACAATTCGGTCTTTATAGATAAAGAAAGTTTCGGGGACTTACCCTACCGTTTATACATCACATTTCTGATGTGAGTATAGATGAAAATTATTTTTTGCTGAATGTGAATTTATCGTTTGTAAAATCACATTCCACACTGTCACCTGCCTGAATATTCTTTTGCAGAATTTCTTCACTGATACGGTCTTCAATGTAGGTGTTGATAGCTCTTCTCAGTGGTCTTGCCCCGTAAACAGGGTCAAAGCCTTTTTTGGCAATTTCTTTGACAGCGTTTTCTGTAAAAGTAACACTGATTTCAATATCCGCAAGCCGTTTTGCCAGTGAATTTAACATCAGTTTCGCAATCTGTTCAATTTCGCTGTCGGTCAGTTTCTGAAAGACAATAATGTCATCAATTCGGTTGAGAAATTCTGGACGGAAAGTATTTTTGAGTTCTCCCATAACCGTTTCCTTGATTTTTTCGAACTCATTTTCTTTCTTCTTGTTTTCGTCACTGAACGCAAATCCGAACTCTTTGGCACTCTGATTAGTGATGTATCTTGCTCCGACATTGGAGGTCATGATGATAACGGTATTTCTGAAATCTACATGTCTGCCTTGAGAGTCTGTCAGTCTGCCATCATCAAGAATTTGCAATAAGATATTGAATACATCAGGGTGTGCTTTTTCGATTTCGTCAAAGAGAATAACTGAATACGGATTTCTTCTGACTTTTTCTGTCAACTGTCCGCCCTCATCATAACCAACATAACCAGGAGGTGAACCGACAAGTTTAGATACGGTGTGCTTCTCCATATACTCCGACATATCTAAACGGATAATGTGATTTTCGTTACCAAACATTGCTTCTGCCAATGCTTTGCAAAGTTCTGTTTTTCCGACACCTGTAGGCCCTAAGAAAATAAACGAACCTGTCGGACGCTTAGGGTCTTTCAGACCAACTCTGCCTCGTCTGATAGCTTTGGCTACCGATGATACGGCTTCTTCCTGACCGATTAACCGTTTATGCAAAATATCTTCAAGTTTTAACAAACGCTGACTTTCTTCTTCGGTAAGTTGTGCTACGGGAACTCCTGTCCAAAGAGATACTACCTGTGCAATATCCTGCTCCGTGACTTTGTTGACACTTGCTCCTCTTTCTGACTTCCATTCTTCTTTCAGTTTTTCATAGCGTTCTTTTACCGACTTCTCTTCATCACGCAATTTCGCCGCCTGTTCAAAGTTCTGTGAATTGATTGCTGAACTTTTTTCCTTTTCCAGCCTTGCCAGTTCTTTTTCCAGTGTTTTGATTTCGGGCGGTTCGGTATGATTTTGCAGACGAACTCTTGACGCAGATTCATCAACCAAATCTATTGCCTTATCAGGTAAAAATCTGTCGTTGATGTAGCGTGCTGATAATTTGACCGCTGCAAGAATAGCTTCATCTGTAATCTTTACTTTGTGATGAGCTTCATATCTGTCACGCAACCCTTTGAGAATTTCTATAGTTTCTTCTTCAGACGGTTCGCCTACATTGACAGGTTGAAAACGCCTTTCCAGTGCAGCATCTTTTTCGATATATTTTCTGTATTCGTTGAGGGTTGTTGCACCAATAACCTGAAAATCTCCCCTTGCCAATGACGGTTTGAGAATATTAGCTGCGTCTGATGAACCCTCTGCACTGCCTGTGCCGACTATCGTATGCAATTCGTCAATAAACAAAATGACATTTCCTGCATTCTTTACTTCATCAATCGCATTTTTAATTCTGTCCTCAAAATCACCACGATATTTTGTGCCTGCTACCATGCCTGTCAAATCCAGCGAAACTACTCTTTTGCCTTGTAATAAATCGGGAACTTCATTATTGGCAATTTTTACCGCAAGCCCTTCTGCAACGGCTGTTTTTCCGACACCCGGTTCACCAATCAGACACGGATTATTCTTCGTCCGTCTGGACAGTATCTGAATAACTCTTTCAATTTCGTCCTTTCGACCAATTACAGGGTCAATCTCTCCTTTTTTTGCTTTTGCGGTAAGGTCAACACCGAATTTGTCCAGTGTTTCTGTTTTGGCGTTGCCTGAAGATGATTTTCCCCCTGAAAACGGCAGTCCGTTCTGATGTTCTGCACCATTCTGTAACTGGCTCTTTATTCCATCAACAATTTCTTCCGCTCTGACACCTGTATCTGTTATCATTCTGACCGCATAACTTTCGCTGTCCTCCAGTAAAGCTATGAGAATGTGTTCTGTACCCACATAATTATTTCCCATACTTACCGATATCATGACCGCTTTCTGTAAAACTCTTTTTCCTCTGGGTGTAAAATCGTCAGGTGTCAGTTTACTTTGACTTCCCACACCAATTTTCGTGCGGATATTTTTCTCTATCGTTTCGAAGGTAATGCCTGCATTTGCCAGTACTACATACGCTACGCCTGTTTCTTCCTGTAACAGTCCCAGCAAAATATGTTCTGTACCGATGTAGGTATGCCCCAATGACTGTGCGTTTTCAATCGCATAATTCATTGCCTTGTTGGCATTTTCTGTAAATCCGTTAAATCTGTACATAAATCTTCCTCCTTTGAATTTTCATAATACTTCCTGTTAAAGGGCTACCGCCCTTTAAAATCCTGTGTTAAGGGCTGCCGCTCTTAACAATCCCGCCCACTCTTCCCCCAAAAAGTGGACAAAAAACTTTTAATTGTCATAGCTAATAGTATGATAATCATTCCGAACGAAGTGAGCCAGAAAAGTTTTTGTCAAACTTTTTTCAAAAAGTTTGTGGGGTTCAGGGGCAAAGCCCCTGATAGAGGTTCGGGGACAAAGTCCCCGATTAAGTCAGGGTTTCTTTCAGAATTTTTGCCCTGAGTAAATCTCTCTGTGTGGGGGATAACTCCTTTTCTGCGTTCTTGATAAGGGTGTATGGCTGTAAGATTATCATCAGTTTTGTCACTTTGGCAATATCTTCTTCTATCAGCTTTTCATTAATACCCATTCTCACCGCTGACAGTAATTTCATACTCTCCTGATTACTCATCAACACGGCATATTTCAATGTCCCTAAACATCGCATAATATAATCCTGTGTTTCTGTTCTCTTGCAAAACTGACTTCTTACTGTCCGTTCATTATCAATAACCTGCATGGCTACACTTTTCAGATTTTCAATGGCGGTTTCTTCCGAAATTCCCAGCGTCACCTGATTGGATAACTGATACATTCCTCCCAACGCCTGTGTACCTTCGCCGAATGTCCCACGCAAGGTCAGTCCTATCTTGGAAAGATTATCCTTTAATCTTTCCACTACCTTTGACGACTGTAATGACGGTAAATGTAACATCACTGACGCTCGTAAACCTGTACCGATATTCGTCGGGCATTGTGTAAGATAACCTAACTTGTCATGAAAGGCAAATCCTAACGCATTATCCAGCAAAGTATCTATCTTATCCGCTGTTTCATAGGCTTTATCCAGCGATAATCCCTCTGTCAGTACCTGTATTCTTAAATGGTCTTCCTCGTTTATCATGATACTTACAGTTTCGTCTTTTGTCAGTAACAAGTATTTTCCTTTTCGGTCATTGGCAAATTCAGGACTGATGATGTGTCTTTCCATCAGTGAACCCGTCTGTGCAGCCGAAAGTTCCGACATGGAAATAAACTGAAATTCTTTGGCAATGTAAGAATTACTCTGTTCCAATGCTTCTTTGACTTTCATAGCAATTTCCGTCTTTTGCTGAACACTGAGTAAATGCGGAAACGGATAATTTTTCAGATTTCTCGCCAGCCTTATCCGTGAACTGATGACAACATCTCCCTGTTCACCGCTTTTTTCATACCATTTTTCAGTTGCTGTCATGATTTCCGCCTCCCTCCATCTCTTTTATCTTATCCCTCAGTTTGACCGCCAGTTCAAAGTTTTCTTCTTTGATTGCCTGTTCCAATTCTCGCTTTGTCTTTTCAATATCCCGCTTTCTTTTCACTTCGGCACTTGCTCCTGTCGGTACTTTGCCTCTGTGCTGAATATTGCCGTGTATCTTCTGTATTGACGGCAATAACTCCTCATAAAAATTACTGTAACATTCTGCACATCCGACTTTCCCTGAACGGGCTATATCCGTAAATGCTGAACCACAAGATTTACATCTTGTCGCACTTGTCCTTGACGGCAAACCTCCGCCAAAAAAACTCCCCAGAAAACTACTGAAATCTGTTGCTGTCTGGGAAAAAATATTGTTAATACCTATTCCTTTCGCTTTGGCACATTCCGAACATAAATACATTTCGGTATATTCTCCGTTGACTATCGTTTTACTATATGTGGTAGCCTGATGTTTTCCGCATAATTCACATAACATAAAAATTCCTCCCTTTCTGAATGACATATTATGTCAGTGTCAGCAACATATTCTTGAAAATTGTTGCCCTGACTTCGTTGCGTAAGCCTTTCGGAACTTGTGTAAGCACTCTTTCCGAAACTCCTGCTGTTATGATTTTTGCCACTTCCTGCGAAATTACTCCGTTGGTACAAAGATTTTCCAGTATGATGTTCGCCGAAAGTTCGTCCAGACTTTCTCCTACAGAATTGACAATGTGCATAATCACACTCCCTTTATCTGTGGTAAGGCATATTCTCGTAATCCTGATGTACCCTCCTCCGCCTCTTCGACTTTCTACTACATATCCCTGCTCCTGCGTAAACCTTGAACTGATGACATAGTTTATCTGACTTGGTACACACCCTAAACTGTTCGCCAGTTCGTTACGCTGGATTTCTGCTGTACCGTCACTTTCGTCAAGCATACGCCTGATATATTCCGCTACAACATCACTTATCCTCATTTCCTTTCACCTCTTGGTTCACCCGTCCTTTCGACTTTTTCTGACCTTCTAACTTTAACCTTTCCTGACCTTTGTCTATATTATAAGGTTAAAGTCAGTTAAAGTCAAAGTCAATAAAAGTCAGATTTTATGCCTTTTTTTAGGCTTTGCTTTTATTTTCTCCCCTTCTCTTTGATTTACACCTATTTTCTCTTTATTTGAAAAAATTTTTGATTTATCCATTAAAGGGCTTCGCCCTTTAAAATCCTACAAGGGGTTTCACCCCTTGACCCCACGAACTTTTTGAAAAAAGTTCGACAAAAACTTTTAATTGTCATAGCTACAAGTTGCTTTTTTCATCATTACGCATTTCAGAAAATAATGCCAATCGTTCAGGTAAAAATTTTTTATTTGACTTTCCATATAACAAAATTCCCTTTTAGTGCTTGGCAAACTGAAAAGGAATTTTTTTGATTACTGTGTATTCATCACGAAATCCTCTTTGAATATGTGATGATTTTCACCATGTGTGCAAAAATTTTCAGCCTCAGTTTTATCCGCAAACACCTGATATTCTACAACCGAAATATCACTTCTGAAAATTTTGTCACTGGTAGCTTTTATTCCCCTTGCTCCTACAACAACATAGCTCTGTCCTGTATCACTTTCACCCTTTTTCATCGGTGCGGAATGATGACTATCCATGTCTTCTGTACAGTGAATATCCGTTTCTACATCGTAAAGAATAAAGTAAATGTTGTCTGACCTGTCACTTTTGCTGACACGATATATTATCTCCATATCATGATAAAGATATGTATAATCAAATGCTCCACTCTTACTCCAACCCGTTCTGTCAAGCTGTGAATTATAGGTCATCGGAAAATCTTTGATGTGTTCTTCAATGTAATCGCCTGCATAACCGAATAAAGTTTTGTTGAGGTCTTGTTTTTCGTAATCTTCCAGTTCTTCAGGATAAAAATCTACTCCCGTGACAATATACTCCTTCTGATATCGTAATACGGGAATATCCTTATCCGTCACTGGTAAAGCGGTGATAACAGTCGTCTGTCCGTTGGATAGTCTGCCGTCTTTATCGCAGTGAAAACGGAAATTCTTTCTGACATTTTCACTGCAATCTGATGTATCTATACTGACATATCCTTTATCAGGATTTCCGGCAAAAGAAATGTGGATATGCTCAAACGGGTCAGTCATATGTGCAGTAGCTTTCTGTGGTGATGTGCAGGAAACCAACAACATCACCGTCGCTATGAGAAACAGTAAAATAGGTTTTTTCAAAGATATCCTCCACATCAAGAGAAAATTTCCTTACTGATATCTATGATTTCACTGAAAGTATTTATCGTATAGTCTGGGTCTGCCACATTGCCGAAACCATATTTTGCATAGACAAATGGAATTTCAGCATAGCGTGTAGCGTTACAGTCACCTTGTGTATCACCAACATAACAAGCCTTGTCAATAAAATTTCTTTGCATAATCAATCTGATGTTCTCCCCTTTGAAAAGACCTGTTTTTCCGTGACATTCGGTATCTTCAAAGATATCTTTCATCTGATGAGCTGATAGAAAAGCCTGAATATAATCCTCTCCACAATTACTGACAAGGTACAAATGAATATTGTTTTCTTTCAACCAACATAATGTTTCTTTAAGTTGCGGATAAAGTTTTCCACCGAACTCTGTCAGATAAGCACATTCACGGTCATTACAGACTTTCATGAAATACATACCTTTTTCCACAGATAAATCAGGAAAAAATACACGGGCAATTTCTTCTGCTGTTTTGCCCATCTGAGATTTCAGCATTTCTTCGGTAAGTGTAAAATTGACTTCGGGATAGTTCCTGATTTCATCGTTGAAGGCTTTTACCACCATATACGCACTATCCCACAATGTACCGTCTAAGTCAAATATAATTCCGTTTTTCATCTTCATTCCTCCAGTTAAATGGCTACCGCACAGTGTCTGTGTTCCCAACCCTTTAAAATTCTGTGTTAAGGGTTGCCACCCTTAACAATCCTGCCCACTTTTCCCCCAAAAGTGGACAAAAAACTTTTATGGCTCACTTCGTTCAGATTGATTATCAGACTTTCAGCTATGACAACTGAAAGTTTTTGTCGAACTTTTTTCAAAAAGTTCGTGGGGTTCAGGGGCAAAGCCCCTGTTTGTGTTTTTAAGGGCAACGCCCTTAAACACTAAACAATACCGAAAATTGCCGTAAAAGGATAATTCCCCTTACGGCACTGATGTTTGCATTTATCTCTGTAATGCGGATTTGATAGCTTCAGTCTTGTCCAGTTTTTCCCACGCTACATCAAGGTCTTCCCTGCCCATATGACCGTAAGCAGAAACAGGTCTGTATTTGGTGTTACGCAAATTCAGTGTGTCGATAATGGCTGACGGTCTGAGGTCAAATACTTTATTGACCGCATTAGCAAGTTCTTCATTGGTATAGTCTGATGTTCCAAAAGAGTCAACAAATACGGAAACAGGCTTTGCTACACCAATCGCATACGCAAGCTGTACCTCACACTGCTCGGCAATACCTGCTCCGACAATGTTCTTTGCCACATATCTTGCTGCATATGCCCCACTTCTGTCAACTTTTGTAGGGTCTTTTCCACTGAATGCACCGCCACCGTGTCGGGAATATCCACCGTAGGTGTCTACAATAATTTTTCTTCCTGTAAGTCCGCTGTCCCCTACAGGTCCTCCGATAACAAATCGTCCTGTAGGATTGATGAAGAATTTCGTGTTCTCGTCCAGAAGCTCTTTGGGAATAACAGGCATAATGACATATTTTTTGATATCTTCCCTGATTTGTTCCAGGGTGACATCTTCATCATGCTGTGTGGATACGACTACCGTATCTACTCTGGCAATTTTGTTATCATGATATTCAATCGTTACCTGTGTCTTTCCGTCAGGTCTGAGATAGGGTAATGTACCATCTTTTCTGACCGCCGTAAGCTGTTTGGAAAGTTTATGGGCATAAGAAATCGTTGCGGGCATAAGTTCAGGAGTTTCGTTGCAGGCATAACCGAACATCATACCCTGGTCACCTGCACCAATCTGATTGTAAATATCGTTTTTACCATCTCTGAGTTCGTAACTGGCATTGACACCCATCGCTATATCGGGCGATTGCTTATCCAGTGAAATCAGTACCGCACAACTGTTACCGTCAAATCCGTATTCACCTTTATTATAACCAATTTCGTTGATAACTTCTCTTGCGATTGCTGTAGCGTCAAAGTTTGCCGTTGTAGAAATTTCTCCCATGATATGTACCATACCTGTTGTTACCGTTGTTTCACAAGCAACATGGGCGTTTTTATCCTGTTCCAGTATCGCATCAAGTATTGCGTCTGATATACCGTCACAAATTTTATCGGGGTGTCCTTCTGTTACTGATTCTGATGTAAAAAAATGCTTAACCATTCTTTCCCTTTCCTTTCTGCACCTATATTTAGTGATTTCTATACAAAAAAATAACCTTCTCGGCTACCCGAAAGGTTATTTCCAATTAAGCTCATCTTTCGGTTATACCGCAGAATTTGGCACCTTACTTTCTCAAGCAGGTTGTCGGACTTCTCAGGGTCTGTTCCCTCCGTCACTCTTGATAAACAGTTATTCAATTTGTTCTTAGGATATTATAAGGATTTTGCTGTATTTTGTCAAGTGAAAAAGTCAACAAATTTATAAATATTTTTTGCCCTCGTCTGTTACAGATTTGGCGGAAAATTCCAGCAATTCACTGCAACCAAATCTTGAACTTGCCTTTATCATACCGTTCCGTCTTAACCACTCCAGAATTTCTCCTATCTCTTTGACCGAATATCGCTTGCATTTCGATGTCGCAATCACATCTTTGAATGTCGCTGTCGGTTTTTTCTCCAGAATTTCATTGACTGAAACCAACACATCTCTTACTTTGATATCATGAATATCCATCAATTATCATCTCCTGTTCAAAATTATACGAAATTTGCTTTAGCAAATCCCCTTAAAAATTTCCACCTGTACGGTTGGAATGATTTTCTCATTGTATAGCTATGGCAATTAAAAGTTTCGGTCAAGTCTTTTCAAAGGCTTGTGGGGTCAAGGGGCAAAGCCCCTTGTGGGATTTTTAAGGGCGAAGCCCTTAAACTCCTGAAAATCCAAACAAAATTTGCGTAAGCAAATTTTGACAATAACGATTTGATTTTCAACCGCACAGGTGGAAATTTTTAAAGGCGGTAGTTCTTAAAAAGAACGACCTCAACGGTTAAAGAGCGTTGAGGTCGTTTGTGAGTAACAATTAAGGTTTTTCGGGAGTTACGGAAGCAACTTCACTGTCATTTGCCATGACTACCCAGATAGAACCTGTAACATCTGTATTATCAGCGGTCTGTTTACCGTTGTTACCGTTGACTATCCAGTTGTACATTCCTTCTTCGCCTTTGCAGTAGAAATTGACTGTGTACCAACCGTCTTTGTCAAAGTCTGTCATCTGTTGTCCGGGCCAGTTGCCAAGAGGATTGTAGTCTTTGTCGCCAGTCTGTACATTGGTCTGCCATACATACAGGTAAGGTTCCCATTCTACACCGTCTGCCATCTTGACATTGACTGTTGTTGTAACAACTTTTGCGGAAGCGTCTTCGCCAATGATTGCCCACTGGTCACCACTGAATCCTGTCATGTCTGTGGTCTGTGTTCCGCCATAGTTGACAATCCAGTTGTATGTGCCTGTGGTCGCAAAAGATACTTCGTACCAACCGTCTTTGTTGAGGGTCATTGCTGTTCCCGGCCATGCACCGCAGTTCGGGTCACCGCCACCTTCTTCCCAAACATAAAGATTGGGAACATCGGTTGAACCTTCGGGCATTTTAATTCTTACCGTTGACTGTAAAGCATTCAGTTTGTAAACATAAGTAACAGTTGTGTTGCCTACAGATATTTTACCACTTGTATTTTCGGGAAGTTTGTCCTCAACAAGTGAATAGTAAGTAATGTCAGCGGGAGTTGTATTGTAAGGTGTACCTGCTTTTACTTTGTTGACAACATCAGGTTTGAGTTTGTTGCCATCTTCGTCAACATAAGAAATAGTAAGTGTTCCGATAGCTTTTGGTGCGGGATAACCTAACAAGTATCTTTGTACAAGAGTAACATCAGCAAGGTCTACATCACCGTTCATGTTGATATCACCGTTTGCAATCTGTTCTGCTGTGAATGTGGTGATACCTAAAATATATCTCTGCATGAGAGCTGCATCAATCAAGCTGACTTTACCATCACCGCTGATATCGTTGAATTTAACATTGTTAGGTGTATAATAATAATTGACTGTTGTTGTGCCGTCTGTGAATGTACCGACTGCATTTGCAGGTGTTCTGTCTTCGTTGAGGTTGTATTCAAGAGAGAATGAGTTGCTGGGCATTGTTACATAATTTTCGCCTGCATTACCTGTGATAGTAGATGTAGCTAATACTGTGCCGTTGCTTTCGTCAATATGGTTGACAATTACTTTACCTTTTGTCGTGGTAATGCCTGAAGCATCATAGCTTGCTTTGTCGACAAGGATTAATGCTTCACCTGCGGGAATTGTGATATCTCTGCCGTTAAATTCGTCAATCTTGACAATACCTGCCTGTGTACCATCAACAACAGATACCCACTTATCAGGTAATGCACTGTCGAGAGTAACAACTTCGTCGGTTGTGGAATTGCTGAACAACATAACAACATTCTTCCATGCAAAATCGTTGTTAGCATAAACAACTTTAACAACACCTGTATCGGTATTGAACTCACCTGTTGCATTGGCAAGTTTAGTAGGTGTTCTGACAGGGTCAAAGTAGTTTCTGAATTCCAGCATACCTTTATAGTAAGAAAGCAAGTCTGCATATTCTACTGTTCTTGCCCAGTCAAGTTTGTTTTCATCGGGAGATGATGAATAACTGTTTTCGTCACCGAGTTTTGTTCTTGCAAATTCTTCGCCTGCCAGCATGAAAGCAACACCCTGTGAAGCAAAGGTAACTGCTGTGCTGAGTTTGTTCATCTTGATATATTCGTCATATCTTTCGGTAAACTCACCGCCCATAGAATAAACAAGACGGTCATAGAGTGTAGCGTTATCGTGACATGACGCATAAGTAACGGTCTGTTCGGGTGACTGTGCCAGCCAGTTACCGCCTCTTAATGTATTAGCGAAAAGTCCATGATAAACAGCTTTTGCTCCTGTTTTGTCGCCCTGAATATAGCCTTTGCCTGTTGCCTGGAATACGCTTCCCTTTAATCCGTCACGGATTTGGTCGTTAAAGCAACCTACACGACTGTCAAGGAGTTTTGCATTAGCCTGTGCTGCGGCTTTTGCACCTGTATCAAATGTTGAACCTAAAGACCAGCCTTCACCATAAACAATAATGTTCGGGTCAATCTTATCCAGTTCCGCACGGATTTCGTTCATGGTATCTACATCGTGAAGTCCCATAAGGTCAAAACGGAAACCATCAATGTGATATTCGCTTGCCCAGTAGGTAACGGAATCTACCATGTACTTTCTATACATTGCACGCTCTGAAGCGGTATCGTTACCGCAACCTGAACCATTGGAGAATTTACCATCTGCGTTAATTCTGTAATAGTAATCGGGTACGGATTTCTGGAATACAGAATCATTGGAATAAGTGTGATTGTAAACAACGTCCATGATAACACCCATACCGTTATCGTGGATGCTCTTAATCATCTGCTTCATTTCGTTAATTCTGACATTACCATCATAAGGGTTAGAAGAGTAACTTCCTTCAGGAGCATTGTAGTTCTTCGGGTCATATCCCCAGTTGAACTGTGTATCAGAACCTGCTTCATCAACTGAACCAAAATCATACATCGGGTTAATCTGTACATAGTTGATACCGAGTTGTTTCAGATAGTTCATACCTGTAGGTACTACCCCTGAATTGTCAAGGGTTGTGTCCGTTTCGGTAAAGGCAAGATACTTACCTCTGTTGGCTTCGCTTACACCTGAACGGGTATCATAGGAAAAGTCCTTGACATGAATTTCCCATACAGTAGCGTCTGACTGATTTTCTACTCTGGTGAATTTGTTGTCGCTGTCCCAACCATCAGGGTCTGTGGTATCAAGGTCAACAACCATACCTCTTTCACCGTTTACACCTACTGCTTTTGCATAAGGGTCTACTGTTTCCACTTCCTGACCTTTGTTGGTGACACTATAGGTATAGTATCTGTTTTTAAAGTCGCCTGACATAGTGACTGTCCAGATAGCGTCATTGTCAGCACTTTGTTTCATTGGAACAGGCGGTAATGTTACCGCACCTTCTTCGCTGTCACTACCTGTTGTGTAAACATTCAGCATTACCTTTTCAGCGGACGGTGACCAGAATTTGAATGTGGTTTGTTCGGGGGTATAATTCGCCCCAAGGTCATTGCCTGCGTATGCTTTTTTGTCGTATTCGACAGCCTGTGCCTCATACGGATTGGTAATGGTTTCATCTGCCGATACGGCTACCGCCATCGTGGAACTTACCATCATACAGACAAGCAATCCTGCAATTATCTTATTGCGTTTCACTGATTTAGTCCTCCCTGTGAATTTTTTATATAATCTTTGTGCTGTGTACAAAGATTAACAACACTTGTAGGTCAAGGGTTGCCACCCTTGACAATCCTGCTAAGGGGCTTTGCCCCTTAACCCCACCCACTTTTTGAAAAAAGTGGGACAAAAACTTTTATGGTAATTTGCTTTCGGCAAACTGGAAAATTACTTTTTGGATTTTCTCTTCTTCTTGACTACCGCAATACCTGCCACTGTAGACGCAACCGCTACCGCTGAACCCAATACTGCTCCGACAACTTTTAATGCCTTGCGTTTTTTCTTCGGAATTTTCTTGTCAGATTTGACAATCGCTTTGGTGTTCTGGGATTTGATATCGGCAACAGCATCCCATAAAGCGTTCTGTAAAGTTTTATCTGTGGTCAAGGAAACTTTGTCGAAACTCTCTTTATCCACAAGTACCATTGCTGATGTTCTGGGAACAACAATTTTGGCATTGTCGATTACTCCTAAACTTTCCACACCTGCTTTTTCTCCGTTGACAACAACTACCCATTGCGTATTCAATACTTCGTCATCAAGTTCAAATTCAACTGCTTTTTCGGTATCACCGTTGAACAGACACAAAACTTTCTTCCACTGTTTATCGTTGAGAGCGTTCTCCATCAGGAAACCTATGGTATTTTCATCGGTATTGCTGAACATCTGCATATTTTTGATAGAAGTTCTTGTATTGTCCGTGAAAGGAGCAAAATTCTTTCTGAGGTCAATAAGACCTTTGTAGTAAGCGGTAAGGTCACCAAATCGGACAAGGTTTTCCCAGTCTATACGGTTAAGTTCGGGTGAAGATTTATAGCTGTTGTGTTCGCCGTCTTTGGAACGAGCCATTTCTTCGCCTGCCACCATAAACGCCATACCTTGTGAAGTAAATTCGATAGCTGACGCTAATTTATTCATTTCCACAACATTTTCGTGACGCTTTCTATACTGACTGATATCCTCTTTGCCGATAACAGTAGCAACAATTTTGTCGTAAAGGGTCATGTTGTCATGACAGGAGATAAAGGTAACCGTGTTTGCAGGAGTATCTGCCCATTCATTGGTTGCTCCGAGAATACCATTCTGTACTTTGTCCGCTTTTCCGTCACCCTGAACAAAGCCTTTTTCGTCAATCTCAAAGACACTTCCCTTGACGCTATCTCTTATGCCGTCATTGAAAGCTCCTACTCTGTCAAGTTTAGAAATGTTTTTCTGTGTAGCAAATTCAACACCTTCTACTTCGCCCATATCCCATGCTTCACCAAAAATAATGATACGGCGGTCAAGGGTATCGAGTTTCTCTCTGATTTTCCGCATAGTTTCGATATCGTGCAAACTCATAATGTCAAAACGGAAACCGTCCAGATGATATTCCTTAGCCCAGTAGTAAACCGAATCTACCATGAACTTGCTGTACATTGCTCTTTCTGAAGCGGTGTCGTCACCACAGAAAGAATGTGCCATCCAACTGCCGTCCTCTTCAAAACGATAGTAATATTTCGGAACAGTCATGTTGAAAAAGCTGTTCTCCTGTTCATAGGTATGGTTATAAACCACATCCATAATGACACCAAGACCTTCACTATGTAAGGCTTGTACCATTTGTTTGACTTCGTTAATTCTCACATTACCGTCATAAGGATTTTTAGAGTAGCAACCTTCAGGAACATTGTAGTTTTTCGGGTCATATCCCCAGTTATATTCCTCTCCACCTGCTTTGGTTTCATCAACAGAACCGTAATCAAACATGGGGTTAATCTGTACATGGGTAACACCAAGCTGTTTGACATAGTTGATACCTGTGGGAATTTTAGGATTGTCAGGGAGTGTGGTTTCTTTTTCGGTGAAAGCAAGATATTTTCCTCTGTTTTCTTCACTGATACCGCTGTTGGGATTTTCTGAAAAATCTCTTACATGAACTTCCCAGACAATAGCTTGTGTCTGATGGTCAACAAAAATATTCTTATCATTTTCCCAGTTTTCAGGGTTCGTATCACTCAAATCAACAACCATTCCTCTGTTGCCGTTGACACCTACCGCTTTGGCATAGATATCCACAACTTCCCTTGTCTGTTCGTCATTGGTAACTGAGTAGGTATAATAAGTGTTTTTCAGGTCACCTGTAACAGTGATACTCCACACACCATTACTTTCGTCATAACTCATGTTCTGACTTTCCAGTTTCTGTGCGTTTTCCTCTTCATCACTACCCGTACTGTACAAATTCAGAACAACTTCGCTTGCTGTGGGTGACCATACCTTAAAAGTTGTACTTTCTTTGGTATAAACCGCTCCCAAATCCTCACCGTCATAAGCGAATTTGTCGAGTTCTTCTGCTGTCAGGGAAAGATTTTCTTTTGCCGAAATATTTGTTTCTCTTTCCGTTTCTGAAAAACTGAACAATTTACTCACCACTTTCCATAGTTCAAAAATCTGATATGTGCCTATATACCAAAGTTTCCCTGTCGGCTTTAGAATGTATTGCACATATACCTTTGAGTTATTTTAGCATATTTATCAATTATTTACAATTCATTTACAAAAACTATTTTTGCTTTGCATAGAGAAATTATCTGTAACTTATTGTACATTTTGTCTAATCCAATGGCATTTTTTTGTATGTATAGATAATTATCAAAATTTGCTTACGCAAATTTTGTTTGGATTTTGAGGAGTTTAAGGGCTTCGCCCTTAAAAATCCCACAAGGGGCTGCCGCCCCTTGACCCCGCCCACTTTTTTGAAAAAAAGTGGACAAAAAACTTTTAAGTTTCACCGCCAATTTTCGGATAAAGATTTCCGAACGAAGTGAGCCAAAAAAGTTTTTGGTCAAACTTTTTTCAAAAAGTTTGTGGGGTTCAGGGGCAACGCCCCTGATAGGATTGTTAAGGGCAACGCCCTTAACCTAATCAGCAAAAAGCCGTACAACCAGATAAGAGGCTGTACGGTTTTTTCATTGTCTGTCATTACTGAATAGAAGAGTCAAGATAATTGTCCAGTTCCTGTTCTTCTTTTTTCTTTTTTCTGCGTTCGTTAATGATAATCAGTGTCGTAACAGTAGCAACAATCGCTGTCACAGCCGTAATTACTGACACAAGCAGTACGATTTTGTTGTTGAAGTTCAGATTGATTTCTTTTAACTTTTTGCATTTCTCACACATAAGGAATAACCTCCCTGATAGTAAATTTTCTGTTCTCCTGATAATAATATCATAACGAAATTTACAAAAAAAGTCAATAACAATTTTTGCTTTTCAGCATTATTCTTCTGTATCGTTATCGAAATCATCATCAAAATCATGATGGTCAAAGTGGTCATCGTGGTGATGATGGTCATGGTAGTGTATACCCATATCTTCTCCACGCCGTACACTCAGTCTTTGCTTTTCCAGTTCACTCTGTTCCGAAAGCAATTCCTTAAACTTTCTGGAATTTTTGATATTTTTAATCAACAACTCAGGCATAGATACATCTTGCGAAAAGACTTTTATTGTGCCAAGTCCGAAAATTTTCTGTCCCAGTGTGCGGGAATACTGGATATCCAGTACCTTATACAAAAGAATTTCGTCCTCATTGGTCGTGAATAAGCCTCTTTCTATGACCAACTTTTTATCTGTAATTGCAAATGTGGTGAAAGTAAATGGCAATCCTAAAAATTTCCACCTTTTGCGTTCTTTCATCAGTTCTTTATCTGCCATAGCAAACAATCAAGCCCTTTCCTGAAATGATTATTCGTCACCGAAAGAAATTCCGACTGCTCTTGCACACTTGATTTCATCACAGTCTACAGGGACAACTTTCAGTTTTCCTGCCACTTCCTCAAGCGGTACGGGAATAATTTTGTCGCCCTGTAAAGCAACCATGTTGCCGTACTGTTCGTTGACGATTAAATCACACGCTTTTGCTCCTAAGAATGTGGATAATGCTCTGTCGTAAGGACAGGTTGTTCCGCCACGCTGAATATGACCCAGAACGGTTGCTCTTGTTTCGTGACCTGTCTTTGCCTGAATATCTTTTGCCAGCTTTTCGGTAAAGGTTCCGTTGGGCTGTGCCATGATTGCCTGCTTTTTCTCTTTCTTCGACATTTTGGCAACTTCCTGCGGAATAGCTCCCTCTGCCATAGCAATAACAGTAAAGTGTTTTCCGTTTCTTTCTCTGTCAACAATCTTTTTGGCAATACTTTCAACATTGTAGGGAATTTCGGGCAACAAAATGACATCTGCACCGCCTGCAATACCTGCATACAAGGTCAGCCAACCGACTTTGTGACCCATAACTTCTACAACAAAAATTCGGCTGTGGGATTCTGCCGTTGTGTGAATGGCATCAAGACCCTCTGTGGCAATATTGATACCACTCTGGAAACCAAAAGTTTTTTCTGTACCCCAAAGGTCATTGTCGATAGTTTTCGGGAGAGAAACTATATTACAACCTTCTTCTCTAAGTAAGTTGGCGGTCTTTTGCGAACCGTTACCCCCAAGAATGACAAGACAATCCAGTTTTAAATATTTGTATGTCTTTTTCATACAAGCTACTTTGTCAATACCGTCTTCTTCGATTACTCTCATCATCTTGAACGGCTGTCTTGATGTTCCCAGAATTGTTCCGCCTCTGAAAAGAATACCTGAAAAATCTTCAGGTTTCATCTTTTTGTAGTCACCGTGAATCAATCCTTTGTAACCGTTGAGTATCCCGATTATCTCAAGGTTCTTTTCGCCGTAATGATTGTACAATGCTTTTGCCACTGCTCTCATAGACGCATTCAGTCCCTGACAGTCACCGCCACTGGTAAGAAAACCTACTCTTTTAATCATTGTCTTCATTCTCCTTTTTTGGTAAGTCGCCCGAAAATCTCGGTGTTCCGATTTCTCGGGCAATAATATTTTTTTGGGCATTTTTCAACGCCTTTTTCGACATCTTTGAAAATTCAACCTGACTGTTGATTTTTTTCTTTCCTCGTTTATCCACAAGTGCATAAGTTGTATCAGAATGTTGTGTGCGTTTATTGACCGTATCATTGACCGTGATTTCCAGAATTTCTTCCACACGCTTCTTCACATCTTCATCTTCTACGGGAAATACTAATTCTACTCTGCGGTCTAAATTTCTGGGCATCCAGTCGGCACTGCCCATATAGATTTCAGGATTTCCGCCGTTTTCAAAACGGAAAATACGGCTGTGTTCCAACAACTGTCCGACAATACTGTACACCGTAATATTTTCACTGTAACCTTTCAAAGCAGGAATCAGACAACAAATTCCTCTGATAATCAATGTAATTTTTACCCCTACACCTGATGCCTGATATAACAACTTAATGATATTAGGGTCAACCAGCGAATTGACTTTGACGGTAATTCCACTAGGTAAGCCATTTTTACAGTTTTCGGTTTCCTGTCTGATTTTCTCCTCAAAGAATTTTCTCATGCCTTTGGGAGCAACCACGAATTTGTTGTAAACAGGCGGTAAGGAATACCCTGTCAGTACATTGAATAATACAGTAGCGTCCTCACCGAAATCATCACGGCAAGTAAACATTCCGATATCTGTATAAAATCTTGCGGTAATATCGTTGTAATTTCCTGTGGCAACATGAAGATATCTTCGTATACCGTCCTGTTCACGCCTGACTACCAGACAGATTTTACAATGTGTTTTCAGTCCTGTCAGTCCGTATACGACATGACAACCTGCGTCTTCCAGTTTCTTTGCCCAGTGAATATTGTTTTCTTCGTCAAAACGGGCTTTCAGTTCGACTAGTACAGTTACCTGTTTTCCCTTTTCGACTGCCTTTATCAATGCCGAAATAACAGGTGATTTTCCGCTTACTCTGTACAAAGTCTGCTTGATTGCCAGTACATCAGGGTCTTCGGCAGACTTGCGGATAAACTCCAGTACAGCGTCAAAACTATCGTAAGGGTGATGAACAAGCCTGTCTTTTTCCCGTATAGCCTGAAAAATATCGTCATAGCCACAAAAATCAGCAGGCGGATTGACAGGCACTATCGGACTGAAATGTAATTCTGCACTGTTATCCACTTTACAGAATTTTGACAAAAAGGTCAAATCCAATGCTCCCGAAACTTCATAAATTTCTTTTTCGCCCACATCAAGCATATGCACAAGAAATTTTCTCAGTTCTTTATCAATGCCTTTGGTCATTTCCAGTCTTACAGGCTTGCCCCGTTTTCGTAATTTGATGGAGTTCTGAATTTCGACAAGCAAATCCTCTGCGTCCTCATCAATATCCAAATCGGAATCTCTCGTAATACGGAACGGTGAACACGCTATAATTTTGTAAAGTTCAAAAACTTCCTGCAAACGATACATGATAATGTCTTCCAACATGACAAATACACGCTTTTCGCTGTCTGACGGCACTTCAATAAATCTTGGAATTGTCGTTGACGGCACTTGGATAATCGCAAACTTGGCTTTTTTGCCGTTGCCGTTCAGTCTGACCGCAATGTTCACACTTTTGTTCATCAGTTGCGGAAATGGTCGGCTTGTATCTACTGCCATCGGCGTGAGTATCGGAAATACTGTATTTTCAAAATATTTGTTGACAAATTCCAGTTGTTTTTTATTGAGTGTCTTAATTCCTGAAAAAATCATGTTATGTTTTTTCAGGTCAGGCATTATGGAACGGCTCAGACAGGAATACTGCTTCTTGACAAAAATGTGTATTTTTTCGGAAAGTTTTTCAAAAAGTTCTTTGGGGGTGTTTCCGCTGAAATCCCGTTTTTTCAGTCCCTGATGTACCTGGTCAAGCACTCCTGCCACCCTCACCATGAAAAACTCATCTAGGTTTGATGCCGTGATGGATAAAAAGTTCACTCTCTCCATAATCGGATTTTCGTGTTCCATCGCTTCTTCAAGCACACGCAAGTTAAAATCCAGCCAGCTCAATTCACGGTTGTTATAAGGAATATTCTCTTTGTTTTTCTTGCATTTTTCTAAACTCACCATAAGTTGATTCTCCTTACTTTCGTCCATGCAATCTATACACCTCATTTTTAAATTTTTTTCGGGGGATTTTTCTTTGGCAAACACTGTTTAAGGGCTACCGCCCTTAAAAATCCTGTTTCAAGGGTTGCACCCTTGAAAATCCTGCGTCAAGGGTTGCACCCTTGACAATCCCGCCCACTTTTCCCCCAAAAGTGGACAAAAAACTTCTAATTGTCACCGCTGACACTTGGCTAATCATTCCGAACGAAGTGAGCCAGAAAAGTTTTTGTCGAACTTTTTTCAAAAAGTTCGTGGGGTTCAGGGGCAACGCCCCTGATGGGGTTGAGAGGCAACGCCCCTCACAAGGCAACGCCCCTGATGGGATTGTTAAGGGCAACGCTCTTAACCTCCTCAATGCTTGACAAAGAAAAATCGCAAAAGGAGTGTTAATCTTTCGCTTTCGGTCAGACAAACACTCCTTTTCCTCTCATAATAATATTGCTGTTTTCATACGATTATGAATCCAGACAAGTACTTAATGCACTGTATGCCTGTTCAAACACTGCGTCCGTAACCAAAACGGATACCTGTACCTGCGATGTAGTGATAATTCTGATGTCTGCCTTAGAATTGGCTATCGCTCTAAAAATCTTTCCTGCTATACCAGGAGTGTTCTCCATGCTCTCATCAGCTATACTGATAATGGAATTGCCACTGCTGACTATCGGTTTGATGTTCTTACTCTTTAATTTCGATGTGTAACCTAATAAGGTCATCAGGTCATCATCTTGTACCGTAAAGGAAATACTGGTGGTCATTCCCTGCACCGGCGACAGCGAAATCATATCTACATCAATATTTAAATTGGCTATATCTTCAAATACTGTGGCAATAAAATCCATGTCTGTTGGGGCATTGTGCAATGTAACCAGCGTGATATCACTTGCTACTGTGATTTTAACACTCATTTTTTCGCCTCCTGCTTATTTTTCCTGCAACATTGCGGACATATCATACATTCCGCTTGTTTTTCCCTTGAGATATATTCCTGCATTGATTGAACCTACCGCAAATACTTCTTTGGACTGTGCCTGATGGGTAATCGTCAGTACTTCATCGTGACCTGCAAAAATGACTTCATGTTCTCCCACAATCGTTCCGCCTCTTACAGCGTGAATACCAATTTCGTTACGCTCTCTTTTTCTGCGGTAGGAATGTCTGTCATAAACATACTGCGGTTCATTCTCCATCGTATCGGCAATCGCATCTGCTATCATCAACGCTGTTCCGCTGGGTGCGTCTACTTTTTGATTGTGGTGCTTTTCGACAATCTCTACATCAAACGACTTTCCCAGTACTTTTTCCGCCTGTCGGGAAAGCTCTATCAACAGATTAATTCCCAACGACATATTTCGGGAATAGAATATAGCTACTTTCTCTGAAGCTTTTCGAATATTTTCCGTCTGTTCTGCGGAATAGCCTGTCGTACAAATCACACAAGGAACTTCTTTATCTATCGCATAACTCAACATTCCCTTTAAAACTACAGGGTTGGAAAAATCTATAATGACATCGGCTTTCTCTGTAATCTTGCTGAAATCATCATACACGGGAAATGGCAAACTGTTGTCTGGAAAAATGTCAACTCCTGCCACAATACGACAATCTTCTCTTTTAGCGACTTCGTTCACAATGACTTTTCCCATTTTTCCGCAACAACCACTTAAAATTATATCTGTCATGTTTTCAACTTCCTGTTCTTTTGGATTTTTACTTTAACAAACCGTATTTTGCCATGACGGATTTAAGATATGCGTAATTCTTTTCGTTCAGGGAAACTAACGGTAAACGACATCTTCCACAATTATACCCCATCATGTTCATTGCTTCTTTGACGGGAATAGGGTTGACATCACAGAATAATGCGTTCATCAGTTCTAAATAATACAAGTGCATTTCTGCTCCTTTTTTGAAATCGCCATCAAGACAATACTGTGCGATTTCGTGCATTTCTTTCGGACATACATTCGCAAATACCGAAATAACACCCTTTCCGCCTAATGACATGACAGGTACGGTCATATCGTCACAACCTGTATAAAGCGTGAAATTCTCTCCACAAAGGGCAAGTGTCTGGGCAACATCGCCAATTTTATCGCTTGCTTCTTTTACCGCAACAATGTTCGGGTTTTTGGCAAGCTGTACATAAGTTTCGGGTTTGATACAGCAACCTGTTCGGCTGGGAACATTGTACAAAATCATAGGGATATCTACTGCATTGGCTATCGTGTTGAAATGCTGTACAAGTCCATTCTGTGAGGTTTTGTTGTAATAGGGGGTGACGGATAAAACAGCGTCTGCACCAAGATTTTTTGCTTCTCTGGTCAGTTCAACCGCATAGGCGGTATCGTTACTGCCTGTTCCTGCAATAACAGGTATTCTGCCGTCAACTTTCTTGACGGTATATTCGATAACTTCGCAATGTTCCTTGTGGTTCATTACAGCGGATTCACCTGTTGTTCCACAAGTCACAATAGCGTCCGTACCGTTCTCTATCTGAAATTCAATTAATTTTCCGTATTCGTCATAATTGATTGTGCCGTCATAATTCATTGGGGTGACAATGGCAACACAACTGCCTGTAAAAACAGGTTTATTCATAAGAAATAACCTCCCTGTATGATTTTTTATTATCAGTCGTCAAGATACCCTTCAGCACAAAGCAATTCCGCCATCAATACTGCTCCCCCTGCTGCTCCTCTGAGAGTGTTATGTGACATACATACAAATTTTATCGTGTACTGTGTATCTTCTCTCAATCTGCCTATCGAAACCGCCATGCCGTTTTCTAAATTTCTTTCACTCTTAATCTGCGGTCTGTCGGGTTCGGTGAAATAGTGTAAAAACTGTTTCGGTGCGGACGGGAGATTTAATTCCTGTGCCTTACCTCTGTAGTTTTCCCATCTGGAAATGATTTCTTCCATCGAAACTTTCTTTTCCAGTTCGACAAATACTGCCGCTGTATGACCGTCACTTACAGGTACTCTGATACATTGTGAAGTGATAGAAGGAACTTGTGTATCCACAATCACATCACCTTCAATGTGACCCCAGATTTTCAGCGGTTCTTTTTCGGATTTTTCTTCTTCTCCGCCAATGTAGGGAATGACATTATCCATCATCTCCGGCCATGTTTCGAAAGTTTTTCCTGCTCCCGAAATTGCCTGATAAGTACAAGCCAGTACCTTTTTCACGCCTAAGTCCATCAAAGGGTGAACAGCGGGAACATAACTCTGTAAAGAACAGTTCGATTTTACCGCAATAAAACCTTTCTTCGTTCCAAGACGCTTTCTCTGTGCAGGAATGATTTTAGCGTGTTCGGAATTGATTTCGGGAATAATCATCGGAACATCAGGGGTGTGTCTGTTGGCACTGTTATTCGACATAACAGGACATTCTGCCTTTGCATAGGCTTCTTCTAATGCTTTGATTTCGTCTTTTTTCATGTCTACCGCACAAAAGACAAAATCTACTTTACTTGCTACGCTTTCTACTTCACTTGCGTCCATAACAACCATATCGGCGAACTTTTCAGGAATTGGAACACTCATCGCCCATTTCTTTTCCACAGCTTCTTTATAAGTCTTGCCTGCGGAACGCTTGCTTGCTGCCAGCACCACAACCTCAAACCATGGGTGATTTTCCAGCAACAGCGAAAATCTCTGTCCGACCATACCTGTCGCACCGATGATACCTACCTTATACTTCTTCATAAAAAGTCCTCCTAAAACATAAATACTCTCAAATTGGATTGGTGGCTTGCTTATCTTACAAGCCACTATATAATATACCACTTGCAAGAATTAATGTCAATTTTTTTATTTACTTCTCAAAAAACAACTGCCTGCTTTTGTTTTGCATTTTTATCCATTAAAGGGCTTCGCCCTTTAAAATCCTGCTAAGGGGCTGCCGCCCCTTAACCCTGCCCACTTTTTGAAAAAAGTGGACAAAAACTTTTAATTGTCATAGCTACAGGTTGTTTTTCGATAATTACGAATTACGCATTACGAATTACGCATTAAAAAATATCTATGTCCAGTCTGACCAGCTATCAGTAAACTCTTCCTGTGTAACAGAACTTTTAGTCAACGAAACTTTTTGTTTCGTTTCCTGATGGTCATACTCCTTATCAGGGAAATTCTGTTTAAGAAATTGATAGATACCAAAACCAAGTATGATGTTATGGGATTGTGTACCATCGTAATATGACAATTCTACACACCGTTCATCTATCTTTCTTACTCTGGTATAATATCTGTTTTTGTCGTCAACAGTGTCAATAAATGTAAGTGTGCTTTCGGCGATTATCCGACCGACAATCTTATCTCTTTCATATTGTCTTACATCATTTGTCTTGATTTTTTTCTGAATGGATTTCTCCGATAATTCTGTAACGGATAATAGCGGACTTCTTTATTTGATATAAAGGTATGTCATTGCTGTCAAAAGTATCTTCACCGTACAAATTCATACTATAGGTAATATAATTATTTTTCAGATGGTCTTCTGTTGGGAAAATATACAGTGTGTCGTCCGCAACCCAACAATAAAACCCGTACTTGAAATACTGTCCGTTTACTCTTGTACGGCACGGAAACCCGAATACAGTTGTTTCCATGTCAATTCTCATACAACCTGACGGTATCTCAAGCTGATTTCTCAGACGGTAATAATCCTCTTTAACTGCTGTCAAATCATATTCAGGCATGGGAGATACCGCTACCGATGAATTATCATCTGAAGCGTATTTTGGGACGGGAAATACAGGTGATGAAAAATTATCTCTTTTGTTGGACGACTTATCCATTTTTTTCTTAATACCTACTATTGCACCCACGCAGACACCCAAAAGCACAACAAATTGAAAAATTACAACTATGTTACCCAAAAATTTCACCTTTTCCTATAGGTTTTGCCTGCTGATGATTGCTTTACACACAATTAATCATTCTGCAACAATTTATTGAGTTCTTCCATGAATGTGTTGATATCCTTGAACTGTCGGTAAACAGACGCAAAACGCACATAAGCTACTTCATCTGTTTTTTTCAGTTCTTCCATAGCATATTCGCCTATTATGTTGGAGGTGACTTCTCTGTCAAAAGAATTCTGAACCTGTCTTTCAATACGACTGACCATTTCTTCAATAGTCTGCATGGAAACAGGTCTTTTCTCACACGCACGCAAAATTCCTGAACATAACTTCTCTCTGCTGAACGCTTCCCTTGAATCATCTCTCTTGATAACCATCAGCGGACTATGCTCCACTACCTCATAAGTCGTAAAGCGTTTCTTACATTGTATACATTCCCGTCTTCGGCGTATCCTTTCGTTGTCTTCTATCGAACGAGAATCAATTACCTTGCTGTCGTGATACCCACAATAAGGACATTTCATAAAAAATTCCCCTTAAACATTCATATTATCGTTTATTATAACATATTTTTTCCTTTATTTCAATGCTATTTTTAAATTTATCTGTCACAAATCGCCGAAATTCTCTGCTAAATAATGATAAGACTGCACAATCTCTTCTATATTCCGAAAATGACGGTGATACACTTCTATAACCGCTCTTCCCTGAAAATGCTGTTGCCTCATCTGGGTCAGAATTTTTCGGTAATCCATCTCTCCGTAACTCGGTAACATACAATCCTGCTGGGGAGTGTTGTCGTTGATGTGCAAATGCACAATTCTATCTCCCATCGCTTCACACATTTCATACGGAGAATATCCCGACCGTACCGCCTGCTTGATATCAAATACAAACGCTACTTCATCTCCTAAATATTCTCTCATCTTGCGGATAAATGACGGGTTCTGACTGCGAAACGCATTGACATTCTCCTGTCCTACCATTATTCCCATTGTCTTTGCGGTCTGATATAGTTCATGGTAGCGTTCAAAGTATTCCTCGTCACTAATACCACCACTATCTGCAAAACGCTTATCTCCGTGTAATACCACGATTTTTGCTCCTACATAATTCGCAAAATGAAAATAATTCTTGTAAAACTCTATCGAATCCTTGAACCTCTGATAATAATCCGAAAATAACAGTATATGCTCATACCCTGATGTAAAGGGGTGGACAGATGTAACTACAATTCCTTTCGGCGAAAAAATATCTGTTATTTTTTTTGCAGTAGTTTCTGTAAGCTCGCTGAATGTGTTCGCAAAAATTTCTGTACACCTGATATCATACTTCGCAAGATTGCTCGCCACCATCAGTAAATCTTCAGGATAAAAACACGCTGTCGATATGCCAAACTCCAAAAAAACACCCCCATGACAATGCGTAATGCGTAATTAGTAATTAAACATTCCTCACTGCGTTCGGAATGACATAAAAAATTCAGAATGACATAAAAAAACTCAAAGTGATTATCCGACTGTCAGCTGTGACAATTAAAAGTTTTTGTCGAACTTTTTTCAAAAAGTTCGTGGGGTTCAGGGGCAACGCCCCTGATGGGATTTTAAAGGGCAAAGCCCTTTAATGAATAAAAATTCAAAACAAAATTTGCGTAAGCAAATTTTGACATTATGTGTTCCTTCTTCTGACCGTTCGGAATATCATCAACAACGATATCCCAAACACTATTATACTTATCCACTGCGATGTGGAAAATATTCCGAAATATCCCCTCTCCTGAATATCTCCTCGCAAAAATTCATTACCAAACCGCAACGGCGAATATAGTATGCCATAAATCCACAACAGTATTCCATGAGGAATACTCTTATATTTATACAGTAAAACAAGTAATATCATACATATCACTATATTCTCCGCTGATTCTAAAAGCTGTACAGGAAATCTCCTCACACCGTTCGCTTGCTCTACTATGGATTGTCGGTACACAAACCCTATGTCGCTCTCTTTACCGTAACAGCAACCTGTCAGAAAACAACCTATCCTTCCAAATGCGTGAAACAGTGGTATACACGGTACTATCGTATCCGCATATTCTTTGCTATCAAGATTATTTCTTTTCAGATAAATATATCCTCCCACACACGCTCCTACAAGCCCTCCGTAAAAGACCATTCCTCCAAATATATCTCCTATCGCCATCACAAAACTTTTCATATCCGAAAATATCTCCTGCAAATGCGTAACGGCATAAATGATTTTGCGGTACTGTGCTATGGCAAAAAAAAGATGTGCCGTAAAGAAAGCTCCCACTCCTGCCCAGAAACCTATATATCCGTATTCTATCGTTTCTGAAATGTGGCGTGTTCGGTGCGTCTTTGTCAGCATAATCACACTGACAAGTATTCCTAATGCCGTCATAATCCCGTAAACAGGTATCGGAATGCCTGTATCTCCTATTGTTCCGAACATAAATACTGATTATCCTCTTTTCAAAAAAGGCAATGTGTAAATCTGTACACATTGCCCACTTTTTTCTGTTTTAAGATACTGTTCAACTGTTCGCTATTCCTATGCAAGCCAGACAACCTGCACAACCTCCACACGCTACACAGGAAACGATTGACAATCCTGAAAACACAACACCTATAATCGCCATAACCAATGCTTTTTGATTTTTCTTCTTATTGACACTGTTGACCAATTCCATGTTACGACAAAGTTTATTGTATTTTGACGAATTGACAATGGCAATAATTCCTGTCACAAACCCCGCTATGGTAAATACCGTTGAAATGACGACCCCTAAAACACTGGTATCTGTTGCCAGAAGTGATGCCCAGAATACAATAATGCCTACTATAGAAAGCACAAGACTGATAACTCCCATCGCAAAGGCTTTTTTTACGATTGCTTCGTTAGGGTCGTCAGCAAAAACATTATTCAAAGGCTGGTCATTATAATAATTCTCCTGCTGTTGCTGATTTCTGTTTCGTCTGCCATCTGCCATATCATTGATAAAATCTGTTACCTGACCTATTCTGTCTGTCAGGTGTTGTCCGTAATTGTTGCCTGCCATATTATTATTGTTACTTTCAGGATTATCGTTATATTGTTGATTGGGATTAAATCCGTTTTGCGGATTGTTCGGATTAAAACCTCCGTTCATAAAAAACACCTCCGTTATTTAATATGATTTTACTAAATATTCTACTGCTTGTCAACACAGGATTTTATTTTTTACAAAAAAATAACTTTTCTTCTCCACTAATTCCTACCGACTTTTTCTGACAATTTTACGAAAATTACTGTTAAATTCTGTTAATTCTCTGTTTATATAATTTTTACAGATAAAATTTGCAAATAACTCTTGATATTTTCCCGAAATTAATGTATCATGTATCTTGTACACTGTATCTGATAAGTTACAGACTTTTTTCATTAAGAAAGATTATGGAGGATTATTACACGATGAAAAAAACGGCTTTATTAACAGCTTGTATGGTTGTTCTGGCATCGACTACACTGCTTATGTCAGGTTGTCATAAAGACAATACAAAGACTTCTTCCAACGCTACTGAACCTTCCGCTACACCTATCGCTACAGTAGCTCCCACTAAAGCTACTTTGTCGCCGACTAAACCTGCTCCCACACAGCCGTCAGCTACTGCTGCCACTGCTACACAGGCAGCTACTTTACCGACCGCACAATCCGCTACATTCAATACCCAGATTGCTACAGGTACTATGCCTGCTACCGTTCCTACAGGTACGGAAATAACTTCTCTTCCTGTTCCTACAGGAGCAAGCAGTTCTACAGTAAATACTGACCCCTACGCTACTGCTAACCCTGATGAACCTACTACATATGCTCCTATTTCTGGTGGTAGTGGTTTGCAGGTTGATGAAAATGGTAACTATACTGTATCAGGTGTTGTTATCGGTTACGGTCCTAATACGGTTATCGTTCAGGCTGGTGACGGTAACACATACGAATTTAACTACTCCGCTTATGGTTCTACATCTTATAATGAACTTAGCGACGGTATGTCTATCACAGTAGTAGCTGATGATGACCCCAGTGGTGCTGGCGTTCCTAATGCTACTCAGGTCTATTTGGGTTAATATTCGTAAACAAATTTCAAAACTAAACGGCTGTTTTCTTCAAACGGGAAAACAGCCACTTTTTTATGTTCTGTTATTTACTTTTTCTTTTTGTTCT
Source organism: uncultured Ruminococcus sp. (assembly GCA_902762375.1). Taxonomy (GTDB): domain Bacteria; phylum Bacillota; class Clostridia; order Oscillospirales; family Acutalibacteraceae; genus CAG-964. Next base: position 94,531 of record CACWNY010000001.1, on the reverse strand, counting down.
GAAACACAAACATTACCAACCATACCACAATTCCTGTGGTAAGCGGTATAAATAAATTGCTGGCGAAAATAAACTGATATCCGCTTTTTGTGATAAATGTTTTCCATAAAAAATCAAACAGATTGTAAAGACCTACACATAATACCATGTAAAATACAAACCATAATATCTTTTTTGCCATCATTGACATCTCCTTACCATTATAATAATTTAAGTTTTTTCAGTTCGTCCATCATTGCACGACGGTTTTTGTACTTGACTTTCCAATCGTCAAGTATTGCTTTGACAACTGTTTCACCATTTTCCATAGTCTTCATTTTTTGGAGTAATTCTCCCCAATAGTGATAGGTGTCACGGTCAGCTGTATTTTCGGATTGCTGTATGAGGAAATTTTCATAGGCTTTCAATACCTTTTCAGGATAGTGTTTTATCAGCACTTTTTCATATTGTGTAATCATACTGAAATTACCTTCGGTGATTTTCATGAGTTCATCATACATTTTTTCTTCAAAATAAATATCTGCTTTTTTATATCCTGAATGGATATTTTTCAGAATGTCTGTACAGATGACTTTCCATTCTTCTATACTGTACAAGGCTTTCAATTTCCGATAGTAATTCATCATATCATATCCTCCACTCTCGATAAGTTTTCGGAGAGTGGCTCTGTATTTTGTATCATCACCGATTTTCTTGTATAAATCCGCAAGCAGTTTATGATGTTTTTCTTCTAACCATCTTCCTCTTTGCTTTGCTGTTTCTTCATAAACCGCAATCGCTTTATCATACTCTTCTTCTTTGATATATGCTTTTGCCAGCCATTCCCTGATTTCTTTCACTTCCCAGTTCTGATGACAATACTCCTCGATTTTGTAAAAGTCATATCCGCTGTGGTACATGATATCTAATTTTGTTTCTATCAGGTGTTCTTTGGTATAGCCATTGGCATTTTTAATCTTTTCATCAAAATAGTCCATCAGCCTCGAAAAATAGCGTTCTTCATCAAAAGCATAACATAATAAATCATGTGCATATTCTTGTTTTCTTCTATAACGACTGTCTGACGATAATGTTTTCAGCTTGCCGAATAAAATATCTTTGGATTGCTCATCTGCTTTCTGCGGAATTTCATACCATAAGTCCTGCAACATATTAAAGAATCCATCAACCTGATAATCTTCTTCATCACAGTCTACATCTTCTGCCTTTTCAAACATATAACACATCAAATCAAAGGCTTCTATATATTTTTCATTGTCTATCAGGGATTCTATTATCGGTTCATATCCGTCTATCAGTTCATCAATCATTTTATCCATGTTACCGTAATTGACATAACCGTATCTGTCCATATGACTTTCGACAATCAAATCAATCTCTTTGCGGTAATCTCTTTCACCGCTGTTTTTATTTATCGGCATTGTGGATTTGACAAATTTCATAAAAAGAGAATAATCGTTCTTAAAAAGTTCTTTCAGAAAAGTTTTTACCGTTGTTTCGTCTGCCTGACTGACAATCGTTTCTATATTGTATTCACTGGAAGCGGTTTGCGTTTCTTTTTTGCCGTCATTTTCCCACTCGTAAAGTACTGCTGCCATATGTTTACAGTTTCCCCAGTCGTAAGCATACGGACAATCACAATCCATTTCTCTGATTTCATCGCCGTACATATGGATTTCTACATCGTAATCGTCACTGCCACTTACTACGGCATGAATAACACCGTTTTTGTAAGAATATCTTATCACATTACCGCAACGATAATAGTCATGTCCTCTTTGTAAAATCTTATCGTTAAAATAATCCCGCCAATCGCTCATGGAAATTCCTCCTTTTGTATGATATTGTAATATAAAGAATATATTTTGACAAGCCTTCGCTAAAAAATTATCTTTAATATGTCAAAATTTGCTTACGCAAATTTTGTTTTGATTTTTTAGCCATTAAAGGGCTTCGCCCTTTAAAATCCCATCAGGGGCGTTGCCCCTGAACCCCACGAACTTTTTGAAAAAAGTTCGACAAAAACTTTTAATTGTCACCGCCAACCCTCAGAGAAAAAATTTCCGAACGAAGTGAGCCGAAAAAGTTTTTTGTCCACTTTTTTTCAAAAAAGTGGGCAGGGTTAAGGGGCGGCAGCCCCCTTAGCAGGATTTTTAAGGGCGGCAGCCCTTAAACCTGAACAGAAAAAAATAAAAAAATATGGTTGACAAAATCCCTTTATTTGTGTTATGATATAGAACTGTCGGGAAGTATGACTTTTGGCTAAATATGTATTTTCAGAAGTAGATATAATAGACAAAAAGTGTTGCTTTTCGGAATAATTACGGTTAATCGTGTCAATAATACAGATGGCACATTAACATAAATTGATGACTTTTGCGGAAAGGAGGAAAAATATGCCTACATTTAACCAGTTGGTAAGAAAAGGTCGTGAAGTCAGCGAAAAGAAAGCGAAAGCTCCTGCACTCTTAAAGGGCTGGAACTCCAAGAAAAGAGTGGCTATCGACCAGAGTTCACCACAAAAAAGAGGCGTTTGTACGGCAGTAAAGACGGCTACACCGAAAAAACCTAACTCAGCTCTCAGAAAAATTGCCAGAGTAAGATTGTCTAACGGTATCGAAGTAACATCTTACATTCCCGGTATCGGTCACAACTTACAGGAACACAGTGTTGTTCTTATTCGTGGCGGAAGAGTTAAGGATATTCCTGGTGTGCGTTACCACATTGTCAGAGGTACACTCGATGCACAGGGTGTTGCCAAGAGAATGCAGTCCCGTTCCAAATACGGTGCTAAGCGTCCTAAGGCAGGTAAATAATCTGTCGGAGATTTTTCAGAAATCTTACTGAAACCACAAAGCTAAGACAACTTAAGATTAATTCAGTACAATACAGATGTGCTTTTATATATAGTTAAAAAATGCCTCTGTGTTGGCAAACGGAAGGTTGTCAGAATACTTTCGAGTACCTATGAATTCAGTTGAAAATTACGAAGGAGGGAAGTAAAATGCCAAGAAGAGGTTCAGTTGCAAAGCGTGATGTTTTGCCTGACCCGCTGTACAATTCAAAACTGGTTACCCGTCTTATCAACAACATCATGTATGATGGTAAGAAAGGTGTTGCTCAGAAGATTGTATACGGTGCATTCGACATCATCAGAGAAAAAACAGGAAAAGAACCGCTTGAAGTCTTTGAACAGGCTATGGAAAATGTTATGCCCGTTCTGGAAGTAAAAGCTAGGCGTGTCGGCGGTGCGACATATCAGGTGCCTATGGAAGTTCGTCCTGAAAGAAGACAGACTTTAGGTCTGCGTTGGCTTTCCAATTATTCCAGAAACCGTTCGGAAAGAACAATGAAAGAAAGACTTGCTGCCGAAATCCTTGATGCTATAAACGGTGTTGGTGGTGCTGCCAAGAAGCGTGATGAAACACACAGAATGGCTGAAGCTAACAAAGCTTTTGCTCACTACAGATGGTAATCATTTAAGGAGGCTATTATGGCTAGAAAAGTATCTCTTGAACAAACAAGAAATATCGGTATCATGGCTCACATTGATGCCGGTAAAACAACCACAACAGAGCGTATCCTGTTCTATACAGGTATCAACCATAAGATTGGCGAAACCCATGACGGTGGAGCAACTATGGACTGGATGGCACAGGAAAAAGAGAGAGGTATTACCATTACATCTGCGGCAACGACTTGTTTCTGGAAAGACAGACAAAACAAACAAGTCAGAATCAACATCATCGACACTCCCGGACATGTTGACTTCACCGTTGAAGTTGAGCGTTCATTGAGAGTTCTGGACGGTTCTGTTACCGTACTTTGTGCTAAAGGCGGTGTTGAACCCCAGTCTGAAACCGTTTGGCGTCAGGCTGACAACTACAAAGTTCCCAGAATGGTTTATGTCAATAAAATGGACATCATGGGTGCAGACTTCTACAGAGTTGTACAGATGATGAAAGACAGATTGAAATGTAATGCACTCCCTATTCAGTTGCCTATCGGTGCTGAAGATGAATTCAGAGGCATTATTGACCTTATTAAAATGAAAGCGGAGGTCTATTATGATGACCTCGGCAAAGATGTCAGAGAAGAAGAAATCCCCGAAGATATGCAGGAAATCGCTGAACAGTATCACGATGAACTCATTGAAAAAGTCGCTGAACTTAACGATGAACTCATGGAAAAATATTTCGGCGGTGAGGAAATTACGGAAGAAGAACTCCGTACACAAATCCGTAAATCAACTATTGCTAACGAAGTCGTTCCCGTAACTTGCGGTACTTCTTACCGTAACAAAGGTGTTCAGCTTCTGCTTGACGCTATCGTTGATTATATGCCTGCTCCTACTGACATTCCTGCTATCAACGGTGTAAACCCTGATACAGATGAAGAAACCTGCCGTCACGCTTCCGACAGCGAACCGTTTGCTGCTTTGGCATTCAAAATTGCAACAGACCCGTTCGTTGGTAAGCTCTGTTTCTTCAGAGTATATTCTGGTAGTGTAAATGCAGGTACTACCGTTTACAACTCTACTAAAGATAAAAATGAGCGTATCGGTCGTATCGTACAGATGCACGCAAATGCCAGAACGGATTTGGAAACCTGCTATTCAGGTGATATCGCAGCGGCTATCGGTCTGAAATTCACCACAACAGGTGATACCCTTTGTGACGAAAAACACCCTGTTATCCTTGAATCTATGGAATTCCCTGACCCCGTTATCCGTGTCGCTATCGAACCGAAAACTAAAGCTGGTCAGGAAAAAATGGGTATTGCATTGGCTAAACTTGCTGAAGAAGACCCTACTTTCAAGGCTTATACAGACGAAGAAACAGGTCAGACAATTATCGCAGGTATGGGTGAATTACACCTTGAAATTATTGTTGACCGTCTGTTGAGAGAATTTAAAGTTGAGGCTAACATCGGTACTCCTCAGGTTGCTTACAAAGAAACCATTCGTGGCGAGGCTAATGTTGACCAGAAATATGCAAGACAGTCTGGCGGTAAAGGTCAGTACGGTCATGTTAAAATTAAACTTGAACCTAATCCCGGAAAGGGTTATGAGTTCATCAACAATGTTGTCGGCGGTGCTATTCCTAAGGAATATATCCCCGCTGTTGACGCTGGTATTCAAGGTGCTATGCTTAGCGGTGTACTGGCTGGCTACAATGTTGTTGACTGTAAAGTTACCCTCTATGACGGTTCTTACCACGAAGTAGACTCCTCAGAAATGGCGTTCAAAATCGCAGGTTCTATGGCTTTCAAAGAGGCTATGAAAAAGGCTAGTCCTGTTCTCATGGAACCTATTATGAAAGTTTCCGTTATCGTTCCCGAAGAATATATGGGTGATGTTATCGGCGACTTGAACTCCCGTCGTGGTATGATTCAGGGTATGGAAGCCGAAAACGGTGCGGAGAGAATTAATGCTCATGTTCCGCTTTCCGAAATGTTCGGCTATGCAACAGATATGCGTTCCAATACACAGGGTCGTGGACAGTATGTTATGGAACCCAGTCATTATGCTGAAGTTCCTAAGTCTGTCGCTGAAGAAATCATGTCCAAGCGTGCTAAAAAGGACGAATGATTTTTCTTTATACTATAAGTTTACAAAAATTTAATGATAAATTTGCCTTAACCCTTGCATTTTGCGAAAAAAATTGGTAAAATAAGGGTTAAGGTAGTCATTATCACCTAATATTTTATTTTAAGGGAGGCAATTCCAATGGCAAAGGCAAAATTTGAAAGAAATAAACCCCATGTAAACATTGGTACAATCGGTCATGTTGACCACGGTAAAACTACTCTTACAGCTGCTATCACTAAGGTTCTTAACCTTGAAGGCGATGCTGATTTCGTTGATTATGCTAATATCGATAAAGCTCCTGAAGAAAGAGAAAGAGGTATTACCATCAACACAGCTCATGTTGAATACGAAACACCTAACCGTCACTATGCACATGTTGACTGCCCCGGTCATGCTGACTATGTAAAGAACATGATTACAGGTGCTGCTCAGATGGACGGTGCTATCCTCGTTGTTTCTGCTGCTGACGGTCCTATGCCTCAGACAAGAGAACACATTCTTCTTTCCCGTCAGGTTGGCGTTCCTTACATCGTTGTCTTCATGAACAAAACTGACCAAGTTGACGATGAAGAACTCCTTGACCTCGTTGAAATGGAAATCCGTGAACTCCTTACAGAGTATGAATTTCCTGGCGACGATACCCCTATCATCAGAGGTTCTGCTTACATCGCTCTTACTTCCGATTCTAAAGACCCCAACGCTCCTGAATATAACTGCATTCATGAACTTATGAAAGCTGTTGACGAATTTATTCCTACTCCTGAAAGAAAATCTGACCAGCCTTTCCTTATGCCTGTCGAAGATGTATTCACCATCACAGGTCGTGGTACTGTTGCTACAGGTAGAGTTGAAAGAGGAAAGCTCGAAGTCAACAAGGAAGTTGAAATCGTTGGTCTTACCGATGAAAAGAGAAAAGTTGTTGTTACAGGTATCGAAATGTTCAGAAAAACTCTCGACTACGCTGAAGCTGGTGACAACATCGGTGCTTTGCTTCGTGGTGTTCAGAGAACTGAAATCGAAAGAGGACAGGTTCTTGCTGCTCCTAACTCCATTCACCCTCATACAAAATTTCACGGTCAGGTTTATGTTCTGACAAAAGATGAAGGTGGTCGTCATACTCCTTTCTTCAACAACTATCGTCCTCAGTTCTATTTCAGAACAACTGATGTTACAGGCGTTATCGCTCTTCCCGAAGGTGTAGAGATGTGTATGCCCGGAGATAATGTTGAAATGGATGTTGAACTCATCACTCCTATCGCTATCGAAGAAGGTCTTCGTTTCGCTATCCGTGAAGGCGGTAGAACTGTTGGTTCTGGCGTTGTTACTGCTATCAACGAATAATCTTATTTCTTTCAAATAACTAACTCAAATGTTAAAGGCTTTTCGTGGATTTCTCCTCGAAAAGCCTTTTGTAGTTTAAGGGTTGCACCCTTAAAAATCCCGCCCACTTTTTTGAAAAAAAGTGGACAAAAAACTTTTATGGCTCACTGCGTTCGGAATGTTTATCCGAGTGTCAGCTATGACAACTGAAAGTTTTTGTCGAACTTTTTTCAAAAAGTTCGTGGGGTTCAGGGGCAACGCCCCTGATAGGATTTTTAAGGGCAACGCCCTTAAACTCATCAAATTCCAATCAAAATTTGCGTAAGCAAATTTTCTCAAAACAAAAAGGTGTGCAGAAAATCTTTGAAAATGGGTTCCCATGCACTCTCATGATGACGATACTCAGGCATAATAATTTCGTTGAGTTTGTCTACAGGGTAACATTCCATAAGAATATTATCATAAGTCTGTTCCACACTCTGCCAGATTTGTTTCTCCAGTTCATCTCCCCCACCCGTATAAATGTAAAGATACGGCATATTCTCCTGTAACTTGCTTTGTACCCACTTTTTCAAGTCGTCCTGACGGAAAAAGAAAAATACAGGCGAAAATACTCCCGAAATACAGAATACATCAGGATAATTTACGGCAATGAAAAATGCCATCATTCCGCCACATGAACTTCCGCAAAAAGCAGTGTTCTCCCTGCCTGTCTTTACGGGAAACTGCTTTTCAACTGTCGGCATTACTGTATTGACGATAAAATCTGCAAAGATTTCTCCTTCGGGTGTCATTTGTTTTCTGATTTCTTCGGGCATATCGGGTGGTGTAATCGGTTCGCCTATAGATTTGGGTATAAGTTCTCTGGTTCGTTGCATATCTCCCCCTTCATCGTTGTGTATACCAACGATAATTACCCCTTTACCGCTATTTTCCTGTTCTTCACGAACACTTTCTCTCGTATACCAACAACCAAACTTCACTGTGTCATCTTCAAAAAGGTTCTGTCCGTCTGTCATGTAAACAACGGGTAATTTCTCCCCCTCTTCATGCTTCGGTACATATACCCGCACTGTTCTGTTATCCCTGTTCGGATAGGGTAAGGATAATACTGTTAATGTTTCTGCTACCATAATTTTTCACTCCTGAATAATAAATTTTAACGATGTTTTCTGACAAAATTTGCTATCGCAAATTTTGTTTTGAATTTTTATCCATTAAAGGGCTTCGCCCTTTAAAATCCCACAAGGGGCCTTGCCCCTTGACCCCACCACTTTTTGAAAAAAGTGGACAAAAACTTTTAATTGTCACAGCTATAGGTTGTTTTGTATCATTACACAGGATTTTTAAGAGTGGTAAGCCTTTAAACTGTGAAAGTAAAACAGATACTTTTGCCGTCTGTACTATAAGCGGTAAGTCTGCCGTTATTCGACTGGGCAATCGCTTTCGCTACCGACAAACCTATACCACTACCGCCTGTTTCGGAATTTCGGGAACTGTCCAGACGATAAAAGCGTTCAAAAAGAAAGTCTAACTTCCCTTTCTGAATTTCTTCTACGGTGTTGTAAACTGTCAAAGTTTTTGTCTTGCCTTTTGCAAAAAGCCTGACCTCAATATTTCCGCCTTCGTTGGTGTATTTAACGGCATTGTCCAGCAAAATGGATACAAGCTGGCGAATGGATTGTTCGTTGGCTTTAATCGTGAGATTTTCTTCGATGTCGGTTGTCAGGGTCTTATTTTTTGAATTTGCCAGAGTGACAAACGGTTCAACCGTATCACTGACAGCCTCAGAAAAAGAAAACTCCTCCATAACCATAACATAGCTTTCTTCGTCCATTCGGGAAAGAAATACCATCTTCTCCGTAAGAGCATTTAACCGCTTAATCTGATTGCGAATACTCTCTGACCATTCGTTCTCACCATTAATCATCTCAATAACTTCAGTGTTTGCGTCAATGATGGCAAGCGGTGTCTTAATTTCGTGGCTTGCGTCCGTAATAAAGCGTTTCTGTTTTTCATAGCTTTCCGCAACAGGTCTTACAGCAATTCTGGAAAAAATAACCACCAGAATAAAGACAAGCAATATTCCTACAAAACTGATACCAATACTGGCAAACAAAAATGAACGGAATGTACTTAACTCTCTCTCACAGTCAACAAAAATGTACATATAACCGCTGTCGTTATTGATAAGAATATATTTGTAATGTTCAATAAACCCTTTAGTCTTGTTACTGTTAAACAGCGTTTCGGCATATTCTTTGGCGGTATTTGACGATACGGCAAAAATTCTGCCTGTATTAATCGTGGAAACTGTGCCGTCTTTAAGCATGGTTACGGTAAAATAGCGTGTTTCAAACGGCGTTTCGGCGGAAAGGGATTTATCCTCAACTCTCTTTTCTTTTCTGTGAAATTCATCAAAAGGAAATTCTCCGTTGTTCTCTTCCAGAATTTCCAGAGTTCGCTCGGAGCGTTCGTTGATACTGATATAATTGGCAATGTTGACTGTTCCCATAATCAGCGTCAGCACCACAATTACGGAAATCATCGCAATAGCAATAAATTTTTTTCGGAGTTTCTTTATCATTTCATCATCTCCAGAGAGTACCCTCTGTTGCGTGTGGCTTTAATCTGAATGTCGGCATTGAGTGACGCTAATTTCTTTCGCAGGTATGATATGTATACCCACACTACGCTTAAATCTGTATCGCTGTCATATCCCCATATCTTTTCCATGAATACTTCGTTGGAAATGATTTTGCTTGGTGTGGTCATCAGCATTTCCAACATCTGAAATTCTTTATTGGCTAACTTTATGGTATTACTTGGAGAAGATAACTCAAATGTAGTGCGGTCAAGACAGATATTGCCGAATGTCAGCACAGAATGGGTCGTTTCAGTTTTGCGTCTCGTCATTGCCCGTATTCTTGCCAATAATTCTTTTGTGGAAAAGGGTTTTGTCAGATAGTCGTCAGCACCGCTGTCAAGACCCAGCACACGGTCATCAATCTCTGATTTTGCCGTCAGCAATATTACAGGTACAGAATTTCCCTGTTTTCTTATGGTCTGCAATACGGTTATGCCGTCTACCTTTGGCATCATGATATCCAATACTACTCCGTCATATAAGCCTGTGTCAATATAGTCCAGTGCGTCCTGACCGTTATATACTGCGTCAACGGAATAATTGTTGTGTTTCAGTATGGCTACCAATGCCCTTGAAAGTTCTTTTTCATCTTCTGCAAGTAATATTCTCAAAGTTTATTTTCCTTTCTGTCACAGTGCTTTTCTAGGACAATTCTTGACACATTCAAAACATAAAATACATTCTGTCGCATTTTTTCTTTTTCGGGAATTGTCTGTCACATCTACTTCCATCGGACATACCTTTTTACACTTTCCGCAGGAAACACATTTTTCTTTGTCACATTTGACACGCAACAAGGAAAAATAACTCATCGGTTTCAGAAATACCGTTATCGGACAAATATATTTGCAAAAAGCACGGTTATCTTTCAACACAAATGCCAGCACAATACCTACAGCATAGTAAAGAATATTCCCTATGATAAACAACCAGAACATGATTTTTTCCTTGTCTTTTGCCTGAAGCAAAAACAATGTGGCTACCAAAATCAACGAAAAGACAAAAACAATATACCTAATCCAATCCCATTTTTTTCTCGGCTTTTGAGGGATTTTATAAGGCAAAAAATCCAGTACCATTGCCGTCCAGCAAGCATATCCGCACCAGCCTCGCCCGAAAATCAAAGGTCCGAATATTTTGGCAACGGCATAATGAATGGTTGTCGCCTCAAACACACCCGTAAACAGATAATACCAGAAACCTTCAATCTGCATATTTTCATTACGGATAATTCCCAGATAGACTAACATATACATTCCGACCAAAAGTTGTGTTACTCTACGAGCATAGCGGTATTGCTGACCGAACAAAAATATTCCCAATGCAATAGCTAAGCCTATGTAACTGAAGTTAAACAGGTAAAAGATATTATCCAATATCAACCAGAGTATCACAGCAACAGTTTCAAATACTGTTAGCATTATTATGGGTAATTTATACTTTTTCATACGCAATCTGCCTTTACACATGCTTATGTCAAAATTTTGTAAAGGGCTGCCGCCCTTTAAAATCCTGCTAAGGGGCTGCCGCCCCTTAACCCCGCCCACTTTTTTGAAAAAAAGTGGACAAAAAACTTTTAATTGTCACAGCTACACGGTTAATCGAGAGAATTGACAATGGACTTGAAATGTTTTCCTCTTTCGGCAAAGTTTTTATAAAGGTCAAAACTGGCACTTGCGGGTGACATGGAAACGATATCCCCTTTTTGGGCAAGTTCTCTGGCTTTATGGACTGCCTGTTCCATCGTTTCGACTTCGATAATGACGGGGTTGTTTTGGGTATAATTTTTGGCGTTGAGTACGGCTTTTTTGATTTTAGGGGCGGTTGCTCCTAAAAGAATTAATATTTTGACTTTATCGGCAATAATACCGCCTAAATCATCATAAGGGATTTTCTTGTCATAACCGCCTGCAATGAGAATGATTTTGAAATCGTAAAGAGAAAGCGTACCTCTTGCGGTTCTTGTCGGACTGGAAGCGATGGAATCGTTGTAATATTTTACGCCGTCAAGTTCTCTGACAAATTCTGCACGGTGTTCTACTCCGCTGAAATTTTTGGCTACATAGAGGATATCTTCAATATCCACATCTCCCCATACGGCTGAAATTGCTGTCATATAGTTTTCCACATTGTGCATACCAGGAATTTTGATGTCGTTTTTGTTCATGACAACAGTTTCTTTTCCATTTTCGGCAAAGATAATATCGCCGTTTTCAGCAAGATAAGTACCATTGGCGATTTTTTCTTTTCGGGAAAATTTGAGAATTTTTCCTCTGCATTGGTCGGTAAAGGAATTGGTGATTTCGTTATCCTGATTGAGTACGGCTTTTGCAAAAGCACTCTGATGTAAAATCAGGTTTCTTTTGGCGTCAATGTATTCCTGCATATCTTTGTGAATGTCAAGATGATTGGGTGCAAGGTTCGTCACTACCGCTACATCAGGCGATTTTCTCATGGAAATCAACTGAAAACTGGACAGTTCCACAACGGCTACATCATCATAATTGATAGTTTCTATTATGGGTAAAAGTGGTGTGCCGATATTTCCACCAATATGTACGGTCTTACCGTGTCTTTTCAGCATTTTAGCAATGATAGTGGTGGTGGTAGTTTTTCCGTCACTGCCTGTTATTCCGTAAATTTTACACGGACAAAGGTCAAAGAAAAGTTCCATTTCAGAAGTTACAACAATGCCTAGTTCTCTCATTCTGACAAGTTCTGGCATATAGTAACGCATACCTGGTGTACGGAAAACAATATCATAATTGGTATCTGATAAATAATCATCACCTAATTTAAGTGTTGCTCCGCTTTTTTCGGCAATTTCGGCATTTTCGCCCAACTGTTCTCTTGTGTGCTTATCACAAGCCGTAACCACTGCACCGTATTTCGAAAATAAGGCAATAAGCGGTAAATGACTTGTGCCTATCCCTAAAAGGGCTATTCTTTTTCCTTTAAGACTGTGTAAAAAATGTTCTACTCTTTTATCCATAAATAAAAGTCTGCCTTTCTTAACTGAAATTTTTCTATATCAAATTATACTTTTTTTATCGCTAAATATCAACCTTTTATTCTGTACAATTTTTCTAATTTTTCGATTGACTTCCTTGAATGATATTTTTTTCTCTTAAAGCTGTATTGATGGTATTCAGAACTTTCTTTTTGTCACCACTCCACAAAGGGGCAATCAGGATTTTCTTATCTCCGTCACCTGTTATTCGATGGATAACGATGTCTTTTGGAATAATTTCTATACAATGACAAACAATTTCCGTGTATTCCTGTAAAGATAGTACAGTAAATTTACCTTGTCGGTATTCGTCAGCCAATCTGGTATTTTCAAGAATGTGTAAAAGCTGTAGCTTGATACCGTCTGCACCACTCTGACAGATGTATTCTACCGTTTCATACATCATCTCTTTTGTTTCATACGGCAATCCGATAATCATATGCACGATAACATTAATATGAATTTTTTTCAGATTGTTGACAGCTTTATCATATACACTCAGCGGATAACAACGGTTGATATATTTTGCTGTGCTTTCATGAATGGTCTGTAATCCAAGTTCGATAAATACAGGTTTGATGTGGTTCAATTTATTCAGCAATGTAAGAACATCTTCTCCCAGACAGTCAGGTCTTGTACCAATAGCAACTCCTACAATTTTGGAATTATGTATGGCTGTCATAAAAATTGTTTCCAGATAGTCTACGGGGGCATAGGTGTTGGTAAATGACTGAAAATAGGCAATGAATTTATCTTCTTTGATTTTATTGCGGACTTTAGCTATCGCAAGATGGATTTGTTCGTCTATGGAGTATGTATTTTGTGGCGTAAAATCTCCTGAACCATTCTGACTGCAAAAGATACAGCCGTCATATGATAGTGTACCGTCACGGTTGGGACAGGTCATACCACCGTTCAAAGCAATTTTATAGACTTTTCCTCCGAATTTCTGTTTGTAAAATTCATTGGCAGAATAAAAAAACATCTCCCTTTCCTCTCCCCTCTTTGACAGTATAACATATTTAAAAGGATTTTTGAATAGCTCTGTAAGAATGTTCGGAAAAAATGGAATTAACTATTGTTATTTTTTGTATTTATGATAAAATGATAGCGTACAAAGAAAGGGTGTGGCAAGAATGTTAAATCACATTATAGACCTTGAGTTGTTGTCTTTTTCCGACTTGCAGGAGATTATACGACTGGCAGAAAAAATCATGAAAAATCCTCAGAAATATGCGGAAGCCTGCAAAGGAAAAATTATGGGTACGCTTTTCTATGAACCAAGTACACGAACACAAATGAGTTTTCAGAGTGCAATGTTACGCTTAGGCGGTACGGTGGTAGGGTTCGATAATCCGATGAACTCTTCTGTCGCTAAAGGCGAAAGCCTGAAAGATACTGTCAAAGTCGTCAGCGGTTATACGGATATCATTGCTATGCGTCACCCTCTTGAGGGCAGTGCCAAAGGCGCTTCGCTGTACAGTGATGTGCCTGTCATTAATGCTGGTGACGGCGGTCATCTTCACCCCACACAGACCCTTACCGATGTCGTTACTCTCCAGATTGAAAAAGGCAGACTGAACCATCTTACCATAGGTCTTTGCGGAGATTTGAAAAACGGCAGAACGGTTCATTCTCTGATTAAAACGATGTCGCATTTTGAGGGTAACCGCTTCATATTGATTTCCACCAAAGAACTGGGTATTCCACAATATATCAAGGATATCATGGACGAACAAGGCTGTGAATACTTTGAAGTGCCTACCTTACAGGAAGTTATGTCGGATTTAGATGTGCTGTATATGACCCGTATTCAACGGGAACGCTTCGGCAGTGAGGAAGAATATCAGGCTCAGAAAGGCATTTATGTTCTGGACAGTCAAAAACTTGCTTTAGGGAAAAAATCTTTGAAAGTCCTACACCCTTTGCCCAGAGTTGATGAAATCACCGTTGATGTCGATGATGACCCAAGATGTGTCTATTTTCAACAAACTGTCTACGGAATGTATGCCCGTATGGCTTTGATACTGCTGACTTTGGAAGGAGCTAAATATTCCTATGCCAAAGGGAAAACTATCATTGATGAAAGAGGCTGTACCAATCCAAAATGTATCACCAACCACGAAAGCTATATGCCTAAAGAATTTCGTAAAAAAGGTGATTATCTGGTATGTGAATACTGCGACACCCACAAATCAATGCGTAATTCGTAATGCATGACAATTAAAAGTTTCGGTCAAGCCTTTTCAAAGGCTTGTGGGGTCAAGGGGCAAAGCCCCTTGTGGGATTTTTAAGGGCAAAGCCCTTAAACTCCTGAAAATCCAAACAAAATTTGCGTAAGCAAATTTTGACAGTAACTATTTGATTTTCAACCGCACAGGTAGAAAATTTTCGTTTTTTGAATAAAATTGTTCCAATCAAACAGACAAAATTCCATTTCAGCCTGAAGGCTGAACGGAATTTTGTTATTCGGGAAATGCTCGGGAAAAATTCAGAATTTGCATACGCAAGTTTTGACATATTTTGTGTAAAGGAGAATTTTTATGCGGAGAAATGCAATCGGAACAAGAGAAAATGTCAGAGTATTGGAAGACTTTGAATGTGGCGGTTTAAGAGTGGAAATTCTGGAATATGAAAAACTGATGGGTCTGACCAATACTTATATGGCACAACAGGTGTACTTCATGGAAAAACAACATATCCGTGCCAGACAAATTGCTTTATATCTGAATAACGACAAGGTAACTATCGAAAAAGGGGCAATGAGTTATTTTCAGGGCGATATCCAGATGGTCAGCGGAGTGACTGTAGGTAATGCACTGGGTCGTCTGGTGCGTGGGGCGGTCACAGGTGAACAGATGGCTCAGCCTGAATATACGGGTACGGGATTATTAGTATTGGAACCGTCTTTCAAACACTTTCTGGTGTTGGAACTGGCTAACAATGAATCTATTATTATTGATGATGGTATGTTTTACTGTGCTCAGGGAACTGTGAGAATGAAAGCTGTGTCACAAAGGTCATTTTCGTCAGCCATTGCAGGCGGTGAGGGGATTTTTCAGCAACAACTCACAGGTCCTGGATTGATTGTTCTTGAATCTCCTGTGCCTATGTCTGAAATTGACATCATCGAACTTAACGGCGATACGCTTAAAGTCGACGGTAATTTTGCGGTATTGCGTTCCAGTGAATTGCAGTTTACCGTTGAAAGAAGTGCTAAGACTTTGATAGGTTCTGCTGTCAGCGGTGAGGGTCTTGTCAATGTTTATCGTGGCAAAGGTCAGGTGTGGCTTGCTCCCACTATCAAAATATACAAAACTATGGGTTCTGCTTTTGCTATGGGTATGGGCAGTACAAACTCTATGAATATGAATACCAGCCGTTCATAATCATATAAACGACATCATAAAAATAATCTGTCTGAATTGTCAAAATTTGCTTTGGCAAATTTTGTTTGAATTTTTATCCATTAAAGGGCTTCGCCCTTTAAAATCCTACAAGAGGCTGCCGCCCCTTGACCCCGCCCACTTTTTGAAAAAAGTGGACAAAAACTTTTAATTGTCATAGCTATGGGTTGTTTTTTATCATTGCGACAAACATCGGAATAAGTCTGTGTGGTCTTGCATAAAATTTTAGAAATATGCAATGTGGGTGGTAAGAATAATGAAACAAAATCTATCACTTTGGCAATTTGGCGGATTTGCATTGACTTCACTTGGCGGAACATTGCTACATTTTTTGTATGACTGGACAAATCAAAGTGTATTAGTTGCCCCCTTTTCGGCGGTAAACGAATCTACATGGGAACACATGAAACTGATATATTTTCCATTGTTTGTTTTCGCACTGATACAGGGCAGGTTTTTCAAAGAATACAAAAACTTTTGGTGTATAAAATTGGTGGGGATTCTGACAGGACTTATCCTGATTCCTGTGCTGTTTTACACTTACAACGGAGCATTTGGAAAAACTCCTGATTGGATTAATATTGCTATTTTCTTCCTCTCAACCGCTATAGTATTTCTTTTGGAAACACAACTTTTCAAGAAAAACAGTTTGCCGTGCAGACTACCAAAACTTGCCTTTGCCATTATCTGTTTAATCGGCGTACTATTTGTTGTACTCACCTTTTTTACTCCAAAAATTCCACTCTTCCAAAATCCTTTGACAGGAACATATGGTATAGATTAAAAAGAACAATTAAAGTTTTAAAGCGGTATCGCAAAACAGAAAAAATAATTCTGCAAAATCAAAACTGTACACCTGAAAAAATCAGATGTACAGTTTTTTCTATACCAAAATTTGCTACTGCAAATTTTCACAAAAGTTTGTGGGGTTAGTAGCAACCTGCTTATCCCGATTATCCTTCGGTACTTCTATCATAAGTCCTGCAAATCTGCTTCGGGAATATCATTTTCAAAATTGTCCCGTGCAAGGTCGGTACCGATTTCCTTGTAAACCGCTGATATCGGTTTTTCGTGCTGATACGGTGTAGAATGATATACCTTCTGTGACGGTGCTGTTGTTCCCGCAATAATAGGATTGACTGACGCTTTATTGTGTTTCGCCTTTCCCTGAATTTCGGGAACAACAGCCATTTCGTTTTTGGGTTTTGTATGCGTTCTCTCAGGACGCTTCATGCCTTGTTTTGCCATGCGTTTCACCTCACACCTATATTGTGGGCGAAAAATGAACTTTTATTCTCTGCTTATTATTCCGCAAGCTATTTTTTTTCCAGAATCGCCTGACGGCTGTGTTCGGAAATCATCAGTTCCATAGTGAATAATCACCGTTCTGCCAATTATCTCTTTCACCCGAAAACGACAGGTTCTAACCGTCATCAACGCATTTCCATCACAGGATAACAACGGAGGTAAATCTCCCATATGCAACGGATGTGGATTTTTTTGAGGATTTAAGTGACCTCCCGTGTCTGGAAATCCAACACCCCTGCAATCCGTTCCCTCGTGAATGTGAAATCCGAAAAAACCTGTTTCATTGTGCGGTAATCCGATAACTTCAGCATGAACCAGTACAGCGTCTTTTCCTTGAAAAAACAACACCTTTCCATAGATACTCGGATATTCTTCAGAACCTTTGATAATTGCTTCAGCATCGGGGTTTCGATTGCCTCTTAACATAAACACACCTCCAAATCATTATCATTCTATGATAAATTTTTGGTTGGTGTGATACTGTGTACTGACATTTTTTCGAATAAATTTGACGCACTATTCAGAATATCCAAAAACAGACAACAGCATTTCATAATACCCGTTGCCTGTTTTTGAATGATTAATTAATATAATGATTTAAAGTGGATACAGCCCTGACGCTTAGAAGGATAGAAATAATTGCCGAAATAATTACAGTATGTTTTTCCATAGCTGTCTTTTTTGTAAGGTTCCCAGTAAGTACAACCACCTTTACTTGTACAGTTGTAACCGCAAAAACATACTTCAGGAATTTTCACCTTGCACTTTTCTTTCATTTCTTACACGCTCCTTTCCATAATTGAGATGTTTTCCGAAATAATACAAATACCCTTTTCAACACGAACAACCTTAAATACTTCTATGATATTACTTGAAGAAATCACGGGAAAATATAAGTATTCGATATATTGTGGCATTGCGTTCATAATCTTCTCAATACATTTTACATCTTCAGTAGATAATTCTGCGTATTCTGTAAGATGATTATGAATAATTCCGTAAAAGTTTATATTTTGAGATTGCCATTTGTCTATGCAATCATTCAAAAAACACACATCTGGAATATAGGTTCCAATATTTTCATTTTCTAAGCCTTTGTCAAACACAAACTCTGTTATCACATCATTACGACCACCTAAAATACCGCCGTATTCTCTGTCACAGTTCTTGAATTTTTCACAGATAAATTCCACAAATAATGATATCAACTCATATTGTTTTTCAAAATATTTTTTCGTTAAAAATCTGTTTTGGATTACCAATTTATTTTACGGATAAGCTCTTAATATTGTTTCTGATACTTTCATTACCACCATCCACCAAGTGTACCGATAAATTTGAATATCAGATAAAACAAATAAAATCCTGCTATGAAAAAGCCCACAATCAAACTCAACAAAATTTTTGTAATCTTATTTACAGCTCCGTCTCTGTCTAACCATTCAGATTTTCCTGTTAAGAATTTATATCCAGAAAAAACAGCGAATATTAAATAAATAATTCCTATTATCGACCAAGTGTTCATTAAAAATTCACATCTTATTAATTCTAGTTTTCCACGCTTTTTCATACATATCTGCTGCTTCACCATATGTAACACATCCACAAATTGGACCATTTTCTATTATTTTATTTCTTGCTCTTTCATAGTCTTCTAATTCCCATTCAGGTTCCCTCCATGACCAAAGTGGACCTGCATATACGCCATAGTCAGATAATTGAGATTCCAATTTTTTTAATTCTGATAAGCTCATTGTATCAATTTGTCTATATATACGGTAATATTCCTCACTAGGTTTATGTTTTTCTTCGTTTAAATTATTACCTTTGTTCCAAGTCGCTACGCAAACAGTTATAATAATTCCACCTACTAAAATCCATCCCAAATAATCTGCAACAAAGCCAAGTATTTCAGCTAAAATCCATAACAACCAATCCATAAATATACCTCCAAATCGTAAGTATATAAGTCCTTAATTTAGATACAATCATATATTTGATTGAAGTTTTTTGCTTTCGCTAATTATAGCAACTAGTCAATAAATCAAGTTCTGACTTTTGGTATATATTGACGATAATTTTTCTGTATATTCTGACAGATTTTTTCTATGTGTTCTCTTCCTCCAGGTAAACCCATTCTCATCATGTCATTAAGACGCTCCATAGCACCATCGTCACCTTGCATATATGCACAGGAATACCAAAAAAGTGCTTGTTCCACTGTTCCATATTCCTCAATAAAATATAAATCTCCCACTGCAACCTGAGCCATTACATATCCCTGCATTGCAGAAGCCAGTAAATATTTTTCGGCCTTGCTTTTTGAGTTAAAAGCACTCTTTTTACCCGTCATATACATTAATCCAACAATACATTGAGCATTTGCATCTCCATTATGAGCATCTTGTATAAGAGCTTTTTCTTCCTCTGAAGTCATATCGTTTTGGCTTAAATCATTACCTTTACCTCTACTTCAAGTACATAGGTAAATAATAATAACTACTATTGCACCTAAAATCCACCAAAAATAATCTGCAAAAAAGTCAAGAATAAAATCAAAAACAAATGCTTTATATATAATAAAATCCATATTACTTCACCTAAAATCCACTACAAAATAATCTGCAAAAAAGTTAAGAGCAAAGCCAAAGACAAATGCTTTATACATAATAAAGTCCATATAATCCACCACAGTAAACCCAGCCATTCCATAAATATACCTCCATTTCATAAAATATATAAATCCCCAATTTAAATACAATCATATATTTGATTGAAATTTTTGTTTTCATTAATTGAAGCACTAGTTACTAATATTGTCAATATAAATTCCAAATATTTTCTATTATATTTTAAATAATTATAACTATAATAGTAACAGAGGTGATGTTATGGGATTAGAAAATTTAGGAAAGCGTATCAGGGAAGAACGCTTGAATAAAGGATTCACACAAGAACAGCTTGCCGAAAAAGTCAATATTTCTCTGAACTTTATGAGCCTTATCGAAAATGGCAAAAATATGAGTGTGCAGACTTTGGTGAATTTAGCCAATGCGTTAGATGTTTCAATAGACTATCTTCTGAAAGAGAACATTCCATACTATGAAGATAAGATTTTGAATCAGATTTCACAAAATCTACAGTCACTCAATGATGACGAAAAAATATATTTTCTCAATATGATAAAACAATATCGTTCATTAAAATGAAAACTTCCTCAATTTGAAATTTGAGGAAGTTTTTATTTTGCACAAGATTTATAATTTATTTATTTGTCATTCCGAACACTCTTTCGTGTCATTCCGAACGAAGTGAGAAATCTTACGAAAGATTTCTCGTCGCTTTCGCTCCTCGAAATGACAAATAGCGTCACCACGAACGAAGTGAGCCTTGAAAGTTTTTGTCGAACTTTTTTCAAAAAGTTCGTGGGGTTCAGGGGCAAAGCCCCTGATAGGATTTTTAAGGGCAACGCCCTTAAACTAAAAAAATGCTGTCGCAAAACGAAAAGTTCTGCGACAACACTTTTAATTTGATTCAAATACAATTTATTTCAGCATTGCTTTTAATAAATTGAGGTCTTGCTTGTCAATCACACCTGATGTATCTATATCGGCAACAAGAAATTCTTTGTCGGTAGGTTTGCGGTCGGTATAGAGGAACTTCTTCATCAACGATACATCTGCGGAATTGATTTTACCATCATAGTTTAAATCACCGTACTTTGCCGTTTCGGTAATAAGACTGAACGATACACTGACTGTATATTCTCCCTCTTTTTCAGGTGCTTCAACGGCGGTAAGACTTCCGTTGAAAGTATCTGTTTTTACTGTTCTTGTATAAACAGTTTCGGGATTTTTAGTATCGGTGAATTTTACGGTAATGTTTATTGGTTTATTGTTTACGGCTGTGACATATCTAAGCTGATTTCCGTTTTTGTCCGCTATGTCGTATACATCAATGTTGATAAGTTCTTTTTCTTCTGCACTCTGGACGGTACTGATATTACCTTCAAATTTGTTTTCAATTCTGTTGGTAATATCTGCGTCACTTACCGAAATACTTTTTTCTACATTGAAGATATAGTTGATAGATTTCATGGTATAAGAAATACGGTAATCATTTTCAGCAAGCTGTACGGATTTTCCGTTAGACATACTCTTGTTTACCACTTCGCTGTCGAATGCCGATACCACAATATCTGCTTTTCCCTGATAAGAGGTATTCCAGCTTGATTTCACATTTCTGACACTACCATCACTGAAAGAGGGTAATGCGGGCAGAACGGCTGTGGAGATAACAGGCGTATAGACATTACTGTTGGAAAGACTGATTGTCTTACTGAAATCACTTACTCTCTTACCGTTTTCAATCAACTGCAGTTTATGTATGACATTTCCTGCTGTGACTACCAGCAAATAAGCGTTATCGGATTTGTCGTATTTACTGTAGTTACTGTTGTCCATACAGATAACACGGACACCGTTCTTCGTCAGCATTTTATAAGGAATATTGGTATAGTATTCAGACTGACTGCTCTTGATATACAGATTAGCATATCTGTAACTGCTCATACTGACATTGAATGTGTTCTGAATGTACTGATTATCCACACTCATTTTACCTGCTTTGAGTGGTACAACATAAATGCCTTTTGATGTATTGACAACTATCTGATACACTTCTGTATTCTTATACATTGCTTCTGTAAACGGAATGATGATATTGCCGTCCTCATCGCAAGCACAAGAGAACACATAATTATTTCGGTTGTAAACATCTGCGGAAATATTGGTGATATCCTCTGCTGTATTTTTGGCAACGGTAGTGGTGGATTTATCCAGCGGAATAACTTCAAAGGTGAGTGAATTTTCTGTAACATCAAACTTATTGCCTGCTTTTTCGTAGGTAACCACGAATTTGGCAATATGTTCGCCACTCTTGATACCTTTGCAATCGTACCAGAAATGTTTTATATTTCCTGATATGGAAGATTTCAGTTCCGTCACTTCGGTATCGTCAATATACATCTTGACATCTGTCAGGTTCTTGATATGGCTGATGTCGGTATAAACGGAAAATGCTCTGTTTTCAAGGGCCGTGGTTGCGGTAATTCCGCCGATTTCGGGTACTTGATATTCAGTGGCTACCAGTTTTCTTTCAGCAAAGTTGTTATCCTCAGTGACTTCTTTGGAAACGGTACATTTGTTGATAAGCTGTACGGAAATCTGACTTTCCAAAGTCTGCGGTGTCCATGCGATTTCAATATTTTTCGCTGACATGGAACTCAGTCTTTCATTTTCGGCAAAGTAGAGAACTTTATTACCGTCTTTTATGATGATATCGTACCAGCCACCTGCAAGATTTCGGTTGTAGACATCACAATGCAGAGTGGTTTCTTCGCCGACATAGAAATCTCCGTCAACATAAATATTTTCTTCGTATACCGAAAAGTCAGGTTTCAAGGTCATATCACGGTAATCTTCAAGACTGCCTACATAATTCACTTCTGTATCGAAAGGATAGTAGGTAATAATTTCCATATCCGATACTGTTCTGTAATGGGTAGGGGTTGTGGAATAGTTTGCGGTGATAGTATTGACACCGTTGAGTTTGACATTACTCATATCCAGTCTGAGCATGGATAAACTGGAATGTCCGTCATTCAGCGTCTGTCCTGCAAACACACCGTTTACCATGTAACGGGTAGACATATTCATATCGTTTGAAGATTTATCGCCTGCCTGAAGTCTTGTCGATACGAATACATTCATCTGTGAAGTATCAAATGCTCTGGAAGTTGCTGATTTTGTGACGGTGATTTTCTTGTCAACACAAAGCCAGAAATCAGGATTTGTCTTTGATTTGACGATTGCCCTTAATACATAATCTCCTGTTTTATGGAACGATGTTGTCAGTTTTGTACTTTCCACATAACCGTCTGTAAGATTTACCCAGCTCTCTATATTTCTCATGTACTGATATCTGAATACGAACTGCGATAAATCTACATTAGATTCCAGCCATAAAGTCAGGTCTTCGTCCTGCGGTACACTTTCCTTGTCTGTTTTGAGATAGAAATTCCATCTAGGTTTTGGAGGGTCTGTCGGGGGTTCTGTCGGGGGTTCTGTCGGGGGTTCTGTCGGGTCTGTGGGTGGTTCTGTGGGGTCTGTCGGAGGGTCTGTGGGTGGAGAAGTAGGCGGTTCTGTTGGTGGACTGGTAGGGGTTTGAGGTGTGTTTCCACCACTACTGTATGTTCCGTCACCCAAAGGTGGATTCCATGGTACACCTATCTTCTGTGCATTGGTACATTGATTTCTCTTGTTCTGGGAAGTATCTGCTGAACCGTCAGGGTCATCTTCATCTATGCCTGCTTCTTTCTCAATACGCTCCATTTCGCTGTCAAGATACTCGTTGACGGCGTAACTTGCCAACATAATGCCCAATCCTACCGCAAATCCTATCGGGCCTAATGTTGTGGTAAGCGAAACAACCGCCATCGTCATACCAACACCCGTCATAATATCTTTTGAAGTGGCACACGCTTTATAGACATCTTTATCTACCCCAGAAACATTCGGAGAATCATTTACCTGATTGACATACTTGAAATTGTCTCTTGTGTAAAGTGTGTGTGCTCCTGAAACGATAGTCCACGCATCGTTTACTTTAGATGCTCCGTTGTAAACTTTACCTAAAGTGGATTTGTCTAAATTCTGGAGAACTTTTCCCGTGTTAGAATTGGCAATACCTTGTGCGATATCATTTATTTTACCGCTACCACCATTATTGACAATCTTTACAGAAGAGTCAACAAGTACTTTTCCACCGTTGACAATCTGCATACTGCCATCTCTGATATAGCCAGCCGTATCCCCTAATTTTTCTTCAAAACTTTTTTCTCTATTACTGAACAGTTCTTTCAGCATAGCTTCGCTGGGAAGTTTAGCGGATTTTTTCGTGGAAGTTTCAGTAGGAGCAACAATACTGGCTTCTCCATCAACAGGAGGGGTTTCCAGTTGCATTTGTATTGCCTGAAGCAAATCCAGTATATCACTTGTAGAGGCAACAACCTTCGTATGGATAACCAGTCCGTCATCTTCTTCGTGAACATCGTAATCAATCACTGTTCCTGACGGCTGATTGCCATCGTATGCGGAAAATTTGGTTTCTGCAATTTCGCTGGCAACTTTTTTATCCGTATTTTTATCCACAAAAGGTACTTCATAGGATATGGAATACTCTCCGCCACTTTCGGTATTATCGGTAACTTTGATATTGTCAGAGAAATTGGTTGTATCGGGTTCAAGATTATAGTACAGTTTGTTACCTCTCTGATAGTCGATAAGCTGTTGCATGGTAATGGAATGGATTTCTTTGCCTTGTGTGTCCATCACTAAAGCGAACTTCTGTTCTTTACCTGCTGATGAAATGACAATATTCCCTTCTGCACGAGTGATGTTGTCCTTTTTCATGGCGTTGAGATTGGGACGGACTTTCAGGGAAATATTCTCATTTGCCTTTATAGGTGTTTCGGTGATACCAGGCTCAAAAGTAACATAGTCTGCAATCGTATCGTCAGCATAAATATCCACACTGCTCAACGATTTGCCGTTGTTGATGATAAGGTAACTCTGTTCCAGTGTATCTTCATCGCTTGCGGTAAGGTCACAAGTGAATTTGAGTTCTTCATCAGGAAGATTGAGCGTAATTTCCTTTTCGTCATCAAGAATGTTGTTTGTACCGTCAATCGTGTAAGCCTTTACGGGTATAGTGTAGGTGTTCTTTGACGCTTTTTGAGCAAATACCGTGAGTTTTACCTTTGTACTTGCTCCTGCCGTCAACAATGTAGGCTGTGAATCAGACCCTGCCTCGACAAATCCTAAGAAAATATCATCATAGGGATTATCTGAAGAAAGGAAAAATACCTGATTTTCTTTGCCCGTATTTTTTACCGTAACATAACAACTCTGGTCGAAATCCCTGTTGATGTCAAAGGAAATATCGGTGATTTCCAAAGAACTGATATGTTCTTCTTTTTTCTGAAAAACTTTCAGAAAATTTTCTGCAACCGCACTCATACGGACTTTTTTGTTGCTTATCACACCACTGTTATTGCTTTCGGCAAAAGCGGTAGGAACAATAACACTCGTCAGCATAGTAACGGTCAAAACGGCAGACAGAATTTTTCTGCCAAGTTTTTTTGGCATAGTTTTTCGCCTCCTAAATTATTTTACATATACTTTTATCTGTTCCGTACGCTTACTTGCTCCTGTGATATCTTTAGCAGTTGCCCGTATCTTGTATACACCTGCTGTGTCTGCTGAAAATGTGGTGACGGAACTTGTATTATCTGTGCTGAATTTATGCCATTCGCCTGTGCCTGTAAGACAATATTCATATTCATAGGTAATGTTTCCTGTACCGCCCGTTGCTGTACAAATCAGTACGGTATCGGAATTGACTGTGATATGTGACGGCATTGCGGAAATGAAACTGTTGAGTTTTTCATTGACTTTTACAGACATCGTTGCTGTTTTCTCAATACCCTCACTGTTCTGTGCGGTTACTTTGATATCGTATACACCTGTGGTATACAGATTGAAACGCTGTACTCTTTCTTCTGTAAAATCACTGACAGTTTTCCATGTGGAACTTCCTTTAAGACGGTATTCATATTTGAAACGGTAAACATTCTCATCACTGTAAGATACATTTGCCGAAATATGGAAATCTCTGCCCGAAGTGACTTCAGGATAATTGGACGATATCGAAAGGGCATAGTCGGTTACAGAAATCGTTGCGGTTGAAGTTGATGTATGACCCACACTGTCTTTGACAGTAACAGTGATGTAATAAGTACCTTCCTGTTCGCCATTAAAAATAATCTGGTCGTTGCTGTCAAAGTCCTGAAGAATGGTTTCTTCACTACTTGAAGAATGTTTTACGGTAAACTGATATTTAACATCGCCTGTTGCGTACTGTGAGTAGGCGGTGATTTTGACATCTTTGCCTTTGAGGATTCTTGTAGAGGTCGGGTAAACCGAACTTGTCAGCGTATGTACAACAGGCTTCTGTACTTTGAGTGTTTTTACTTCTCCCTCATAGCCTACTCCACCTACATCTGCCGTATTGCCTATTGTAAGACCGTTCTTATCCTTTGCGGAAACTCGAATCTGATAAGTACCCTCTGCGGAGAATTTGAAACGGATAACATCATTTTCGGTATAGTTGCTGTGGACAAGCGGTTGCCATATACCGTTATCCTTTTTAAATTCATACATGAATTTGACAGGCTTTTCTCCTCCTACAACATTGGCACTTAAAGTAACTTCGGTGTCGGGGACAACATTGTATTCTGATAAACCGAAAGTCAGTTCCATTTTCTTGACAAGTACTGTGATGACAGAGGTTGAAGTAACACCGTTACCGTCTTTTGCGGTGACTTTCATTTCGTACATACCTGCATATTGTGCGTACTGGTCAGAGGTTGCACATTGTCTGGCATTGAATTTGGCACTTCCGTCATTGCTGTAATCCTGAAGTGTGTGCCATGTAGAAGAAAGACATTCTCTGTATTCAAATTTATAGGTGTAGTCTGCCATAGACCCCTGATAAGATTTGAATCTTGTACTTAACTGCACGGTATCGCCTACATATACCTTGTTGTTGTCGGCAAGCAGTTCTACTACTGCTCCTGTGACCGCAATCTTCTTTGTTGAAGTGGATTTATTGCCGAAACCGTCTGTAGCGATAACTCTTACCGTATAGTTGCCCGTCTGTTGTAAGGTGAGTTTTGCGGAGGTTTCTGCACCGTTGTAAAGATTTCTCCACTGTGTATCGGTAACACTCTTGTATTGGTATTTATAGGTGACAGCTTCACCAAAAAATTCTGTACTGGCTTTAAGGATTGCCTGTGTACCCATTTCGGCGGTTTCGGGTGCGGTAAGTGTGACAATCGGCTTGCTGAGGACAACGGATTTGACTTTCGTGGATTTTATGGAAGTATCATTTTTATATCTTGAGGTTACTCTTATCTGATAAGTTCCTGCATCGGCAAAACTACACGCACAATTCTTTGCTGAAGTAAAGTTCTTTATCAAAGTCCAGCTACTCTCTCCCGACTTTCTGTATTCGTATTTATACGCATAGTCATCGGCAACAGCATCAATGTTTGTCTTGATAAGTACTTCTTCGTTGAGAGCGGGTGGCTTGCTTAAAACAAAATCAACAGACGGTTTCACAATTTCAAATCTTTGTGTCTTTTCGGCGGTATTGCCTGCGTCATCAGTTACGGTCAGCCTTACCTGATAAATGCCCGCCTTATCAAAGGTCAGGTCGATGTTTCTGTTGGTTGTGCTGAACTCACTGACTACCGTCCATTCTTCTGCCTCACCATAGTTGACTTCAAACTGATATCTCTTGTTTTTGCCAAAGTTGTTTCCGTAAGCGGTAACGGTGATAGTCTTACCAAATACGACCTTGTCATCAGAAAAACTCATTCTTGCACGAGGGGCGGTTACGCTGATTTCCTGTTGTTTGACAACCATATTGTCAATTTTGTCGGTTACTGTGGAGCGTACCGTAAATTCGCCGTCCTCTTCAAAGAAATAGGCAACACTGGAGAGATTGTCGGGATTGGGAATAGTTGTCCATACTGGATTACCTGCCTGCACATCTTCCGTTTTGGCAAACTCAAATTTGTTGGTGTATTCAGGCACACCTTCTGTGGGAGAGTTCTTCAGGGTATAGGTTGCTGCTCCTGTCCGTTTGATGTCAAATGTGCTGGCGAAAGGTCGGTAAATATAGAATTTTACCGCTGTGTTTCCACCGTATTCGCCCATACCGTATACCGTAATGGTTGCATCTCCTGTAACCCAGCTTCCTGCATTGGAGTAGTAGGCTTTGAAGTCTTTATTTTCTATCAGTTCCTTGTCACCGTCAAAAATCTTGAGGTTCGCTTTTACCGAATAACCGTACTCTACATATTTATCGTATCTTAAATCGCAGTCGCTTACCTGTGTACGGGTATCTTCGATAATCTCACAAGTATAACCGTTATCAGCAAACAGTTTGTGCAGATAGGAATTTTCGGTGACATATGCGGTAAAGTTCGCTTTGTCAAGACCGTATATCGTGTTTGATGTTCCAGCCGTAACATTGCCGTACTCCTTTATCGCCGTCAGCTTACTGCAATACTGAAAGGCAAAATCGCTGAGTGTGGTTACTGTATCAGGTATGGTAAATTCGGCTGTTCTTCCTCTGGGACAGTAGATAAGTTCGGACATATCTCTGTTATACAGCACATTATCTGCAGAACTGAATGTCAGGTTTTCGTCCGAAACGGTAATCGTTTCCAGCGTACTAGGGAAATTGTAATAGACATCCATCGAAGAAAGTCCCTTGCCTATGGTAATCTCTTTAAGCGGAGTATAAGAAAAAACATAGTTGCCTATGGATTTTACCGTGTCGGGAATAATAATATTCTTGATAGCTGTACCACCAAAAGAATAGTAGCCAACGGATTCGATACCTTCACCCAGATTGACCTCTTCCAGACTGCTACAGTTCTGGAAACTGTAACTGCCTGTACTTTTTACTGTATCAGGGAAAGAAATACTTTTCAGCGATTTACAGTTATAGAAAGCCTCATAGGGAATAGAAGATAATCTTTCACCAAGCGATACATTTTCCAGTGCCGTACAGTTCGAGAAAGTATAGTCACTGATATTCTTGGTATATTTACCCAGAATGACCGTTTTGAGAGCCGTACAGTTATAGAAAGCACTGTTTCCGATGGTTTCACAATTTTCATTTATCTGAACTTTCTCCAGTGATGTACACCCTACAAATGCCGAACTGCCAATACTTTCTACTGCCTCACCTATGGTGATTTCTGTAAGTTTGGTGGCATTGTCAAAAGCGTTATTGTTGATTTTGGTTACAGTGTCAGGAATTTTATATTTTCCCGATTTAGCACGAGGGAAAATCAGAATTTCTGTACAGTGCTTGTCAAAGACGACACCATCTACCGATGCAAAGGTGATATTGTCTTTGGATACATTGATTTCTTCCAGAGATGTACAGTTATAGAATGCTCCTGCCCACAAAGAAGTCAGATTTTTATCCACTGTTACACGCTTTAAAGCCTTACAGTCACGAAACGCAGAATCAGACATATTCGTTAAACTTTCGGGCAATACCAATTCTGTAAGTGATGTACAGTTCTGGAAAGAATATGCCCCTATACTTGTCAGTCCCTCATTCAGACTGACACTACTCAGTGATGTACAGTTATAGAAAGATTCATAGCCAATCGACTGCAATGAGGACGGGAAATCTATTTCTTCCAGAGCTGTACAACTGGTAAACACATAACTGGGCAATGATTTGATACTGTTTCCGATATGCAGTTTCTTCATTTTAGAACAACTGCTGAATGCCCAGCTTCCGAGAGTTTCCACACCGTCAGGAATAGTAACCTCTTCCAACGGAGTGCCACCGAACGCATTATCTCCGATTGTTTTCAGACTTTCGGGCAAATCTATTTCAGTCAATGCCGAACAGTAATAAAAACAATAATGGCTAATCGTTACCAGTTTGTTACCAAGTGTAATCTTTGAAAGTGAACGGCAATACTGAAAAGCACCGTTCTCCAAAGTAGTACAACTGTCAGGTATGGTGATATTATTCAGTTTATTACAGTTATAAAATGCACCTGAACCAATAGTCTGTAAAGCACTGCCAAAGTCAATGCTCTCCAATGCACTACATTCATAAAACGCATTGTTGCCGATATGTTCCAGTTTATCATTAAAAGTAATATCCGTCAGAAGTGTACAACCTCTGAAAGCATATTCATCAACCGTATCAATATTTTTACTCATTGTCACTTCATTCAGTTTCTGACAATAGGAAAACGCATATCTGCCTATCTTTGTCACCGTTGACGGAATAACATAACTGCCTTCATATCCTCTGCCCATTCTGACAAGGGTAGTTTTTTCCTTGTTGAAAAGAACTCCGTGACTGTCAGCGGAGTAATATTCATTGTTTTTATCTACCGTAAATTTATCCAGAAGTGTATCGCCGGATATCGTATCTACAGTAAAATCGGATACCAGTTTTCCCAGATGAATACTTTTCAAATTCGTACAACTGTTCAATGCCTCATAACCTATACTCTTTACCGAATCGGGTATGGTAAACTCCGTCAACGCATAACAAGAAGCAAACGCATATTTTCCTATGGACTTGATGTTATCTGACCATATGATTTCTGACAAAGCTGTACAGGAACTGAACGCATAATCATCAATCGATTCCAGATTTTCGGGAAATTCTACCGAAGTCAAAGCATAACAGTATGAAAAGGCACAGTACGAAATATTCTTAAGTCCTTTTCCGAATTTGACTGTTTTAGCCGTTCTGTTATTGTAGAAACAGTATGTTCCCATACTGGTAAGAGAATCAGGAAGAACAATACTCTCCAACGCATAGCAATACTGGAATGCACTGTTACCTAAAAACTCCATATTTTGTCCTAAATTAAGTGTTTTCAGACCTGTACAGTTGTAAAATGCACTATACTCTATTTTTGTACAGGTATCAGGCAAATCAACGCTTTCCAGAGCATAACAATAGGAAAAAGCATTATCACCGATTTCTTTCAGACTTTCTCCGAAATCAACCGTTTGCAGACTGGTACAGTCGTAAAAAGCCTGTCTGCCGATTTTTTCTACGGTCGACGAAAGTTTTACCGATGTGACATTGCTTCTGTAAAAAGCCTCATTTGCAATTTCAATAACATAGTAGCCGTTGAAATCTTCTGGAATAACCACTTCTGTATCTGTGCCGATATACTTTGTGATAATCACTTCATCGTCTTCAGAGAGTTTATATTCAAAGTCATAGATACTTGTTTCAATAACCTCTCCTGATGAAAGTTTAGTTTCTTTTTTGTCTTTAGACACAGAATTTTTCTGTACGGTTTCTGTCACTGACTTTGATAATGTCGCATCTGTCTTACGCTTTTCGGAAACTGACGGCGAATTATCATTGGGTGTGGTGTTGTCCGCTCCGACACTCATACAATATCCGCCATTGAGTAGCAACGATGCTGTAAGTATTATACTCAATGCAGATTTTGGAATGTCTGAGGAACGATACCTTTCTTTGTCCTCCATAAACTACCTCCTGAGTAAAATAATATGTATATCAGTCTTAAATGACAAATGCTTGTCCTTTAAGAATAACAACAAAAAATCTATACGATTATATTATCATTTTTATACAGATGTGTCAATTATCTTCAGGAAAAAATTTCTATTAAAGGGCTTTGCCCTTTAAAATCCTGTGTCAAGGGCTTTGCCCTTGACAATCCCAGCGGGGCTTTGCCCCTGCACCCCACCACTTTTTTGAAAAAAAGTGGACAAAAAACTTTTAATTGTCATCGTCAGACTGTTCCGTTTCAGAAATGGGGAATTGGGTTTCTTCGGGTTGAGTTTCGGGGAATTGGGTTTCTTCGGCTTGAGTTTCGAAGAATTGGGTTTCTTCGGGTTGAATTTCAGGGAATTGGGTTTCTTCGGCTTGAGTTTCGGAGAATTGGGTTTCCTGAGGTTGGATTTCAGAAACAGGCGGATTGGGTTCTGACGGTTTATCGGATTGATACAGTGGAGATTGGGGATTACTGTTTTCGATATCGTAAAGATAGGAGTAGCTCAATACAGCGGTATGTTTGAAATAGGGATAAACAAACACAATGGGTATCACCAGAAAACACAATATCAGCCACCCAAGATACGATACATATATTCCCATAACTTTGCCTAAGTTTCTCTTGACGATATATTTTGACGCTTTGGCGATATCCGATTCTTTTTCGTAATGAAAACCTCTGACATATAAATATTCAGACAGAATATACAGACGGGAAATAAAAAAATATCCGAACAGACACGCTCCGCCTACCCATACTGCACCTATCTGTAAAGCGGTCTGGTAGAGAGAATTATCGGAAAGTAACAGCAATCCTACCACAGGCAGGGAAAACAATAACAAATATACCGCTTTCTTGATAAAGAGATAAATATTGAACTGAACGGTTTCGAAATATTTCTCTTTGCTGAAATAATAGAAAATATCGTTGATATCACCGCTGTCGCCGTCACGACAGTCGGCAATAAATCTGATATATCCTGTATACAACGGCGACATCAATATCAATACGGCTAACGCTCCCACACAAATCAGCAGACAAAGAATAATATTAATGATACCAATATTGGCAAAATTAATGCTTCCGTCATCAGTAAAAAGACTGCCGATAAACAGCGTGGCAATGTTGATGACAATAAAACCTATCCCTAAAACTAACAGTACCATCAGAAATCCTGTAATGGATTTTGCCCAGTTATCTCTGGCTAAAATTGTTTTTGCCTGTTTTTTTAACATCTTTTCAGCATTCATTCACAGTCACATTCCTTTCATATAGTTTAAGGGCTTTGCCCTTAAAAATCCCACAAGGGGCTTCGCCCCTTGACCCCACAAACTTTTTGAAAAAAGTTTGACAAAAACTTTTAAGGCTCACTTCGTTCGGCAATGTCGTCATGAGGAATCTTTTGAAGATTCTTCGTTGCTTTTGCTCCTCAGAATGACAGCAATATATTATTTTGAAAAGGCTTTTTTCTTAAGTTGACGACATTGCTTCGTTCGGGGGATATATTATTTTTCATGCGGTGAACATTTCATACATCGCTTCTAAACAAATCTGTGCGTGCAAAAAGTATTTTTCCTCATTGAGTGATTCATCAGGACGGTGCATATTGGAGTAGTCATCAGAAAATACAGGTCCAAAAGCAACACCTTTGTTTTGTAATGTTCTTGCATATGTTCCGCCACCTGTAGAGTAAATCACAGGGTCTGTAGCGGTTACGGTTCTGTAAGACTTGCTCAGAATACGCACAATGTCACTGTCTTGGGATATATTGAGAGGTTCGGAATGATTATCCAATGTGAAAGTAAGATGATACTCTTCTGCTTTTGCTTTGATGGTCTGTATGATTTTTTCATAATCGGCACTGACAGGATAACGGATATCTATCTTTACTGTCGCAGAATGTTCATCAGCACGGATTACCCCTATATTCAGTGTCAGTTCTCCTGAACGACTGTCAGCTTGTTTTATTCCTAATGACCCGCCATCTGTCTGGTCAGAAATGTACCGTAAGATAAAACAAAACAAATCACCAAATTCTTTTCTGGCAAACTGGTCAGAAAACTTTTTCAGACCTATGATAATCGCATTTTTGCCTTTGTGCGGTTCCATTGCATGAGATGCTTTCCCAAAAAATATATTCTTGCTGTAATCATTGAGTTTGAAAACTGCTCTGTCAGGCACTGCATTGACAGCATTTCCTCCGTAAGCAGATTTAATGATACAGTTTTCATTACTGCCCGTCAGTGAAAATTGTAAAATGCCTTTCTCACAACAACAAATACCATAATCAGAGTCAGGCGTAAAGCCTATATCTGGCAAAGGTTCTTTTGAAAAATAGTGTTGCATATCTGTCATGCCGACTTCTTCATTCGTACCGAAAATGGCTCTTATCCGCTTATCAGAAACAATACCATTATCTTTCAGAACTTTCAGGCAATATAAGGTAATCACCGCTGAACCTTTATCATCAGCAACACCTCTGCCATACAGTCTGCCATTTGCTCTGGTGAGGGTAAACGGTTCATATGTCCAGCGGTCACCTGCGGGAACAACATCAAGATGAGTAAGCACTCCGCAAAGTTTTTCACCCTCTCCGTACTCAACATGACCTGCGATATTGTCTATATTGGCTGTAGAAAGTCCCATTTCTTCGGCACGCCTGAGCATATAATTCAAGGCTTGTTGCGGTTTTTCCTTTCCCTCTACAGAAACGGAATCTATCGCTATCAGATTTGCCAAATCTTTCAGGATTTCTTCTCTGTATTCAAGAATCTTCTCTCCAAATGACATTTATCATTTCTCCTTCCGTTAATGTTATCTCAAGGTATAGTGGTGACAATTAAAAGTTTTTGTCGAACTTTTTTCAAAAAGTTCGTGGGGTTCAGGGGCAACACCCCTGATGGGATTTTTAAGGGCAACGCCCTTAAACTCAACGCCCTTAAACTTCCTTTATCCGAAATTTTCTTGGCTTAGGCAAAGGTTTTCTGTCTGTTTTTTTACTGTACAACACCATAAACAAAATATACAGCAAAAAAACGGTTACGGAAATTCCTGTAATAGTAATCCCTGTAGACAGTCCAGGTGTCGTGTAAGTAAACTCTACTTTGCTGACCGTGTCAGACGGTACTTCTACTGCCATAAATCCTATATTGACTTTTTCAATATCCACTTTTTTTCCGTTGACAGTCGCTGTCCAGCCTTCTTCATACGGCACACTGAAAAATACTAAGGTATTCTCTTTTTTGCCTGTTCGGTCGACTGTGGCGGTGAAACTGCTGTCATGATAAGCAAAGTCTTTGCAGGAATTTTGCTGACGGTCTTTGCAGTTTTCAAAGTATTCCGCTTTGTTATACGACAAGTCATGACTAGTGATGAGTTTCTTTTCGATGAACGGGTATTTTTTTATCTGTTCGTTTGTCAGCACCATCGCCCTCAGCATGAGCTTTGAACGGTTATAGGTCTGACATACTTCATAATCCTTTTCGGAAATGTAGTTATCATACCAGAAACCCATAGGAATATAATATTCGTTTTCCCATATGTCAAACTGACTTTGTCTGTCATAATATTTCCAGCCAGGCATAGCTGTAACACCATTGTCTGAACTGAAATTATTGTCATCGTCAACATAGTCAATCAGCCACTTTACCGAAAGTAATGGACGGATAGCATATTCGCCCGTATCAGGTCGTGAACCAACATCTCTCGTTACACCTATGTTGTTGTAAAATTCCATGATTGAACCTGGTACTACACTGTGAAAAGCCTGTATGTTCGGCAACTGCCAGAACATTCCTGAATTATCCATCATTTTATAGAAATCTGTCCGTACATTTT
Source organism: uncultured Ruminococcus sp. (assembly GCA_902762375.1). Classification (GTDB taxonomy): domain Bacteria; phylum Bacillota; class Clostridia; order Oscillospirales; family Acutalibacteraceae; genus CAG-964. The sequence goes on along the minus strand of CACWNY010000001.1, from coordinate 59,197 downwards.
CACTGTTCGGCAAATGGATATCGTCTTTGTGATTGATGACCAATCCTCTCATATATTTCTGTGAATCGTAACCGTGTGTTTTTCCCATACCGATAATATATATGCTGTAGCCTGCGGATATGACACAAACTAAAACAATACTGATAACAGATAAAAGTTTCTTTCTTTTGCGAAAGAAAATCATCAGAAAAATAAGCAGTATCAGACAAAATACCACAATCGCACAATGAACAAAAAATATGATTTTTGACCCCATCAGCCCGAATGTATATTTTTTCTCTCCTGCGGAATTTTTCGTATACTTCGGCATGAAAGCAATCACAACAGAGAAAAACCCTGTCAGAAAAGTAACTACTCCTATCGCATATGCCCATTTACTTCGGTAATCTTCCAACGACATACAAGTTGCCAATACCATCATCAATACAAGCATATACATCCAACGGGCATAATATTGTGCATTGAATAACTGAAACATATTGTTCAGCAAGGGAATAAAGGCAACAAAAAATAAAAATGGTAAAAATTTCTTCAGCCAGTGACCGTTCTTTCTCGTCAGAAAAGCTACCACTCCGCTCAGACCGAATAACGGTAACCAGCCTGATAATGAACCCCATTTGTTGTTAGCGTCAGGTGTAAAGGTCGGAAAGGCAGGCAATTCAGGGGGAAATAAAAAGGCGGTCAGAATGTTGATGTACCGTTGCGGACTGCTGTAGACCAGTCCGCCCCAGCCGTTGAGATAGTTCGTTACACGACTGTTCTGTGTTACACAAAGTATGGTGGGTAATAAAAGTATCATCGCCATACCTAACCCGACAACACTTTCAAAAAGTACTGCCAGCATATTTCGGATTCGGAATGGATAGGATTTCGAAAATATCCTGAACAGCCAGTACAAAATGACAAATATCACTTGTCCCACAAAAAAATAATAATTGAACAGTCCGCTGAAACATACCGCAAGTGCCACAACACCTTTGCGGTTGTTGAGAAAAAGTTCGTCTATAGCGGACAACAACAGGGGGAATATTATCATTGGTTCGTGAAAATGATTGAAGAAAATGTTGAAACAGGTAAATCCCGAAAAAGCATATAGCAATCCGCCTAAAACGGCAAAATTTTTATCATAGGTATATCGCCGTAAATAAATATAGGCGGTAAAAGACATACAAGCTGTTTTCAAAATTAATAAAGGTCCTATAAAATAGGGTACAGCTTTGCTCGGGGCTATCATTGTCAGCCAGAAAAACGGACTGCCTAATATATAAAATGAATATGACCCGATAATGTTTGCCCCTAAATCCGTCTTGTTACTCCAACCGATATTACCGTTTTGTATTGTATCGTGTATAAGTTGGTAAAACGAAACCTGCTGTACATTGAAATCTCCGTAATATAAAAATAAACCCTTATCATAAATCATAAACGGTAAGTAGATAACAGTTGCCACCAACAATCCCAACAGGAATGCTCTTAAACCGTAATGTTTTTTCTCCGCTTTCGGTATTCGGACACGGTGTAATACCATACTCTCCCCCTCCCTTTCAGTTATTATATAACTTTTTTCTATAGCTGTCAATTTAATGTATTCGTAATTATGAAAAAGCAACCTATAGCTATGACGATTAAAAGTTTTTGTCGAACTTTTTTCAAAAAGTTCGTGGGGTTCAGGGGCAACGCCCCTGATGGGATTTTAAAGGGCGAAGCCCTTTAACTCCCAAAAATTTAAAACAAAATTTGCGTATGCAAATTTTGACATAATATATAACTTTTTGTTCATGCTGTCAATTTTTCATCTGTTTTGTTATGCAAAAAAGAAAATTCCCAAAATCTATTGCAAATTATCAACCAACATATTAAAATTACTTTAATAGTACCGTATGGTACTCATTTTAAATAAAGGAGAGGTCTGTTAATGAAAATTCTGAAAAAAGGTTTGTCATGTATTATGATAGCTTTGTTGCTGCAAAGTTCGATGGCGGTCGTGTCGGCTGCTCAAACACCGCAAGTAACCGTCAATGCACAAGCAAGAGAAATATCAAAAGCAACCGATACTTACACCTATGGAGACTTTACCTATACTGTAGAAAATAATACCGTTACAATTAAAAAATATAACGGTACAGCTGCTACTGTTGTTATTCCTGATACCATTGATGATAAAAGTGTTGTGGCTATCGGTGACAGTGCTTTCAGCAATAACCGTTCTATCATTTCTGTTACCATTCCTGATACGGTAATCTCTATCGGACAATGGGCATTCTACGCCTGCTATAATTTATCCGAAGTTGTATTATCTGACCACTTGCAAACCATCAACAGCAGTGCATTCAATTATTGTAATAGTATCACTTCCATTACCTTACCTGATTCACTCACCACGATAGGCACATCTGCGTTTTCCGGTTGTTCAAGTCTGACAAGTATCAATATTCCTGACAGCGTTACTGCCATTGAAAATAATACATTCCGCTATTGCAGTAAACTTGCTTCGGTCAGCTTACCAAATCATCTTTTGAAAATCGGTGGTTATGCGTTTCAGAATTGTAAAGTACTTAACAATATTGTTATCCCGAACACTGTTACGGAAATTGGTATCGCCGCTTTCAGTGACTGTGAACAATTAACCGCCATATCTATTCCCAATTCCGTTACTGCACTGGATTCCTATGTTTTCCATAATTGCTTTGCCTTGAACAATGTTCAGCTGCCTGACAATATCCATATTCTCGGAGAAGCCTTATTCCGAAACTGTAAGGCTTTGGAACAGATTTCCATTCCCGCAAGTGTTACCAATATCGGAAATTATGCTTTCGCCGACTGTATCAATCTGCAGGGAATTTCACTTTCTGAAAACATTACCCTGATAGGTCCTTATGCTTTTCTGAACTGCACTTCGTTCACACAGGTCACTTTACCCGGTAAAATCACCAGAATTCCCAGCGGAATTTTCAGCGGTTGTACATCACTTACTAAAGTGAATTTCAATGGAGCAATTACTGAAATCGGTGACCATGCTTTCTATGGCTGTACGGCAATGACTTCATTCACTATCCCTTCAACCGTAACCAATATTAAAACTTATGCCTTTGCATATTCCGGTCTGAACAGCCTTACTATTCCCAATACCGTAACTTCTGTAGGTGGTAATATTCTGGAACACTGCAATAATATCACTTCTTTTACTGTTCCCTCTACATGGAAAACTATTCCCGGTCACTTCTTTGCAAACTGTACAGGCTTACAACAGGTAACTATTCCTGACGGCGTTACAACCATCAGTTCAGCTGTATTTTTTAACTGTACCGCTCTTGTCAATGTCAATATTCCCGAAAGTGTGACTTCAATACAAAGCTCTGCTTTTTCCGGCTGTTCCGCTCTGACTAGGTTAGTTCTTCCCTCCGGAATTACAGAAATAGCCAACAGTGTCTTGAGTAACTGCACCAGCCTGACATCGGTAAATATTCCTGTTGGTGTTACCAAAATCTACGCTAATGCCTTTAATGGCTGTTCATCGTTGAAAACAATCAGTATTCCCAATACAGTTACCGGTATAAATGATAATGCTTTCACTAAGTCAGGTCTGACTTCTGTGACTATTCCGAATAGTGTGACCTCTATCGGAAATTATCTGTTTGACGCTTGCTCTAATCTGAAAAGTGTAAGTATTTCTTCTTCTCTTACTACATTGGGTAATGGCACTTTCAGAAATTGTACAGCTCTTACTTCTGTTTCCATTCCTGATGGTATTCAGAAAATTAACAGCAGTGCATTCTACAACTGTTCCGCTCTGAAAAATGTACAGATTTCTTCCGGTGTGGCAACAATAGACAGCTCTGCCTTTGCCTACTGTACTTCACTGACTTCCATGACTATTCCTGACAGTGTGGTCACATTGGGCAATTCTGTTTTTGAGGGCTGTACCGCTCTGAAAACAGTTAAATTACCTGCCTCACTTTCTGCAATCGGAAGCGGTATGTTCTATAACTGTTCAAATCTGGAAAATATTACTATACCCTCTTCTGTCGGTCAGATTGGCAGCAGTGCATTCCGTAACTGTTCTTCTCTTACCTATATAGAAATTCCTGACGATGTGCTTACGATTTACGCCAACGCATTTCAAAGCTGTTTAAGACTTGCCGAAGTTAAAATTTCTGACAGTGTAACACAGATAGGTGCTTATGCTTTCTCTGACTGCAAATCTTTGAAAAATCTGGTTGTTCCCAAAGGTATTACGGAATTAGGTTACAGAACTTTTGCCGGCTGTGATAATCTGGAAAGCGTTGTCATTCCTGCTACTCTGGAACAGATTGATAATTATGCTTTCTTCACTGACGCAAAACTTATGGATATCTATTATCTGGGTACACAAGAACAATGGGAGACTATGACCAAACCAAGTATTGCTCCTTTCAATACAGCAACGGTACATTATAATTCAGGTGATATTGTCCTGAACAAGTCAGCCATGACTATCGAAAAAGGAACAACCGCCACGCTTACCGCAACATTTACGCCTGAATATTACACTCCGCAAGTCACATGGACAAGTAGCAAGACTTCTGTTGCCACAGTGGACGAAAACGGTACTGTCACGGCTAAGGCTACGGGTTCAGCAACCATCACCGCAACCACTGTTGACGGCAAAACAGCTACCTGTAAGGTAACCGTAAAGATTTATCCTCAGTCTGTTACACTTGATAAGACAACACTTTCTCTTGGTGTAAAAGAAATGTATACGCTTACGCCTACGGTAACACCTGCGGTAGCAACAACTTATACTTTCAAGAGTAGTAATACGACTGTCGCAACAGTCAATTCCAGCGGTAGAGTTGTGGCAAGAGGTGAGGGTACAGTAACGATTACTGTTATCACAGAAAACGGCAAAAAAGCTACCTGCCAAGTCACAGTACATAAAAGTCCCGAAACACTTACCCTCAACAAAACAAAACTGACAATGAATATCAAGGATATGTATACACTTATTCCGACAATTACCCCGTCTGATGCCATTACGGAATATACTTTCAAGAGTAGTAATCCTGCGGTAGCGACTGTTAATTCCAACGGCAGAGTTGTGGCAAGAGGTGAGGGTACGGCAAAAATTACCGTGAGAACTTCCAACGGTCTTACGGCAACCTGCACTGTTACCGTAAAATCAAGCACAACACTTACTCTTGACAAAACAACTCTGGATATGAATGTCGCCCAACAGTATACTCTGACACCAACCGTAACTCCTGCTACACAGGTTACTTATACTTTCAAGAGTAATAATCCTGCGGTAGCGACTGTCAATTCCAGTGGCAGAATTGTGGCAAGAGATGAGGGTACGGCAACAATTACGGTCAGAACAGACAGCGGTCTGACAGCAACCTGTACGGTCAATGTCACTTTGCCGAAAACTCTGACACTGGATAAAACCAGTCTGACAATGAATGTTGCCGAACAATATGTTCTCACTCCTACCCTTACTCCTGCGGACGATACGGTAACTTATACTTTCAAAAGTACCAATACTGCTGTTGCCACAGTAAATTCCAGTGGTAGAGTTGTCGCAAGAGGTTCAGGTTCGGCAACTGTCAAGGTAATTGCGTCAGATGGACTGGTCGCCACTTGCGAAATTACTGTAGGATAATTTATATGTCAAAATTTGCTTACGCAAATTTTGTTTGAAATTTTTATCCGTTAAAGGGCTGCCGCCCTTTAAAATCCCGCTAAGGGGCTGCCGCCCCTTAACCCCGCCCACTTTTTGAAAAAAGTGGACAAAAACTTTTAATTGTCACCGCCCCACTTTTGGTTTTCAATTAAAAAAGCAATACCCCATAGTTCAGTCTTTGAACTACGGGGTAAATTTTATTAATTACGAATTACGCATTACAAATTACGCATTAATAATCAGGCTTTGACCTGTCATTTCTTTAGGTTGAGGAATGTTCATCATCTGTAACATTGTGGGAACTAAATCAGAAAGTTTTCCACCTTCTTGTTTCAGTTTGCAGTCGTAACCGACAATGCAAAGCGGAACAAGGTTTGTGGTATGAGCGGTAAACGGACTGCCGTCTGTATCGACCATCTTATCAGCATTGCCATGGTCAGCAGTGATAAGGGTGATACCGCCCATCTCATTGACCGCATTGACTACTCTGCCGACACATTCATCAACAGCTTCTACCGCTTTTACCGCAGCATCGAATATGCCTGTGTGACCTACCATATCGCAGTTGGCAAAGTTAAGAATAACAGCGTCATACTTACCGCTTTTTACTCTTTCGACAACTTTATCACAAACTTCATAGGCACTCATTTCGGGCTGTAAATCGTAAGTAGCAACTTTCGGAGAGGCAACAAGCACTCTGTCCTCACCCTCATACGGTGCTTCTATACCGCCGTTGAAGAAAAAGGTGACATGAGCATATTTTTCGGTTTCGGCAATTCTAAGCTGTGTCTTTCCAAGTGATGCAAGATATTCTCCGAATGTATTGTTCAGTTCCTGTGATTTGAATGCAATTTCCACATTGGGCATAGTTGCATCATATTCTGTCATGCAGACAAAATATAACGGGAACATTCCGTTTCTTCTTTCGAACCCTTTGAAATCAGGGTCAACAAAAGTTCTGGTGATTTCTCTGGCACGGTCGGGACGGAAATTGATAAATACAAGAGAATCATTGGCTTTGATAGGTTCAGCACCGTCAATTACTGTAGGAATGACAAATTCATCAGTTACACCGTCAGCATAAGAATCTTCCATGCACTTGACCGCACAACAAGAATGATTTCCTTCACCATAGACCATCGCAGAATAGGCTTTTTCTACTCTATCCCAGTTGGTATCTCTGTCCATAGCGTAATATCTGCCCTCAACGGTAGCAATCTTTCCTACTCCGATTTCTTTCATTTTATCCAGACATTCGGCAATATAGTCTTTACCGCTTGTGGGCGGAACATCACGACCGTCCATAAAAGCATGGTAGAATACTTTTTCAACCCCTTGCTTTTTCGCAAGAGAAAGCAAAGCATACAGATGACCGTTGAAACTGTGTACACCACCATCAGAGGTAAGTCCCATAATGTGCAATGCGGAATTGTTCTTCTTGACATTTTCGATAGCACTCAACAAAACTTCATTGGTATCAAATTCGCCGTCCTGAATAGCTTTGGTAATTCTTGTCAAATCCTGATAAACAATTCTTCCTGCACCCATGTTGGTGTGACCTACTTCACTGTTACCCATCTGACCGTCAGGCAAACCTACTGCAAGTCCTGATGCTCCTATGGTTGTATAGGGATTTTCGGAAAAGAATTTATCTAAGTTAGGCTTTTTCGCTGTGGTTACTGCATTACCGCTTGTGGCAGGGGCAATTCCGTAACCGTCCATAATAATTAAAACTGTAGGTTTCTTCATCATTTCAAACCTCCTAGACCGTTATTCCCCGACCTGTTCTTTGATGTAGTCCATCGTAAATGCGGGAATGAGTTTCAGTCCTGCTTCAGCAAGGATATCGGTAGCTTTGTCGGCTCTCTGAATGACACAAAGTACGCTGTCAATGATAGCACCCTTTTTTCTGAGTTCTTCCGCACCTTTGATGATAGCTCCACCTGTGGTGACAACATCTTCGATTATCAGAACACGCTTACCTGTAACATCTGTACCTTCGGCAAGTTTGCAAGTACCGTATTCTTTTGCCTTTTTTCTGACGAAAGCAGCAGGCATACCTGTGTTGGCTGAAATGGCTGTCACAACAGGAATACCTCCCATTTCCAGACCTGCCAGAACTTCTGTACCTTCGGGGATAAGTTCAGACATGATTTTGGCAATTTCTTTCAGCACAATGGGATTGGCTTCAAACAGATACTTGTCAAAATATTCATTCGAAATCTGTCCCGACCTTAAAAGAAATTCTCCTGTAATATGAGAAAGTTCGTATATTTTTTTAGCAACTTCTGATTTTGTCATATTAAAAAACACTCCGTTAAGAAATTATTTGCTTGCTGCACTGACGATACTTGCAAATTTAGTCGCTATCAGTGACGCACCACCAATAAGACCACCGTCTACATTTTCTTTGGAAAGGAGTGCTTCTGCATTTCCATCGTTCATTGAACCGCCGTACTGAATGGTAATACCGTCAGCAATTTCTTGTCCATAGAGTTTTGCCAGTGTATCTCTGATTAAGGCACAAACTTCTTCTGCCTGTTCGTCAGTAGCGGTCATGCCTGTGCCGATTGCCCATACAGGTTCGTAAGCAATGATAACATTCTTAACATCTTCTGCCGAAACATCAAACAAATCTAATTTAATCTGTCTTGCGACAACTTCTTCTGTGATGTTGCATTTGCGTTCCCAAAGGAGTTCGCCAACACATACAATGGGTTTCAAGCCTGCTTTCAAAACAGCTTTTGTTCTCTTGTTTACGGTTTCGTCTGTTTCGCCGAAATACTGTCTTCTTTCGCTGTGACCGAGTACAACATATTCTACACCGAGTTCTTTAAGCATACCTGTAGAAATTTCGCCTGTGAAAGCACCTTTTTCTTCCCAGTGACAGTTTTCAGCACCAATTTTAATGTTTGTTCCTTTTACAGTATCAACAGCGGTACAGATGTCAACATAAGGTACGCAAGCGATAACTTCACAGTCTGCGTCTTTTACCAACGGTATCATTTCTTCCAGAAGTACTTTTGCTTCTGATGGTGTTTTATTCATTTTCCAGTTACCTGCAATAACAGCTTTTCTGAGTTTTTTATTCATAATAAACATTCCTTTCTCTTGTTCAGGGGTTATCCTGTCGGGGAAGTTCCTCCCCGAACCCCTGATTTAAGGGCTGCCGCCCTTAAAAATCCCGCAACGAAGTGAGCCTTGAAAGTTTTTGTCGAACTTTTTTCAAAAAGTTCGTGGGGTTCAGGGGCAACGCCCCTGATGGGGTTGAGGGGCAACGCCCCTCACAAGGCAACGCCCCACATTGTAATTAAGGGACGGACAAAAAATATCCGTCCCTGACTTTTTACCAGATTATTTCTTATCAGCAATAGCGGCAATACCAGGAAGTACTTTGCCTTCAAGATATTCAAGAGAAGCTCCGCCACCTGTAGAAATGTGGCTCATCTTGTCAGCAAATCCAAGCTGAATAACAGCCGCTGCAGAATCTCCACCACCGATAATGGTTGTAGCATCTGTTTCAGCAAGTGCTTTCGCTACGGCGATTGTTCCCTTTGCCAGAATAGGATTTTCAAATACACCCATAGGTCCATTCCAGACAACTGTCTTAGCGGATTTTACAGCGTCCGCAAAGAGTTCCTGTGTCTTTGTGCCGATGTCCAGACCCTCTTTATCAGCGGGAATTGCGGTAACATCTACACATTCTACAGTAATTTCAGCGTCAATAGGATTAGGGAATGAATCAGCTACCATTGTATCAACAGGAAGTAAAAGTTTTTTACCGAGTTTTTCTGCTTTTTCCATCATTTCTTTACAGTAGTCAATTTTGCTGTCGTCAACAAGAGAGTTTCCAACTTCAAGACCCTGTGCTTTCAGGAATGTGTAAGCCATACCACCACCGATAATCAGTGTGTCGCACTTCTCAAGCAGATTGGAGATAACATTGAGTTTATCCGCAACTTTTGCACCACCAAGAATAGCAACAAAAGGTCTTACAGGCTGTTCTACTGCGTTGCCAAGATAGTTGATTTCTTTCTGCATGAGATAACCAACAGCTGTTTCGTTCAGATAGTCGGTAACACCTACTGTTGAACAGTGAGCTCTATGTGATGAACCGAAAGCGTCCATGACGAATACATCAGCAAGTGAAGCAAGTTCTTTACTGAATGCTTCGATATTTTTGGTTTCTTCTTTGCGGAAACGAGTGTTCTGTAATAAAACAACATCGCCGTCTTTCATTTCAGCAACGGCTTTCTTTGCGTTTTCGCCGACTACTTCGTCATCATCAGCAAATACAACTTCTTTACCAAGCAATTCACCCAGTCTTACCGCTACAGGGGCAAGTGAGAATTTAGCTTCTGCACCGTTCTTCGGCTTGCCAAGATGGGAACACAAAATAACTTTACCGCCGTCATCAACCAATTTCTTGATTGTGGGTAATGCTGCTGTAATTCTGTTGTCGTTGGTGATAACGCCGTCTTTGAGCGGTACATTGAAATCACAACGGACAAGTACTTTCTTTCCTTTTACATTGAGGTCATCAACTGTAACTTTGTCTAAAAATCCCATTGAAAAAACTTCCTTTCAGAAAATATTTTTAATTGTACCGTAAAAAAGTACGGGTACAAAAACAGATAAAGTAAAAGTTTTCCGCTAATTCGCAGATTTACTTTGTACAACCTCTATTTTATAATAATTTCCCATAATTTTCAAGAGTTATTCCCTAATTTATTGTATAAAACAAAAAAATTATTATTCTCAACAAATCCCGACAAATAAAGCACCCTTTAAAATCCTGTGTTAAGAGCTGCCACCCTTAACAATTCTGCCAAACTTTTTTGAAAAAAAGTTTGACCAAAAGTTTTTAATTGTCACCGCCATAATTAGATTAAATGTAAATCTGTCAGCACTGCTCTGTAACAGTCGATAACATACTTGACATCATCATCGGATAATTTGGTATGCAACGGTAAGGTGATTTCGTTTTTGTAATGAGCATACGCATTAGGATAATCGTTAATATCAAATCCCATATCTTTGTAAGCCGTCATCATAGGCAACGGTTTGAAATGCACATTACAGGCAACACCTTTATCTGCCATTCTGTCAATGATTTCATTGCGTTCTTTGTGTCCTATACCATTGACCCTTGTCAGATAAATGTGACAACTGGTGACGAAATCGTTATTGACATGGTGAAGATATCCTACTCCCATTTCGTCCATTGCTTTATCGTACATCTTGATAATGTCACGCCGTCTGCCCTGAATTTCTTTAAAGCGTCGCAGTTGCACTAAGGCAATCGCTGCCTGAATATCTGTCATATTACATTTATATCCCGGAATAACAATATCATATTCCCATGCACCTGCATAGGTTTTGTGTAAAGCGTCTTTTGTCTGACCGTGCAAAGAATACAACATATACTGTTTGTACAACCATTCATCATCAAGACCTTCTTTGGTTTTCCATGTGGCAATACCGCCTTCGGCTGATGTAATAGTCTTGACAGCGTGTAAAGAAAAAGCCGTAAAATCTGCCATACGACCGCTCATAATTCCATGCTGGCTCGACCCAAATCCGTGTGCCGAATCCGCTACAACAATCACTCTTCCGAAAAGTCTTTGAATATCATTTTTAGGCGTGAACAGGGCTTTTTTACTCTCAACCACTTTGAGAATATCTCTATAATCGCACATCTTCCCCGCAATGTCTACGGGAATGACCGCTTTTGTTCTGGGCGTAATGGCTTTGGCTACTTCGTCAGGGTCTATCAAAAACGATTCAGGAGCTGTATCTACCATGACAATTTTTGCTCCCGTATGGGCAATACACGCCGCACTTGCTGTATAGGTATATGCTGATACGATGACTTCATCACCTTCACCGATACCTAATATTCTTAATGTCAGTTCCAGTGCCGCCGTACATGACCCTAATGCTACTGCCTTTTTCGTTCCAAGAAATTCAGCAACCTTTTTTTCAAACTCTTTCGTTTTCGGTCCTGTGGTTATCCACCCCGAACGCAATGTTTCCGCCACTGCCTCTATCTCTGATTCCGTTATATCAGGCGGAGAAAAAGGAATTGTTCTCATAATTCAAAAAATCTCCTAATATCTTCATTATATTCATTCTTATTATGGCAATTTTATCATAATCTCCCTTCAAAGTCAATTACAACCATGTCAGAATATTTCCGTAAATCAAAATGTTCAGAAAATGTTAATATATTCATGAGAACATTATAATAATTGTCATCTGTCAAAATTTATAGAAAACATTTACTGAAAAAAACAAACGCAAGAGTTTTTACGCTCTGCGTTTGTTTTTTGTAAGAAAAGACTACGCCTGCACTTTCAGAAATTCTTCCTGCATATAATCATAGACATCTTGCGGTAAATCAGAGAAAGTATAGCATTTTTTGAGATATTCTTCTTTAGGATAGTTGAGTTCATTATTTTTGACATCTTCATCAAGCAAATCATAGACTTTCTGGTTAGGTGTGGAATAGCCTAGATATTCGATGTTAGCCTTGCCGATTTCAGGTTCAAGCATAAAGTTGATGAATTTTTCGGCAAGTTCTTTATTCTGAGTAGTTTTTGGAATACACATGGAATCCATAAACCAGTTAGACCCCTCTTCAGGTAACATATAGTCAAGATTTTCGTTATTGGACATCATTACCGCAACATCACCTGCATAATACGGTGCCATTGCTGCCTGGTCACCTTCCATTTCGGTGAATACCTGGTCCATGACATATTTTTTCAGCAAAGGTTTCTGTTCTTTAAGGTAAGCCGATGCTACATCAATATCCTTTTTGGTAATTTCGGTCGGATTGATACCTTTCAGACGCATAGCGATTGCCATAGCATCTCTGGAATTGTTGAACATTAAGATATTTCCGCTGTACTGTTTGTCCCAAAGTACACTGAAACTCTTCGGTTTTTCTTTTACCATAGTCTTATTGTATACTAATGCAACAACGCCCCAGTCATACGGTACAGAATATTCTCCTGTAGGGTCAAAGTCGGTCTTTTTGTATTTTTCCATGATGTTGGCAAAGTTAGGAACATTGTCAAAGTTGATTTTCTCCAGCATATCTTCTTTGATAAGTTTGCTTATCATGTAGTCAGATGGTACAATAACATCGTAACTGGAGTTACTTTCTTTGATGAGATTGTACATTTCTTCGTTGGATTCATAGTTGGTGTAATTGACTTTGACATTGTATCTGTTTTCAAACTCACGGATAGTGTCAATCGTACCGTCCTCACCGTTGGAGATATACTCTCCCCAGTTAAAGACATTCAGTTCCTGTTGTTTTTCGCCGTTGCCACAGCCTGACAACATAAACACACTTGTGCCGACAATTAAGGCACTCATCAAAACACTGATAAATTTTTTCATTGCAAACAAACTCCTTTCAGTTTAAGGGCTACCGCCCTTAAAAATCCCGTTTCAAGGGCTGCCACCCTTGAAAATCCTGCTAAGGGGCTGCCGCCCCTTAACCCCGCCCACTTTTCCCCCAAAAGTGGACAAAAAACTTTTAATTGTCATAGCTGACACTTTGATAAATAATCTGGATTTGAGTAAATCTTGAAAGTTTTTGTCAAACTTTTTTCAAAAAGTTTGTGGGGTTCAGGGGCAAAGCCCCTGATAGGATTGTTAAGAGCAACGCCCTTAACCGCCCTTTAACTGTGTGTTTCTTCTGTTTTTGCCTCACGAATATTGACGATGATTAAAATGGTAATGGTGATAACAAAAAGCAATGTGGAAAGAGCGTTTATTGTCGGGGAAATTCTTCTTTTGAGCATGGTATAAATTTCAATAGGAAGTGTCTGGAATTTTGCCCCTCGTGTAAAATAGGTAATGACAAAATCGTCAAGAGAATAAGTAAAAGACATTAACAGCCCTGAAATCACTCCCGGCATGATTTCAGGGATAACTGTCTTGAAAAAGGCTTGTCTTTCGTTACAACCTAAGTCCAAAGCAGCTTCGTATATACTGTAATCCATCTGTCGGAGCTTTGGCATGACATTGAGAATAACATACGGTGTACAAAAACTGATATGTGCTATCAGAACTGTACCAAAGCCCATTTCAAAATTAAACAGGTTTCCCACAAATACAAACAGCAACATAAAAGATACACCTGTTACAATTTCAGGGTTGATAATGGGTACATTGGAAACATTGGTAACAATACTTCGCAAAGGATTTTTCATGTTGAATATTCCCACAGATGCCAATGTGCCAAGTACGGTCGAAATAACTGACGCAAGTATGGCAATAATGATGGTATTTTTCAGTGAAGTCATGATAGGTACACTGTTGAACAGTTCCGAATACCATCTTAAGGTAAAGCCTTTCCAGACAGAAGTTTTACCGTCATTGAACGAATACAGTATCAGCACAAATATCGGCAGATACAGAAAAATCATAACAACTATAATATAAATTATTGAGGGGACAGACATTTTTCTTTTCATGCCACTACCTCCTCATCACCGAATTTGTTCATCACAATAATGAAAAGCAGAATAATCACCATCAACACCAACGATATCGCTGAACCTACATTCTTATCCCTCTGGAAAATGTTTTCGATGACATCACCAATCATTTTATCTCCTGTACCGCCTAAGTACTGTGCAACCAGAAAAGTACTGGCAGTCGGAACAAATACCATAGTCGTTCCGCTGATAATTCCCGGTATACTTAACGGGAATACCACTTTGCGGAAAACATTGAATTTGTTTGCTCCTAAGTCCTTTGAGGCTTCTATCAGACTGTTGTCGATTTTCAGCATAACCGCATGAATGGGCAGTATCATGAACGGCAGATAGTTATAGACCATGCCTAAGATAACTGCTCCTGCATTGCCTAACAGTGGAACATCTAACCCTAAAAACTTTACGGCTAAATCAATCAGACCGTCATTCTGTAACAGCAATACCCATGCGTAAATCCGCAGAATAAAGTTCATCCACATCGGCAACATTATCAGCATGGTTAAAATATTCTGTCCTCTTCTGGAAGACCGTGACATCACATAACTTAACGGATAGGCAAGCACCAGACACAACAGTGTCGATACTAAGGCTATCCATAATGACCTGATAAATACATCAGTATAAAACAGACTGTCTTTGAAAGTCTGTATGGTGAAATTACCGCTTTTGTCCGTAAACGCATAGTAAATTACCATAATCAGCGGTATTATGGTAAAAAGTAACATCCAGATTAAGTACGGTATAGAAGGTGCTTTGGATTTCATTCTTCGTCACCTCCATATTCACCACCCTTATAATCCTCCGAAAAATGGGCATTCTCAAAGTTGAAACATATCGGAATACTTGTGGCTACCTGTTCATCTTGCAGACTTGTCATCAACCAACGGTGATTTTCGGTTTCCAGAATAATTTCGTTGTATTTGCCCTTGTAGATAACCGATTCGATATAGGCTTCAAGCTGTCCGTTACCGTCACCAGGTACATATACGCCTGACGGCGGTAAAGTAATTTCAAGGGTAGTTCCTTCGGCATAACAATGTCCCTCAACTTTGATAACCGTTTCTTCTATCTCAATTTCCATAGAATTTTCTTCCGCATGACCGACAACAACTTTTGCGGTGAAAATATTATCTTCTGTCGGAAATAATTTATTCATGATGTGAATATTTTCAGGAATGACACGCATACCAATTTCTGTTCCTGTATCTTTGCAGGTTGTACTCTGAATTAACCACAGACAGTCATCACTGATAACTTCCATTTCATAATGTACACCTTTAAACACAACATCTTGTACAGTGCCTGTCAACATTCCCTCTTTGACATCGACTATTTCAACATCTTCGGGTCTTATCACAACATCAACGGGTTGGTAGGGTTTAAATCCTGTATCAATACATTCGATTTCCTTTCCTTGAAGAATAACTGTACCGTCCTCTTTCATGATACCGTTAAGAATATTTGCCTCACCAATAAAATCTGCAACAAATGCGTTGGCAGGTTCATTATAAATATCTGTCGGTGTGCCTATCTGTTCGATTTTACCGTTGTTCATGACAACCACTCTGTCCGACATCGTCAGTGCCTCTTCCTGGTCGTGAGTGACAAAAACAAAGGTTGTTTTTAACTGGTGCTGTAACTGCTTGAGTTCGATTTGCATATCTTTTCGCAATTTCAAATCCAACGCTCCAAGCGGTTCATCAAGCAACAAAACCTTAGGGTCACATACCAACGCTCTGGCTATGGCTACCCTCTGTTGCTGTCCTCCTGACAGCTTGGCTATCGGTCGCTTTTCATACCCCTTCAGGTCAACAACCGCAAGCATTTTCATGACGGCTTTATCAATTTCTTCTTTGGATTTCTTCTTCAGTTTCAGCCCGAAAGCAACATTCTCATAAACATTCAAATGTGGAAACAATGCATATTTCTGAAAAACAGTATTTACATTTCGTTTGTTGGGCGGAAGATTGTTGATACATTCTCCATCAAAATAAATTTCTCCGCTGTCAGGTTGCAGAAAGCCCCCGATAATTCTCAGCGTAGTTGTCTTTCCACAACCGCTGGGTCCAAGAAGTGTGATAAATTCTTCATGCTCAATGTCCAGATTGAGTTTGTCCAGAATTACCTCACCGTCAAACGACACTTCAACATCTTTTAAAGAAACTACAGGATTGTTACTCAACTCATTATGACCCCCAATTTTTTTCAATTTGTAATTCGTAATGCGTAATTCGTAATTACTTTTCATTTTAGTAGGCTGATTTCAGCCAAAATACATTGTAAAGCACGATAACACTTTAGTCAAGAAAATCAGAAAAATATTTTTTCCCCTCTTTTTATTTTTAAATTAATCAACAAAATAATTCCTTTTATCAGAATATCTGTCAGGACAAACGCATGAGTTAATTTTTTATGAACAAAATGTTTAATTAGTAAATGTATAACACAAATAATTGATATTGTGAATAATACTAAACATTCAAAAGTGATGTTCTATTCACGACTTAACAAATACATCATAAAAAATTTACACTTTGTTAATTCATGCGTTTGTCCTGGAATATCTGTTGTATACTGTTGCTTTTTCTGAAAAAAATATTATAATAAGGATTGAAAATATTTTTTGAAACGGAATGATAATCATGATAAATCCAATCCTTACAGAAACTGAAACTGTCGTTAATGAACTGCTCTCTGTGGCTAAACTCAAAGACGGCGATATCTGTGTCATCGGCTGTTCCACCAGCGAAATCACGGGCAATAATCCAGGCACTAACTCCACTCCTGAACTGGCTAAAGCTGTATTTGAGGTGATATATAAAATCCTCTCCCAACACCATATCTACATAGCTTCTCAGTGTTGCGAACATCTTAACCGTGCTATCGTCCTTGAAAGGGAAATCGCTGAAAAAAAAGGCTTCGAAATTGTCAATGTTATCCCTCAACCTAAAGCTGGTGGGTCTTTCGCTACCGCTACTTATCAGTCCCTTCACAATCCCGTTGTTGTCGAAAAAATCAAAGCTGACGCTGGTATTGATATCGGTGGTGTACTTATTGGTATGCACCTTAAAGAAACTGCTGTACCCGTTCCCCTCAGACAACGCACTATTGGTCAGGCAAGAATTATCGCCGCACGCACACGCCCCAAATTTATCGGCGGTATAAGAGCTATTTATGATGATACCTTAATGTAACTCTCCATCGTCTGGCGGTGAAACTTGAAAGTTTTTGTCCACTTTTTTCAAAAAGTGGGCAGGGTCAAGGGGTGGCAACCCCTTGTGGGATTTTTAAGGGCAACGCCCTTAAACTCCCCAAATACAAAACAAAATTTGCTTACGCAAATTTTGTCATATTCTCTTAAAGAAAGGAGTTGTCTGTTTTGAACAATCTTGAAAACAATAACAGTACGCATGACTATAAAACAGAATTTCTGGAAATCTTTAATCAGTATGTCACCCGTCCCGGAAAAGACCGCCTGCTTGACTGGATAAGTAAAACGGATTTCTTTACCGCCCCTGCAAGCACAAAATATCATTGTGCTTGTGAACATGGTCTGGTTATGCACAGTATCAGCGTCTTTAATGTCATGATGGAAAAACACTACGATGAAGAAACCGACAATATCGAAAGTTTTGCTATTACCGCCTTACTCCATGACTTATGTAAAGCTAATTTTTATAAAGTTTCTACCCGAAATGTCAAAAATGAGGAAACGGGTAAATGGGAAAAAGTTCCTTATTACGCCATTGAAGATGCTTTTCCTTACGGTCATGGCGAAAAATCCGTCTTTCTCATTGAAAGATTTATGCGTCTGAAAATTGATGAGGCTATGGCTATCCGCTGGCATATGGGCGGTTTTGAGGAAACTACAGGCTATGCTATGAGTCAGGCTTATGAAAAATATCCCATCGCTGTAAAATTACATCTCTCTGATTTGGAATCCACTTATCTTCGTGAAAAGCACACATCTATGGTGGATTGATATTATGTCACAGTGTTTGACTATTCAGGCACTGTGACACTCTTTTATAAAGGATTTTTTACTATGTCTTTTGTTTCTGCATTTAATCAATATTATAAAGATAACTTAAAACCTTACGGTTTCATAAAATTAAAAGGAATACCCTGTTTCGGAAGAATTATCAATAACGAAATTCTTCATACCATTTCCTTTCACCCTATGCATTCTATGATAAAAGGAAAAAAAGCATTTGCCCTGAATTTTTCTGTTCTGAGTTTATACAGCAGTAATTTAACATCAGAGTATTTGTCGTTTGCCTCTGTTTGTCTTGTAGAACTTTGTCGTCCCGATGAAGATAATTTCCAAAAAGATTTTGATAATTACTACGCTTTACATTACGACAACCATTCTATTCCTGCTGTATTGGAAAAATCATTTAAACAAGTTCAAGATAAATTATTACCTTATATAAATACAATAAATACTCTGGAAAAATATGTTGAACACTGTAAATTGATGAAAATAGCTCTCATCAGAAAAGATTTCAATAATTATCGTGATTTATATGTATTAGTGAAAATCAATAATCATGAGGATTTATCCGATTTAGTGGAACGCTATCAGAAAAGATTGTCAGAAAATCCTAATATGAACCCTAACCACGATTATTCCGACAATATTAAGGAATATCAGACAATGCTATATCAAAAAATTGTCAGACCTCGTGACGAAATCTATGCCAGTCCGACATTACTTCTGCAAACTATGACCGAATTGGATAAAAGAAAATTTCATAATACAAAAATGTTAAAAAATTATGGCTTTATGATTTGATTTTCAGCTACTCAGTTGAAAAAGCCTTCATGACCGATATTTACTTGATTTTTTCAGTTAAGTATGTTAAAATGTGCGTAAATTTGTGGATACTTGATTTCGATTAAGAGGTGACTTCATGACTGATATTCGTCTTGATGGAAAAAACATTATCGTAACAGGTGCGGCGGGATTTATTGGTGCAAATCTCGTTAAACGACTACTGGCAGATATACCAACCGCTACAATTATCGGCATTGATAATATGAATGACTATTACGATGTCAGATTGAAAGAGTATCGTCTGAAAGAACTAAACAAAAACAAAAATTTTATATTTATTAAAGGAAATATTGCTGACAAAAATGCGATTGTATCAATATTCCAAACTTATAATCCGACAGTGGTAGTCAATCTTGCTGCTCAGGCTGGTGTTCGTTATTCGATTACTAATCCAGATGCTTACATAGAGTCTAATCTTGTCGGATTTTTTAATATTCTGGAGGCTTGCCGTAATTCCCCTGTGGAACATCTTGTGTATGCTTCAAGTTCTTCCGTTTACGGTTCAAACAAGAAAGTCCCTTATAGTACAGAGGACAAAGTGGACAATCCTGTTTCCTTATATGCCGCTACCAAAAAATCTGATGAACTGATGGCTCACGCTTATTCCAAACTCTATAACATACCCTCAACAGGACTTCGTTTCTTTACCGTTTACGGTCCTGCTGGACGCCCTGATATGGCTTACTTCGGATTTACCGATAAACTGGTCAACGGCGAAACGATAAAAATATTCAATTACGGCAACTGTATGCGTGATTTTACTTATATTGATGATATCGTTGAGGGTGTTGTTCGGGTCATGCAGAAAGCTCCCGAAAAGAAAAACGGTGATGACGGGTTACCTATTCCTCCTTATGCTGTTTACAACATCGGCAACAATCAACCTGAAAATTTACTGAACTTTGTGCAAATTCTTTCGGAAGAACTTGTCCGTGCAGGTATATTGCCAAAGGATTATGATTTTGATGCACATAAAGAATTTGTTCCCATGCAGGCAGGCGATGTACCAGTCACTTATGCCGATACTGATGCACTGGAAAAAGATTATGGTTTCCGCCCAAGTACGCCTCTGCGTGACGGACTTAGAAATTTTGCTGAATGGTATAAGTCATTCTACAAACTATAAATTGTCAAAATTTGCTTACGCAAATTTTGGTCTGATTTTGAGGAGTTTAAGGGCTTCGCCCTTAAAAATCCCACAAGGGGACTTCGTCCCCTTGACCCCTACCACTTTTTGAAAAAAGTGGACAAAAACTTTTAATTGTCATAGCTATAAGTTGTTTTTTTATAATGACTGATATTAAATCCCGCAATTTTGATGAGAAAGGATTAACAGACAATGAATTATATCATTTTCGGAGGTTCCGGTTTTATCGGAACACATCTTATTCATTTGTTGAACAAAATAAAAAATAAAAACGATAAAATTTATGATATTGATATTGTCATGCCCGGTGAAGAGGGTGTCGTTCCTGGAATTGTAGAAAAGAACGATGGTGTAGAATATATCCGACTAGATGTCAGAAACCCCATCGAATTTGATTTTACACCGACTGAAAATGATATTATCTTTAATCTTGCGGCTGTTCACCGTACACCGGGACACCCTGATTATGCCTATTTTGAAACCAATATCAAGGGTGCAGAAAATATAGTGGCTTTTGCGGAAAAACATAACATTCATAAAATTCTGTTTACCAGTTCCATCGCACCGTATGGAGCTGCTGAAGAACTCAAAACAGAAAAAACTTTGCCCACACCCAATACACCTTACGGTATCAGCAAACTGGTTGCGGAAAAAATTCACGAAAAATGGCAGATTGCTGATAAAAATAAAAGAGAACTGACTATCGTTCGTCCCGGTATCGTCTATGGTAAGGGCGAACACGGTAATATGACCCGTCTTTATAAAGGACAGAAAAAAAGATATTTCTTTTATGCAGGGCGTAAAGATACTATCAAGGCTTGTATCTATGTCAAGGAACTGGTGCAGTTTTTCAAGTACAGAATGATAGACAACAGTTTTGTGGGTACAGATGTCTT
The DNA here is from genome assembly GCA_902762375.1 of uncultured Ruminococcus sp. Lineage (GTDB taxonomy): Bacteria > Bacillota > Clostridia > Oscillospirales > Acutalibacteraceae > CAG-964. The sequence continues at coordinate 38,142 of CACWNY010000001.1, read as the reverse complement.
TAACTGTACTTTTGAACCTGCCTACAATATCCAGCAAATCTGCGAAACTATGCAGAAAGCAACCGACATGAAACGACATATCCTGTTGATACCATCATGGATTTTAATGCCTGCCGCTTACATCTTCGGCCCGATAGGCGGAAAAAAAGTCGGCATACACCCCGACAGAGTGAAAAAACTTATGGTGTCTACCAATATCTGCGGAAAAAAACTTTCTGAAACAGACTATAAGTTCCACTATTCGTTTGAAGATACTTTCAGAGATTGGTTTGAGGATTGTAACAAAGAAGGTCTGTTCTGACCATTTGGAAGGGTATGGTATATATGAACTTGAAATTTACTGTGGTAACAGTGGTTTATAATGCCGAAAGTATCTTGGCAAAAACGATTGAATCTGTGCTGAACCAATCCTATGTTCCGTATGAGTATCTGATTATTGATGGTAAGTCTACGGATAAAACGGTAGAAATTGCTGACTCATACAAAGACCGCTTTGCAGAAAAACACATTATCTATCGTGTTATCAGCGAAAAAGACAGTGGTATCTATAATGCTATGAATAAGGGTGTCCGAATAGCAACAGGGGATTTTCTCTCTTTTCTGAATGCAGGAGATTGGTATGAAACTGACGCACTCCAGAAAGTCAATAATTTCTATCATCAGGACAGCTTTGACCTGACTTATGGTGGGCTGAATTATATCAATCCTAACGGCAGTGTTACTGTCAAGATGTCAAAATATGACAAGTTCCCTGTTACAAGCCGTCACTGGAATCACCCGAGTATGTTCCTGAAAAGAGAAATCTATCAAAAATATGGTTTCGATGAAAGATTTCGTGCCTATGCGGATTTCCATCTCTATACCAAACTCCGCAAAACCAATATCAAAATCAGAGTAATCCCTGAAATTATCACCAACTTTCCCGCTGATGGAATTAGTACTGATGTGAGAATGAAAAAAGTGCTGTCCAGAGCCAAAGAAAAATACCATATCTATCGTGATAACGGTTACAATCCCGTTTACTGGCTGGAATCCTATGGGTGGGAAATTCTTAAATCTTTCTATTTCAGACTGAAAAGCTGAGTGAAATAAGATGGTTACAGAAAGGAAATATTGCTGATGAAAAAAGTTGCATATATCGGTGGTTACTGGTCGCCAAATATCGGAAACGCTTTTTTTAATCTTGGTGCGGATTATGTACTGAAACAGGTCTTTGGTAACGAAAATGTTACTATGGTCTTTGACCAGCCTGCCTATATCACACAATGGAATACAAATAAAGGCAATCCACCATGGGCTATCGATTATTGGTCGCACCTGAATGTGGATTATGTCTGTTTACTTGGTCCTGTGCTTACCAGAGCATTTCTTCCTATCTGGAAAAAAACATTGGATACACTTAAATCACGAGGCATTAAGTATATGATACTCAGTGCCGGCATGATGAAATATGATGAAACCGTCATCGCTGAAATCAAAGAATACTTCAAAACCAATCCCCCTTATGTGATGACTACCCGTGATACGGATACCTATGACACTTTCAAGGATTGTCTGGAGAATATTTATGATGGTATCTGCTTTGCTTTTTTTATGCCTGACTGCTATCAGCCTGTTTCAACGGATTTGCCTCCGCTGATGGCTGTGAACTTTGATAAGATTGATGAACCCTACATTTATATAGATGAACCTCAAAAGAAAACAGATATTTCGTTTGATTTCAACGGTCAGACTATCGGCATGAAGTTCGGTGGTGTATTTTCCCGTCTGGGACTGAAAACAGACCGCTTCACAGACGCTCTTGTCTATGCCATGAGTCCTCTGCCCCGCAGAAAACGACCTGCAACAATCGGAAAATATACCGTTATCCGTACTGACCATCGATTTTCTCCGATGTTCATGCGAAAAGTATATCGCTATGACAATTCATTCTGTGCGGATATTCCCCATACCTATGCCAATATCTATGCCGAAGCCGAATTGACACTTTCTGACAGAGTTCATGCCTGTGCTATCACACTGGCATATGGAAATTCGGCTTTTCTGTTTGCCAAAACGGGCAGAAGTGCTTTACTTCATCGTGTAGGGGCTGTCGATATCGAAAAACACCCCGTCAAAATTGATTTGGACTACCTCAACAACGAAAAACTCAAAATGATAACAATTAAAAGTTTTGTCCACTTTTTCAAAAGTGGTGGGGTCAAGGGGCAAAGCCCCTTGTGGGATTTTTAAGGGCGAAGCCCTTAAACTCCCGAAAATCAATACAAAATCTGCGTAAGCAGATTTTGACATAATTATCTGATTGTTACCGCCTAAAGTGGGCATACCGCTATAGCCATTTGACAGAAAAGGTGATATCACATGATTGGCATTATCGGTTTTAATGATCTCCATCTCATGCCGTTCACATTGAAATATACCAATATTTTAGATGAATTGAATATTTCTGATTATGAAGTCGTTTTCTGGAACAGAACGGGTATCGAATATAAAAAAGATTTCAACGGGAATGCTATTTCTTATGACCGCAAAGTAAATACCTATCTTCCTTTTCATAAAAAGATACTTTCCTTTCTTGGCTACGCTTTCTTCATGCGGAAAGTTATCAAAGAAAAAAAATATCAAAAGCTTATTATATTGACTACCCCTACCGCTGTACCTCTGTATGATATCCTCACCAGAAAATATCAGGGAAAGTATATCTATGATTACCGTGACCTTACCAAAGAAACTAAAAGCAAATTCTTTAAAACGATTGTCCGTAAACTTATCCGAAAGTCAGAATTTACGATGATGTCCTCTTTCGGATTTCTGAAAGATTTGGAAGTCGAAAAAACTGACCACATCATACTCTCTCATAATACACGGGAACTTTGCCAAAATTCAGGTAATCATGCAAAAGTCAATACAGAATTGCCTATCCGCATTGTTTTCTGGGGAATGGTCAGACAGCCTTATTTCAACACTTCGTTCTGTGATGTGTTCGGTAATGACAAAAGATTTACGCTTACTTATCATGGTGAAGGCTTCTTTGAGGAAATCAGACAGTATTGCGAAAAACAAGGTTATCAGAATATCCACTTTACAGGACGATATGAAATTTCGGATATCTCCAAATTTGCTGAGGAAACGGATATTCTCCACTGTGTCTATGAATACGACAAAGACCCCAAAATGCGTACCGCTCTTCAGGTAAAAATGTATGACGCTATAAAATACCGAATACCACTTCTTTTATATTCAGGTTCTTATGTTTCGGAATATGTCGGCAATTATGCACTGAAATTCGATGTGGATATGCACTCCGTTCAAACTCTGGCTGACGATATCTATCACTGGTATCGTGGTATACATAAAGAAACTCTGGATAAGGACTTTCATGAACTTGAGAAAAAAGTTTATACCGACGATTTGCAATTCAAAAATGCTTTGATACAGTTTGTAGAGGCTTGAAACCATGAACATATGTATTTATATCAATAACAGCGGAATTAAAAATGTGGACTGTAGTAACCTGTTAATCGGAAATCCGGGTATCGGCGGAACGGAATACTGTATTCTTTTTCTGGCTCAGATTTACAAAAAACAATATCCTTCGGATAAAGTCGTTCTGATTGTACACGATAACGGACTTCTGCCGTCAGTTGATGAAATCATCGTATGCAAGGATTTGTTGGAAGTGCCGTATCAGGCAAAAAAAAGCGGTGCTGATGTGCTTGTTGTCAGTTCACTGTACAACGGACAGCCTTTGCCCGAAACTTTTTTTGAAAATGCAGACAATTCCAAAATCAATGTCATTACTTGGGGTCACAATTATTATTTAGCGGACTATTGTGAGCGTCTGGTAAAATGCAGATATGTCAAGGCAAATGTCTTTGTCGGACGACAGCAATATGACCGCTATATTGACCATAAAATTATCGATAAGTCCACTTACATATACAATATGTACCCTCAAAACGAAAAAATAAGACGAAAATCTGTTGATAAACCTGTTGTGACCTATATTGGTTCTCTTGTGCCAATGAAAGGGTTTCAGGTTCTGGCGACAGCGTGGAAAACAATCTTATCTGCTGTACCAAATGCCGAACTCAATGTTATCGGAAGTGGTAAACTTTATAGCCGTGATGCTCAACTCGGGTCTTACGGGATTGCGGACAAGGCTTTTGAAAAACGGATTATGCCTTGTCTGACGGACGAAACAGGTAATATTCTGCCGTCCGTTCACTTTCTGGGGGTACTCGGTGCGGAAAAAGATGAAGTCATCGCTCATACCTCTGTGGGAGTAGTGAACCCTACAGGACGCACCGAAACTTTCGGAATAAGTGCATTGGATTTTGAAAGTATGAGTGTTCCTGTTGTCACAATAGCCAAAGGCGGTTTTCTGGATACCGTGATTGACAAAAAAACAGGTCTGCTCTATCAAAACGAAAAAGAACTTCCCGAAAAAGTTATCGAACTGCTGAAAGATATCCCCAAAAATGAACAGTATGGTGCTGAGGGCTATCTTCTGAGTAAATCCTTTGCTCCCGAAATCATTATCCAACAATGGCATGAACTGTTCCATGCGGTGATAAACGGTGAAACTATTCCCTATCGTTCCCCCGACAGTTTCTATCATACCAATCTGAAAAGATGGAGAATACTTAACCGAAATCTCAAAAAGAAACTTCATATTAAAAACGGCGTTTCGGTTATCGGGTTGGAAACGATGGCAAGAAAATTACTTCGGAGGTTGGGCAGATGATAAAATTCAGTATTATTACCGTGTGTCTTAATGCAGGCAATGATTTACACGATACCGTCCATTCGGTACTGGAACAGGATTATGACAACTTTGAAATCATTGTCAAGGACGGTAATTCTTCAGATGGTTCGGTCGAAAAATTGCCCGAAAATAATCATCATCTTCAAATAACCCGAAAAGCTGATACTGGCATTTATGACGCAATGAATCAGGGCATTGATTTGGCAACAGGTGATTACCTCATCTTCTTAAATGCAGGCGATAAATTTCCAGACAAGCATAGTCTGACAAAAATTGCAGAATGTATGAAAAAGTCTGATGTATCATTATATTATGGTCGTTGCTATAACGAAACATTGAAAGTCAACAGCAACTCTCCTAAAAATCTCACCCCCTTTTTCTGCTATCGTTCCATGATATGTCATCAGGCAATGATTTTTGAAAGAGAGTATCTCCAGCAAAAAAAATTCGACTGTCATTATAAAGTATCTGCCGATAAGGAAATCTTGATGTATACTGTCGTAAAGGAAAAACTCAACACAGAATATATCCCCGTGATTGTTGCCAATTATAAAGGTTCGGGGTTCTCGGAGGACGAAAAAAACAGAAAGTGTATTGTCAGCGAAGTCAAACAACTCCAGAAACAATACTTTACCCCCGTACAGCGGTTTGTCTACCGTTTCAGAATTGCGTTGACTTTACCGCATATCCGAAAAAAAATTGTCGGAAATCCAAAACTGGTCAGAAAATATAAAAAATTTGTCGGTATGTTATACAGAAACAAATGATGAGGTGGTCTGATGAATACTTTACCTTCTGCTTTAGTGATTACCTATTATAATGCTCCCAATTACGGTGCTTTCCTGCAAGCCTATGCTATGCAACAGTTTCTCCGCTCAAAGGGAATTGAGGCTAAGATTAAACGCCATCGTGCCAATAACCCCAATCTGTTCACCTTCCTGAAAGACAAAAAAACAGATAAAGCCGTTCTGGAATACCGCAATGAAATTCAGTCTGTTATAGATGACGCACAAAGCCGTCTGCATTTTGATGAAAAAGATAATTGTATTTATGATGTCGCCATTATCGGCAGTGATGAAGTCTGGAATGTCAAAAATATGACCGCCAATCATTTACCGCTGTTTTTCAGACCCTATAAATCCGCACGACAGACCATTTCTTATGCTCCCTGTTCAGGACGCTGTGCCGTAAAACACCTTAAACTCTTTCCGTATACCGCTGGAATACGAAAACTGAACCATGTTTCTGTCAGAGATGACCATACCGAACAACTCATGAAAGATTTCGGGGTGAAAGATGTCCAAAGAGTGCTTGACCCTACTTTTCTTCACGATTTTTATGAGGACTTACTTCCCATAAACCAACATGAAAACTATCTGTTCGTATATACCTACGGCTTTTCGGCTGACGATACGCAACAGATTATCCAATTTGCCCGAAACCGTAATCTGAAAATCATTGCTACAGGTTCTAAATGTGACTGGGCTGACGAAAATCCTATGCTCACACCTTTTGAATGGATATCCTATATTAAAAACAGTCAGGCAGTCATTACTTCTACCTTTCACGGTACGGTTTTCAGCATTATCTTCAACAAGGAATTTGTTACCCTTGCTAATTACTCCAATAAAATCATTTCTTTACTGGACGAATTTTCCTTGCAGGACAGATTTTCCGTTGACGGTTCATTACTGGAGGATAAGTTCGGCAAAAATATAGACTATGAGAGGATTAATCGGATAAAAACAGAAAAAATTGCTGTATCAGAAAAGTTTCTGCTTTCAAGTTTTCAGGAGGTGCAGAATAATCATGTTTCTTGATTCCCATATCAATGAGGAATGTTGCGGTTGTACTGCCTGTGTAAATATCTGTCCTAAAAACGCTATCAAAATGATAACGGATTCTCACGGATTTTCCATTCCTGCCATTGATGAAGATTTGTGTATTCATTGTGATATGTGCCGAAATGTCTGTGATTTCAGCAAGGAAAATTCATGGTCGGCTACCCTCAGGGCATATGGTATGCACCATAAAGACAAGAATATTCTTCAGTCCAGCCGTTCGGGCGGTGCGTTCTATATGCTTGCGGAAACCATGATTAGAAACGGCGGTTCTGTATGGGGTGTCGCTTTTGATAAGTCGTTAAATGTCGTTCACATAAAAGTCACTTCCTTAGACGATTTGAAACGGTTACAGGGCAGTAAATATGTTCAGTCTGAACTTGGTAACGCTTTTTCGCAAATCAGACAGGATTTAATCTATAACAAAGCGGTCATGTTTTCAGGAACGGCGTGTCAGGTGGCAGGACTGTTGCGTTATCTGAAAAAAAAGAAAACAGATACTACCAATCTGATTACCGTTGATATTATCTGTCAGGGTGTTCCCAGTCCGAAACTCTTTGACGACTACAAAACCTATCTTGAAACAAAATACGGAAAAAAACTTACCGCTTTCAATTTCAGGGATTCCTTCCGTATCGGCTGGAAAGGTCATGAGGAATCTTTCCTCTTTGAGGGCGAAAAGAAAAAACATTACAGTACCCAATATGCTAACTATTATTATCATTATATGCGGAAATCTTGTTTTCACTGTCAATATGCGGGTCTTCATCGTCCTGCTGATTTCACACTGGGTGATTTCTGGGGGGTCAATGAAAAGTACCCTGATTTTGCCAGTTCCGAAGGCAATTCTATTATGCTGGTCAATTCAGAAAAGGGACTGTCATTTTTTGACAAGGCTAAAATCAACGGAGATATCATAGAAGTTGAAGTGGAAAACTGTCTGCAACCTCGCCTTAAGTCATCAAGCCAGCAACCCGAAGGCTATGATATGTTTTGGACAGAATACGAAACAAAAGGAAGTTCGTACTGCATAGAAAAATACGGTAAGGCGACTTTCAAAGCAAAACTCATTCATCTTGTCAAACCCATACTGCGTAAAACAAGAATAAAAAAATAAGAGGGGCTTTGCCCCTTGACCCCACAAGCCTTTGAAAAGGCTTGACCGAAACTTTTAATTGTCATAGCTATACCATGAGAAAATCATTCCAACCGCACAGGTGGAAAAAGATAGGAAAGTTATATGAATATTATATTTTTGATTGGAAAATTAAGTTTCAGCGGTGCTGAAAATGTATTGAGAAGTATCGCCCCTGAAATCGCAAAACGAGGTCATAATGTCGAAATTATGGTGATGTACGGAACAGACAGTGCTGATGATTTATCAGGGGTAACCGTTCAGCTTTACGGTGCGGAGGGTAATGCGTTGCAAAGACGCAAAAGACGATATGCCAACATAAGAAAAGAAGCTATCCGTTTTAAAGCAGATGTGATTGTCGGATTTGGGTTTCCGATGAATTTCGATGCCGTGATGGGAGCAAAAGGAACAAATGCCGTACCTGTCATCTGCGAAAGAATGGACCCTTATAAAAGTTTTCAGAAGATGTCGTTTCGTATTCAGAAAAAATTTTTCTACCCTATGGCGAAAGGCTATGTCGTTCAGACACCGCAAATTAAGGCATACTATGAAAAACACTATTCAGGCAAAAAAGATATTGCCGTCATTCCCAACCCCGTCAGACAAAGCTATGCGGTATCGCAAAAATCTGATGTCGAAATTGAAGATTACATCATTACTGTCGGACGACTTGACGATGCACAGAAAAATCAGTCCATGTTATTCCGTGCTTTTGCTGAAGTAGTGAAAAAATATCCGTCCATGCGACTGAAACTGGCAGGTTCGGGAAAGGATTTGGATAAGTTTGTCAGGACGGTCAATGAACTTGGCATTTCGGAAAATGTTGACTTTCTGGGCAATATCAAAGACCCCACTGACCTCGTAAAACACGCTAAACTGTTTGTTCTGACTTCTAATCATGAGGGAATGCCTAATGCTCTCATAGAAGCCATGTCACTCGGAAAAGCCTGTCTTTCTACTCGTTGTAGCGGAGGCGGTGCGGAATATCTGATTGACAACGGTATCAACGGTGTTCTGGTCGATATTGATGACGATGTTTCCTTATCAAAGGAAATGAATAAATTGCTTGGTGACGAAAAATATCGTCATCAGTTGGAAAATAATGCTTTTCAAATCAATTCCACATTAAAACTTGATAAAATTGTCGATATGTGGACTGCGTATCTGCAAAAATTCTTGCACTAATACAGGTGAGTTGTATGCTAAAGAAAAAATGGCGACTTTCCAGTGATACCATTACAGATATCCTGTTCATGCTGTTCATCATCGCACGGGTCACCTTTCGTGTCATTGTCGGTTACGGCTATCTTTTTACTTATTTCAGATATACATTTTTTATTGTCATTCTCCTGCAATTATACTTTTCCAAAAGCATAAAAATGAACGATTTCATGAAGTGGAGTGCTTTATTTATCGGTGTTGCCTTTGGCATAAGTCTGGTGGCTGGTCATAGAGATAACTCTCTTGATATGATTTCAAGGCTATCAGGGGTTATTCTTGAGGTATTGCTGGTTTCTCTTTATTGCTATACCAAACGAAAAACCAATCTGTTCTTTATTGCTTTTTTTTTAAGCGGTATCGTCATTTTTTCTTTCCAGATTACACAACTGAGTATTGTCACCATTCTGAGAACTAATGCCAAATACCTTACGGGTCTGCGAATTAGTATGACCGAAAACGAACAGTTCAATATTACTGCCTATAATCTTTTTATTGCCCTATTGTCGGGTGTATATCTGCTGAAGTATAAGGTAATCAACAGAATTTTATGTTTATCAGGTCTTGGGGTAATCTCTCTCGGTTCGGTTATGACGGGTTCAAGAAAAACATTTGTTGTTGCCGCTTTAATGATTGCTGTTATGTTTATGGGCGGAAAGAGAAAATTCCTGAAAATTGCTCTGATTGGCATTACCGCCTATATTCTGTTTACTCTTCTGATGCAAAATACGGTATTCTATAATCTTATCGGCTGGCGGTTAGCCAGTGTCGGTGAGGAAGATGTCAGTACCGAAAACAGAATGGCTTTTGCTATTGACGCTATATGGGTCGGATTTGACAGCATTATCGGTGTAGGACTGGATAACTACCGCTTTTACAATGCAAGAGGTTTGTATGCTCACAATAACTTTGCCGAACTCTTTGCCGATTTGAATCTGCTCGGACTGGTCGCTTTTTATTGGCTTCATATCAAAACACTGATTACCTTTATCAAAAACAAATCTGACGAATATGCTACATTCTGGATAGCCTGCATTATTTCTTTGATGTTGGTAGATATCGGACAGGTTTCCTATTCTTTATTTACCTATCTTTCCATGATGTCCATGTTTCCGCTGGCAACATACGAACTCCGACAAAGAAATCAACTATCCACCTTAAGCGGTGACAATTAAAAGTTTTTTGTCCACTTTTTTTCAAAAAAGTGGGCAGGGTCAAGGGGCGGCAGCCCCTTGTGGGATTTTTAAGGGCGAAGCCCTTAAACGCATAAAAATCCAAAACAAAATTTTCGTAAGAAAATTTTGCCCTGAAACACTTTAAATAGATAACATCGCCTAAAAATAAGGATAAATAGATAAGGATTAAAAATGAAAACCTGAAAAAATACACCATAGATTATTCAGGCAGGAAATAAATCATATGGGAGTGATATGATGAAGTCAAGAAGTAAGAAAGCTTTGTATAATGGAGTAGCAGGAATAACTGCTGAAATATGTCTGATTATATGTGGTTTGATTTTGCCGAGAATAATTCTTAGCACTTTTGGTTCAAAATACAACGGAATTACGCAGTCTATTACACAATTTCTGTCTTTTATGACGCTTTTTCGTGCAGGTGTTTCTGCTGTCACAAAAGCAGCACTGTATAAACCACTTGCTAATCACGATAACCTCACCATCAGTCGGATTATCAGAGCAACTGAAATCTTTATGAGAAAAGTGGCTCTGTTATTTGTGGCAGGACTTACCATTCTGGCAATCGTTTATCCCTTGCTTGTCAGCAAAGAATTTGAACTGCTTTTTGCCGCTACACTTGTACTGATTATCGGTTTCAGCACATTTGCACAGTATTACTTTGGCATTACCTATCAGATGTTGCTTGAGGCTGACCAATGTCAGTATATTGTTTCCATTCTTTCCGCCACAACAACGGTTGTCAATGTGATTATTGCAGCTATCCTGATAAAACTGGGGTTTGGCATTCACGGTGTCAAGATGGGAAGTGCCATCGTATTTGCTCTTAATCCTGTTGCCGTGAATATTATCGTTAGAAAGAAATACAAAATCCGTAAAAATGTCGAACCAGACAACAGTGCGATTAAACAAAGATGGGACGCATTCGCTCAACAGGTAGCTATGCTTATCAGAGATAACACGGATATTGTCATTCTGACGATTGTTGCCAACACACTGGAAGTTTCCGTCTACACCGTTTACTTCATGGTAATCAAAGCAATTACGGGTATGATTAGAGCTTTCACCAATGGTATTGGTGCGGCTTTCGGCAATATGATGGCTAAAAATGAAACAGATGCTTTGCAGAAAAATCTGAAATTATATGAATTTCTCATCTATTCTCTCTGTACCACGCTATATTCCAGCACCTGTGTTCTGGTTACACCGTTCGTACTGGTCTATACCTCAGGTGTTCATGATGTCGATTATAACCGCCCATTGTTCGGATATATCATGGCTTTTGCCTATGTGTTTTTCTGTATAAGAATACCCTATCAGAATATTGTCGAAGTAGCAGGGCATTTTAAACAAACAAAAAAAAGTTCGTATATCGAAGCTGGTATTAATCTGGGAACTTCTGTTATTCTGTCGATAAACTTTGGTATTGTTGGCGTTGCTATCGGCACACTGCTGGCTATGGTATTCCGAACATTTCATTATGCGTATTATGTTTCTAAAAATTTAATCCATCGCAATTTCTCTCAGTTCATATTCAGACTGATTTCCTATCTGGCAACTATGGGTATCGTGATTACTTTCTTCTTCTTTGTCAAATTACCAACAGCCGATTCTTATCTGACATGGCTTATCAATGCCATCATCGTTTTTGTGGTTTCCTTCATTGCCACATTCACTGTCGATATGATATTCTTCAGGGAACAGGTTTTCCTGTTTAAAGAAAAATTATTGGGTCTGCGAAATCCACTTTTTCAAAAGTGGTGGGGTCAAGGGGCAAAGCCCCTTGTGGGATTTTAAAGGGCGAAGCCCTTTAATGGATAAAAATTCAAAACAAAATTTGCGTACGCAAATTTTGACAGATTATATTTCCTGAATTTTTCCCTGCAACAGTATTTCGGACGGTTGCACCTCTGTTCCTACCGTCAAAGTGTTCGTACCTTGCGAAACAGTCAATTCCACAAGAGTAATATCCTGTACCGTACCATCAGCATTATATCTTTTCTGGGTAGCATAGTCTATGTAATCAGAATTGTTTCCCGACTTGGCAAGTGGTTCTGAAAGATAAATGTTCGTTGTCTGATTGCCTACCGTTATCGGCACACGATAACTTGTATTTTCCGTCTTATCTCCTACAGATACCCTCTCCCCTACACCGACCTCAATACCAGACGGTGAAACTGTCGTGTTGACAACAAGTGTATTATCTGCGGATTGTGTCGGGAGTGACGGCAATAAAACAGAAACTTCGGTATTGTCAATATAGGGTTCATAGGTACTGTCGGTTATGCTGGCTTTACAAATCATCGGGTAGAATGTGAGATTGTCACAAGTAACCCCTGACGCAATACGGATTTTACAACTACAAGGCGTATCATCGTTTTCGGAAAAGGTATACCCACTTCCGTTGTCGGCATGACCGTTGATAGTTACTCCCGACAAATCTCTGATATCCAGACGGTAGGTACTTACACCGCCCCCTGTCGGACAACCTGACAATTTATAGACAACATCTTTCTGTAACAGATAATTGCCTACAAAAAACACGGTAAGACCGTTCGCTGTACCGTTGCAGGTGATACTTTTATCCGCATTGACCGTAATTGTAAGACCGTTTATCACTGTACTTGTCCCTGTATTGTCCAACAGATTTTTCCTGACCCTGTACCACTTCTGACTGGCATAGTCTACATAATCATACTCACTGCCGACTTTTCTTAACGGTTCATCAAGATAAATACTGATATTCGTTCCGTTGTTGGCAATGGGAACAAGATATTTTCCATAATTTTCGCTTTGGGTGTCGGTGACCAAATCTCCGACATTTTCACCATTTACGGTATTGCCGTAAATACGATAGTTATTCACATTTCCATCTGTTATCGGAAAATGCAACGGGGTTTGTCCGCTGTATTGACGGGTAAGCGTCTGGGTGTTGCCGTAAATACGGTAGTTTTTAAGACTGCCCGTTTTCTTTGCTGTGAACACCATAGGTACATTTCCACTGATGGCTTTGGTTTTCGTGATAATGTTTCTGTGTCTGTACAGCATAAGTTCGAACGGATTAATTTCTTTTGTCTTAATCACTTTATTCATGAAGTTATCCTTTCGCTGATTATTCATTGGGAATGATTTCATACCAACAGTCTGTTCCACTGTGGTACATATAGACTGCTCCGCTTTCTTCGGTAATCCAGTCGACAATATAGGCTAAATCTCCTGTGTGAAAGCTGAAACTTTCATTTTCCACCAGATAAGCCTGACAACCTGACTGAGTGAGTACACTGTTGAGTTTCGGAATATCTTCCGCAAGCAGAACAACATTACCGCTACAAGGAATTTTCTCGATACTGCCGAAATCGGGAACATTGTTTTCATAAAAGAGCATTCCGCATTTATTGATTTTGTTCATAGTCATTTTTCTCCTGAAAGTAAAGATTTTGATAAGCGGTTCATAAGAGATTTTGGGTAGAACTTATGTAACCCCTTTCACTATACTTTTCCAGACAGAAGAAAATTGCCCTTTATCAGGATAATTTCAGAAAATTTTTTATCTGCTGATGAAATTTCTGTTATTTATATAAATGTTATACAATAATAAAGATTTATTTATGTAAAAAGCTATACATATAGATAACATTATCACACACTTTACTAAACCCGACATTTATGATATAATTCGAAAATAAATGTAGTTAAAGGGCTTCGCCCTTTAAAATCCCACAAGGGGCTATCGCCCCTTGACCCCATTGGAATTTTTCCGATTAAAGGGCTTTGCCTTTTAAAATCCCACAAGGGGCTTTGCCTCTTGACCCCACCACTTTTTGAAAAAAGTGGACAAAAACTTTTAATTGTCAACGCCAGCACTTCGCTGAATATTTTATAGGAATTATCAGGAAAGAGGAATTATTATGAAAAAAGCACTAATTACAGGTATCACAGGTCAGGACGGTTCTTATCTTGCAGAGTTTCTGCTGGAAAAGGGCTATGAAGTTCACGGAATTACCAGACGGGCATCTATTGCCAACACCGCAAGAATTGACCACCTCATCGCTGAAAATGCCATCATGCTCCATGACGGCGATTTGACGGATTCATCTTCGCTTGTGCGTATCATCGGTCTTATCCAGCCTGATGAAATTTATAACCTTGCTGCTCAAAGTCATGTTCAGGTCAGTTTTGATGTACCCGAATACAGCGGTGATGTTGATGCTATCGGGGTATTGCGTATTCTTGAAGCCGTCCGTATTTTGGGGCTGACGAAGAAAACAAAAATCTATCAGGCGTCCACCTCAGAACTTTTCGGCAAGGTTGAAGAAATTCCCCAGAGAGAAACAACACCCTTTCACCCTTACAGTCCATATGCGGTTGCCAAACAGTACGGTTTCTGGATTACCAAAGAATACAGAGAGGCTTACGGTATGTTTGCCGTCAACGGTATTCTGTTCAACCACGAATCGGAAAGACGGGGCGAAAATTTCGTTACCAGAAAAATCACCCTTGCGGCAGGAAGAATTGCCGAAGGACTTCAGGACCATCTGGAACTTGGTAACATGGATAGTCTGCGTGACTGGGGATATGCTAAAGATTATGTGGAGTGTATGTGGTTAATTCTCCAGCACGAAACACCTGAAGATTTCGTCATTGCTACAGGCGAACAGCATACTGTCCGTGATTTTACCGAAAAGGCTTTTGCCGTAAACGGTATCACTATCCGCTGGGAAGGTGAGGGCATTGACGAAAAAGGCTATGACGCTCAGACAGGTAAAATGTTGGTGTGCGTCAATCCTCAGTGGTTCAGACCTACAGATGTCGATAACCTCTGGGGTGACCCTACAAAGGCGAAAACGGTTCTTGGTTGGAATCCACAGAAAACAAGCTATACGGAACTTATCCGTATCATGGCGGAACACGACAGAAAACTCGCTAAACAGGAAAAAGCCATGCTGAACGCACGATAATGGAGTTTAAGGGCTTTGCCCTTAAAAATCCCACAAGGGGACTTTGTCCCCTTGACCCCTACCACTTTTGAAAAAGTGGACAAAACTTTTAATTGTCATAGCTACAGGTTGATTTTTTATTCAGAAAATTATTCAACCACTTTTCAATAACGATTTTTACATTTTATAAAACTGATAACATCGCACGATAAAAGGGGAAATCAATTATGATGGAAAAAGACGCTAAAATATATGTGGCAGGTCATAGAGGAATGGTCGGTTCGGCAATCGTCCGTGAACTGGAACGACAAGGCTACACCAATATTCTCACACGCACCCATAAAGAACTTGACCTTTGCCGACAAGATGATGTAGAAAAATTCTTTGCCGAAGAAAAACCAGAATATGTATTCTTAGCTGCCGCAAAAGTCGGAGGTATCGTCGCCAACCAGAACGCTCTCGCTGATTTTATGTACGACAATATGATACTTGAAATGAATGTCATTCACTCCGCATGGAAAAACGGCTGTAAAAAACTGGAGTTTCTCGGGTCTTCGTGTATCTATCCCCGCATGGCACCGCAACCTATGAAAGAAAGCTGTCTGCTGACAAGTGAACTCGAAAAAACAAATGAGGCTTATGCACTGGCGAAAATCTCAGGTCTGAAATACTGCGAATTTCTTAACAGACAGTACGGTACAGACTATATCAGCGTTATGCCCACCAACCTTTATGGCCCTAACGATAACTATCACCCGACACACAGTCATGTTCTTCCTGCCCTTATCCGCCGTTTTCATGAAGCTAAAGAAAACGGTGCGGAATATGTTACCTGCTGGGGTGATGGTTCACCTTTGCGTGAGTTTCTCTATGTTGACGACCTCGCTAACTTATGCGTATTCTTAATGAACCACTACAGCGGAAATGAAACCGTCAACGCTGGTACGGGTAAAGAACTGACTATCAAAGCATTGACCGAACTTGTCGCAAAAGTTGTCGGCTACAATGGAGAAATTCGTTGGGATAGCACCAAACCTAACGGCACTCCTAGAAAACTGCTCGATGTTTCAAAGGCTGAAGCACTCGGCTGGAAATATAAGACCGAACTTGAAGAAGGTATCAGACTTTCTTATCAGGATTTCCTCAACAATCCTATGCGGGCAGAACGATAAACCAAAAAATAATCTCACCTCAAACGGTGACAATTAAAAGTTTCGGTCAAGCCTTTTCAAAGGCTTGTAGGGTCAAGTGGCAAAGCCCCTTGTAGGCAATGTCGTCAACTTAAGGTTGTCATTCCGAACGCAGTGTGAGGAATCTTAATAGGATTCTTCGTCGCTTTCGCTTCTCAGAATGACAGCAATATATTATTTCTAAAAGGCTTTTTTCTTAAGTTGATGACATTGCCCTTGTAGGATTTTAAAGGGCAAAGCCCTTTAACTCCCCCTCAAAAGCCTTACCGATATATTTATAGAAAGGTTGGATTTCATGAACATCATATTGCTGTCAGGCGGTTCGGGAAAGCGTCTGTGGCCACTTTCCAATGATATACGCTCAAAACAGTTTATCAAGATATTCAAAACGGACGACGGCTATGAATCTATGGTTCAGCGTGTTTATCGTCAGATTAAAAAAATCGACAACACTGCCAAAGTTACCATAGCTACCTCAAAAACACAGATTTCTGCTATTCACAATCAGCTTGGTGAAGAAGTGGGAATTTCTGTTGAACCGTGTCGCCGTGATACCTTTCCTGCGATTGCTCTGGCTACCGCCTATCTGCACGATGTACTCGGCGTACCTGAAAATGAAGCTGTCGTGGTATGCCCTGTAGACCCCTATGTTGAAGATGAATATTTTGTCGCCCTTAACACTCTCGGAAAACAGGCTGACAAGGGTGAAGCCAACCTCGTTCTTATGGGTATCGAACCGACCTATCCCAGTGAAAAATACGGCTATATTATCCCCAAAACCAAAGATACCGTCAGCTTTGTTTCGGTATTCAAGGAAAAACCTGATGTGGAAACCGCAAAACAATATATCTCTCAGGGGGCAATCTGGAATGGCGGTGTCTTTGCCTATAAGCTCGGCTATGTTCTCGATATCGCCCACAAACTTATCAACTTTACCGACTATAACGACCTGTTCGCCAAATACGATACCCTGACCAAAATCAGCTTTGACTATGCCGTTGTTGAAAAAGAAAATAAAATTCAGGTCATGCGGTTCGGCGGTCAGTGGAAAGACTTAGGCACTTGGAATACCCTCACCGAAGCTATGGCGGAAAATATTATCGGTGACGCTGTCATGAATGAAAATTGTTCGGGTGTAAATATCATCAACGAACTGAATGTCCCTATACTGGCAATGGGTCTGCACGATGTGGTCATTTCCGCAAGTCCCGAAGGAATACTCGTTTCGGACAAGGAACAGTCCAGCTATATCAAACCTTATGTCGATAAAATTAACCAACAGATTATGTTTGCCGAAAAATCTTGGGGCAGTTTCCGTGTACTCGATGTTGAGGCTAAAAGCCTGACTATCAAGGTCACGCTTAATCCAGGTAACAGTATGAATTATCACAGTCATAAAAACCGTGATGAAGTCTGGGTCTGTATCAAAGGTGAGGGTACTACCATCGTTGACGGTATGGAACAGGAACTTACTGTCGGCGATGTGATTACCATGCAGGCAGGTTGCCGTCACACGGTCTTTGCAAAGACCGAACTTCAGTTAATTGAAGTTCAGCTTGGGGAGGATATCAATGTACAGGATAAACAGAAATTCCCGCTCAACTAATATTCATACTCCCTTTCTGTTAAAACCTGTCGGTAAAGATTATCTCTGGGGCGGTGACCGACTGAATTACGATTTCGGCAAAGCTATTCCTCTCTCCCCTTTGGCGGAAACTTGGGAATGTTCTACTCACCCTGACGGTTCAAGTATGGTTGTCAGCGGTCTGTTTTCGGGACTGTCTTTGCCCGAAGTCCTCAAACTTCACCCCGAATTTATGGGAACTCATCACCAAAATAAATCTGAACTCCCTATACTCATCAAATTTATTGACGCAAAAAAGGATTTGTCCGTACAGGTTCACCCCAACGATGAGTATGCCCACATTTACGAAAACGGTCAGCTCGGTAAATCCGAAATGTGGTATGTTCTTGACGCATCTCCGAATACACAGTTCGTCTATGGCTTACATCATACATCAAGTCGGGAACAAATTAAAACCGCTGTACAAAACGGTACTCTCGACAAGTTTCTGCAAAAAGTATCTGTCAAAAAAGATGATGTCTTTTACATTCCTTCAGGAACTATCCACGCTATCGGTGCGGGTGCGTTAATCGTGGAAATTCAGGAAAACTCTAATCTCACTTACAGACTTTATGATTATGACCGTGTTGACAAAAATGGTAAAAAGCGTCCGCTTCATGTCGATAAGGCTCTTGCCGTTGCTAATCTCAATGGCTGTACAACGCCCCGTCAACCTATGCGTGTGCTGAAATATCAACTCGGCTGGGCTTCGGAATTGCTTTGCCGTTGTCCGTATTTTCAGGTGGAGCGTATTATCCTTAACACCGAAATCAATCACCATATGGTTACCTTACAGATTGGTAGCATTTCCTTTAATGTATTGCTTTGTGTGGGTGGTTGCGGAGTGATGTTCTACAAAAATGAAGCACTTCCGTTCTTTAAAGGTGACTGTATCTTCGTTCCTGCTAACTCTGTTTCTATGCACATTCACGGAAAAGCCTCTCTCCTGAAAGTGAGCTGTTGAAAATATCCGCTAAGTGTTAGCTATGACAACTGAAAGTTTTTGTCGAACTTTTTTCAAAAAGTTCGTGGGGTTGAGGGGCAACGCCCCTCATAGGATTTTAAAGGGCAACGCCCTTTAACTCCCCATAAATTTCCAAAATTTGCGTAAGCAAATTTTGTCAATACGGTTTGTGAACCGCAAAGGAGAAGTAAAATGATACTTTATATTAACGCCTGTGTACGGAGTAATTCAAGAACAAAAATACTTGCCGATTATCTGCTTTCGGAAACACAGGAACAAATTGAAGAACTGCGACTGTCAGAGATTTCGTTTCCGAAAGTCGATAGTGCTTTTCTGGACAAACGGGACAGGCTCATCTCAACACAACAATATGACAACCCCATGTTTGACTTAGCAAGGCAATTTGCCCGTGCCGATAAAATCGTGATAGCATCACCTTTCTGGGACTTATCCTTTCCCGCCACGCTTAAACAGTTTCTGGAACAGATTAATGTTGTGGGTATCACATTCCGCTATACCGAAAACGGCATACCTGTCGGACTGTGTAAAGCAAAGAAATTATATTATGTCACAACAGTTGGGGGAACTTATGTTCCTGAGGAGTACGGCTTCGGGTATGTGAGGGCTTTGGCTCAGAACTTCTACGGCATTAATGATGTCGAATGGATAAAAGCTGTCGGGTTAGATATTCAGGGGGCTGATGTAACAACCATTTTACAGGAATGTATGCGTAATATTTCTATCTTGTAATTAGTTCTAGGGGGAAAGTATTGAAATTGACTGGCAACATTTTTATGAAAATGAAAGTGAGAAAAACAAAGAGAATAAATCACACAAACATAAAACAAAAGGAGTAAACCTCATTGATATACTATAAAATAATCGCTTTTGTTATTTTTCTGACATTTTACGGTTGCTATATTATCAAGATGTTGCACCAAAAAAGTATGGGCATACAAACCGACCAGTTAGGTAAAGGAAAAACAGGCGTTCCCAAAGTGATTGAAATATGGCTGAAAATCAGCAGTTATGTGATTGCTGTGGTAACCATTATCTCCATTATTTCTTACAATAAAATTATTTCTCATGCCATCAGCATTATCGGACTTATCCTCGCTACACTCGGTACAGGCATATTCATAAAATCTGTAATGGATATGAAAAATAACTGGCGTGCAGGTGTTTCTGACAAAGAAAAAACAGAACTCATTACCAACGGAATTTATGCTTGGAGCAGAAATCCTGCTTTTCTTGGTTTCGACCTTACTTATATCGGTTTTCTGATGACTTTTTTAAATTTACCTTTGCTGATTGTTACTGTTGTAACCGTCACTGCCTTTCATCTTCAGATTGTGAATGTGGAAGAAGATTTTTTACTTGTCCGTTTCGGACAGGATTATGTGGATTATCAAAAATCTGTCAACCGTTATTTCGGAAAAAAACACAATAAAAATGGATTGCTCTGAAAACAGCAACCTTGAACAATAATATTAAAAAAAGCACCCTCTCTTTATCAATGTTATGAAAAGAGAGGGTGTGTTTTGTTTAAGAGAAAAATTTATTTTCTGAAAGTTAATCGTTTATATTGTCGAAGTTATCTTTGATATGGGCGACAATGTGTTGTAAAAATTTGGGAAGAGGAATACCTATGGCGGAGAGATTTTCCAGAATAGAAATAATCTCATTGATAATGAGCCAGACAACCACAATAATACCGATACAATTTCCGACAGGCAAATTCAAATTCATTTTCACAAAGGCGGAACTCAAGATATAATCCACCACCATACCGACAATAACCAACGCAAAATAGGCTATTTTTTTGAGAATACCGAGAATACCTTTACGGCTGTCGAGTTGATTTTTGAGCCACGCATTCAACATACCCGTTGCGTAATCAACGACCATAACCACAATAAGAACGACCATAGGCACAGCAAGATTGCTTAAATAAGCCAGGAATGTTCCCAGAGCAGTTGCCATAACGGTATGTAAGAGAGTTTCCTTATTATGCACTTTTCTCACACTTTCATTTTACCGACTGTGGTAATAACTTCATCGAGTACGATATTCCTGTCTGATTTAGACTTTTTGATTTGCGTAAGTTCATTATTGATAGCATTGCGTAAAGCGGTGATAGTCTGCACACCAGCGATACCATCAACATCAAGGTTGAATTTCTTTTGAATTTCGATAGTAGCCTTATAAGTTCCGTCACCGAAGCTGTTGCTTTCGTCTACTTTTTGACTGATAATTCCTAGTGTTTTTGCCTGAATAAGTAAGGACTTATAAGCCAGCACAAAATTATTTTTATTTCCTTTTTGAAGTTCCATTGTATTTTCCTCACTTTCTGATACTTTATAATTTGGTCTGAAATAGCCGTTGATTGCACCACTTGTGCGACTGTACGATTTATATTTGACCGTACTGGTATCATTACTTGCCCCTGCATTGCCTTCAATGGTATAGATATAGCTATCGTCTACCGCATAGACAATACCGACATGGTCACTGTAATACTTATCGTTCTGATAATAGCGACCTGCATAATTCCACACAAATGTGACAATGTCCCCTACCTTAGGTGTAGTGGAACGGTCAGAATATTCGCTTTCGTACCAGACACCATATATGCCATTTCCCTCACGAGCAAAACACCCTGCACCATCAGTTTTCACCATGTCGATACCTGCCTGACTGAACAGCCATGAAACAAATACCGCACACCACGCTACATCTTGTGCATTATAACCGTAATACCACTTACGATATTTCTCTGCACTGTTGCCGATTTGTTCTTTAGCAATACTAATTACTTTTTCAATTTCGTTCACAATTTTTCACCTCTTATAATTTTTTACTTTTCTGTAAAATAGGCTTGTCTGTTATATCATATGCCACTATCAGAAAAATGTTCTCTTAATTCACAAGAGTGATAATCTCATCTAAAGAAAAACAGTGTATATATCATTCCGAAAACAGAATTTTTGAGATTATCCCTCTGTAAAATTACTTTTTATTATGGAAAATTGCCCATATCAGGGCAATTTTTTTGCTCAATATTTCAAGGTTTCCCCCATACGGCTATGAAAAGAAACGGCAAATTGTATTTTTCATAAATACAATTTACCGTTTCTCTTTTAGAACATTCGTCATTTTTTAAGAAGATGATGTCAGAATTTGCTTACGCAAATTCTGGATTTTTTTCGAGGAGTTAAAGGGCGTTGCCCTTTAAAATCCCACAAGGGGCTTTGCCCCTTGACCCCACGAACTTTTTGAAAAAAGTTCGACAAAAACTTTTAATTGTCACAGCTATACCTTGAGATAACATTTTGAGGAAAGAGTGGGTAGGATTTTCAAGGGTGATAGCTCTTAAACTCACAGACAGCAATCCAATAATTTTTATGACGGTATTCCTTGATATCCACAGGAACTTTTTTGCCACCCCGAAACAGTTCAGCATGGTTGTTCTGGAAACGCACTTCAAAAAAATTCAGTCCGTTACCTATTCCCTGCCCTGTCAGTTTCAGATAACTTTCCTTGACAGTCCATATACGATAAAAAGTTTCAGAGAGGTTTTGAGAACTAACAACAGTATCATATTCATAGGAGGTAAAAAAACGCTGAGCAATCTTCTTGTTGTCTTTGCCGTCACAATACTGAATGTCACAACCTGTTTCCCTCTCCGAAAAAGATACCGCCACCATCTTTTTCGAATGGGATATGCTGAAATAACGGTCAAAATCACAGAAAAACGGCTTACCGTTTTCAGAGAAACGGTACTGCATATCTTTTTCTTGTTTGCCGAACGGCTGTAAAAAATTACCCAGCAATATTCCTGCTCCTACGGATAAATTTTTATCTTTACGATGGCGATAGCGGTCAGTTTTTGCCTTGCGGTAAGGGGACAGATTGTGATAATACTTTTCAAAAAGCGTATCATCGTTCAGAAACGATACATCAAGCCATAAAATATCTTTCGTTACCATGATTACTCCGTCATAATAGTAATAGCGTCAGGAACAATACGAATTTCGGTGACATTACTTTTTCCGCCAAATTCACCGTCCAACGACCATGCTGTATGTTCGTCAGAAATAAATTTGATATCGGTGACTGTCTTATAAATAATATATTTGCTGTTGGCGACATTGTTCTTCAAATCGAACAGAACTGCTGAAAGTACCTGTAAATTTTTAGGTGTAGGAATGAGGATTAATTCCATTTTACCGTCATTCAGAGAAACATCGGCACTGTCCAGAAATCTCATACCACCTATGGAAGTGGAATTGCACACCGCTCCGAAAACATAATCGCCCTCATGAATTTCGCCGTCCGTTTCAATTTTCATATGGCAACTGTAATTGATATTCTGATAAAACTCCCCTATGCCACTGAGAATATACGCAGCGTGTCCGAATACATTTTTGAGTTCCTGTTTGGTAGCATAGCTTATCGCCGAAAACGCCCCGAACGCTACCACATAATTGAAATATTTGCCGTTCATCTTACCCACATCATAGGTAAACGGTCTGCCACTGACGATGATATCCAATGCCTTGTCAAAATCAGTGGGAATGTGCAGACTTCTGGCAAAATCGTTGGTACTGCCTGTAGGAATATAGCCTACTGTCGGTTTCTGTTTCATCTGCATGACACCCTGTACCACATGATTTAATGTACCGTCACCGCCACTGCATACCACAAGCTGTATTTTTCCGTCATATTCCACCAGAAAATTTTCTGATACAAATTCTGTATAGGGAATAACGGGGTAAACTATCGGTTCATATCCCTCATATGTCAGTCTGGTCACAATGTTCATCAGACCGTCTACTGCTTTTCCTGTTCCTGCTTTCTGGTTGACTAGCACTAAGGCTTTTTTCTTATCCATTTTAAACCCTTCCCTTTCTGTCATAATACTTTTCCTTCATTGTAAGCTATGACAATTAAAAGTTTCGGTCAAGCCTTTTCAAAGGCTTGTGGGGTCAAGGGGCAAAGCCCCTTGTGGGATTTTAAAGGGCGAAGCCCTTTAATACATAAAAATTCAAAACAAAATTTGCCAAAGCAAATTTTGACAATAATTACTTGCGTTTTAACCGCTCAGTTGGAAATTTTTTATAAAAATATTGCGGTAAAATTTACTGTACCTATTGTTATTTTGTGTAACGAGTGGTAAAATAACAATAGGTACAGTAATAAGAAATGATTTTTAAAAATTTTAGCTATTATTAGGAAGAATATACAATGAAATTTTCTAAAAAATTATTATCTGTGATATTGTCGGTACTGCTGTCTTATAGTCTGATAACAGCAACGGTAATCACAACAACCGCCTATCCTACCAACATTCTGGAAAGTATGGACGAAACATTTGAAGAGTATACTTATGGCGATTTTTCCTATGCGGTTTATGAGAATATGGTTATCATTACAGACTATACAGGTAAAGGCACAAAAGTCAGTGTACCGTCAAACATTTATGGTATGCCTGTAGTCTGCATAAATAATGTTGCCTTTATGGATTATGACAAGATAACCTCTGTCAGCTTACCTGACAGTATACAGGTTATCGGCGAAGGTGCATTTTTTGGCTGTACGGCTTTGAAAAGTATCAACCTGCCCGACAGTATATCCTATATAGAATATCTTGCTTTCGGAGAATGTCAAAGTCTGAATAAAATCACTATTCCCAAAGGATTAAAGACACTGTCAAACAGTGTTTTTGCAGGTTGTACAGAGTTGAAAAGCATTACCATTCCCGATAATATAACCGATATAGAATATGGTGCTTTTTGTGAAACAGGGTTAATCAATGTCAAAATTCCAAGAAATGTTCAAAGGATACAAAATCCGTTTTTGTATTGTCAGAATTTGCAGAATATAGAGGTCGACAGTAACAATAAATGGTACATTTCGGAAAATGGTATTTTATTTACTCAAGGCAAAAGAGAATTATTGTGTTATCCTGCAGGCAAAAAAGAAACAACCTATAAAATTCCTGAAAGTGTTACTGATTTAGGAGCAGGTGCGTTTAGTTGTTGTGAAAATCTGACAGATATGATTATTCCCAACACTGTAGACGAGGGAGAGGATTCGATATTTGAAGGTTGTGTGAATTTAAAGAATATCTGTCTTTCTAATAGAATGAGTTCTATAGGAAGATGTATGTTTTTGGGCTGTAAAAATCTGAAAAATATTTTTATTCCTGCAAGTATAACATATATACAGGATTATGCGTTTCATGGGTGCAATAAATTGTCAGATGTTTATTATACGGGAACACAGAAGAATTGGGAATCAATGAATATCAACAATGACGATAATAGTAATGCAGAATTATATAAAGCAAAGATACATTATGATTATAAGTCGATTATATCGTTGGATAAAAGTGCAATAACATTGGGAACAGGACAGATGGATTTACTCAAGGCAACCATCATAGTTTCTACAAAACTGCAGTGGAAAAGCAGTAATGTAATGGTGGCAAGTGTAGATGCCAACGGAAAAGTAACCGCTAAGAAAACAGGCAGAACCAGAATTACCGTAACAACCGAAGATGGTCAGACAGCAGTTTGTCAGGTGAATGTGCTGAATGCTCCCAGTAAACTAACCCTCAATAAAAATGCCTTGATTTTAGGACTAAAAGAAAAATTTACCCTAATCCCCACTGTACCTGACGGTGAATTTATGGGTAACATCACTTACACTTCCAGTGATACATCAGTAGCAACAGTTCGTTCTAACGGAGTAATCACAACCAAATCTACAGGAACTACCATCATCACCGCAACTACCTACAACGGAAAAAAAGCAACTTGCCGTCTTACCGTAAAAAAAGCTCCTACAAGTATTTCCATCAACCGTAAAAACAGCATTATGGGTTTAGGCGAAACATTTTATCTTGAGGGCAGTCTGGCAAAAGATGAAGCGTCAAGGGTACTGACATTTTCATCAAACCACCCCGAAGTGGCAACAGTTACAGACAGCGGAATTGTTATGGCAAAATCCATAGGTACAGCACTTGTCAGCATTACTACTTACAACGGTCAAAAAGCAACTTGCCGTGTTACCGTCAGAAATGCTCCGACCTCACTTACCTTTAATCAGACCAATCTCACCCTTAAACAGGGAGAAACATTCTATCTGGAAAGTCAGTTTAATACAGGAGAATATGCAAGAACCGTCATTTATAATTCTCCTGATAAGTCAGTGGCAACCATAAGTGGTAGCGGAGTAATTATGGCTGAAAATACAGGAACGGTCAACATCACAGGCAAAACTTATAACGGAAAAACACAAATCTGTACCGTTACCGTAACAAATGAGTAGTCAGTTGCAAAAATGAATGTTTACGAAAAAGTATTGTCAAAATTTGCTTTGGCAAATTTTGTTTGGATTTTGATGAGTTAAAGGGCTACCGCCCTTTAAAATCCTGTTTTAAGGGCTGCCGCCCTTAAAAATCCCGCCCACTTTTTTGAAAAAAAGTGGACAAAAAACTTTTAATTGTCATAGCTGACACTTAGCTAATCATTCCGAACGCAGTGAGCCTTGAAAGTTTTTGACCCACTTTTTTCAAAAAGTGGGTGGGGTTCAGGGGCAAAGTCCCTGAGCAGGATTTTTAAGGGCGGTAGCCCTTAAATCAGGGGTTCGGGGAGGAACTCCCCGACTGACGGCCCTTAAACTCCCTGAAGGCAGACTTTGACATATTGCACAAAAACATTGTCGTATATTTTACGGAAAAGACAATAGGAAAATAAAAGAAAAGATGATAAAATAGAGAATGAGAAATTTTAAGAAGGAGGAAACAAGCTATGTTTCTCAAGAAAAGTTTTATTGGCAAAAAGACATTGAGTGTCATGCTTGTTTGTGCGATGGTTTCGGCAGTGGGGGTAACTTCAGCAATTACTACAACGGCTACCGTGAACGACAAACAGACAGCAGACGCAACAACAGTTCAGACAGAAAGTTCAGCAAATGCTTACGGTCTGAAAGACAACATTCAGGACGGTGTTATTCTGCACGCATGGGAATGGTCACTGAGCAACATCAAGGAAAAACTTCCCCAGATTGCACAGGCAGGTTATACCGCCGTACAGACTACGGTTTTACAGCATTGTAAGGAATCAACGGCAGGTAAAGCAAATGACGGTTGGTGGGTATATTATCAACCTGCTTCCTTTGCACTGGAAACACAGTCAGGCTACAGTGCTTTAGGCACAAAAGCAGATTTGGAAGCTCTTTGTACAGAGGCTGACAAATACGGTATCAAAGTGATTGTCGATGTAGTAGCTAATCATCTTGGTAATAAGAGTGGGTATGACTTATCCCCTTCTATTCCTGACGATATCCGAAACGACAGCAACTGTTGGCACAGTGACGGATTTACAGAGATTAACTATGGTAATCGTTACAGCATTACACACGGTTCAATGAACGGCTTGCCTGATTTGAATACAGAAAACACCAAAATTCAGACTTATGTAAAAAATTATCTCAGAGAATGTATTGATACAGGTGTAGACGGTTTCCGTTTTGACGCAGCAAAACACATCAGCGTACCTGATGAAGGTGGCGAATATACTTTCTGGTCGAATGTTATTCCTGACGCAACTTCTTATGCACAGACAAAAGGTGTCAGTCTTTACTGTTACGGAGAAGTGCTCAACCAGACCACAGAGGGTGGTGGTCCTGCTATTACAGGCTATACCAAATATATGTCTGTTACAGAAAATACGGTCGGCAACAGTATCAGAACATCTATGAAAAATAAAAATGTACAGGGTGTGGCAGACGGTTCTTACCATAAAGGCACATCTCCTGACAAAGCTGTACTCTGGGCAGAATCTCACGATACCTATGCTAACCAGAGTGAAAACGAATATGAACGCTCCAATGATGTCAGTGATTTTGATATCAACAAGACATGGGGTATGGTCGGAGCAAGAAATAAAGCAACGGCTTTGTACTTTGCCAGAACAAACGGCTTTACCACAAAAATAGGTACAGTCAATTCCACACAGTGTTTCAGTGATGAAGTCGTTGCTGTAAACAAATTCCACAATTATTATGCAGGACAGAATGAATATGTAGCATACAGTGGTTCAGTAGCTTATGTGGAAAGAGGAACAGACGGTGTAGTACTTGTCAATGTTGGTGGAAGTTCACAGCAGGTAAGCGTTCCCGCACACATCATGAAAGACGGTACTTACAAAGACCAGATTACAGGCAATACTTTTACCGTATCAGGCGGACAAATCAGCGGTCAGATTGGAAGTACAGGTGTAGCAGTGGTCTATAATGCCACAGAACCTCCCACACAGCCCACTCAACCCACACAGCCTACTACAAAACCCACCGAAAAACCTACCACAGCAGGCGAAAGCTACATGATAGGTGACGCCAACGGTGATAAGGCTGTTAATATGAAAGACTGCGTACTTATGCAGAAAGTGGTAGTCGGCAGTACAACCCTTACAGGCACAAGTCTGAAAAGTGCTGATGTTACAGGCGACAGCAAAGTTTCTGTCGGAGATATTGTCGCCGTGATGAGATATCTTGTTGGTTATACCAACACCTATAATATAGGTACGCTTGTCGGCGTAGAAAATCCCACTTCACCTACAACCCCCACAACTCCTACAAGTCCTACTAATCCTGTTCCTAGCAATACTGTTTCTCTTGACCCTTCTGCTATCGCAACGGGTACAGAAAGATGGGTACTGTATGTATGGAAGAGTGATACCGACAACAAGTGGATTAATATGAGTGGTTCAGGAAGTTCATTCAAAGCGGACATTCCTGACGGTTATACCAACTTCATCGTTGTCAGAATGAACGGTGGTACAACCGAAAATAACTGGGATAACAAATGGAACCAGACTTCTGACCTCAGTACTGCCAACGGAACTGTCATCAAGGCAACAGGTTGGGGAGCTAATGGTACATTCACCGTAACACAATCTAACTAACAACTCATTATAATACATCTCGGTAGGCGGGTAGCGATTAAGCTACCCGTCTGCTACTTTAAGTACTGTCTGTCGGGGACTTTCCGTCCTTGAACCCCTGATTTAAGGGCTGCCGCCCTTAAAAATCCTGCCCACTTTTTTGAAAAAAAGTGGACAAAAAACTTTTATGGCTCACTGCGTTCGGAATGTTATCTCAAAGTTGACAATTAAAAGTTTTTGTCGAACTTTTTTCAAAAAGTTCGTGGGGTTCAGGGGCAAAGCCCCTGATGGGATTTTTAAGGGCGAAGCCCTTAAACTTAACTGACTTTGCCACGCAAAAGAATTGACAAAATTCCGTAATCGTAATAATATATATAGGATTGATAATCAAAACACAGGAAAGGAAGTTGCCATATGGATATCAGAGAGGAATCCTTACAGAAACATTATGAATGGAACGGTAAAATTGAAGTGACGGTTCGTCCGCCATTGGAAAATTCGCACGATTTGGCGGTAGCGTATACACCCGGAGTAGCTGAACCCTGTATGGTCATTCACAACGACTACGACAAATCATTCGAACTTACCAGAAGAAAAAATCTGGTAGCGGTTGTCACAGACGGCACAGCGGTACTGGGACTGGGAGATATAGGTCCTGAAGCAGGTATGCCTGTTATGGAGGGCAAATGTGCATTGTTCAAATCTTTTGCTGATGTGGACGCTTTTCCGCTTTGTGTGCGTTCAAAAGATGTCGATGAGATTGTACGGACGGTATATCTGATTTCGGGAAGTTTCGGGGGAATTAATCTGGAAGATATTGCCGCTCCCCGATGTTTCGAAATTGAGAAAAAATTAAAGGAAATCTGTGATATTCCTGTTTTCCACGATGACCAGCACGGTACAGCGATTGTTGTAGCAGCGGCAACCATCAATGCGTTGAAAATCGTCAACAAAAAACTGGACGAAATCAAAGCGGTTATCAGCGGTGCAGGTTCAGCGGGAATTGCCATTGCCAAACATTTAATGCGTTTAGGCGTAAAGAATATTGTCATGGTAGACGCTAAAGGCATTATCACTGAAGGTGACCCCCGTCTGAATGAAGCTAAGGCGGAAATGAGTAAAATTACCAACCGTGAAAAAATTACGGGTACACTTGCTGACGCTGTAAAGGGCAGAGATTTGTTTATCGGTGTATCGGCGGCAGGTATTCTCACACAGGAAATGGTTCAGACCATGAATGAAAATGCGATTGTTTTTGCAATGGCTAATCCTGTTCCCGAAATTATGCCCGACTTAGCCAAAAAAGGTGGAGCAAGGATTGTCGGTACAGGTCGTTCAGACTTTGCCAACCAGATTAACAATGTACTGGCTTTTCCTGGAATTTTTCGTGGAGCTTTGGACTGTCGGGCAAAGGAAATCAACGAAGAAATGAATATTGCTGCCTCTTATGCGATTGCCTCACTGGTGACGGAGGATAAACTTTGTGAAGATTACATCTTACCTGACGCACTGGACAAACGCATCAGTCAGACAGTAGCAAAAGCGGTAATGGACGCTGCCAGAAAATCAGGTGTTGCCCGAGTTTAAGGGCTACCGCCCTTAAAAATCCTGTTTCAAGGGTTTCACCCTTGAAAATCCCACAAGGGGCTTTGCCCCTTGACCCCACAAACTTTTTGAAAAAAGTTTGACAAAAACTTTTTCGGCTCACTTCGTTCGGAGATAGGCTATCAAGGTTTTAAGGAGATGATACCATGCAACTTTATAATACACTGGGTCAGACAAAACAGGAATTTATTCCGCATAACGGTAAGAAAGTCAATATGTACACTTGCGGACCTACTGTCTATCATTATGCCCACATCGGAAATTTAAGAACTTATATTATGGAAGATGTTCTGGAAAAATATCTGCGTTTTGCGGGATATGATGTAAAAAGGGTAATGAATATTACTGATGTGGGACATCTTTCCAGTGACGCTGATACAGGCGAAGATAAAATGCTTTCGGGAGCAAAAAGAGAACACAAAACCGTCATGGAAATTGCAAAATTCTATACAGACGCTTTCTTTACGGACTGCAAGAAACTGAACATCAAATATCCTGATGTGGTAGAACCTGCCACAAACTGTATTGATGAATTTATTCAGATGGTTTCGGTGTTGCTGGAAAAGGGCTATGCCTACATACAAGGTGGAAATGTTTATTTTGATACTTCAAAATTAGAAAATTATTATGTACTGGGTAATCAGAATGAAGAAGAACTGGCTGTCGGTGTGCGTGACAGTGTTGAGGCTGATGAAAATAAAAAGAATAAAAGTGATTTTGTTTTATGGTTTACCAAATCGAAATTTGATGACCAGGAATTGAAATGGGAAAGTCCGTGGGGGTACGGTTATCCCGGTTGGCATATTGAATGTTCGGCAATCAGCATTAAACATCTGGGAGAATATCTGGATATCCACTGCGGTGGTATCGACAACGCTTTTCCGCACCATACCAACGAAATTGCTCAAAGTGAAGCCTTTTTAGGGCATAAGTGGTGTAACTATTGGTTCCATGTTCTGCACCTCAACGACAAAAGAGGAAAAATGAGTAAGTCCAAAGGCGATTTCCTGACCGTTTCACTTCTGGAGGAAAAAGGCTATAATCCACTGGTCTACCGTATGTTCTGTCTGCAATCGCACTACAGAAAACCGCTTGTCTTTACTTACGAAAGCCTTGACAATACCGCTATCTCTTATGACAAGCTCATTAAGAAAATTCAGACTTTCTCCCCTACAGACGGCGAATATGATTTCACTTCGGCGAAACCGTTCTTTGACAGTTTCCAATCCGCTATGGATAACGACCTCAATACTGCACAAGCTCTGACAGTAGTATATGATGTGGTCAAATCCAAACTTAACGGCAATACAAAATTATATATTCTTTCTGAAATGGATAAGGTGCTTTCCCTTGACCTCATTCAGGAAAAAACACAACAGAAAAATATTTCCTCTGACAATCCTGAAATTGCCGAAATTGAAGCTCTCATTGAAAAGCGTACCATCGCCCGTAAAAATAAAGACTGGACTACGGCTGACGCTATCCGTAATGAACTTGCCATGAGAAATGTTATCGTGAAAGATACGCCAAATGGCATAACATGGTCGTTCAAAGAATAATCATGAATAAAACACGAAAGGACAATAACAGAGTATTATGGAATTTGTTGAATATTTAAAAGCCGTGCTGTTCGGAATTGTAGAGGGTATCACCGAATGGTTGCCGATAAGCAGTACGGGACATATGATTTTGCTGAAAGAACTCTTACCGCTGAAAGTATCGCAAGAGTTCTGGAATATGTTTGAAGTGGTCATACAGTTCGGGGCAATACTGGCGGTTGTGGTGATTTTTTTCAAACAGATATTCCCGTTCAAAGCGAAAGACAAAAACAGTCAGGAAACTGGTCTCAAAGCCTATGTGCATATGGATATTATTACTTTATGGCTGAAAATCATCGTTGCCTGTATACCTGCTGCTATTGTCGGGGTACTGTTTGATGAGTTGCTCGAAAAATATCTGTATCATTATGTGGTGGTAGCTGTCGCACTGATAATTTTTGGTATTGCTTTCATCGTGGTCGAAAACTGGAACAAAACACGCAAACCCGAAATCAATTCACTTGCACAACTCTCCTATAAAACTGCTTTGATTATCGGTATGTTTCAGCTTCTGGCGGCAATATTTCCTGGCGTTTCCCGTTCAGGAGCTACGATTGTCGGTGCATTGATGATAGGCGTTTCCCGAACAGTAGCGGCTGAATTTACTTTCTTTCTGGCTATTCCCGTTATGGCTGGGGCAAGTCTTTTGAAACTTGTCAAATTTGGTCTGAACTTCACCTCCTATGAACTGATTATTCTCACTATCGGGTTTGTAGTTGCTTTTGTGGTTTCTATTATCGTCATCAAATTCTTGCTGAAGTTTATCAAAAAACACGACTTCAAAGTATTCGGCTGGTACAGAATTGTTCTGGGATTGCTTGTCCTGTTGTATTACTTCGTCAGAGTTTAAGGTTGCCCTGTCGGGGACGCTGTCCCCGAACCTCTGTCAGGGGCTTTGCCCCTGAACCCCACAAACTTTTTGAAAAAAGTTTGACAAAAACTTTCAAGGCTCACTTTGTTCGGAAATCTTTATCCGACTTCGGACTATGACAATTAAAAGTTTCGGTCAAGCCTTTTCAAAGGCTTGTGGGGTCAAGGGGCAACGCCCCTTGTGGGATTTTTAAGGGCAAAGCCCTTAAACTCCCCAAAATTCCAGACAAAATTTGCGTAAGCAAATTTTGTCCTGTCAGAAAGGATTGGTTAATGTCATGTTTCAAAAACTTTTCACACAAGTTATTATTCCCATTATTATTTTAGTCGCTGGTGTTGTATTTCTGATTTTAGGTATCGGTAATGTTCAGAAAAGAAACGACTATCCCACAACTACCGCCGTCATTACTAAAATTGAAACCCATGAGGCTATCAATGAAGATGACAGTTCAGATACTGATGTCTATGTGGAGTATACGGTAAACGGCAAAAAGTATTCTAACGAACTCGGTGAATATGTGGCTTCTTTTACAGAAGGTGCTACCATTGAAATTTATTACAATCCACAAAATCCTGATGAGATTTTCTCCGCTTCTATGGTCTTTCCTATTGTGTTTATCGTTGCTGGCGGTATCATGTGTCTGATAAGTGTATTCTTTGTCATCAAGTTTATCGTGTTACTGGTTATGCTTCGCCGATAGTAGTTTAAGGGCTGCCGCCCTTAAAAATCCTGTTTCAAGGGTTGCCACCCTTGAAAATCCTGCTAAGGGGCTGCCGCCCCTTAACCCCGCCCACTTTTTTGAAAAAAAGTGGACAAAAAACTTTTATGGCTCACTTCGTTCGGATTGTTCCTCTAAGTGTCAGCTATGACAATTAAAAGTTTTGTCCACTTTTTCAAAAGTGGTGGGGTCAAGGGGCAAAGCCCCTTGTGGGATTTTTAAGGGCAAAGCCCTTAAACACAAAATTTTCAGGGTCTGTTACTTTAATAAGCAACAGACCCTTTGTCTATGAGATTATTGTAAATGAATTATTTCCAGTTGTCGATGGTATCCTGATAGACATTGATGTAGTCCTGTGCGGAACGACTCCAAGAATTATCACTGGTCATGGCTCTGTACATGAGAGTTCTCCAGCCGTCACGGTTCCAGTAGCCGTTGATGGCTCTTCTGAGGGCATGGTTCATATCCATAGAATCATAGTTCTTGAAAGTAAAGCCGTTGCCGAAACCGTCCTGACTGTCGTGAATGGAATCTCTAAGACCGCCGACTTCTCTGACAACAGGAATACTGCCGTAACGCAAAGCAATCATCTGTGAAAGTCCGCAAGGTTCACTCTTTGACGGCATAAGGAATATATCAGACCCTGCATAAATCTTTCTTGCCAGTTCGGGAACAAATCCTGGACAGAAACAGACTTTGCCTTTATATTTGTTGTTGAGATACCAGAAATAATCTTCATATTCTTTGTCGCCTGAACCCAGAACAACAAACTGTACATCATTATGATAGATAATTTCTTCGATACCGCCCTTGACCAAATCCAGTCCTTTGTGGCTGACAAGTCTTGTTACCATAGCAATCATCGGAATATCTCCACGCTGAGGAAGATTTAATCTTTCCTGCAATCTGCGTTTACACTCTGCTTTACCCTGCGGATATTCTGGGGTATAGTGAGCGTACATATGCATATCTGTTGCGGGGTTATAGCTGTCGTTGTCGATACCGTTGAGAATACCGCAAAGTTTATAGGCACGATGTTTCAAAATCTGGTCAAGACCGTGTGAGAACCAAGGGTCAAGGATTTCGTTGGCATAGGACGGGCTTACGGTGGAAACTCTGGTGGAAGTTTCGATAGCACCTTTGGACATATTGAGTTTGCCGTCCATTTCAATCATTTTGGTACAGTCAGCGGGAAGTCCTACACACTCTTTATTGACATCCCAACCGTACATACCCTGATATTGGATATTGTGAATGGTATACAGACTTTTGATGTTGTGATACCAAGGAAGTTTGGAATAGAAGAAATAATAGTAAGTAGGTACTAAAGCGGTCTGCCAGTCATTGGTGTGGATAAGGTCGGGGTGGAAATCAATATAAGGCAACATTTCCATGATAGCTCTGGAGAAAAAGGCAAATCTCTCTGCGTCATCATAGAAACCATACAAACCTTTTCTTTTGAAATAGTACTCATTGTCAATAAAGTAGAATGTCACGCCATCATACTGAGCCCAGAAAAGACCACAATACTGTCGTCTCCATGATACAGGAACGGTGAAGTTGGTAATATAGTTAATGCCATCTCTAAGATACTGCGGAATATCGCCGTACAAGGGCATAACCACACGACAATCTACACCACGCTGTCTGAGTGTTTTCGGTAAGGAAGCAGCAACATCAGCAAGTCCGCCTGAACCTGCATAAGGATTCGCTTCACTGGTACAATAAAGAATTTTCATGTTATCTGTCTACCTCCATCTTTTTATACTTATATATTATAACACTTTCTCACTGGGAATGTAAATAGGGAATGTGTCATAACCGAATAATGTTCTGTTGTCTTTGATGACAACATCTTTATCAGCGATGACATAACCCAGAGTAGCGTTATCGCCGACTTTCGTATCCTGCATGATGATACAGTTGCTGACTTTTGCACCTTTGCCTATGGTTACCCCTTTGGCAATGATACTGTTTTCGACTTCACCCTCAATGATACAGCCCTGTGCGATGAGAGAGTTTTTAACAGATGACCCTAAACCGTAACGGCTGGGCATATCATCACGAACTTTAGTGTAGATAGGTTTTGTTCCGTTAAATAATGCCTGACGATTTTCTTTTTTGAGAAGGCTCATGTTGGCATAGAAGTATTCTTCCTGTGACGAAATCAGAGAGTAATATCCTCCGAAACGGTAGCCGAAACATCTGTATTTTTGGACTTCAGGCTGGAATACATCTTTCATATAGTTGAGTTTGTTGGTACTGATACATTCTTCAACCACTTTCATCAACAGTTTCTTGTTGGTCAGAATAGCTCCGACAGCAACATTTTCACCTGATTTTGCAGACGGTATGATAGAAAATTCTTCCACTCTGTTTTCGGAGTTCATTTTCATTGCCAGTGCATTTTTTCTGCCCTCACTGTCTAAGTTGTTGACATACATGACCGTAAAATCTGCACTGGTATCGATATGTTGTTGTATCATGGGTTCAAAGTCAATGTTAGCTACCATGCCACATTCACACAACAATACATATTCTTCATCGGAATCATGAAGAAAACGCTCAATCGTGTAAATGGCTTCAATTTCAGAACTACCCATTGCTCTTCCTGACTGAATATACGGCGGTAACAGATGAACACCACCATTTTTTCTGTTCAACTCCCAGCTCTTACCTGAACCCACATGGTCCATCAGGGAGAAGAAATTTTTATCGACGATAATCCCGATATTGCGTACACCACTGTTTGTCATATTGGATAAAGTAAAATCTATCAGTCGGTACTTACCGCCGAAAGGAACAGATGCAACCGCACGGTGTGAGGTAAGGGATTCTATTCTGTCGGCATGGTTATTACCGAACACCAGACCAAGTACATTGTTTTTCATTACTGATTACCTCCCGTTACATCTGTATCAATCATTGCTTTAGGGGCTACACTGCAACCCTCTGCTACATTTACACCCTCTCCGATAACAGCAACACCCCATTCGTCACGGTTGTTGAACTCTTCGGGCTTTGCTCCGACATGAGCATTCTTACGGATAACCGCATTTTCAGCAACGATGGAATATTCTACGGTTGCACCGTCCTCAACGACTGCTCCCGGCATAAGAATGGAATCCGTGATAGTTGCCCCCGTACCGATTTTTACGCCCGGAAAGAGTACGGAAAATTCCAGATTACCATCAATTTCGCAACCGTCAGCGACCAGTGAGTTCTGAATGTTGGCATTTTCGCCGATATACTGAGGGTGCATGACAGGATTACGGGAATAAATCTTGTCTTTTTCGCCACTCAAATCAATGGGAACATTGGGATTGAGCAAGTCCATATTAGCGTCCCAAAGACTGTCGATAGTGCCGACATCTTTCCAGTAACCATCAAACGCATAGGCGAACATTCTCTCTCCTGCATTCAGCATTGCGGGAAGAACATCTTTACCGAAATCGTTGCTGGATTTTTCGTCAGCAGCGTCAGCCTCAAGGTATTTTCTCAGTTTATTCCAACTGAATACATAGATACCCATCGACGCATTGGTACTCTTCGGGTGTGCGGGTTTTTCTTCAAATTCATAGATAGAGCCGTCAGGATTGGTGTTCAGAATACCAAATCTTGACGCTTCTTCTTTAGAAACTTCAATGACAGCAATCGTACAGGCTGCATTAGTTTTTTTATGTTGTTTAATCATTTTGGAGTAGTCCATTTTGTAGATGTGGTCACCCGACAGAACAACTACATATTCAGGGTCATATCTTTCGATAAAGTTGATATTGCGATAGATAGCGTTGGCTGTTCCTGAATACCAATATGCACCGTCCATTTGCTGATAGGGACTTAAACAGGTCACACCTTCATAAGTGCCGTCCAAATCCCATGGCTGACCGTTACCGATATACTCATTGAGTACCAACGGCTGATATTGTGTCAAAACACCTACTGCCTTAATGCCCGAATTGACACAGTTCGACAGTGGAAAGTCAATAATTCTGTATTTTCCTCCGAATGGTACAGCAGGCTTTGCCAGTTTTCTTGTCAGCACGCCAAGACGACTGCCCTGACCACCTGCCAGTATCATTGCCACTGTTTTTTGCTTTGGATACATTTTTTATTGTTCCTCCTTTTTTATGCTAGGTCTTTATATTGATAAGAACTCTCACATGAAGAGTTAATCCAACCCGTTCACTGTCAAAATTTGCTTTGGCAAATTTTGTTTTGAATTTTTATCCATTAAAGGGCTACCGCCCTTTAAAATCCCGTGTCAAGGGCTGCCGCCCTTAACAATCCCGCCCACTTTTTTGAAAAAAAGTGGACAAAAAACTTTTAATTGTCATAGCTGACACTTAGCTAATCATTCCGAACGAAGTGAGCCTTGAAAGTTTTTGTCAAACTTTTTTCAAAAAGTTTGTGGGGTTCAGGGGCAAAGCCCCTGATAGGCAATGTCATCAACTTAAGAAAAAAGCCTGTTTGAAATAATATATTGTTGTCATTCTGAGGAGCGAAAGCGACGAAGAATCTTCAAAA